>JAABRM010000017.1 GCA_011390955.1 Oscillatoriales cyanobacterium | reverse complement strand
AAGACCGCAGTGGCTTCTCTACTTGGGGAGACCCCAAGACCGCACTGACTCACCAGTTGCTCTACTTGGGGAGACACGCCACTTGCTCTACTTGGGGAGACACGCCACTTGCTCTACTTGGGGAGACCCCAAGACCGCAGTGGCTCCCCAAGACCGCAGTGGCTCCCCAAGACCGCACTGGCTCACCGTAACGCACCGATAATGTGGCAACGGATGGGTTAATGGATTGGCAACGGATGGGGTGGCAACGGATGGGTTAACGGATTGGCAACGGATGGGTTAACGGATTGGCAACGGATGGGTTAACGGATTGGCAGCGGATGGGGCAATTGATATTTTTTGTAGGGGCTTTCGCATTCGGGCGATTAATCTCGGCT
Organism: Oscillatoriales cyanobacterium; assembly: GCA_011390955.1. Taxonomy (GTDB): domain Bacteria; phylum Cyanobacteriota; class Cyanobacteriia; order Cyanobacteriales; family Laspinemataceae; genus Planktothricoides. The sequence continues at coordinate 128,150 of JAABRM010000017.1, read as the reverse complement.
TTTATCAGACAAATTCGTACCCGTAGGCGAAGCCTTCTCGAAGAGTATGCTTCGCCCTGATATTGTTAACAAACCCACCAACCCATCCGTTGCCAACCCATCCGTTATTCCATCCGTTGCCAAACCCAAAATCAGGGCGGCGTTGCATTCGGGGAATAAATTATCCGTTTTTTCCCAGAATTAATCGCCCGAATGCTTCGCCCCTACATAGTAATGGTAGTAATAGTAGGGTGTGTTAGGCTCGCCAAAATCTTTGCGATTAACAGACCCTAAAAATTCGAGCCGTAACGCACCGAAATAGATTTAAATTATTGGGATAATATTGGGAAATAATTCAATCAAAATAGGTGCGTTACGGCGGCGTTAAATGTCTAATCAAAATTACTGAAAAAACCAGCCGCCTAACGCACCCTACCATTGTCTAACAGGTTGATTGTGTTAGCGAAGCTGAGGATGTTGTTTAAAAATATTGATGAATTTAATCTGTTTTTGGACTCCTTAGTATGTATTTGAAGAACGTTGTAAAAGTAAATGACAAGTTTCTGTTAAAACACACCAAGTGGTGATTAAAGGTTCATGGGGATATTGTGCTAAAGTCTCTTGGGCGCTTTGATGATATTGGTCTTTATTATTAAACAAAGCAACCCAAAATCCTGTATCACCGACGATCGTATTTACAGTTTAATCCTTCTCGGATGACAGATTTATAATTAGTAGAAAGTTCTGATTCTGCACTAATACAACCGATTAATCCAGATTCTTTGAGAATGTCTAAGGTACTAGATCGATCGCTAAGAGTTGGGTGAGATTTAACCTCTTGTTTTTTAGCTAAAGAATAGCGTTTTTTTAATACATCAATAAAATCGATGAGTAAGGTTTGCGCTTCTTCCGGTAATTCATTAATATCTTTTTGGATTTGTTCAATATTAAGCATAATTATTTCCTACAGGCGATCGCAATATATTATAACACATATATATATTATACAGGGGCGATCGCTAGATAAACCAGAAACCGGGTTTGTTGCTTTACTGAACTAAAATTCGAGCCTAGACGCACCGATTATGATTAAATTATTGGGATAATATTGGGAAATAATTCAACCCAAATCGGTGCGTTACGGCGGCGTTAAATATCTAATCAAAATGTCTGAAAAACCAGCCGCCTAACGCACCCTACAATTGTCTAACTAACTCAATTTACCATTTTATCGGTGCGTTACGGCGGCGTTAAATGTTTAAGCAAAATTCCTGAAAAACCAGCCGCCTAACGCACCCTACAATTGTCTAACTAACTCAATTTACCATTTTATCGGTGCGTTACGGCGGCGTTAAATGTTTAAGCAAAATTCCTGAAAAACCAGCCGCCTAACGCACCCTACAATTGTCTAACTAACTCAATTTACCATTTTATCGGTGCGTTACGGCGGCGTTAAATGTTTAAGCAAAATTCCTGAAAAACCAGCCGCCTAACGCACCCTACAATTTGACTTGAAAATTAAGCAAAAGATAAGTATGGCAATTTAGCAGCAGTTTCCCGAATTTTATCGGCGGATTGGATCAGTTGTCCGCAACTGTCCCAGGTGCCACTGATAAACATTTGCCGGGGGCCAGCCGCTAAGGAAACGGGATATTTTTTATCGCCGAATGTGACTTCTAATGTGTCTAAATCCAAGGTCATGGGAGTTTGGGGGTTAGCCGCGATCGCCTCTTGTAATGCTTTGACAATTGCTGGTTCAGCGGTGACACAAGGAATCCCCATTGCTACACAATTACCAAAGAAAATTTCGGCAAAACTTTCGCCAATTAAGGCTTGAATTCCCCAACGGGCGATCGCTTGGGGGGCGTGTTCCCGACTAGAACCACAGCCAAAATTACCGTTAACCACTAATAAATTTGCCCCTTGATATTGGGGTTGGTCAAATGGATGGTTTCCCTGAGTTTGGGTGCGATCGTCTTTAAACACTTGTTCCCCTAATCCATCAAAGGTGACACAGCGTAAAAACCGGGCAGGAATAATCCGGTCTGTATCAATATCATTGCCCACCAAGGGAATTCCCCGACCGGAAATTTTGATTACTTCACTACTCATAATTTTTTGTCCTTTGTTAGTTGTTCTTTGTTCTTGGTTGTTCGTTGTTTGTTGTTTGTTGTTTGTTGTTTGTTGGTGGACTCAAACCATATCTGGGTCAATGCCCATTTCTCGGAGACGTTCCGCAAGTTTAGCGGCTTTTTGTTCCGCTAATTCAGCCCGTTGTTTTTCCTGTTCAGCCCGTTGTTTTTCCTGTTCAGCCCGGTATTCTGCTAAATCAGCGCGTTCGTGACCCGTTAATAACAAATTGCCTTCGTTGTCCCACCAACGCAACCAAAGTTGTTCTTGATTTTGATAAGAACCTTGCCAGAGTCCTAGTTCTATACCCAGGGGGAAAATGGGATAATGTCCGCGATCGTTGGGGGCTAATTTTTGGTAAGTTAAATCTCTCAGATGATAAACTTCCAAACGACCAGTTTTTATTTCATAAATTCCATAGTAAGGAACTCGAATAATCCGCTCGTAAACCCAAAATTTTCCCGGCTTGGTCACGGTTTCAGTATTAGAAAGAGATAAAGGAGTTCTATCTCTTTCTTCTGCCCCATCTCCACTGGCAAATTCTAGGACAATTAACGGCGCCATTAACTCACGCCAGAGTACATAAGAACGGCGGATTTGTCCATCTAATAAGGCAGGGACATTACCCACATAAAACCAGTCCGGGGCAATGGCACCCCCCACAAAAAATTTTGAACGTGGCGGGTCAGTTTCTCGCCAATAAATACCACAGTCTTGTCCGATGCAATAGTCTCCTTCGGGGTGGAATGTTTGTAAGACTGGGCCAATGGAATCAGTGAGAATTATACTTTGAGGATGTTCTTGAAAATTTTGCCGAAATGTACCATCTTCATCGGGTAGTTGAGTATGGTCGGGAAAAGCCCTAGGTTTGTCAATTTTTAGGGGAGTTTGGGTCATGGGATATTCCTCAATTGTGCTGATGATTGCAGTTTATTGATGGGTAATGGCATTTTAGACCCACTACCCATTAACTTAATGCTAATTCAACGCTAATTCAACAACTCGCGCACATCAGAAACCTTGCCATTGACTGCTGCTGCCACGACCATTGCCGGACTCATTAATAATGTCCGTCCTGACGATGACCCCTGACGACCTTTGAAATTGCGGTTAGAAGAAGAAGCACTCAGTTGATCCCCCTGAAGTTTATCCGGGTTCATGGCTAGACACATGGAACATCCGGCATTGCGCCATTCAAACCCAGCTTCTTCAAAGATGCGATCCAGTCCTTCCGCTTCCGCTTGCTGTTTCACTTCTTCAGAACCGGGGACAACAAACGCTTTGACTCCTGGGGCGACTTGATGACCTTGGGCATATTTGGCGGCTTCGCGCAAGTCGCTAATCCGTCCATTGGTGCAACTGCCAATAAAGCAGACATCTACGGGAGTGCCTTTGATGGGTTGCCCTGGTTGCAGTTTCATATATTGATAAGCTTCTTGGGCGACTAAGCGTTCGTCTTCCGGCAAGCTGTCGGGGGTGGGGATGGTTTCATCAACGCCTATGCCTTGTCCGGGAGTGATGCCCCAGGTGACGGTGGGGGAAATTTCTTCAGCATTGAAGACTACTACATCATCATATTCCGCATCGGCGTCAGAGCGAATACTCTGCCACCAAGCTACGGCTTGATCCCAGTCTGCCCCTTTGGGAGCAAATTCTCGCCCTTGCAAATAGTCAAAGGTGACTCGATCCGGGTTGATGTAGCCACAGCGAGCACCGCCTTCGATGGACATATTGCAAACGGTCATCCGTTCTTCCATCGACATTTGCTCAAATGTGCTGCCCGCGTATTCATAAGCGTATCCGACTCCGCCTTTGACTCCGAGTTTACGGATAATGTGCAGGATGACATCTTTGGCATAAACTCCCGGTCGCAAGTTGCCGTTAACTTCGATTTTCCGCACTTTGAGTTTATCTAAGGCTAGGGTTTGGGAGGCGAGGACATCCCGCACTTGGCTGGTGCCAATGCCAAAGGCGATCGCGCCAAAAGCCCCGTGGGTGGAAGTGTGACTATCTCCACAGGCGATCGTCATCCCCGGTTGGGTTCTGCCCTGTTCCGGGGCGATCACATGGACAATTCCTTGATGACCAGAACCGACATTATAAAAAGTGATCCCATGTTCTTGGGCGCTATTCTCCAATGCCTGCATCATCTCTTCTGCCAAGGTATCCGCAAAAGGACGCGCTTGGTTTTCTGTCGGTACAATATGGTCTACAGTGGCAACGGTTCTCTCTGGAAACATCACTTTGAGTCCCCGTTCCCGCAACATGGCAAAGGCTTGCGGGCTGGTGACTTCGTGGATCAGGTGTAAGCCAATTAATAGTTGAGTTTGTCCAGAGGGCAATGTGCCAACGGTATGTAGATCCCAAACTTTGTCGAAAAGTGTTCCCTTGCTCATAATGCTAATTATTGATTTCGGCAATCTTTAATTTTAGCTGAAAACATATAATTTGATTCTGAAGATTTTTAAATATAAGATTTTGTTAAGATTTTTGTAGATGTTTTATGGGCGATCTAGATCCCCAAGGGGTCAAGAGTTCGACTTTACTCCTCAGAGAAAATCCAGAGAAAAACCGCCGCTTTCGGATTTATACCATTTTCAATTAATAACGGCATAGTTATGGCTGCCTGGGCGCGGCGGCTGTTGCCTAAGTCAGCATATTATTGTGGCATGATAATAGCACTATCCTGCTGTTAAGTAGGTGAACATAATTAATTGCACTTTTCGTTCCCCACCGTAAATCCTTGGATTCCCGTCGGAGTTTACCCCCGCGAAGGCCGCCATCGGCGGGAATGACAGTTTTTTCTTCTGATGGGGGCTGTGGTGCATTTATTTCTGCCCACCTACTTATCATAGCATAATCAATGAAAAATGAGATGATTTTATCAATAAATTATCCTTCATTTTTTACCGTTAAAACTTGCGGCGGTGTCGCGTCCGGTGGATAAAGAAAATTAACCTGAATTCGGCGATGAGTACCCGGTAACATGGTTAAGGTGACTAATGGTTTACCCTGATGTCCTTCGTGTTGGACTAAGTGAAAATAGCGGGTATGTTCTTCTCCCACTTCGTCCAGATAACTGATTCGGACTGTGCCTCGGAAAAATATGCGATCGCTCCCATTTAAAAATACTAATTCACTTTGATTCGGTGGGTCTGCTTCGCTATTTTTTAGCGGGGAAGAAAATATCACTGATATCGTCTGAGTTGCACGGGTTTTATTCTGCAATGGCAAAATTAAGTCATATTCTATGCCATAATTGGCATGAGCAAAATAGGCGGTATCTGGATAACGAACTAACATTTTGGCACTTTGCACTTGCTGCGTGCCCAACGTTACCTGATGAATGGTGGCAATGGGATAAGAAAATGCTTGTCCAGGTTCAGGAATACTCAAGAATGAACTGTTAGAATTATCGGTAATTTGCCCTTTCCATTGGGTGCCCTGGGATACCCCAGCCACTCGACTAAATACAATGGGAAATGTGACTTCCGGTTCTAAAGGAGTGGGCAGAGAATCACGGGGTTCGACTAATTTACCTGTGACTAATAAATTGCGCCATTCTTCAATGGTGGGCGATCGATAGCTACCATCGGCATTTTTCGGTGCTTTCATGGCCAAATTTGCCAGATAAATTCGCCCATTACTTGACAACCGCATCATGGTCGATCGCGCATTAGAAACCGGCACCCGATCGCCCAAAGGAATCGGTAAATTTAATAACATTTGATATCCGTTCGCCGGAATATCGATATATTTGGTAAAAATTGCCTGTCTTCGGTTGCGTAAAACCTCATTCATCACCCGACTGCCAGGGCCAGAAAAAATATCCCCAAAGCTGTTATCTACCATCTCCGGCAACTGAATAAAATAAGCTTCAGGAGAAGTCAAATAACTCGCGGCTTCCAAAACTTCCACTACTACGGTTTCATCCGTCGGATTATGCATCAAAATTCCTTGATAAAATGGATGAGTTTCCGCCTGAGCTCTTGCCCTGGTAATATGGTGGGTAAACACATCAAATCGGCCATCAAAAGGATAATTTAAATGAGCTTTAGCTACCTGTTTGCCGGTTGGGGGAAAAGTGGACAGTAAAATTCCCGGATTTTCTACAACTTCTGGACTATTACTGTTAAACGTAGGAATCGCATCTAGTCCTCCGGGTAGGGGGCGAATTTCTCCAGATAATCCCTGCACTCTGGCAATATATTCTTCAGGAACACCGGGAATTTGTAAAGCTTGAGTTAATAAAGTAGCTACTTCACCTCTGGTCATAGTTTGGTTGGGTTTGAGTTCTTTCACATTGGGATAATTTACCACCAATGACCCGATTGTGGCAGCCGCAATCATGTTTTTAGCATAATTAGGAATTTCCATGGCATCATTAAAAGCAATTGAAAGAATTTTATCCACATCCGTGGGCGGTTTTAATTTTAGTTGGGCGGCTACGACAATGACAGCTTGGACTCTGGGAATATGCTGATTAGGCTTAAAGGTTAAATCGGGATATCCGACAAAAAATGCTTTTTCTGAAGCAGTTTTAATCGCTCGGTAAGCCCAGTGTTTTTCCGATACATCTTTAAAATTTGCCGCCGTTTGTACGACCGGAGCACTAGAAAATAAATTACACATTAAAACCGCAAATTCAGCACGAGTCACCAGTGCATTTGGTCGATAAGTGCGATCGGGATAACCACTGACTAGGTTTCGTTTAGCTAGTTGGAGAATGCATTCTTTTGCCCAATGATTATCAATATCAGAAAACATAATCTTCCTCACTGAATAAATTATTTATGGGAATGGGGAACGGGGAACGGGGAACGGGGAACGGGGAACGGGGAAAAGGGAAGAGGGAAAATTTTTGGTAGATATAGCGGTTATTGTCAGAATTACAGAGGTTTTCTGGATTCCCGCAGGAGTTTACCCCCGCGAAGGCCGCCATCGGCGGGAATGACAGGTTTTTTTTGTAATAACTATGACAATATAAATTATTTAGCCTGAGAATCCTCGGATTCTTCAGTCCAAAGCAGTTGAATTCGCTGTTTAAAGCCACCCCGTTCTATGCGGCGTTGTTTTTGTTTTTTCAGAATAGCATCTAGGGATAAACCATAAGTCTCAATTAGGGCATCGATAACTTCATATAAATCAGCCAATTCAGTTAATAAATGTTCGGCATCGGATTCAGCGAGTTCTTGGGCCTCTTCAATAATTTTTTGGCGTAATAACTGACGATATTCTGTTTCCGATAGGGGACTAATTTCAAAATTTAGACCCGCGTCGAGCAGAATTTCGGGAATGCGATCGCGCACTAGCTTATTATATTCTTTTTTCATATAGTAAAAAATGCCTTTAATTGGGGTTATCGATCGGCTGGACATTGCCCACCCGACCATCGATCGCTAATCGTTAATTGGCCTAAAAATCTCTCGGTTCTACTTCTAAAATCTCCGTATATTCAAATTGATTAGGACTTCGCCGCACCAAAGGATACAAAACTCCTCCCAACTCAATCGAATCTTCCTGACAATCAGATTTCGGAGAATTATAAACCAGGACATATTCTCGACCAATATAATTACCCATTTCGGTTTCTACCTCTCCCCTCCATTGAGTTTTTGTGACTAAAACCACTAACTGATTGGCCAATTCTGGTAATATTTTAGCAATTTGGCGCCGATAAATTTGATCCAAACTGCCAAAGGGAGAATCCATCACAATGGGAAAAGTGCTACTATCCGGCGCCATCATTAAGCTATTTTTTTTACTCCATTCCCGGACCCCATCAATAATCCCGCCAATAAATGATAAACTCAAAATTTGATTTTCCCCAGTGGAAGCCGCCACATAAGCCTCTTTTCCGGTGGTATTTTCTACCAGGGTCAACTCATATTTATCGCTAATTTTTGGTAGATATGGGGTAAATGAAATACTGCTAAATATCTCTTGTACCCGCTTTTCTAATTGGGCTTTAAACTGAGACTCTAAGCGATTTCTCACTTCAGTGAGACGCTCGATCGCATCTTGGGCGGCGGCAATTCGGCGTTGGGCAAGGACTTGGCGGTATTCATTCATTTGTTGGGCATCAATTTCTTTATCTAATCGTTCGACTTCCTGCTTTAAATTATCGATTTGTTGCTGATTTGACCCAATTTCCCGGTCTAAGTCGCTAATCGCTTGTTCGGTTTCATCTAATTGATTTTGCAGATTTTGAATATCCTCATCGGGATATTTTCTTAATTTATTTTTCGTGTCATCTAGCTGAGTTTCTAACTTAGAAATTTCAATCCGATATTGATTAGTCTTATCTTGTTGTTGGTCTACTTCTTGCCAAAATTGCGGCTGCATTTTATCCAGTTCATCCACTTGGGCAATCATGCGAATCGTGGTTTCTTCCACATCAGCACTACCGGCTTTTTCCATCAAAGCGTAAACTTGTTGATATGGTTCGCTTTCCGGAATCAGGGTTTCTCCACAAATACATTTTTGCCGTTCTAATAAATTTTGGAGAAATTGCTGCTGAATTCCACTGGTTAACTCACCTTTCTGACGCAATGTTTCTACCAGGGAACGAAAATCGGCGATAGTTTCTAACAATAACACCGTATAGCCACGGGTAGCAATTTCTTTTCTTAAATTGTCTTTTCCCTGTTTTAATTGTTCCCGTAACGATTCCAGTTGCGCTTCGATTTGGTTTCGCATAGTTTGCAACTCTTCAGCGCCACTGAGTTCTAACAACCGCTGGTTAATCGTGCGTTTTACTTCTGATTTTTCCGCTAAACTAGCGGCAATTCCCTTTTGCCGAATTAACATTTCTTCTATTTCTTGTTCTTGCTTGCGTTTATCTTGCAAGAACTTTTTGGTCAGCGGATTTCCAATTCCCCGTAAATCAGTTTCCAGAGACTTTTTGGCTTCTTTTAGATGTCTAATCCCTCGATTTAATACTTCCACTCCCAACAATTCTTTCGTCGCGTTCGCAATTTCCTCTTTTTTATCATCCCGGACAATATGTTCAATGCGTTCCCCATCAAAGAAAAAATATTGATGCAAACTTTCCGGCAAAATGCGCCCAATCACATCTTCTGGAGGTTGGGGAGGAGGCGACCAGCGGCCATCTTCTCCAGCCACCAACATAAACAAATCACTTGGCCCATAATCAATACTATCTTGTTTCTTATAAGCCCGACATAACCGCTTCACTTGATAGCGTTTATTATCATGTTCAAACACAACCTCAACCCAACATTCCACAGGTTTACCGAGAGGGGCTTCGGTCATTGCCCGTTTATTCACCAGTTGATTTCCCGCCGCAAATGCCCCTGTAAATCTACCGTACAATACCCAAGTAAACGCATTAAGTAACGTCGTTTTTCCCGCCCCATTATTTCCGTGAATAATCGTCGTATTGAGCGTTCCCTTGGAAAAACAAATTTCAGGGCTTTTAGAAAAAAATTGGCGAAAATTACACAAGTGCAAGGAAATTAATTTCATTGGATCGTTTCTTTAATAATCTTTAAAATATCATCGTTAATGTAGCGAGGAGTTTTCTGGTAGAGTTTGTCTTTTTCTACCTCTAAAACTTTCTGGATAATTGCTTGAACCTCCTCTGGGGCACTGTTAATCGGTTCTTGAACATCATTTAGCTGTAATTTAGCGTGATAAGACGAACGCTTTTCCGCTAATACTTTAGAAATAGTAGCAATTTTTGGCGGAATCGGATAATCATAGGCATTCATGCTTTAACCATATCCTTAAAATTACTAGATGTTTGGGGGCGAGCGATCGGTCTGCTGAAATAATCATTATATTCTATATCAACTTGACCAAATACATTGAAATCTTTGCCCAAATTCTTCTGCTTTCTTCTCCCTCCAGTCATCGTGGGTTGCTTCTGAGGGTTCTGGGGAGCGGGGGAAAACAATTAACAATTAACAATTGACAATTGACAATTAACCATAATTATCAATTATCAATTGTTAATTATCAATTATCAATTATTCCCGCTCCCCTGCCCCTCCGCTCCTCCGCCGATGGCGGGCACCTCATCTCCCCCACACCCCAGAAGCCCCATGTCACAACCCATACTGGGCTTCAACTTTTCGCAAGGTGGCGCAAGCTTCTACCGCATTATCCGCTAAATTAGCAAATTCTAAGAACCGTTTTAACTCTTTGCGTAATAAATTTCTTTCAGCTTCTAAGGCATCACGATTTAAATTTGCCGGAGTAACAATGGTATCAAATAAAGTTGCATATTCTTTCCCCGGATGAGGGCGTAAAATTCTGCCCCGTCGCTGAATAAATTGTCGGGGATTTGTGCTACTGGCAAGAATTACGGCGGTGCGAATTGCCGGAATATCCACCCCTTCATCCAGACAGCGAATGGCTACTAATCCTTGCAGTTCTCCCGTTTCAAATTGTCGCCGTAATTCTTCTCGGTGTTCAATGGGATTTTCCGCCGTATATGTATTAATTCGATAGCCTAGTTCTAATCCCAAGATTCGGCAAACTGCGGTAATTTGACGCTGGCTTTCACTGTCCAGAGATTGACTAGAACCTTCCCCACAATAAAATAAAGTATGGCTAGTATGCAGGCGATTAGACATAATTTCTCTTAAGGCGGTTAATTTATTTTGGGCATTACCAATTAATCTCGCTCTTTGGATTAATAAATTACTGACTAATTCATTATCATCAAGAGCGAGATCGGAATTTTTACTTAAAGCCCAGCCAATTCTGGTAGTTAATTTGTGATAAGTGATGCTTTCTTCTTCCGTGAGTTGGACTAAAGTAGGATAATAAAGATAATGAACTAGGGCGCCGAGGCGAATCGCATCGGCTAAGTTTAATTCTGGTTGCAATACTGAGCCAAAATAGTTAAAAATTGCTTGAGTGCCAATTTCGTCAAAATGGCGTTCAGGAGTGGCAGAAAGCGCTAAACGTAAACCTAGGTTACGGGGTAAACTTTCTTCTAAGCGTAAACTGCCTAAGTTATGGGCTTCGTCGCCGACAATGAGGGTTTTTTCGGGAAAGTATTTAACTTGAGATTGAAAGCTATCTTTGATTAGGGTTGAGTTGGTGGTTATTACGGTTAAAAAATCTTGATTTTCCGCCCGAATATTGTATAATTGACTGGAAAGTAAACTCTGCCATTCGTAAACGCTTTCAAAGGCAAGAATCGGCTGAAGATTAAATCTTTCACATTCTCTTGCCCATTGGGTGACTAAATGTCGGTAAGGGCAAATGACCAGCAATACTTGCAAGCCAATTTTTTGATAAAGTTCGGTGGCGATCGCTAATGCAGTGATGGTTTTGCCGCTGCCGGTGGCCATTTTTAAAGTGCCACGACCCTGGTTAGCAAACCAACTGGCAACCGCTTGTTTTTGGTAATTTCTTAATTGAATTGTTTTAGGAATTTGTGGGCATCCTTGGGGGGGATTAACTGATGGTTGGTTCACGGGTATATTGCCTGATTGATGAGGGAAGATGCAAGGGGTTATTTCATGGTACTGTAAATTAGGCAAAGAAACCGGGGCAAGAAACCGGGTTTCTGGGGGCGGGGTTTTTGGGTTGTTTGACTTCGGCTTTCTAAGAAACCGGGGGAAGAAACCGGGGCAAGAAACCGGGTTTCTATGACATTTGTTTGTTAGTGGCAAAGATGGTCTAAAGAAACCCGGTTTCTGGGGTTGGGTGGCAAAGGTTATCTGAAGAAACCCGGTTTCTGGGGTTGGGTGGCAAAGGTTGACGTTAATTACCCAGTTTCTGGGAATAAATTTGCCCGATGGATCGATCGCGATTAATGGTGATGACTAAATCCACCCATTGCGGATTTTTGATTAAGGGTTCGATAAATAACTCTGGATGTAAGGCTTGCCAAAAATAGTAAACAAATTGTTCAATTTCTGCATCACTCATCCCCGATTTACCGCTGGCAATCATCTCATGTTCTGCCTGTTTTCGCCATGCTAAACTTAAGCGATAATCCACCGGATAGAGGACAATTAAACTATCTAACCGCTGCCAAAGAGGTAAATATTCTCGTAGTCTTTGATTATTATCTTGGGCAAAAATGCGATCGCTTTCTGTAATAATTGGCGACGGGGCATTGTGCCAAATATCCCCCTCTACGGGACGAACTCCCACAAACCAACCCTCAAATAAAATAATTTCTGCACCATCAATTTTTTCAAAAGTTGTGCGATCGCCTGCCCCTTGATAAGCTGACTTATCAAACCGAGGAATTTCTATAAAATTTGGCGAATTTGTCTCTAATTTTAAAGGTTGCTGACGCAATCGATCCAGCACTTGCAAACCCAATTCTACATCGTGGGTTCCTGGGGGGCCACGCCAAATTAATCGGGGGTCTAATTCCCGCAATTTTTGCCGTTCTGCATAAGTTTTATATAGGTCATCAATGGATAAACTCAAAGTGCGAAAGCCTAATTCACGGAGAATCAAACTCAGCATTTTTCCCATTGTGGTTTTGCCCGTCCCCTGACCGCCTAAAATTCCTTGAATTAGGGGACGGTTTAATATTTTTTGCTTTGCCGCTAATTGCATAGCCAAAGGAATCCACAAATGCCATAAAGTAGTCACGGGCAAATAGCCAAGAATATGGCCAACTTGTCCCACCACCGCCTCAAATAAATGCGATCGCTGCTGAAGCAGTTCCGTAATATTTTCTGGATCGATTCCCAACCCTAAACAACGTTTTTTATCCTGCAATTCCCAGGCTTCTAGCTGTTGCCATTCTTCCGGGTTGGGGCGGCGTCCCAGGGTCGCCCAATTTTGCAGATTTTTTGCTAATACGCTCTCAGGATGCAAGTTTGAATGCCTCCAAAAATAAACAATATGTGACACCGATTTTAAACCAATTAATTGATTGAAAAAATAAAGTTTTAGTCCATTCGCGGTTAGACCGATAAATCAACCAACTATAGCTTTCAATAATCACCAAAAAAACCGCCGCCATTGTCACATCTAAATTTGCCCTTTGACCGGCGATACTGGCAATAAATTGTCCGGCGACAAAACCCAAGAAAAACGCTAATAATTGGATAGAAGTTCGTCGCCAGGGATTCTTGAACCATTCATCTAAGCGATTTAAAGTTACATCTACCAGTGTATTTAGACGAGTATTTTGCATAATTAGCGATTCCAGCATTGACCTAGATTCAATTGACCGATATTATACTATATTTATGGCATCCAGAGATAGTCCGATTTAAAATAGTAGTAGCGCATCTATTCTAAATTTGTCTGTTGGGTTTCGTGGACGGTGGACCCAACCTACGATTAATGCTGCCGCGTATTAATGATACCAAATCCGTTTGTCAAAAGCAGTTTATCAGGTCATTTGTCATTCCCGCGAATGCGGGAATCCACAAGAGTTTTAGGTGACGTTAGCGAAGCGTCCCGTAGGAAATCATAGTCAGTCTATGGCAACCGTATTTGGTATGATAAAATTAAAGGTCATGGTGGGCATTGCCCACCCTACTAAAATAAGTAAGGTCATGGTGGGCAATGCCCACCCTACTATCTAAAATAAGTATGGTTAAGCACAAAAAAAATATCGGATTAATTTTAGCAATAATCTGGTTAACTGTTATTGGGGCGATCGCTTTTTTATGGAATTTAGGATCGATTAACTTAATCGATGAAACTGAACCGTTATTTGCTGAAGCGTCTCGCCAAATGATTGTCCGAGGTGATTGGATTACTCCTTATTTTAATGAGCAAACCCGGTTTGATAAGCCACCATTAATTTACTGGTTACAAGCGATCGCTTATCTGTTAATTGGGGTAAACGAATGGGCTGTACGGCTGCCCTCTGCTTTATCAGCGATCGGGCTAATTGCCTTGCTATTTTATACCCTAAATAAATTTGCCAATGGTGAGAAACAAGCCAGTTTTAACCAGAAAATTTTACCCTTTTTCGGGTCAGGAATGCTGGCTTTTAATCTAGAAACTATTGCCTGGGGTCGCAGTGGAGTTTCTGATATGCTTCTGACTGGCTGTATGGGGGTCGCCCTCTTAGCATTTTTCCTCGGATATGCGGAAACCAAACCGGCAACTATTCACGATGAGAATAAACCCGAAAAGTCAGAGGTAAATTTATGGTATTTAGCCTTTTATATTTTCATCGCTTTAGGGATTTTAGCCAAAGGCCCGGTGGGAATTGTCTTACCCGGACTTACTATTAGTTTATTTTTACTCTATGTCGGTCAGTTTAAGTCAGTTTTAGCCGAGATGCAAGCGATTCGAGGACTGCTGATTATCTTATTCATTACCCTGCCTTGGTATATTTTAGTCACCTGGGCAAATGGACAAGAATATCTCAATAGTTTTTTTGGTTATCATAACTTTGAAAGATTTACCAGTGTGGTCAATCGACATAGTGCGCCGTGGTATTTTTACTTTATAGTTGTGTTACTTGGGTTTGCCCCTTGGTCGTTATATTTACCGTTAGCGATCGCCCGTCTGAAGTGGTGGCAAAGAACTTATTGGCAGCGACAACCCCGCATTCAACAGTTAGGTTTATTTGCGCTTTTTTGGTTTATCGGTATTTTTGGTTTCTTCACTGTTGCCGCCACCAAATTGCCCAGTTATGTGTTGCCTTTAATGCCTGCGGCTGCTATTTTAGTGGCTTTGTTGTTCACCACAAATTACCCTGAAAATAGAGTTAGTGAGTCTTCAGAAGAGTTAGCCATTCCCAAATCTATCCTAATTAATGGTTGGATTAATGTAGTATTTTGGTTGCTGTTAGCCTTTGCTTGTTTCTGGGTCTACAGTTTCCTGAATAATGACCCAGCGATGCCCAATTTTGCCCAAGCATTACAAGGGTCAGGAGTCCCAATTCAAGGGTCAATAATTTTAGGGGCGATCGCCTTTATTTTTGGCTTATTTTTGCTATTCTCAAATCAGATAATTGCGGCTATTTTACGGCCAGTTAAAAACTTAAAAATATCTGTTTTACCAGGAAATAGGCTTTTCCCCGGTTATGGACTGTGGGCGATTAATTTTATTGGCTTTTTGGCATTTTTTATCTTTGCCCTGATGCCAACGCTGATCGTATTTGATGCGGAAAGACAGCAACCTGTCCGAGAAATGGCCGCTATTTTAAAAGAGATTAAGCAACCAGAAGAAGAAATCTTGATGATTGCCTTTGAAAAACCGAGTTTGGTGTTTTATAGTCATCATCCGGTGACATTTTTTCGGCGGTCTACGGATGCATTGAATTACTTAAAAAAGCAAGCAGCAGAAGCATCAAGCCCAAACTCAGTATTAATTCTAGGATTGGCGAATAAACTCGAAGGGGCGGGAGTGCGATCGCGTGATTATCAAGCTTTTTATGAAGTCAAGCCTTATCAGTTAGTTCGCGTTAATTTAGAGATATTTCGCCCGATGACAATTAGCGAGGAAAAATAATAGATGATGGTGGGCAATGCCCACCCTACGAATTGTTGGCAATTAATTAACGCTAATTGATGGTGGGCAATGCCCACCCTACGAATTGTTGGCAATGAATTAACGCTAATTATCGATCGCGAAAGAGTAAAGCGTCCGGTGAGTGATGCATCAAACAATCAGTGATTTCATTTTTATACTGTTGAAATTTTGATTGCCGCTTAATTTGATAGGGGCGATCGCCGGGTAAGTTAATCGAAAATTCTTGTTGAATTGTCCCCGGTCGGGCGGTGAGAACATATATTCGCTGGGAAAGAAACACCGCTTCCTCAATATCATGGGTAATCATTAAAATGGTAATCCCCGTTTGTCGCCAAATTTCCAGCAAAAATTGCTGCAAAACTTCTTTAGTTTGGATATCCAACGCCCCAAATGGTTCATCCAAAAGCAGGATTTTCGGGTGACAAGCTAAAGCCCGCGCGATCGCTACTCGTTGCTTCATTCCCCCGGATAATTCCTTGGGATAAGCATGGGCAAATTCAGCCAAACCCACCATATCCAAATAATAGGAAATGCGATCGCGCCGTTGGGCTTTAGGTAGTCCTTGTAATTTCAAGCCAAATCCCACATTATCGGCGATCGTCATCCAAGGATAAAGAGTATAACTTTGAAAAACCATACCGCGATCGCAACCCGGCCCAGTCACCGGCAACTGTTCCACCAAAATACGCCCAGTGGTGGGGATTTCCAGACCGGCAACCAGTCTTAAAAGGGTTGATTTCCCACAACCAGATGGGCCAACTACACAGACAAATTCGCCAGTTTCTATGGATAAATTAATATCCTTCAAAACTAACAGAGAATCTTGCCGTTTGACAAATCTTTGGTAAAGCTGAGATACTGTTAAAACTATCATAGTTTTCTTTGTTAAAATTAGGGAAAATGGAATATTAAACCATCGGGTCTGTTTAACTAACCCATTGACAAGAAATTTTGAGTAATAGCCGAAATGATAAATCCAGAGTAAAGCCAATTAAGCCTAAAACAATTAAACAAGCAAAAATTTCATCGGTTTGCATAAACTTTTGCGCCAGCAGGATGCGTTTGCCTAAGCCGGTTTCTGCGGCTACCAGTTCCGCTACTACTACTAGATTCCAAGAAGTCGCAATATTAATCCGAAAGGTATCAATAATGCTGGGAAAAATATAAGGGGTAATCACCTCCAATAATACTTGTTTTCGACTGCCTCCCAAGGTATAGGTAGTTTCAATCATTTCTTTGGGGACAAACTTCACCGCATCCATCACCATCAAGGTATTGTAGAAAACTGTGCCAATAAAAATCAGCATAATTTTCGGCGGTTCCCCAATTCCTAAATAGAGAATTAGGAGGGGAATAAATGCGGCGGCTGGCATATATCTTAAAATGCCCGCGATCGGTTCCATAATGGCGCGAATACTGGCAAAAGCCCCCATTAAAATACCAATAGGGACAGAGGCGATCGCTGCTAATAAAAAACCCACTCCTACCCGAAAACAACTGGCGGCA
Source organism: Oscillatoriales cyanobacterium (assembly GCA_011390955.1). Lineage (GTDB taxonomy): Bacteria > Cyanobacteriota > Cyanobacteriia > Cyanobacteriales > Laspinemataceae > Planktothricoides. Next base: position 111,092 of record JAABRM010000017.1, on the reverse strand, counting down.
ATATCCTGAGTGAGAAAGCCTTTTTCCCAGAGACGAATCAAAGCCTGTCCTACCTCCAAAGGACTGGGTAAAAAAACCGAATCTACCCCTGGGAAATTAGCCGCTAACCACCAAAAAGCGAGAGGAACTATCATCGCTATAGCGATTAATATTCCCTGAAGGGATTTCGGGATACTTTGAGCAATTCCCCAAAATATACTTGGTTTTAAAGATTGATGATGTTCTGTTTTTTTCATAATTTTTTTATTTGTTGTTAGTTGTTAGTTGGTTGTTGTTAGTTGTTAGTTGGTTGTTGTTGGTTGGTTGTTGTTAGTTGTTAGTTGTTAGTTGGCTGTTGTTTGTTGGTTGTTATTTTTTGAATGTAAATTAACACCAAATAACCAATAAATAACAACTAAATAATCCCTACACAACAACCAATAACTAACAACCAAAGAATCCCTACCCAACAACCAACAAACAACAAGCAACCAAGAACAAACAACTAATAACAAACAACAACCAACAAATAACTAAGAACGAGAATTAGCATAAGCTTTAATAAAGCGATCGTCAAAAAGCTTGGTCAAATCGGCTGGTTGTTTAATTAAGCCAACCTCTAACATAAACTTAGTCATCTCTTGGGCGGCATAAGGCATATTTTTCATCGTATCTCCGGGGGTAAAAGCTTCTAAGTTATCTTCCACTGTAAAGAATTTTGTCCCTTGTTTAAACAGTTGAAATTCCTCAACAGTGACATTGGCTCGTTTGGCCATAATTGCATCGGTTTTTTCGGGATTTTTTTGCATAAACTCCCGAATATCAAACCAAGTTTTTACCAGCCCTTGCACCACCTCCGGTCGTTCATTCACCAGTTTTTGACTGACTACTAATAGATCGGGAATGGCGCCTGGGAATTCCGCTGAACTTAACAATTCTTTACTACCTTTCCGTTTGAGTGCGGTGAACCAAAACGGAGGAAAAGCGCCCACTGCGTCTACTTGACCCGCAGCAAATGCCGCTGCTGCCGCCCCAGTTTCCAGGTTCACTACTTGGATATCTTTGCGGGACATTCCATTTTTTTCTAAAGCCAAACTAAGTAAAAAATCGTCCACCAGTCCTTCTTCTAAGGCTACTTTTTTGCCTTTTAAGTCTTGGATACTGTTAATATTTTCAGCGACAATTATTTTGTCATTTCCCGCCGAGTTATCGTTGACTAATACTACAACTTGGCCATTAATTGAGTTGGGGGCAAAGGCAATCGTATCGTTGAGGGTTTGACAATTTGCATCTAATTGACCGGCACTAAATGCTTGTAATGATTCCAAATAGCCGTCAAACCATTTTAGTTGAACATTTAAGCCATTGGCGGCAAATATTCCCTCTTCTTGCGCGATCGCCCAGGGCCACCAACCCGCCCAACTACTGTATCCTAAAACTATAGGGCGATCGCTGGTTATTGGGGATTCAGAGTTGGGGGAATTTTGGCTAGATCCACAGCTTACGGCTAGGGTTAAGCTGAATAAAAAACCTGCCGAATAAACAAACAATTGGCGACGCTTAATCATGGTATTTTACCTTGTTAAAGTGATGTTTAAACCGATAAATTTTCAAAATTGGGTTGAGACACTAAAGCCAATTTTTTTCTTTTCTATTCTCTCTCCTCTGTTGGGTTTCCTGGGGTCAACCCAACCTACAATTTTAGATTGGGCTAAAACAGCGATATAAAATGGGGCGGTGGGCATTGCCCACCCTACAGCGATATAGCGACATAAAATGGGGCGGTGGGCATTGCCCACCCTACAGGCAGATAAAATGGGGCGGTGGGCATTGCCCACCCTACTTAATTTACTTCATTAATTCTAACTAGGCGAATTTCCGTCCGTTGTTGACGAGAGTCTTCAGGGGGGATACCCGAAAGTGGTAAATAAAAGCCTTTGCCTTCCGCAACTAACTGATGTTTTAAACCCAAACTGCGGAGATAATTCACCACCGCTTGAGCCCGTTGTTCGCTGAGTTGTTGATTCAAGTCTGGGGAACCCGTTTTTGAGGTATGACCAATAATCCGTACCGCTACGGTTTGCGGGTTAAATTCGCCAATTTCTTGGCCTAATTTCTGCAAAGTTTGCTCGGATTCTGCGGTCAATTCGCTAGAACCTATGCCAAATTTTACCTCCCCTCTCACGGTTAAATTACCGATATCTGGGGCGGTTTTTACTTGATTAACGGTGACGGGGGGACTCGCTGAGGCTGTGATGACGCCTTTGCCTGATAATTTATCTGCCAGTTCGGGATTATCTGCCCGGACTAAACTAATTAAAGTTTCTGTATTTGCGGCTGCTTTGGTGATTAATTGGGAACTATATAATTGATTAGGATTTGCAGGAACATTATTTAATTTTCCCGATAAAACTAAAACCGCTGCGGTGGAACCAATGCGCGTTTCTAAAGTGCCATCAGTCATCCATTTTTTGGCTTCGACGGCGGTAAAAAAGTCAATGCCATCTAAAACAGCGGTGGCTTCTTGTTCTGATAAATTGCCATCGTCACCAATTTGCTTGAGTAATGCCACTGGTTCTCTAACATTCGCATCAATTCGACGATAGTAAACTTCGAGTAAATTAGAGATTTTTTCCGGTTGAGATTGGATTAAATTATCGGAGGCAACCAGCACATCTACAATGGCGGTGGGCGCATCTTGACTGGATAAAACTACAGTATATCCTTGTTTTCTGGCTTGGGTGACGAATGGTTCCCAAAGTACCGCTAAGGCAACATTTTGCTGCGGGTCTTGTAATAGTTGCCACGCTTCCGAAGCATCGGCGACGGTGTTAATATTAAAGTCGGATAAATTGAAGTTATCGAATTTGGTACTGAGGACTAAGGCTAAGTATTCACTGGGGGTATCTCCCGCATAAGCAATGCTGAGTTTTTCCCCTCGCGATCGCGCCTCTTTGACCAGTTGATTTAGGTCTAAAAGTGATTTTAGTTGGGGATATTTTTTAGTATTTAATACCACTGCATCTGCCCCAATAGTGCGATCGAGCAAAGCCACAATTTTGCCTTTGGGCTGTTGTTTAATAAATTGATCCAGGGTGGTGACTAATAAATCCGCCTGACCTCGATCCAACAAATTAGCCCGTTTCGCCTGATCGAATTCATCTTGATAACTTAAAGTCAGTCCAGTCTGTTTTAAAGCTGCCTGAAAGTCAGCGCTTCTAAATGTACTATAGCCACTAAAAGTATCGCCTAATATCTTTAAATTTTCCCGGCTAATTGAATTGCCTTCACTGGCAACGGGAGGATTGTTATTTTGGTTGGGGGTAGATTGAAACATTCCCCGCATTGACTGCACCAGGGCAAGCATCAACCCACCTGTGATCAGGATGGCGAGAATTAAGACAACCGGATTATCACGTTTACTCATTTTTCTGTTTTTCCTTAGAAAATTTAGCCAAAAAAATTACTAAAATTTATCTAAATTTTATTTGTTATAGCAGATTTCCTCCCATGAGCCTACCTGGATAATTCTTTGAGCGATTAACTGACGAAATATTGTCAAAGAATCTGTATTTTTCTCAAAAATCTGCCCAGATTTCTATAGAGAATTACTTTAATTATAGCAACTATATTTTATACTAGACCTGTTATTTGTTATTTGTTATTTGTTGATTGTTGTTGGTTGATTGTTGTTTGTTGTTGTTTGTTGTTTGTTGGTTGTTGTTTGTTGGTTGTTCGTTTCCCGCTCCTCCGCTCCTCCGCTCCTCCGCTCCCCTGCTCCTCCGCTCCCCTGCTCCTCCGCTCCCCTGCTCCTCCGCTCCCCTGCTCCCCTGCTCCTCCGCTCCTCCGCTCCCCTGCTCCTCCGCTCCCCTGCTCCTCCGCTCCCCTGCTCTCCTGCCCCTCCGCGCCTCCGCCCCTCCGCGCCTCCGCTGCTCCCCTGCCCCTCTGCTCCTCTGCTCCTCCGCCCCACACCCCCGTTCTATGTAATAAATAATTTTCATCCCAAAGCTGACTGGCTTCGATCGCCGGTCAATGTCAAAATGAGGAGGACGATCATTTTCGCAGGGTAGAACCATGACGATTCAACCAAAACTACAGAGAGCATTCCAAGAAGGCCGCGCCCTTAAAATTATTGCCGGTTTGACCAACTTCGATCCGACCAGCGTCGCCAAAGTGGTTCGGGCTGCCGATCGCGGTGGGGCTACTTTTCTGGATATTGCCGCTGACCCAGAATTGGTCAAATTAGCCAAAAGCTTAACCAACCTGCCTATCTGCGTTTCTGCTGTAGAAGCCGCCAAGTTTGTCCCGGCAGTGGCTGCCGGTGCGGATTTAATTGAAATCGGTAACTTTGATGCGTTTTATGCCCAAGGCATCCGGTTTGAAGCGGCAGAAGTGCTGCAACTGACCCGCGAAACTCGCGCCCTGTTGCCAGAAATTACCTTATCTGTCACCGTTCCGCACATTCTGGAACTGGATCGACAAGTAGAATTGGCCGAAGCATTGGTCAAAGCTGGGGCGGATATTATCCAAACCGAAGGCGGCACCAGCAGCCAGCCCGCTCACCCCGGCACCCTGGGCTTGATTGAAAAAGCTGCCCCCACTCTGGCGGCAGCGGCGGAAATTTCTCGCGCCGTATCCGTGCCCGTGTTATGTGCTTCTGGCATTTCTAACGTCACGGCCCCAATGGCGATCGCTGCGGGCGCCGCTGGTGTCGGTGTTGGTTCTGCTGTCAACCGTCTGGAAAGCGAAATCGAAATGATTGCCGTGGTGCGTAGTTTGGTTGAAGCCTTGGCTACGGTCAGCCGTTCTCAAGTTGCGGTGTAGGATCAAATTCGCTTAAAAATGTAGAAATTTGTGGATTCCCGCATTCGCGGGAATGGCATATAGCGAGTAATGTACGGTGGACAATCTTTGCCCACCCTACGAAACCTGAAAAATGTGGATTCCCGCATTCGCGGGAATGACATATAGCGAGTAATGTACGGTGGACAATCTTTGCCCACCCTACGAAACCTGAAAAATGTGGATTCCCGCATTCGCGGGAATGACATATAGCGAGTAATGTACGGTGGACAAAATTTGCCCACCCTACGAAACCTGAAAAATGTGGATTCCCGCATTCGCGGGAATGACATCTGGCGAGTAGGGTGGGCAAAATTTGCTCACCCTCAGAAACAATTTCTAAACAATTTCAAACTCTAAACCGTCGGATTTACGGAAATTATATGTAAAGTGATCCACCACATTAGTATCACTCAATTCTAGATTATAAAAATCTACAAATTCATGCTCAAAATAGGGGCCAGCGTGCCAAGTTCCTACTTCTAATTTAATAAAGCAATTACCCGGAATCCGAAACGCTTTCATGTCTACCAAACTCGGTTTTGCGGTCTGAGTTGGTGGGGCAACAACCATAAACCAGTCTTTTCCTTCCAGAGAACCTAAACATTGGGTGCATTGCCCGTGACGGGTAATCTGGTGAAATTTTCGCCCCCTTTTATCCAGCCGCATAATATAAAATCGGGGAATGCCATTTTGTAGGTTTAATTGAGCATCTTTCGCATCAAACATTTTGCCATGACCCTGGGGAAAAATTACTTGACCGTAAGGGTTAAAATTTTCCTTTGTAATCAATTGCGCGGGGATTTTTTGTAACAATATTGATGGATTCATAGCCAATAAAATAAAGGGTCGGGTGGGCTTTTATCCCACCCAAAAAAGCGATGTTTACAGGTTTAAGCCTTGCAACCGTTCTAAGGTGCGCTGATTTTCCTCTGGGGTGCCGATGGTAATTCTTAAACCGCCTCCGGTATGGCGAATCAATGTCCCCTGGGCTTTGAGTTGTTGGGCAATTTGACTCAAGGCTGGATCCATTTGAGCGGGGCTGGTGTTTTTTAGGCGCACATAAATAAAGTTCGCGCCACTGGGCCAAACTTGCAGTTGGGGAATTTTGACTAAGGCATTATATAGGCGATCGCGTTCCTGAATAATTTCGGGAATAGCTTGAAGTAAAGTTTGGCGGTGCATCAGGGCGGTTTGGGCCGCTGCTTGGGTGAACCCAGGCAAGTTATAAGGCAAACGGACTTTTTCCAGGATGGCAATTAGTTCGGGATGGGCGATCGCATATCCCACCCGATGACTCGCTAAACGAAACGCTTTGGAAAACGTCCGCAAAATCACCCAGTTGGGATGTTGGGCCAATTTTCCCACCAAAGTGGTTTGGCTAAATTCAAAATAAGCCTCGTCAATCACCACCATAATTTCTGGGGGCAGAGTTCCGATCCAGTTTAATTCTGCCTCGGTGAGGGGGTTCGCGGTTGGGGAGTTGGGATGCACCAAAAACACCGCCCGGATTGGGGGATTTTCCGTGGAGGCGATTGCTTCTTGGGCGGCAGTGAGGTCAATTTCAAAAGTTGTTTCAGACCGTCCCACCTCTACCACGGGAATTCCCAGGGTTTTGGCGATAATGGCATACATGGAAAAAGTGGGATTCGCCACCAAAATTGCCCCAGACCCCCCCAAACAAGTGGCAATCAGCAGGGACCGAATCAGTTCATCAGACCCATTGCCCACGGAAATATTCGACCCTTGGACTGGGGACTCTGGGGAGGCTTCATTCACATAAGCGGCGATCGCCTCTTTTAGGGCAATATGTCCCCCGTCGGGATAGCGATTATTCTCAATTTCTTGTTGGTAAATCCAAGTCAACTTTTCTTTTAAATCCCCTGGCAAGTCGTAGGGACATTCATTCGTATCCAGGCGATCGATCGCTATTACCGGGCGATTTGTCTCCGGTTCGCATCCCCCAGGATGAGGAGTATAGGCAGTAAACTGGGCCAGGTCTGAGCGAATAAAACTTAGCATAAATCATTCTCTGCTTCAAAGCAGCACACCAATATAACCAATATAAGTAGGTGAACATAATTAATTGCACTTTTCGTTCCCCGCCGATAAGCTGTGGATTCCCGCATTCGCGGGAATGACAGTTTTTCTTCTAATGGGGTGTGCGGTGCATTTATTTCTGCTCGTCTACTTATATCAGTATCCGTTTCTTTCACAACTTCTCGCAACCGGGCAAGCTAATTTCTGATTGGTAACTAGAAACTAACCGAGAAACAAACCTAGAAACAAAGTAACCCTGCCGCCGTCTGACCCCATTACCCCTCACCCTAAGAATACCCTAGGAATACCCTAGGAATATTTACCACCTTTGTCTTGATAATGATTGCTGTGGTTATGCTAGGATGAACCCTGACCATTTCGACCCGAAAATTGTATTTAAAATAGGAAGTTGCTGTGGAAAAAATTAAGTTAGCAGTGGTAGGCATTGGTAACTGTGCCAGTTCCCTAATTCAAGGAATTGAATATTACAAAGGGAAAAATCCTGAAGAAGCCATTGGATTAATGAACTGGGAAATCGGTGGCTACAAACCATCAGATATTGAAGTTGTAGCAGCCTTTGATATTGATAAACGCAAAGTTGGCCTAGAAGTTTCTGAAGCCATCTTTGCTCCACCCAATTGTACCATAGTTTTTTGCGATTCTCTACCCAAAACTGGTGTAAAAGTCAGCATGGGTAAAGTCCTGGATGGTTTCTCAGAACACATGAAAAACTATGATGAACCATACACCTTTGTTCTCAGTGATGTTCCCGAACCATCTAAAGAAGATGTAGTCAAAATTCTCAAAGAATCTGGCACAACAATTCTGATCAATTATCTTCCCGTGGGTTCGGAAGAAGCCACTTGTTTCTATGCGGAATGTGCCGTAGATGCGGGCGTAGCTTTCATTAACTGTATTCCGGTATTTATTGCCAGTAATCCTTTATGGGCGGAAAAATTTAAACAGAAAAATATCCCGATTATTGGAGATGATATTAAAGCGCAACTGGGAGCCACCATCACCCATAGAAATCTCACCGATTTATTTAAAAAGAGAGGGGTGAAAATTGAACGAACTTATCAAATAAATACTGGCGGCAACACCGATTTTATGAATATGCTAAATCGCAGTCGTCTTTCCTCCAAAAAAGAATCGAAAACCGAAGCGGTGCAATCGGTTATGGGGGAAAGACTCGACGATGAAAATATTCATATTGGCCCCAGTGATTATGTGCCTTGGCAGAAAGATAATAAAGTGGCCTTTATTCGGATGGAAGGCAAACTTTTCGGAGATGTGCCGATGAATTTAGAACTGCGGTTATCTGTCGAAGATTCTCCTAATTCTGCCGGGGTTTCCATTGATGCCATTCGCTGCTGTCAATTAGCGCTGAATAACCAAAAAGGTGGGATTTTATATTCTCCTTCAGCCTATTTTATGAAGCATCCCCCGCAACAATTCACTGATGATGAAGCCTATCGCATGACGAACGAATTTATTGCCGGTCAGCGTCAAGAATAGAGACTTTTGTTTGATTTTTTGGTTATTTGTTGTTTGTTATTTGTTATTTGATGGATTATTTCGGGGCTGCCCCTAAACCACGAATAACGAATAACAAATTTTTTTATCCTTCCTGGGAGTAACTTTACAATTAAAAATGCAACAGTAGGGGCGCAATGCTTGCGCCCCTACCCTCAAACGATGGCTCAAACAACGTGGAATCCCTGGAAAAATTTGGCGACTTTCAACTAGGTACGATTATGAAGACTTTATCCTTAGCGATCGCCTCGAACAGCAGGGTTGTTCAGAAACTATTACGGAAAATGGCGTTCATTATGGGGTAGAAGTGTTGGGGAAAATTTTTGATAATCTGTCTGAAAAAGGACTTTCTATAGACGATTGGATTAATGATTTTACCTCCCTCTCTGATGAATTTGATGTCGAAGTAATTGAGGAGTTTTAGGGATTGAAAATTAATGGAGCGAAAAATGAACACATTATTTAATCTACTGGGAAAAATTAAAATAAAACCCGCATTGTACCTGGGAAAGACTTCGATTACCGATTTACGAATGTTCATACTTGGCTATCGGTTTGCCCGCTCGGAAATGGGAATCAGCAATAGTGAAGCGGAAAGTGACTTTTACAAAAACTTTCAGCCTTGGTTACAAAATCGCTTATCTATTCGTACTGTCAACGCTTGGGATAAAATTATTTTGCTCACCTCTATCGACGAAAAAGCCGCCTTTGATTATTTCTTTCAACTCCTTGATGAGTTTATTCAGCGCGATCGAAGCCAAGATATTGACCCAATTCTGGTAAATTCACAAGAGGCTGAAAAAGTAGCATAAATTGAGCGCGATCGCTCATATATTTGGTCTGAAAAAATCGGGTAGGGTGCGTTAATGGAGGAGTGCGGAATGTAACGCACCTGAAGTCAGGGCGCAAGCATTGCGGCCCTACGAGATAAATTTAATCGGTAGGGTGCGTTACAGCAATTTTCTCCGCGAGTAAACCACATATATTTGTAGGGGCGAAGCATTCCGGCAGATAAATTATTACTTAAAATATTAACCTACCTGCCGGAATGCTTCGCCCGCTCGTGGTTTAGTAATCTGAAAACCCCTGTAAAATATTGTAGGGGCGAAGCATTTCGGCAGTGTAGGGGCGAATGGCCATTCGCCCCTACAATATTTTAAGTAATAAGCTATCTACCGGAATGCTTCGCCCCTACGGAATGCTTCGCCCCTACGGAATGCTTCGCCCTACTTAGGAATGTAAACCACCGAATTTTAAGCTTGTTTCTTCTTATTTTCGATTTCTTGAATGCGTTGTTTAATTGCTTCCTCAGAAATTTTAATGGTTTCTTCGGTTAAAGGTGCCGGATACCAAGTAGCTTCTGAGTCAGGACTGCGACGGTCATATAATACTCGCAAAGGTTCCATATCTTCTCGATGGGTCAAGGCATAAGCTCTTAACTCAGCATTAGTCATTGCTTCAAAGTTCGGTCTCATTTAAAAACCTCCATTGCCCGTTAGCATATACAACAATTTGCAGTTCTTCACTAGAAAAAATAAATACAACTCCCGTTTCTGGATCGAATCGGAATAGTTCAATATTCCGATATCCATTGGACAACATCTGGCAGACTCGCAGACAGCCTTGGGCTTGTTCGTTAGTTGGATAAATTTTAGTTTCCTCAATGATGACGTTACCAATATTTTACCATCATATTTCGTCGGATGATATAATAGATGTATTTGGCGAAATATCCAACTATTATGGGTCACGGTATGACACAAATCACTTTAGACCACATCCTGAAACATCTAGATCGCTTTAAATTAGACGAGCTAAAACAGCTTAACCAAACAATTTTAAAATATGTGGCTGAACGAGAAGAAACTCTCAATAAAGCCGCTTTTCACCAAGCTTTGCTCGATGCTGGATTAGTCAAGCAGATTAAGCATCCTACTTATGAGGCGATCGCGGAAAGATCATTGATTCAGGTAAAAGGCAAGCCGGTTTCTGACACGATAATTGAGGAACGGCACTAGATGGCAATTTATTTTGCAATTTATTTTATAGATAGTCAGGGCGCAAGCATTGCGCCCCTACGAGATAAATTTAATCGGTAGGGTGCGTTAATGGAGCGAAGCCCCAACATACTTAGAAATGTAACGCACCAAATTTTACTCTTGGTATAAATTAAGAGCGTTCGGTATATTCTTATGTTACAATAACTTTACGAAATACACAAAAAAGGATGTTTGTTTGATTGGCACAAGATGATTTAGAAATTATTCAGATTATTGAGGCGGATATCATTGATTCAACGATTGAAGTGGGAAGTGCTTGTATTTGGCGTGGGAGTGGCAAAGAACCTCAATGGGATAATCCAAAATCAATTAAGGCTTACGATCATATTATCCGTCATCATGGTTCTAAGCTAAAATCTAATAATTTATTAGGGAGATCGGCAAGTAAAAAACGAGATCAAGGACAATGGCTAAATGATAGAGATTGGGTAATTGCTGAAAAATATATTCCGAACTATTACGGGCAATATATTATTAAGTTTAACCGTCCGATTGGTAGAGTTTATCATCCTGATGGCAGGATAACCGAAAATGTTGAGTATGTTAAAATAGGGAGAAATGCTGATGGAACAATTAAGTATGCTTATCCAGTGGTTAGTCCGCAAAAATCCGTGAATGAGACAGAGGTGAGTGAGAATGAGCAAAACCAATCATTTTAAGTTTGAAATCGCTGAACCTAATTTAGAAAATTATGCCTTACCTCCTGACGATTCTTTAGGAGAATTATCGGATTTTGAATTAGGGTTACGTCGGTTTTGTTATGAGTGCGATCGCCGGGTAGTTGTGGAAATTGGAACGCTCCAGTTTTCGGTATTTTTTGACCCGGATATTTGTATGTTACTGACCGATAGCTTTCCCGAACAAATTGGCGAGTGCGATCGGGGACAATCTATCCGTATAGATTTTGCCGAAAATTATGATATTACGATAATTTTAACGCCGGTGGGCGATACAGTAATTTGTCAACTCAGCAAGTTTGGGTATGCGGAGAGGTTAACCGAGTATGAATTGGATCGGCAGCAAGTTATAGGAGAATTAAGACGGTTTTTGCTGGAAGTCATGGAACTTTCGGTTAATTTAGGTTATGTCAGTTTAGAGGATAAATCTCGGTTTATTATGCCCGCTTTTTCTGACCCAGCCAAGGTTGCAAGTTTGGTTGGCTAGGTCGGGTAGGGTGCGTTAATACAGTGGAATGGAACGCACCAAATCACCACATTGCTGCAAAAAAGTTAAATTAGACACAAAAATTTCCTTGAGTAGGTTAAGGGCGATCGAGATAATCTTTGTCGATGATTTTCTCATTCGCCTAAACCAATTAACTCAAGGAAAAATTAAGAAAATTTAACGGAAACTCCTATTCAGTCACACTATCACGTTGATACGCCCAAACAGCAAGAGTAATAAAAACACCGCTCGCCCACAATAGCCAAATCAAATCCAATACAAAATCGCTATGTTGTTTATCTATGTTGACATTTATCGTCGAAAGTATCAGGCTTTGAGCATGGTAGACAGGTGATAAAACCATAGCATTTTCTACCAGTAAATTATCAAAGTCAACCAGTCCTGATATTACGCCTATAATAAGAAGTGAAATGACACTCATGGTATTGACATTTTTGGGTTTGAACCAATAACTAATTGTCAAACTAAGTCCAAATAGAGGAATTGCTGTTAAGAGAAAAGCAATAAATAACCTCATCCACTGAAATAGATCAAAGCTAAAGCCAAGTCTTAACGAGCCAGTAATTAACGTCAGTAACACTACCCCCAAACAAATTGGCAGATAGATAACAATTTTTGAAGCTATGTAATTAATTGAAGATAGAGGACTTGCCCGTAGAAGCTTTAGCCAGCCTTCTGAACGTTCGATTGAAATTTGATTGGCTGATTGTAACGAAAAGAGAGTCAGCAACAAAGCAGAGATAAGAACTACAACTGCTTTTTTCATGCCTTCTGGCGCATTGTCTTTAGGTATAAATAAGATTAGAACAACAGGCAAAACAATTCCTAGCAAATAAAGTGGCGTGCGAGAAATTTGCAATACCTCACACCAAAGCTGTGCAAAAAAAGCATTGTTTGAAGATGTTGGCTGGTCAGCATCTAGATTTAAGTTGGACACAGGACTTACTGGCACGTTGGACTCTTCAATCTCAATTTGAGAGCCTTCTAAATCTTCAGAGAATTTTTTCAGTGTTATATAGCGGGTGGCTAGGCTATTTAGTTGATCCCAGTCTGATTGGTTATTTGTCACCATTAAAATAGTGATACTTTGCTCTTTGCACCGATAAATTTGCTGCCAAAATTCCCTATATCCATCTTCATCTAGATTTCGAGTTGGTTCATCTAAAATCAGAAGTTGAGGATTGCCAATTAAGGCTAAAGCAAATAATAGTCTTTGCTTCTGCCCCCCAGAAAGAGATATGGCTTTACTGTTTTGTTTATCGGTCAGAGAAACGCGATCGAGCGCTTCTTTGGTAGAAATTGGATTAGAATAGTAACCGCGAAATAGATCGAGCAGTTCTAGAACGCTGAGATGCTTAGGAAACTGGGTTTCCTGTAAAACTACACCTACGCGGTTTTTTGATTCAGGATTTTTGGATTCGATACCCATTAATTCAACTTGCCCACTGGTGGGTTTAATTAAACCCAGAATCAGATTGAGAATTGTTGTTTTACCGGATCCATTATCGCCTCGTAAAACCACAAATTCTCCAGGCTTCACCGTTAAGTTAATATTTTTCAGAATCCTTTTTCCTTTAGAGAAAAAAGATTTCTGAAATGTCTTAGATACATTTTTGAGTTCAATTAAATTTTCCATAAAATGTTGCTAGGTAAGTGTTTGATCTATCAAAAATGAATTTTATGAGCCAATAAAAAAACAATAGCTCCAATACCAAAAGCAGCAATAAGAGGAATTTCAAGTAGACTTGTTACCAGGAATATAGCTCCACCAGCGGCAGCCAGATAAAAGGCTTCATTGGCGAGATTGACTGAGCTAGATGTGCCGTAACAAGTGCTAAAAAAACACAATTGATTATCACCTTTGGCAGCCAGGATAATCATTGGTATGGATATAACCAAAAGACATCCTATGATCAAAATTTTGTTGATATTTTCCTTCTCGATCCAAGGTTTTTTTGGCGAAGTTTCTTTTTGAGTTTCAGATTTAGGTTCAGATTGAGGTTCAGACATAAGACTTAAAGAATTTGTAGGAATAACGCGAAACAAAATAGGCAGACAGTCAAATTACAGGCTTAATATTATGGTTCTAACAATAAACCAAATGGCAATGGCTACTCCGCTTACAATAACGACTGGTGCATTTAAAACAGTTGCAATTGTCGCTGCGACAGTTCCAGACACCGCACCAATCAGATCGGCTTTCTTGTCTGGTTTTTTTTCAATTGTCTGAGCGTTTGAATCGTTCAATGTATAGTTCAATCTAAAAAACTGCATACCTTGGTTGAAGCCTTTGATGACTTGGGATTTGCTTTTAGAAATCAAGGAATCATTGGTTTTACACTCTTTTGATAATCTTGATTGGGTTTCTTTACTCCATTGAATCATTGGTTCACAGGAGTTTTGAACTTTGAAGGTTTCGTAAATTAATAGAGGAGTCCAGACAAAGAATAAAATCGCTAACAAAATAGAGAAGGTGCTTTTGGTTTTTTTGTTGACGGTTGGATTTTGAGAGATTTTTTCGGATTCCATCGGTAATAAGTCAGTAAAAGTTAGTGAGGAAGAGAAAATATAGCGTTTACCTTGGTAGTGCTATAGAGTATTGTTTATGGATTGCCGCCTGCGCGGGAATGACATATGTTCTTTTGTCCCTCATGTGGGTGAGATTGTCTAATAACAATTGCGAATTGATGCGAGGTGATCGGCGCACTGCTGTGATATCGCTGGGATTGGTGCGTTACGGCGGATTTGAAAGCTTATCGGATGTACATAAAATCGATCACCCGCCTAAGACACCCTACCGATCTTAGGAATGTAACTCACCGAATTGAAATATAAGAATATATTTTATCGTTAATTGCCCATTGACCAAATGTTATATTAATGATTCTATGATTTGTTCAAGTTTGTCACATTCTTGAATTAACTGAAAAACTACTAGACAAAAGTAATTAACATCAATTAAAGTAATTTCCGCATTATGAACAATTGAAAATACTTGCTTATCACTAATTTTTTCTATCGCCCAAAATCCTATTTTGTATTCAGTATTTTTGATCAAAAGTAAAGTCGATAAACGATGAGGAATATCATCTACACTATTGAATTTTAATCCGGTTGGACAAGAAAACTCAAGAGTGGAATCGTAATTGACGATAAACACGGTTTGAGTGCTACCAGATTTCATATCAAATCGAAGGATTGCACATTTATTATCAATATTAATAATTTTCCAGCCAACGGCTCGGCAATAGGCTTCAATGGTTGAGCGAAATTTCGATGAAGAAAATATATCTTTATCAATAGCCATATATTCATATCCTGAATTAATAGGTTTACTGGTAGCTAAGATTATCCAATCTTCGATTCCATCTGGACAAATATCACAATGAGAAAGTTTCATAATGGCAACAACTTCATTGCCACAATCTTTACACTGAAACAAAATTATCAAAATCAGACGATTGCGATCGCAAATCAAAAAACTCAGAACATTGCATCACCTGATCGGCTGAATCTTCCCAATAATCGCGAAATACAATCACTCTAGTTCTGAGTCGATCAATTTTTTTAGTCTGTTTTGTCATCTCAGCTTCTAGTAGCTGATAAAATTTCAAAGCCGATGACTTGACTTGCTCAATTAAATGCCTCATTGAACCTGTGCCATCAATACAAATCACCAAGTCTACTGCATACTTAACACCTTGATTGTCAGCCATACGCTTTTACATAAGTTATGAATCACTTATATAGATGTTTTCTCTTAAATGAGGTACAAAATTATGGATGTAAAGGGTGCTTGATTTACAGTATTCAGCTAAATAAAACTGTTTAGACTGAATCGCTTCTATAAACTTGTACTTGATCAAACTGAGAAATGCTATCTATCTAGATTGAGCTTTCTTTTATGGTAAACCCTCGTTCCCGGCACCGCCAGCCGAAAAATAACTGATTTTCTGGCAATTTTTGTAAAGAAATATTAAGCAAAAACCAGAAAAAACCAGATTTTATTGCCGCAAAGTAAGCTATAATGCTTACAACCCTTACCCTGTCTCAAGTCTATGACTATTACGGAAGTGTTACAATTTGTCGATCGCCTGGTCGAGAAAGAAACAGGAACACACCTCGACGATCTGCAAAAAGAGGTTATTCAAGGGATTTGGCAGGGAAAAACTTATAAGGAAATTTCTGAAAAAATTGCTAATGGTTATAATGAAAACTATATTGGCGATGTCAGCCGTCAGTTATTTAAAACTTTGTCGAAATCTTTAGATGAAACGATTAATAAATCTAATTTTTGTTGGACGATAGAAAGACTTGTCAATTCTCCTCAGTCACTAAATTTTGGATTAGTCAATAAAAATATTGCCTATTGTCCCTATCGCGATCGCGCAGATCCGGAGGATGCGATCGCCTCTCCAGAAACAACCAATCCAACTAATAAATATCAGAACGTAAAATACCAGGATTTAACCTTAGCGCCAAAAATTAGACAATTCTGCGATCGCACCTCGGAACTAAGCACCCTATCCCAGGAGTTGTGCGATCGCCCCACGGCGTTAATTTCAGTATTAGGTATTGCGGGAATTGGCAAAACCACCCTAGTTAAACGGTTTGTTGACCTTAACTTAGAAAAATTCGATCTAATTGTCTGGAAAAGCCTAAAACTTTGCCCATCTTTCAACACCATCATCGCGGAAATTTTAACCGGGATTAATCCTGACAGCGATCGCCATGAAAACCAATTAACGCAACTGTTCAATCTTTTGCGTCAACAAAGATGTTTAATCATCCTGGATGACCTGCAAGAAATCTTTATCCCTGGACAATTTGCCGGACAATATCAACCGAAACATAACGACTATAAAACCTTTTTCACCATGCTGACCCAAATGGAACATCAAAGCAGCGTGATTTTGCTTTCTCAAGAACAATGTCCCGAAATGATCTGCTTAGATGAAGAATTCTACCCGGTAAAATGTTTAGAATTACAGGGTTTAGCAACTCCAGATATTTTGCAAAATTTGGGCTTAAGCGATCGCCAAACCTGGGGGCAACTCATAGAATTATATGAAGGTCATCCGGTTTACCTCAAAGAAATTGCCCGGACAATCAAAAAAGTTTTCTTGGGCAAAGTCTCTGATTTCTTAACAGAAGATATCCCGATTATTACCGAAGGAATGAAATCTCAATTGCGGGAATTATTCCACCGCTTATCCCCAGTAGAACAACAAATTGCTTTAGAATTGAGCAAAGCGGAAATATTCATGCCCAGAGAACAGTTAAAAACCGCTTTATCATTTTCCTCAACGGAATTAATTAATGGATTAGACTCTTTACAGCGGCGCTATCTTGTGTCTCCCAAAGCAACCCCAACCATCTCGTTTAATTTATCGCCAATATTTCGAGCTTATTTGCAAAATTATGATGATAATCGATAAATTAATGGGTGGTGGACGATACCCAACAAAATATCTTGGCTGGTGTTGGGTTTCGTTCCTCAACCCAACCTACGACTTAACAGCTTCTCTTTGTGTCCTCTGTGTCTCTGTGGTTTTTTTCCCTCTTATTCCCCCCTTTTTATAAGGGTGGTTAGGGGGGATCGCAAAGTTGGGTTTCGTTCCCTATCCCCCACCGAAAATATAAGAAATGTTACGTTTTGTATATTTTCATTGAATTCTGGAACGAATAGGGAACAGGAAAATCCGACACAACGACAAAATAACGACAAAATATTTTATCCCAACTTTCCCAAGTCGTCAAAATCCGCCTTGGCTCATTTTTCGTCCGGTCAATTTGGTGGCGATCGCCTCTACAAAATCAACCTTGTCTTAATTCACAGATATTCCTCTCTTCAAGGCAACCAGATTTTACCAAAAAATCCATCTCACTTTTTATCCCAGGGTATATTTTATGTCCATTGACGTTAACCAACTATTTGATGCCAGATACTATGCATTGCTAAACCCAGATTTAGCGGCAGCGGGAATTAATACTGACGATAAATTATATCGGCATTTTAGAAATAATGGGTTAGCAGAAGGTCGCTCATTTTCTCCATTTATCGATATCCAGCTTTATCGGGCAGAAAATCCCGACTTAGAAGAGAATGGTCTGTACTCTAATGAACAACTTTATCGCCATTTAGAAAGAAACGGAATTAGAGAAGGTCGCAAATTTTCTCGACTGATCGATCTGAATTTATATCTAAGCGAAAATGCCGATGTTAACCAAGCTTTTGGGGGCGATCGCGAATTAGCCTTTGCACATTTACGCACCCTAGGCATCCGCGAAGGCCGTAAATTTTCGCAATTAATGGATTTAGATTATTACTTATCCCTAAACCCCGATGTAGCGGCGGCATATAATAACGATAAACTTGGTGCTTTTAATCATTGGATTTTTGCCGGACGGGGGGAAGGACGGCAATATTTTCCTAATAATTTGGGCATATTAACCGGGGCGGATAATACTAACCCGGTGAATTTAGTCAAAACCGATGTAGTTGGCCCTAGCGATCGCGACGATTATTATCAATTTTCTCTCAATGATTTGAGCGATATTAGTATCAAAGTAGCCGGTTTGTCCCAAAAAGCCAATTTAACCCTAATTAAAGATAACAACCAGAATAATTTTCCCGATGATAAGCAGCAGTTATTGCCGGTAGTTGCGGAGGATGAAGCAATTGAGGCGATCGACTTATTTGGAGTTTCTCCCGGTAACTATTTTATTCAAGTTTCCGGCAAAGAAGGAGACACTAATTATGATTTAAACATCTATGCAGAAACCTCAGAACTATTGCGTAAACCCAGTGGCGCGGGTAACAGTCCGGGGACGGCATTAAATTTGGGATTATTAACAGAATCACAAGTAGTTCGGGATGTGGTTAATCCAGGGCGATCGCAGAACTTTTATCAATTTCAAACTAATCGCCAGAATGATGTATATATTACCCTAGAAGGGGTAAATACAGACATCCGCTTACAGTTAGTCAGAGACACCAATGGCAATGGACTGCTTGATCCCGATGAAGTCGTAGAAACTATTGCCAACTATAAAGAACCTGTAGATATAGATCGCAATGGAGAAATTGATTTATCCGAGTTCTTTGCCTGGTTAGATGGCACCAATCAAGAAGTACCTTATCCTGATGCAATTATTGCCCAAAATTTACTCCCCGGCAACTACTTTGTCCAAGTGGGTCAAGTCGGTGAACCCACAGGTTACACCCTGAAAATCGATGGCATTCCTGCCCCCGTTCCCGCAGGAGGTGCGACCAATGAAAATCCCGTTTCTTGGGGCAATTTGGGAACTATCAACAAAAAAGCTAAACCCGTAGTAACTGACTTTGTAGGCTATGGCAACCCTTATGATTTCTATGCATTTTTCCTAGAAAAAAGTGGTGAAGTCAGTTTACGTTTACAAGGAATTAATAACAAAGCGGATTTAATTTTAATTCACGATATTAATGACGATGGGGGTTTTTCTGGTCGAGAAATCATTAAGTTTCCCTCCGCAGAAGATGGGGCAGACTATACTTTAAATCGCCTCTTGGGACGGGGGACTTATTATGTCGGAGTTGCCAAGGCAAAAGGCGAAACTGCCTATACTTTGAGTGCGGAAGTTATTTCTGATAATTTGCCCCCAGATGGGGCAGGAAATTTTATCAGTCAAGCGGCAGATTTAGGGTTACTTAATGGAGTACAAACTCGCCGAGATTTTGTTAGTACCGAAGACTCCGATGATTTCTATCGCTTCCAAGTCAATGATTTTAGTCAATTTACTCTATTTTTAGATGAACAAACTGCCAATGCTCAAGCTTATTTAATCCAAGATGTGAATGGCAATGGGTTAGTTGATACGGATGAAGTGATTGTGGGTTCTGAATCCCAAGGGGCTTATCGTGAATATATTAATCGTACCCTAACTCCCGGCACTTATTTTATCCGCGTGGCTCAGGCAATGGGGCCAGGTTCCTATTATTTATGGATGGAAAATAACCCAATTGCTCCTCCGGCTCAAACCGCCGGAAATAGTTTAGCCACCGCCAAAGATTTGGGGGTATTGAATGGCTGGCAACAGGAACAAGGATTGGTTACAGGCAATAATGAAGGGGGCGATCGCAATCATCTCTACCGATTTAACCTGGAATCGGCCAGTGATGTGACTATTTTGCTCGATGAAATGTCAGCAAATGCGGATATCCGGTTGGTTCAAGACCGCAACAATAATGGCCAAATTGAACCAGAGGAAATCATCGCGATCGCTGCTGCAACTGGGGCAAGTCCAGAACAAATTAGCCAAAGTAATTTAGCCCCCGGAACTTATTATGTTTGGGTATCTCAAACCCAGGGAAATACGGCCTATCAATTAAACTTAATTCCTAACAATTATAACCGGGATACGGGTCATGGATTAGTCGATGCAGCGGCAGCAGTTGCTCAAGCCATTGGTTCAGAATCATTTCCAGAAGTTGCGCCTTTGGGTGGGACGGAATGGGGCTTAGATGCGATCGGTGCGCCCAAAGTTTGGCAGCAAGGATATACCGGGAAAGGAGTAGTTGTCGCGGTGATTGATAGTGGGGCTGACTACACTCATCCCGATATCGATGACAACCTTTGGTTTAACGAATCTGAAATTCCCGGAAATGGCATTGATGATGATAATAATGGCTTTATTGATGATTGGCGCGGCTGGGATTTTCTAGATAATGATAACGATCCCAAAGATACAGATCCCGTCGGCGGTCATGGCACTCATGTAGCGGGAATTATTGCCGGGGAAAATAACGCTTTTGGGGTGACAGGAGTTGCCCCCGATGCCAAAATTATGGCTATCCGATCGCTGGGTATTTTCCGAGGCGAAGACGACCCGATTACTGGTGGAATTCGTTATGCCGTTGATAATGGCGCTGATGTGATTAATCTTAGCTTAGGTTCTCAGGGAGAAAATCCCGGAATTTCCGAAGCGGTGCGCTATGCCAATGAAAACGGTGTAGTAGTAGTCATGGCATCAGGAAATGATGGCCTTAGTGCAATTTCTGGCGGCCAACGTTTTAGCCAACAAATTTATCCAGCACAATTAGCATCAGAACTTGGTCTAGCAGTCGGGGCAGTGGAAAAAAACAAGGCGATCGCAGATTTCACTAATCGTGCAGGAAGTACCCCCCAAGATTATGTAATTGCACCGGGCAAAGATGTCTATTCTTCCCTATTAAGCGATCGCTATGATTTTTGGGAAGGCACATCAATGGCTGCCCCCCATATTGCTGGAGTAGCGGCCTTAATTCTCAGCGCCAATCCTAATTTAAATCCGGCACAAGTGGAAGATTTAATCACCAGTACAGCCAACCCATTTGGGCTCACAGAAAATGGCATTTTTGATCCCTTAGATTTGTAAAGCTTGGCAAAGAAAACTGGCAGGAAAAGAAACCGGGTTTCTCCAATAAATTTGAGACTTTAGCTAAGATTTGTTGAATAAACTCGGTTTATGCTCTACATTTTTAAATTCAATATGAGCCAAATTATCATTTTAATGATATAATAAATTATCAATAATCATCAACCCATAAATGTACGACAATACTTGTAAATTCATCGCCGAAACATTCCCGGACGCTATAGCAACTTGGCTGCTAGGAAAACCCGTGAAATTAACCCAACTAAGTCCCAAGGAACTCTCCCTAGAACCGATTAGGGCTGATTCTTTAATCCTGCAACAGTCTGAAGATTTGGTGCTTCATGTCGAATTTCAAACAAAACCTTCAGAAGAGATTTTCTTTCGGATGGCGGACTATCGCTTGCGGGTGTATCGACGGTTTCCGCACAAGCGAATGGTGCAAGTGGTGGTTTACTTAAAACCGAGTAATTCACCGTTAGTGAGACAGGATTATTTTCGCATAGAAGAACTGCAAGCCACCTTTCGGGTGATTCGGCTGTGGGAACAACCGAAAGAAATTTTTTTCCAGTTACCGGGTTTGTTGCCCTTTGCGGTTTTGAGTAATACAAACAACCGCTACGAAGTTTTAAAGCAAGTAGCAACTGAATTGGATAAAATAGAGGCAAGGCGCGATCGCAGTAACCTCACCGCAGCCAGTCAGATTTTAGCGGGGTTAGTATTAGATGAATATACGATTAGTGAAATAATGAGGAGGGATATTATGAGAGAGTCAGTCATTTATCAAGCAATTCTCCGCGAAGGAGAACTGATTGGTGAGCAACGGGGTAAACAACGGGGAATCCTTCAAGGCAAACAACAAATTGCCCGAAATCTCCTCAAGTCAGGAATGACCGCAGAGCAGGTGGTGAAGTTGACAGATTTGCCTCTGGAGGTCGTGCAAAGTCTCCGGGACGAGAATAGTCTTTAGTTGATGGAGAAACCGGGTTTCTTGGCAATAACTTTGTGAGGCAGCAAAGATTGTTATAGAAACCCGGTTTCTTTGGCTGCCATAAACTGGATTTCTCCCATAAAATTAGCTAAAATTTGCTGAATAAAACTGGCTTTTTTAAATTCAATATGAGCCAAATTATCATTTTAATGATATAATAAATTATCAATAATCATCAACCCATAAATGTACGACAATACTTGTAAATTCATCGCCGAAACATTCCCGGACGCTATAGCAACTTGGCTGCTAGGAAAACCCGTGAAATTAACCCAACTAAGTCCCAAGGAACTCTCCCTAGAACCGATTAGGGCTGATTCTTTAATCCTGCAACAGTCTGAAGATTTGGTGCTTCATGTCGAATTTCAAACAAAACCTTCAGAAGAGATTTTCTTTCGGATGGCGGACTATCGCTTGCGGGTGTATCGACGGTTTCCGCACAAGCGAATGGTGCAAGTGGTGGTTTACTTAAAACCGAGTAATTCACCGTTAGTGAGACAGGATTATTTTCGCATAGAAGAACTGCAAGCCACCTTTCGGGTGATTCGGCTGTGGGAACAACCGAAAGAAATTTTTTTCCAGTTACCGGGTTTGTTGCCCTTTGCGGTTTTGAGTAATACAAACAACCGCTACGAAGTTTTAAAGCAAGTGGCAACTGAATTGGATAAAATAGAGGCAAGGCGCGATCGCAGTAACCTTACCGCCGCCAGTCAGATTTTAGCGGGGTTAGTATTAGATGAATATACGATTAGTGAAATAATGAGGAGGGATATTATGAGAGAGTCAGTCATTTATCAAGCAATTCTCCGCGAAGGAGAACTCATTGGAGAAGCACGAGGTGAGCAACGAGGTGAGCAACGAGGTGAGCAACGAGGTAAGCAACAGGGAATTCTTCAAGGCAAACAACAAATTGCCCGAAATCTCCTGAATTCAGGAATGACCGTAGAGCAGGTGATGAAGTTGACAGATTTGCCTCTGGAGGTCGTGCAAAGTCTCCGGGACGAGAATAGTCTTTAGTCGATGGAGAAACCGGGTTTATTGGCAATAACTTTGATACTTTAGCTAAGATTTATATAAGTAACCCGGTTTCTGAGCAATTATGATAATTTATGAACATTAAATTAGTGGAATCTTTAGCCCAAGTCGTCCAATCGCTTTCCCCAGAAGAGCGATCGCTTTTAGAAGAAAAGCTGAAAACCCACCAGGAGCAAACCTCAGCCCAGGGAAAAGAGCGTCCTTTTTATGAAACCGCCACTCCCGCAGAATGGGCGAAAGCATTTCGGGAATGGGCTGAGAGTCACCCGCACAACCAGCCCTATTTATCCGATGAAGCGATTAGCCGAGAAAGTATTTATGGAGAAAGGGGCTAATGTCATTTTTGATTGATACTAATATTCTGCTGCGGAGTGCGGACCCCACCCATCCTATGCACGCTAATGCCATCAATGCCACCACAAGTTTACGCGGTCAAAGCCATCAGCTTTGTATCATTCCCCAAAATTTAATCGAGTTTTGGAATGTTTACACCCGCCCTGCGGACAAGAATGGTTTAGGGCATACCCCAGGGGAAGCCGCTGCCGAAGTGAATCGGTTAAAAGGGCTTTTTTTGCTCTTACCAGATACGTTAGCCATTTATTCTGAGTGGGAACGGCTGGTGCTGACTTATGGGGTGAGGGGAGTTAATGTCCATGATGCGCGGTTGGTGGCAGCAATGGTGGTGCATGGATTGACTCATATTTTAACTTTTAATATCAGGGATTTTGCCCGGTATGCAGAAGTGACGGCAGTACATCGGATGGATGTGCGATCGTAGATTTTGGGGGCAAAAGAAACCGGGTTTCTCGCATAACTTTGAGACTTTAGCTAAGATTTATATAAGTAACCCGGTTTCTGAGCAATTATGAGAATCTATGAACATTAAGAACATTAAATTAGTGGAATCTTTAGCCCAAGTGGTCCGATCGCTTTCCCCAGAGGTGTGATTCCGCGTGCATATCGGATCCTGAAGCGGGAATCGTTTTTAGAGGAAAAGCTGAAAGTACACCGAAGCACACCAGGAGCAAACCTTTTGCCTACCGGACCTTTGAGTAGTTGCCATACCGGGGATATTGATTAGCCATGCAACGGAGCAATTGAAGTTGATTGTTGATTGTTGATTGTTGATTTTTGATTGTTATTTGTTACAGTGAACCAACAACCAAAGAATCCCCAACCAACAAATAACAGATAAGAAATATGCTGGTTAAAAAGCGATCGCCACAAATCACAGCTTTTGCCACTATACTTACGGAAGAAATTTTCTAGCTGGGATAGGGCTTTTAGCCGGATCGAGCCAGAAAATGTTCGGATGATTTATCTTGACTCTTAGATGGATAGGGCATATTTGTAGATGAAAGTTTTAGACTCTCAAGGGCGCTTATTTGGTAAATTAAGCATCTTAGACATTGGTGCAGGGTTGGTAATTCTACTTGTAATCATCGGCATCTTTTTGCTGCCGGGAAAATCAGGATCGGTCGCCCAAATTGGTGTCACCACAAAACCCGTAGAAATGGATGTTTTGGTTCGGGGTTTGAGTGTGCGTAACCCCAACGCTTTAGTTCAAGAATTTGAGAAAAGCAAAAAAACCAACATCATTATTCGCAACCAACCTCACGGTGAAGTTGAGGTTAAGTCAGTCCGAAGACTGATTGATGAATTAGCCGTTCCGCAACCGGACGGCACCTTAAAAGTCATGCCAGATCCGCGAGTGGAAGACTCTTTTCGCCTGAATATGATTTTAACCATTGCGGGGAAAGCGACCATGACGGAAACTGGCCCAGTTTTAGGCAATAACAAGTTAAAAATTGGCACCCCTGTGGAACTTGATGGCCCACTATATAACTTCAATGGCAGTGTAATCGAAGTGCGAATTCAATAGTACAACCGAAATCCAACCGAAAAAGCATAGATCCCCGGCTTTGTTAAAAAAACCGGGGATCTTTCACTTACTAATAGGAGAGCAGAGGAGCGGGGGAGAACAATTAACAATTGATAATTGATAATTGACAATTAAAGAAAATTAACAATTGACAATTGACAATTAAAGAAAATTAACAATTGATAATTGACAATTAAAGAAAATTAACAATTGACAATTAAAGAAAATTAACAATTGATAATTGACAATTAAAGAAAATTAACAATTGATAATTGATAATTGACAATTAAAGAAAATTAACAATTGATAATTGACAATTAAAGAAAATTAACAATTGATAATTGACAATTGACAATTAAATCAAATTGATAATTGACAATTGACAATTGACAATTAAATCAAATTAACAATTGATAATTGACAATTGACAATTAAATCAAATTAACAATTGATAATTGACAATTGACAATTAAATCAAATTAACAATTGATAATTGACAATTAAATCAAATTAACAATTGATAATTGACAATTGACAATTAAAGAAAATTAACAATTGATAATTGACAATTAAATACCAAGATCAATTATCAATTATCAATTATCAATTATCAATTACACCCCAACCAACAAACAACAAACAACAAACAACAAACAACAACCAACAAACAACAACCAACAAACAACAAACAACAAACAACAAACAACAAACAACAACCAACAAACAACAAACAACAAACAACAAACAACAAACAACAAACAACAAACAACAACCAACAAACAACAACCAACAAACAACAACCAACAAACAAAAAACAAAAAACAACAAATTAAGCCGAAACTAAACCCAATTTGAGCGCTTTAACAATGGCTTGGCTGCGATTTTTGACTTGAAATTTTTCAAAGATGGAGGTTAAATGAGCTTTAACAGTGGCGGTAGTGACACAAAGATTTTCAGCGATTTCTTCATTAGAAGCCCCTTGAACTAACCACTGTAAAACTTCTTGTTCTCGTTCGGTTAAGTAAACAGCTTTATTGCCGGTCAGAGAATGTCCCCCATAAAAGTGAAACATCCGAAAAAATCGCGTTATCACTTCCGGGGCTAGATAAACTTCATCTTTAATCACGGTGGCGATCGCATCATATAATTGCTGGGCGACACAATCTTTAAACACATAACCCCATGCTCCCGATTCCATCGCTTTAAAGATTAATTCATCCTCGCGATGCGCCGATAAAACGATCGCTTTTCCTTTATACTTTAACTCTCTAAACTGATGCAAAGCATCAATCCCATCTTGGTTGGGTAATTCCATATCCAATAATATAATCATCGGATGTTGTTCTGCCGCCAGTTTCACCCCTTGGGCGACGGAAGCGGCTTCCCCCACTACATTAAATGTTAAACCACCATTAGCACTATAAAATGCCAGCAAAGTTTTTAATCCTTTGCGAAACATTGGTTCGTCATCCACTAATAAAATAGAAATAATTTGTGGTAATTTTACTTCATAATTCAGCATTAATTTTACCTGATTTTTAGCTCTATATAAATAAATGACAGAACAATGTCAAAAAATAACCAAAATTACGATAATTTTGGTTATTTTTTCTCCGAAAAAAGCAATACATTTAAATAAGTCGATGTATTGCTAAAAATCAACGTTAATCGCCAGCAGTTTCCAGGTAATTTACCTGATTGAATTGTTAATTAATCCTAGTTAATCTAGTTAATTAATCTTAGATTCGCAAGCATAGCGGGGCAAAACAACGGAAACTTGCCCCCCACCTTCGGGAAGATTTTCTAACCAAATCGAACCTTGATGATCTAAGATAATCTTCTTAGCGATCGCCAATCCTAAACCCGTGCCTCCCGGACGCTTAGAATAGTACGGAGTAAAAGCATTTTTTAGGTATTCGGGAGCAAATCCCGGCCCGCGATCGCTCATTTTAATCATCACTTCATTTCTAAATAGCCGCCATTGACAATTGACCACCCCGCCCACGGGACTAAATTCAATCGCATTGCTCAACAAATTCTCAAAAACTTGTTCGATTTGCCAAGGTTCAAATTCAAATTCCAAAGGCGACTTTTCCCAAGAAAAAATTACAGGTTTTTCGGCCAATTTATTTTCAAATAACCGATATATTTTTTCGATTACTTGCTGAAAGTTTTGCACTTTAATCTGGTTTTTTTTCGGTTTACTGTAGTTTAATAGTTGAGTTAAATTTTGGCTCATATTCCGAACCGTATCGCCAATAATCATAGCCTGTTCTTTAAAAATAGGATCGGACAAGCCCCAATGCAAATTTTGAGCGTAAAGCCCAATCATTCCCAGGTAATTTCTGAGTTGATGTTCGCTGCGTCCGATCGCAATTTCTAGTAACTGAATTTCCTCTTCTTGCCGATGATAATCTCGCATCATCACTAAATAATCACCGATCGATTCAACTCGTTGTGCCGTGGCTTCTTGTTCCGCCGTAGAAAGCGGTTGATGCGCCCACAATAGTAAATACTCATCTACAGGTGAATCCGCAGAAATACCTGAGCGATCGCCATTTAAAGAGAGGGCTTTCTGAGGGGCGATCGCCGCCAGATTAGCCGGATTAATTCCTGGAGAATGCGCCAAAAGTTCGCCAGAATTTTCTAGATCGGATTTGTCCGTGGCATCGGTAGCAACTAAAGGATAAAAATATAGATATGGGGGAACATTTTGAGGAACATTTTGAGGAACATTTTGAGGAACATTTCGCCGATCGCCATCTACATATTCATGTAGCCACAGTTCCGACTCGATCTCAGACAAGCGTTGGGGGTCAAAACCCGGACGTTCTTCGCGGACCATAGCCATTCGATGCCTAGTCCCCAAAGAAGAGGGGCGATCGCGAAAAACCAACCAAGCACCCAGCAGGGGCAGTTTTTCGACTAACTGTGTCAGTTGCCGCTGACAAACCTTCACCAAACTGGCAGATAGCTGAGGAGAGTCTTTGGGCGATGCCGAGGGCGATCGCGAAGTTGCTTGACTCCCCATCATCCCTAAAAATAAGTGCCGATCTAAACTCAACTTTTGCATAGAGTCACCTTCTGGTTTTCAAGCGGGGATCCCGTTATTTGTCGGCATAGGATCGGTAGCACATCTACCTTAACCATAGATGTGGGCAAACGACTAGAAAACACAACAAATTTTAAAGTTTCGACCAAAGTCTAATAACCAGATGCGAGTCTCCTGACTAATCTATAACTTGTACGGCCTAATCACCCACTTATGATTCCTGCGGTTGCTCAGAGTTTGGCAGAAATCCTGGCTGGTAATGCCTCTTCAATTGCTACGGAGCAAATTGATTTCGACCACCCCACAGTGGATCGGGGGATCGGCTCGCGGCTGAACTTATACTGTTATGAACTTCGACCCCATGAACAGAGGCAGTTACATCAGCAAATACCCGACAAAACCAGCCAGAAATCAGAGGCGATCCTTTGGTTTGACCTATCGTTTTTGATTACCGCCTGGGATGCCACAGCGATCGGCGAGCAGCATCTGCTTTCAGAAGCACTCAAGATGCTATTAAGCCACCATTGCTTGCCCCAGGAAGTTCTGCCGATCGCCCTCCGAGGTTCTACGATTGTCCCCATCGATATTTCTACCATCGATCTGAATCAGACCATCGCCCTCTGGAATGCTCTGGGTGTACCGCTCCGTCCCGCCTTATATGTCACCGTGACAATTCCCATGCCAGTGGCAACAGACTTGCCATTCTATGTAGAAATGTCGCAACTGCCAACCGTGCCAACCAATTAACTGGTTCAGCTTGGCTCTAGGAAAGTAGAAAAAAACCAAAGAAAATTTTCCATGCAGAGATGCTTTTAGGCGATCGCACCTCCGCATGAAAAATATCAAACCGAATACTCATCATTTTACTGCCTAAGTTTTGTCTAAGTCCAGACATTCCCAAATTTCCATCAGAAAACCGGAGCCAAAACTAGCGGTTTGGGAAAGGATAAAGGAATGAAGGGATCGAGGGATGAAGGAATTAAGGGATGAATTAGACCTGCTGCCAAAAGCCAAGCTGTTGCCAAATAGCAAATGGAGGATATCCACTTATGCCTTTGGATTATTTTGCCCCAGGTGTCTACGTCGAAGAAGTAGACCGGGGGAATCGACCGATAGAAGGAGTTAACCTGAGTGTTCCTGGCTTTATCGGCTTTACGGAAGATGTACGCGGTGACGCGGAAACCTTCAAACCGATGTTAGTCACCACTTGGGATCAGTATTTAGAATACTTTGGCAAACCCGGATCCGATGGGTTTACCGACTTTGGCGCGTATCTACCCTTTGCTGTTCAAGGTTGGTTCCTGAATGGTGGCGGTCGTTGCTGGGTCACGAGTCTTGGCAGCCGACTACCGGGTGCTGAGGCGCCAACGGCTCAAGAAACCGCCACGAAACTATTAACCTCTTCCGGCGTTACGGCTCTATTATTTAATGTCAAAGGGGCAGGGGCCGCCGCTGCTGGAGACGAAGCCGCATTACCCGCAGTCACCGGACAACTGACGGTGCAAGTCGAAACCGACACCCCGATCCAGCCAGAAGACGACAGCGAACCACCTTTAGACACTGGCGAATACTTTAAGGTGACAGTGAAGCGGGGCGATGAATCCCTGGAAAGCTTCAGCAACCTGACCATGAAAGAAGACGTAGCCGCTGAAGTTGGCAGCTATGTACTCACCGCTTTAGCCGATTCGCAGTATTTGGATATTGAATTAGCGGCAGGACTGCCCGCAGTGTCAGCCCTATCCAAGCGGCCCGCCAATGGAGTCTATCAAGTCAGCCCACCGGCAGCTTATATTACTGACGTGAATCAGCTACCGCGAGAACTGCAAGGAAATCGCAGCGATCGCAAAGGCGTCCAAGGCATATTTGAAATTGATGATGTCTCCATCATTGCCTGTCCCGACCTAATGCTGCTTTACCAACGGGAACTGATCGACCTAGATCAACTCCACGGCATCATGGAAATGATGCTCAGTATGTGCGAAAACTCCGCACCCAGCCCACCGTATCGCATGGCGTTAATCGACCCACCGCCAGTCAAACCGGGCAAAAACGACAACAAAGCCGTTCCCCCAGAACAGCAAAAACCCCAAGATGTCGCCACCTGGTTAAGTATGTTTAACCGGCGTTCCATGTTTGGCGCACTCTACTATCCTTGGATCAAAGTCGCCAACCCCCGCAACGGCGGACGACCCATTTTCATTCCTCCTTGCGGACACATGATGGGCGTATGGTGCCGCACCGATGAAACACGCGGTCTATTCAAAGCCCCCGCGAACGAAACCCCACGGGGTGTCATTGGTCTAGCCTACGAAACCAACTTCCGGGAACAAGAACTCCTCAACCCCCTCGGCATCAACTGCATCCGCAACTTTGCCAACTTCAACCGGGGCATTAAAATTTGGGGCGCTCGCACCCTCGTTGAACCGGACAACATCCAATGGCGCTATATTCCCGTTCGCCGCTTAATGAGCTACATCGAAAAATCCATTGAAATTGGCACTCAATGGGTAGTCTTTGAACCCAACGACGAAGCCCTCTGGGGTCGAGTCAGCCAGACCGTTTCCAGCTTCTTGACTGGGCTATGGCGTGAAGGGGCTTTAGTGGGCAGCAACGTCAGTGAATCCTTCTATGTCAAGTGCGACGGGGATCTCAACACCCCAGACACCATGATGAAAGGACGCCTCTATATAGAAGTGGGTGTCGCCCCTGTGCGTCCAGCGGAATTTGTCATCTTCCGCATCAGTCAGTGGGCTCCTGGCCAATAATTAGCGGTCCGAAACCCAACCTCCTCACCTCCCCCCTTTTCAAGCTATGCAGGGGGGGATCAACTCCTCACCTCCCCCCTTTTCCAGGGGGGCAGGGGGGATCAACCCGAAATCATCTTTTTAAGTAGACCAAGTTAAGTAGACAAAGGGACTACACGACACCTATCACCAAAATCC
The DNA here is from genome assembly GCA_011390955.1 of Oscillatoriales cyanobacterium. Taxonomy (GTDB): domain Bacteria; phylum Cyanobacteriota; class Cyanobacteriia; order Cyanobacteriales; family Laspinemataceae; genus Planktothricoides. The sequence goes on along the minus strand of JAABRM010000017.1, from coordinate 80,155 downwards.
CTTGATTTAAAAGGAGTAAAAATATGGCAGACCTGCTTACTATTTCTTCTAACAGGTTTTCATTTAAATATGGTGGCACCGAGTATCCACTCTTGAAAGTTAGTGGCATTAATATTCAAGCCAAAACCGCTGGTCACGGTAAGCCGATCGCCTCTACGGCCAAGGCCAAGATGATCAGAAACACCACTTCAACTGGTTACTACAACAACCAAGATGTCACCATTACCGCTGTCATTGAAGATGGCAACAAAAAACTATTCGATCTCTTCAAAAAAGGGATGCCTTCTACTTATGAGGGCGATGGCAAATGGAGCGAATGTTTTACCGATGGTTCCATAGAAATCTATGATGCCGACGCTAAATTAGTCATCACTTACAACCTGAAACAATGTCAGATGGTAGGCTATGAAGTTTCTGAATTTAATGTCGGCGGTCAAGACTTTTTAACGGAAACATTCACCCTGAATGTAGAAAGCGTTGAACGCAAACAGTAAAAAGCGATCTAAATCAAATGTCACCGATGGTGACATGATTCAATAACGCTGCATACACTCAATATTAGGAGAAAAAAAATGCCATTTGATGCAGGCGAACCGCTATCCCAGGCTAGGTTTCAATTTAAGGCGGATAATCTCGATGATGGTCTCTTAGTCGAATCTGTTTCTGGCTTGAAATTGACCATTCCCGTGACTCAATCTGATGGGCCATTGGGGGTATCCAAGGGAAGTAAAGTTAACCGACAAGCTGCCCCTTCCGCCGTAGAATCCCAAGATATCACCATCAAATTTATTACCTCCAGTAAAAACCCCAAAGCCGTTTCTGATTGGTTTTATGATTCTCATTCAACCCCTGATGTGGGTGGGGCAACCAAAACCAAAGGCAAGACTCAAACCGCCACCATTACAGTGTTTAAACAAGATGGGGCAGAGTCAGCCCAGTGGGAATTTAAAGGAGTGATGCCTATGACTTATGCCATGTCAGATTTTGATGCAGCAGGCAACCAATCCCTGACAGAAACCGTCACTTTTGCTTATGAATATTTGATGCGTAAGAAATAGGGATTGTTTCTGATAGAAAGTCTCCTTTATTTGTAGGGACACGGCATTGCTACGGGGGATCGATATAAATTACCCTTTATTTGTAGGGACACGGCAATGCGGTGTCCCTACGGGGGATCGATATAAATTACCCTTTATTTGTAGGGACACGGCAATGCGGTGTCCCTACGGGGGATCGATATAAATTACCCTCTATTTGTAGGGACACGGCAATGCGGTGTCCCTACGGGGGATCGGATCGATATTGAAGAATATTTAAGCAAATTTAAGCAAATTTAAGCAAATTAAATTAGAGCAAAATAAGGAGATAACCGTGGCAGATTTTCCCGAAGTTTTAGCCAGATGTCGATTTTTTTTAGAACTGAATCTTGATGGCAGCGATGAGTCAGTGGATGGCTATTTTATGGAATGTAGCGGCTTTAAAGTGACTCAGGATATTGTCGAAGCCACTGAGGTGACGCCTCAACAGTGGGGGGACGCAAAAAAAGGCCGAGTGGTGACTACAAAAATCCCTGGCAATGTGAAGTATAGTAATATAACATTGCGTCGAGGGCTGACTTGTTCGATGACCCTGTGGAATTGGTTAGAATCGGTACAAGAAGGTCAGTGGGGGGCAGAAAAACAAGATGGATCTTTAACTATTTACGATCAAGGGGCGCAACAACAGTTTCGCTTGGAATTTAAAAATGCTTGGCCCGTGAGTTATACAATTTCCGATCTCTCAGTGAGTTCTGGAGAGTTGGAACTAGAAGAATTAGAAGTCGCGGTGGAAGAGTTAAAAAGAGTTGATTTATCCGGTGGGGCAATTGGGGCGGCGATATCTAGTATTGCGGGGTTAGCTAAATCTCTGCTATGATTGTTTTCCCGCAATTTCCAGTCAATTTTCAGGAAATTTTCAGGAAATTTTCAGGAAATTTTCAGGAAATTTCCCTTAAAATGAGAAATTGTGTGATTGTAGATAGTAGCATTCTGCTGCCAAAATTCACCTGTTAATGGTCAATTGTTAACGGTGAACCGGCAACTGTAGTTAATAAATATAACCACTGTTATCTTATGATGATTCAAACGGAGTTTGAGTTTACTTTGCCCAAGGGATATTTGGATGAAGCGGGCAACCTCCACCGCAAAGGAGTGATGCGTTTGGCAAGGGCGATCGATGAGATTGTTCCTTTGCGGGATCCGCGAGTGAAATCTAATCCCGCTTATGCGACGATTCTGATTTTATCGCGGGTGATTATTCGTCTGGGGGCATTGGAGTCAGTCAGTCCGATGATGATGGAAAATCTGTTTGCGGTTGATTTGAATTATTTACAAAAGTTTTATCGCCAGATTAATGAGTTGGAACCCCCAGACCCAGAGATTATTTCCCCCGCTTCTCCCGCTGAGGAAAATCCAGAAATGGGCGGGATGATGACGGAATTTCAGTAAAATTCAGTTAAGCATTATAGTCAAGTAAGTAGACGGGCAGAAATAAATGCACCACAGACCATATCAGAAAAAACCTGTCATTCCCGCCCCACGCATTCGCGGGGGTAAACTCCGACGGGAATCCAAAGCCTATCGGCGGGGAACGAAAAGTGCAATTAATTATGTTCACCTACTTATTATAGTCAAGTATTATAGTCAAGATGCTCGATGTTTTGCTATGAGGAATTCGACAATATTTGAGTTTACTCTGCCCAAGGGATTTTTGGATGCAGAGGGAAGTATTCATCAAGTCGGGATGATGCGACTCGCTACAGGTGAGGATGAAATTTATGTGCAAAAGCATCCCCAAGTGAGGCAAAATCCAGCTTATGGGATGTTGGTGATGTTGTCCCGGTTAATTGATGATTTCGGGCATTTATCGGTGGTGACTCCCGAAATGTTGGAACAGCTTTTTTTAATCGATCTCCTCTATTTGCGGGACTTTTTTGGCCAGATTCATCAGCCTTTGGATGTGGTTTCGGGTGGGAAAGTTTTCGGCTATCCCTTGGAGCAATTATACCAAGAGGTAGCTTTGATTGCTTTTTATTTTCATTGGTCGTTAGATGATATTTTAAGTTTGGAACATTCCGAGCGATCGCGCTGGGTGCAGTTGATTTCCCAACTGCGTAAATGATAATTTACCCTTAGAATTAGATGAAAAGTATCCGCAGATATCCGTAGATAATTATGAGTAATTATTTAGCCATTCCGACTGTCACCGCCGCTTTGCAGCGAGTTTTGCAAGAGGCGATTCAAATTGACATCGATGGCACCAGGGTGACAATGGCTCGACCAGCGAATGCAGGCAGTGCGACCCCCGAACGAGGGGTGAATTTGTATTTGTATCAAACGACGCCAAATCCAATTTGGCAAAAAAGTGCAGATGTGCGATCGCGTAGCGTTGCGGATGCAACATCGCGATCGCAGACCAGCAGAGATAGTAAGCAAAACCGCACCGCTTGGGATTTGAATTATCTGATTAGTTTCTACGGCAATGATATGGATCTGGAACCGCAACGGATCATGGGTAGTGTGATTCGGGCTTTGAACGATCGCGCGATTTTGGATAAAGACTCTATTCTAGAAACCATTGCCGATGAAACTTTTCCTTATTTAGTTAGTTCTGACTTAGATCAACAGGTGGAGCAAATTATCTTCACGCCCCTGAATTTATCTTTGGAAGATTTATCAAAAATTTGGTCGGTATTTTTCCAAACTCCCTACGCTTTATCCTTAGCTTATAAAGCCAGCGTGGTAATTTTGGAAGGAGAACAAGTCAGCAAGAAAGCTTTGCCGGTGCGTCTTCGCGGGCTGGCAGCGGTGCCGTTTGGTTATTCCCCGATCGTGGATCGGGTGATTTCTCAAGTCGGGCCGGGGGCGCCGATTCTTAAAGATAGTACCTTATTAATTCAAGGGAGAAATCTGAAAGCTTCTACGACCCTAGTCCGCATTGGGGAAGTGGAAGTCACCCCCTTTGAGGTGACGGAAAATCAGCTTATTTTACCCCTGAGTTCAGTGCCCGATGATGTCTTGATGCCTGGGGTGCAAAGTTTACAGGTGATTCATCGGATTACCCAACGTCTAAATGTGATTCCGGTCTATGGTGCGGCAGCGACCGAGGGTGAACAAACGACGACAAATTTATATCATTCCCCAGACAATAAATCCTATCAGTCTTTGGAGTCGAATGCCGCGCCGTTTGTTTTGCGTCCCACGGTTCTGAAAGCTACGGTTTCTAATTTGCAGGGTCGGGAAGAACCAACGCGATCGGCCCAAATTAAAGTGCGGGTGAATTTGACTGTGGGCAAAAAGCAGCGGGTGGTGCTAATTTTAAATGAGAAAATCATCGAAAATCCCAATGCTTATTTGTTTGATGCCCCAGCCCGTCGCACGGATCAAAACCTCATCACGATTCCTATAGAGAGTATTAAACCAGGGGAATATTTAGTCCGTTTGCAAATTGATGGGGCTGAAAGTCTTCTGACGGTGGATACAGACCAGAATAGTAAGACCTTTCAATGGTATAAAGAACCGAGGATTTTAGTCCGCTAAATTGTCATAAATTGTTGGTTATTAGTTATTTTTTGGTTTACTTAAATCTGAATAAATAATAACCAATAACAAGCAACAAGTAACCAAGAACAAAAATAAGGAATTAAAGCGATGAATGAAGAAGAATTGAGACAACAATTAGAAAGAGAGATGGAAACCCTGAGTTATAATCGGTTGCATAAGTTAGGGAATGAGGCAGTTAAAGCGAAGCTGATTATTGGGCATGGTTATCGGGGCGGCAAGTATGAAATTCTGAGAAAAGATCGAGAACTGCTGCTGACTCCAGAAGAAGCGGAAAATTATTTAGAAGATTTGCTGAAATCAACGTAGACTAAGATAGTACCGGGAATAATCGGGAATAATCGGGAATTATTATGAACTGGCAAGACGAAAATCAAAAGTATTTGATGGGTGCGATCGCGCGGGTGCAAGGGGCATTAGAACTAATGATTAACCAGAATACTGGTAAAGTTAAATTACCGCCTTTGCCTCCTAGCCAGTTCAGCCAACCGACGGCGTTAGAAACGGTTTGTGAAGCCTTCAAACTTTCCCCGTTTGAACGGGATTTATTAGTATTATGTGCGGCGGTAGAATTTGATGCTCAATTTGCCGGACTTTGTGCCCAAGCCCAAAGCCATGAGCAGAAAATTTATCCGACGTTTAGTTTAGCCTTGGCCATATTTCCGGGGGGTCATTGGGATGCCCTGAGTCCGATAAATCCCCTGAGAAAATGGCGATTAATTGAAGTGGGGGCGGCCAGAACTTTGGCCACGAGTCCCCTGCGAATTGATGAGCGAATTTTACATTATTTGGTGGGGGTTAATTATTTAGATGAACGCTTGCATGGCATTGTTGAAGCTTTAAGTCCAGAGTTTTATGTTGAGGTAGGGGCGAATGCGAGAACGCCCCTACTGTTGGTTCCCTCTCATCAAGAGTTGGCGGAAGAAATTGTCGCTAGTTGGGGGCAAAGTTATGCCGAATTTGGTCGGTTTCCGGTGTTACAATTATGTGGGATGGAACCGGCTAGTAAACAGGCGATCGCGGCTAAAGCTTGTGCAGACCTTGGCCTAAATTTATTGGTGATGTCAGCGGATGCTTTACCAGCGGATCAAACCCAACAAAATTTACTGAAAAGTTTGTGCGATCGCGAATATATTTTAAATAAAAGTGCCATATTTCTCGACTGCGACCACTTAGAAAGTAATGAAGCATGGAGAGAGGCAACCGTAGCCCGTTTTATTGATACGATTAAATGTCCTTTAATCGTCAGTAGTCGCGATCGGCGCACCCAACGGCAACGTCCGATAATTACCCTAGAAGTCACTCATCCCACCGCCCGCGAACAACGCATAGTTTGGCAAAATGCCTTGGGGGATATAGCGATTCATCTCAATGGCCATATTGAATCTTTAGTCGCCCATTTTAACCTCAGTCCTGCCACAATTCATTCTGCCTGTTGGCAAGCCAAAGGTATCACCAATCAAGCCTTAGAAAATCTGCCCAATTTAGCAACCAATCAAACCGAAAATTATGCCCAACCTGAATATACAGAAATTCAGGAACAAATTCATCATCAACTCTGGCAAACTTGTCGCCTTCAAGCCCGGTTAAAAATGGATGAATTAGCCCAACGCATCGACACAAATGCCACTTGGGATGACTTAATCTTGCCGGAAAAAGAGAAACAAGTTTTGCAAGAATGCTACGCCCAAGTCAAACAAAGAGTTAAAGTTTATGAACAATGGGGTTTTGGGGACAAAAGTGGCCGAGGCTTAGGCATTAGTGCCTTATTTGCTGGGTCTAGTGGCACGGGGAAAACAATGGCAGCAGAAATTTTAGCCAAACAATTACAACTCGACCTTTATCGGATTGATTTAAGTTCAATTGTTAGTAAATATATTGGCGAAACCGAGAAAAACTTGCGGCGGGTTTTTGATGCTGCTGAAGGAGGCGGCGCGATATTATTATTTGATGAAGCTGATGCTTTATTTGGCAAACGGTCTGATGTTAAAGATAGTCACGATCGCTATGCCAATATTGAAGTGGGCTATCTCTTGCAGCGCATGGAAGCTTATCGGGGTTTAGCCATTCTCACCACTAACTTAAAAAATTCCATTGACCAAGCATTTTTGCGCCGGATTAGATTTGTGGTGCAATTTCCTTTCCCAGATATCAATCAACGGGGGGAAATTTGGCAGCGCATTTTCCCCGGAAAAACCCCAACGGAAGGATTAGTCTTCAAGAAGTTAGCCAAACTGAATGTAGCCGGAGGAAATATCCGCAATATTGCCATAAATGCGGCATTTTTAGCCGCTGAAGCCGATGAACCTGTGATGATGAAACATATTTTAGAAGCGACGAAAAGTGAATATATAAAAATTGAGCGCACCCTGACCGAAAGTGAGGTTAGAGGGTGGCTTTAGTTTGACAACTTGTGTTATTTCATTCGGGGCACGGTTACAGAAGTAGGGTGGGCAATTGCCCCCCCTACAGTTGCTATATGCCGGAATGCTTCGCCCTGAACCAGGGAGTAGGGTGGATTCCCGCATTCGCGGGAATGACAGATGGGTTTATAAACGGGTTTTGACAACCGAATTTGGGATTAAATCCCCACGGAACTTGTTTCTAGGGAATTGCCGCCGGACGGGGGTTGGTTAAGCTGTTCTAAAATTTGTAAAACTTCCCGTTCAAAGGTGACTAAAGCCCGATTTGTTCGACCGCCAATATAACATTTGCCGTCTTTTTGTAAAGCCCAAATTTGGGAGTGAGAGAAGTAACTCATCATTACTCCCACCATGAGTAAACCAAAGCCGGTGTAAACAATGGGAATGCCCGGATCGCTTTTAATTTGTAAGCCGGTACTGCCTACTAAATCGACAATGGTGAGGTTGATCCCATTGACTTCGATCGCGCTGCCGGTGCGGGCAGTGCCGATCAATTTGCCATCGTTGCCATAGAGTAAAACCGTGCCTTGTAAGTCAATGGCAATCACCGAAACTCCATCACTTAAATCAGTTTTGGTGGGAATCCAACTCCCCCAAACTCTGGTCTTACTGCCGGTTTTTAATTCGCCCATTGGTAATTGCAAAACCGGGCTATTATTCAGCCGGACTTTAATCCCGGCAATCGACCAATCTGTTTGGTAAAGGGTTACGCCCCGATAGCGTAAAGGCTTGTTTACATGAATAGTTTGGCGATCGACTTCTTGTTGTTGATTATCCAATACAGATAAGTCAGAATAAAACTGGTCAATTTTGCCATCTTCTTGGTATTCAATCCAGAATCGATTGACTTTTACTGACCAATCTTTAAACACATTTAATTGCGCCAATGGCCCCGCATCGATAATATTATTGATGCTGAAACTATCCCCACTGGGGATTAATTGTTGGGCCATAATTCCTGTGAGGGTGCCCCAAATTGCCCCCGCCAAAATAATCAACATACTGGCATGGACAATAATTGGGCCAATTTTGCCAATTAAGCCTTTGCGGGCATAAATTTTATTGCCTTCTCGAAATACGCGATAGCGCCGATTTTGTAATACTTGTTCCAGTTCGTTGAGATGGCCGCCACTGAGTTGGGTACTGAGGGCTAATTTCTCATATTGTCGGGGTTTTTCATAAAATTTCCAGGTTTGGGCTGCTTTGAGGGCAGGGAATTGATGGGTAAAGGTACAAGCGGTTAAGCTGGAACCAAATAAGATTAAAATAGAGAGAAACCACCAGGTTTTATAAACACGATCTAGACCCAAAATTTTAACTACTTTCCAGGTGACGAAGCCAAATAAGGCTGGGTTTTCGGGATAGTTTGCTTGATAAAATTGGATGGGTTCTCCTTGTTCGATGACGGTGCCAGAGATACTAAAGAAGGCGATCGCTAATAGTAAGATAATCGCTAATCGTAAATCGCCAATGATTAGTAATCCTTTGCGGAGTAATTGTTTGGCTGTCCAAGTTTTGGTGGCTGAATTTTCCGGCGGATTTTCTGCGGGTACAGTGTCTTTAGATTCGTTTAAGTTCATGGTTGATTTGTGGTTTGATTTCAAGCGGTCAATCACAGACGAAAATTAAGCTACGGGCAAGAGTCTAAATAAGAGGGTAAATACCCCGAATCCGACTAATAATGCGCCGCTGACTGGAGTAATCCAACTAGACCATTTTCTTAATTCTAAGAGTTTTTTGATGCTGGCGGTAAAAGTTCCGGCTAAAATTAAGGGGGAAACATAACCAGCGGCATAAGCTAATAGCAATACCCCGCCTAAGATGAGGTCTTGGCTGGTGGAAACCCAAGCTAATAATGTGGCTAAGACGGGGGTACTACAAGGAGAAGCCACTAAGCCAAAGGTTAGACCGAGTAAGTAAGAACGAATGCCTTTCGGTAAGTCTTGGGAAATCCACTGCATTCCGTCAAAGGATGGCAGTTGAATGGGTAAAGCTTCGAGTAAGTTTAAACCCATTAAAATAGCGATCGCGCTAACCAGAATTGGCAAACCAATGCCAACTTGTCCATAGACTTTGCCCAAGGTCGCGGCAGCAATTCCTAAAGCCGCTAGGGTGGTGGCGAGTCCCAGGGAAAACCAGGCAGACTGGGCCGCTGCTTCTAGGCGATTTTTGGTTTCATAACCGCCAATATAGCCAATGGTAATTGGCAACATGGAAAGCATACAAGGGGTTAAACTGGTGAGTAAACCCGCCAGAAAAATGACCCCAACACTGACAAAAGTTAAATGGGTGATTTGGTTCGCGACCAGGTTGTTTGCCAGTTGTTGCAGGTGATAAAGTTGTGTTTCTAGGGAGTTAATCATGGGCATGGGTTGAGGCCGAATCTGATTTTATTGTATTTCGAGATGGTGTATAAGGAAAATATTTATCATTTATCAGCCCAGAAACCGGGTTTCTCATGGGCTACCATCAGCAATTCTCTATACTCAAGCCCTGAAACACCCAGAAAAACGTTAAACTTTTCCCGTCTCAGAGGAAGCGATCGCTATTTTTCTTATTTCATATCAGATAAGTTCGGGCAAACCATCGGGAAACCAACGATCCGGATCAATAAATGCCCCTTTTGCCGACCCAGAGAGATTTAATGAAGCAACATAGTTTTTGATCGGAACTTGAGCCAGAGATCGCTCGTTTTCGTCAGTGGCAAGCAATGAAATCAACTCTTTCTCTGAGAGTGATTCTTTCACAGAAGCAGCCGCAATTAATCGCACTACCTTTAGGGCAAGTTGGCGAAACATCTGGGGCGAAGAACCTATCTCTCCATGCGCTGCACAGTTGAAGAAAAGCACCCCCGATCCGAGAATTTTTCCGGCATGAATCACTCCATCAAATACGCTGTCCGCATATTCAACCGGCAAACCGGCACAGACTTTATCAATGCTAGAAGCGAGTGACCAATCAAGTTCTGGTTCTACACCTTCAGATACCGCTTCAGATACCGCTACTTTGACCAAAAGTTTATTAGAGCGATCGCTCACAAACTCCGCACCTAAAAGTCCGTAAAGAGCGCGTCCCGCTGATGGGATAATCATTTCCACTGCGGCTTTTTGTCCTTGATTCAACCCTGGATTACTTCTTAATAATAATGAAGAATTCCGATAAAATATATCCATTTCAAATAATTTTGCCCCAGTAGAAAAATGGCATACATTTTCCTTACTGCTGTCTATTTTAAAATTGTCTATCCTACAATTTGTCTCATTATGTTTTGAACTTGGCATTAAACTTGGTAATTCCCCTAGCCAAATTCTTGCCTGCCGATGACGATTCAGATTGAGTGTAGTTATCATTTTATTTCTCGATCCCCCAAGCATTAAACCAGTTTTTGTTGAATTGATCTGGAAAAGCCTCGATCGCATCGGGGTGATATAGGCTGAAAGGTGATACTCCATAGAATTTCAAAGCTTCTGCTTGTGCCTCATAATATGAAAGTCCATTAGCCATGAATTCAGCTTCTTTTAATTCATGGTAATAGAAGCTTAAGTCAGCCCCCGAAATTGCAGACTCCTGGGCAAGAGCAGTCTTTAGCCGATTCAGCATTGCCCAATTTTGGGGAAACTCTCCCGGAAATTCCTCAAACTGCGCTAGATGCTGTTCAACAAGTCTTAATTTTTCGACTTCAATGAAATCCGTTTGATGGGCTAAATTTCCCAGAAGCCTACCTGCGCTATTGGTCAATCCCACCACCTGAGCGAAAAATTGTCATGCTAATTTTAAGTAGGTGGGCAGAAATAAATGCAGACCATATCAGAAGAAAAACTGTCATTCCCGCGTTAGCGAAGCCTGGGGCGTTAGCGCTATAGGCGGGAATCCAAAGCCTATCGGCGGAGAACGAAAAGTGCAATTAATTATGTTCACCTACTTAGAGTAATCCTATTTCCATCATAATATTTTTGTAGGAGCAATCATCTCGGAATTAATGGAAACGTAAATTATGAAAATTCAGTTATTAGATATTGTCGCTCTGACCGTTGACCTTCCCCAATATAATTTATGGCGTGGACAAGTGGGCACCGTGGTGGAAATTTTAGCCAATGGAGCCGCCTTTGAAGTAGAATTTAGCGATTCCCGCAAGGGATCCGCTTCGCGGAATCGCACGGGTCGTACTTATGAATCAATTGGTTTGCGTCCTGAACAGATCATGGTCTTGCATTTTGAGCCAGTTTCTCCTAATTATCAAACAGAAATGGTTTCCGTCTAATATTCATCGCTTCTGGGAGACTAATAAACGACGGAAAAAACCAGTTTTTCTGAGTTTTTTTCACTTCAAACTTATACCATTTACAACAATTAATCCAACAGCCCCTAAGATTCGTAGGGTGGGCAAAAACTTTTACCCACCCTACCATATATGATGGTGGAGTTTTGCCCACCCTACAATATAAATACTTATTGTTGCATAAATTTTTGTAAGTGGTATTAAAATAGTCCTAAAAACCGGGTTTTTATGCGGAATTAACCACAGAAACCCGGTTTTTTTTCTGATTATAAATCCCGGTGGGTAAAAGATTTAGGATGGTCGCCAGAGTAAGTGGCGACAATATGACCGTTGCCCGTGACTTGATATTTATAAGTAATTAATCCTTCGAGTCCCACGGGGCCACGGGGCGGCATTTGGCTGGTACTAATGCCCACTTCCGCACCAAAACCATAGCGGAAACCATCGGCAAAGCGGGTGGAACAATTATGAAACACTCCAGCCGCATCTACTTGGGCTAAAAATTTGCTGGCAGCCGCGCTATCTTCGGTGACGATCGCATCAGTATGTCCCGATCCATATTGATTAATATGAGCGATCGCATCTTCCAGAGAGTTGACAATTTTAATTGATAGGATTAAATCCGTATATTCCGTGGCCCAATCTTCGTCCGTAGCTTCCGCGATCGCCAAATCCCGGAGAAAATCACGGGTAATGCGATCGCCCCGTAATTCTACTTGATGAATTTGCAAACCTTTCGCCACCAAAGGCAAAAAATTAGCGGCAATATTCCGGTGAACTAATAAAGTTTCCGTAGCATTACAAGCAGCGGGATATTGAGTTTTAGAATCCACCGTAATGTTAACGGCTTTTTCCATATCTGCCGCCGCATCTATATAGAGATGACAAACGCCATCCGCATGACCCAACACGGGAATATTCGTGTGATTCATCACGAACTGGACAAAAGAATTAGACCCTCTGGGAATAATCAAGTCAACATATTTATCCAGTTTGAGTAACTCTTGAATTTCCTCTCTAGTGGTCAGCAATTGCACCACATCTGGATCGATTTTCGTTGTCCCAAGACCTTGGCGAATGGCTTTCACAATCGCGGTACAAGAATGAATCGCCTCTTTTCCGCCTTTGAGAATTACCCCATTACCGGATTTAATCCCTAAAGCCGAAATTTGAATCGCCGCATCCGGTCGCGCTTCAAAAATAATCCCCAAAACTCCCAGGGGACAAGTCACTCGCTTGAGAATCAATCCTTCATCCAGTTCTCGGTGAATTTGCACGGCGCCAACGGGATCCGGCAATTTCCCCACATCTCGGACCCCGGCAATAGTGGCTTGGAGTTTGCTTGCGGTGAGTTTCAGTCGGTGATACAAGGGTTTGGCAATGCCGTCAGCCGCAGCGTTTTCACAGTCGATCGCATTAGCAGCGAGAATGTCCGGGGTGGCAGCTTCCAAGGCAGCGGCGATCGCTTCAATTCCTTGATTTCTCTCCTCGGTGGACAGAATCCCCAACTGACGGGCAGCGTCACGGGTTTTGCGGGCAATATCTTCTAAACTGGGCGATCCGGTTGCAGTCAAAGTCATAGATTTAGATCGGTTACAAAACGTCAATGATTTCATCCTACCGCTGAGTTTCTCAGGGGATAAATATTTTCTGAGAAACCGGGTTTCTTTAGGGAATATCGGCGTTCCGACACAAATTATCGGAGAAACCCGGTTTCTTTGGCTTCGCAAATTGCTAAGATTATATGTTAAAATTAGCGCAGTGGCCAAAACCACCGCAACGCCAAGGAAAGCAGATGATGGTTGTAAACACTTCATTTATAAACCAAGTTGAAAAGGCATATTATAGCTATTTCAATTGAAGATTAATACAATTATTTGGAGGCGCAAGCATAAGGTTATTTGGTATTTTTCGGGGCGCAATGCTTGCGCCCCTGATGCATTAGACTTATCTGTCCAGGTTCAAATATATCTAATTGAATCGATTAAAATCACTCTGCCTTCCTTGGTGAAATCACCCAATATATATTTGTTGATTAGTTGATTAAATTATACCAGAGATTAAACTTATGGTGACAGCCGAAAAATATATGCAACTGCTTCAAGCCTTTCCGCCTCGTCCCATTACCTCTGAAGCAGATTTTGCCGCAACTCAAGCGGCGATCGACAAATTACTAGATAAACCAGAACTGACTCCAGAAGAAGAAGATTATCTGGATGTTTTAGGAACCTTGGTTTTGCACTATGAAAACCAACAAGCAGATATGATTCCTGATATTTATGGAGTAGAACTGTTAAAGGTCTTGATTGCTGAACGAAATCTTAAACAAAAAGACCTAGTACCTATCTTTAAAACCGAATCCATTGTCTCTGATGTCATCAATGGAAAACGGCAACTAACCACCCGTCATATTCAAGAATTGGCGGAGTTTTTTCACTTACCTGTGGCTGTATTTTTACCCAAGTTAAATTTTTCCTCAGCCAAACCTCTGTAAGTTTCATCAAAGGCAATGATGGATCGTCTGTCCCAAAGAGGACTGTGGGAGTTATTTTTGGCTGTTTTTGGGCGATCGCAGCCCCAAAAGCCAAAATCAGCCCCTAACATTCGTAGGGTGGGCAAAAAAATTTACGCACCCTACCATAGATAATGGTGGAATTTTGCCCACCCTACAATATAAATACTTATTGTTGCATAAATTTTTGTACATGGAGTTATTTTTGGCTGTTTTTGGGCGATCGCAGCCCCAAAAGCCAGAATCAGTGTCAGAATAAACTTGTTGAGAAATTTATTGCATAATTTATTGCATAATTTATTGCATTGTGAGCGATCGCTATGACTAACTCATCTAATTCACCGAATTCAAACGACCAACCATCACCAAAAGACAACCGGCAATGGGACGAATTCATTGCGGTGATTGTGGCTTTATTGGGTATCGGTAGCATATTCTTTTGGATTATGCTGCGGGATAACTCAGCATTAACCTTAAAATCTCCCCAAATTTTTGTCAGTTCTTCACCATCAAGTCAATCATCAGAACCGGCAAAAGTTGCCGCTATTCAGCCAACAGGGGAAAATCAAGCAAAATCATCCATTCCCCTAAATGATGCCCAAAAATTAGCTAAACCTTCCGCCTTAGAAGGTCAGGTGGCATCTAGTGAATCAAATAAAAGCTTATTATTGTCGCAGATCGGGCCTATTTCCCTTTTGTCGCTGAATTCAACCTCTTCGACTCCAGAAAAGTCCCCTGAAACTGCATCATTTTCTACTCCGGTTAGTCCCACCCCTAACCCAGCGGAAACCCCTAAAGCAACTGACAGCAAACCAGCGGTTACAACCCCAACTGCTGAAACCGCTACTCCCGAAGAAACGGCTAAAGCAACTGACAGCAAACCAGCGGTTACAACCCCAACTGCTGAAACCGCTACTCCCGAAGAAACGGCTAAAGCAACTGACAGCAAACCAGCGGTTACAACCCCAACAACTACGCCAACAAATACGCCACCAGAAAAATTTTCTGATGTTCCCGATGATTATTGGGCAAAACCGGCAATTCAAGCGCTACTTACAATTAACGTAGTTTCGGGTTTTCCTGATGGTTCTTTTCGACCAAATGAGCCTGTAACCCGTGCCGAATTAGCCGCTCAGTTGCAAAAAGTTTTTGACCATAAAGCCAAGCAAACAGGAGTTAAATATAAAGATATTCCCCAAGACTATTGGGCAGCAAAGGCGATTAATCAAGTTTCTGAAAGTGGCTTTTTACGGGGATATCCCGGAGAAGTTTTCCAACCAGAACAAAAAGTTCCTCGCGTGCAAGTTTTAGTCGCCATTGCCAGTGGTTTAAATCTAAATTTGCCGTCCCCCCAATCAGCGGGGATGATTACACAATATAAAGATGCCAAAGATATTCCCAATTATGCCATCCAGAAAGTAGCGGCAGCGACGCAAAATAGTCTGGTAGTTAATTATCCCGATCGCACATTACTGAATCCCAATCAACCGGCAACGCGGGCAGAAGTAGCGGTGATGATTCATCAAGCTTTGGCGATCGCTGGAGAAGTGGAACCCTTGAGCAATTCTTACATTGTTAGTCCTTAAATTAGTCAAATAATCCTTAAATAATTGACCTTGGTTTCAGGATTTCCGGGAAGCTGACCCATTGATTAGCCAAATAAAATCATCAAAGCGATCGCTTTAGGGTACAATAAAAAGGCGATCGCTTGTTTTTTGTACATTGTTACACAATATTGCCTTCTTCAAAGTTATCTTATGTTTGGTAAAATCTCTCTCAGTTCTGTCGGTTTAGTCATTGGGGGTATCCTCACCGTAGTGGGATTTGCGGCTTATTTTGCCGACTATGCCACCTTAAACCTAGCCGGATTTTTTTATGGCATCCCCTTATTACTCGGAGGTTTAGCCCTCAAATCTGCCGAACTCAAACCCGTCCCATTTAGTCAGCCCACCTCCGAGAAAGTCCTGGCATTGCGTCAAAAAATGGCCACGGAAATTCAAAATCAAATCCGCAAAGACGTAACCCGGTATCGTTACGGTCAAGATGCCCACTTGGATGATTCATTACAGCGGTTTGGCTTAAATCCTAACGACAAAGAACGTCCGGTACTTGCGGGATTACGGGAAATAGAAATTGATGGCAACTATGGGTTAATTTTAGAATTTGACTCACCCAAATTTACCTTAGAAACCTGGCAAGAAAAACGAGAAAAAATCGAAAAGTTTTTTGGGCCAGGAATCCGGGCTGAAATTACCCAACCGAAAAAAGATCAAATAGATGTAGCCCTGATTACCCAGCCGAAAAATTAACCAGGGAACAGGAGTGCAGGGGAGCGGGGGAAAACAATTAACAATTGATAATTGATAATTGATAATTGATAATTGACAATTAAATAAAATTATCAATTATCAATTATCAATTATCAATTACACCCCAACCAACAAACAACAAACAACAAACAACAAACAACCACCAACAACCACCAACCAACAACAACCAACAACAAAATTTAAGCTATTTTTCCAATCGCACTACATACCATTGCAGAGTTTTTCCTGGTGCGAGTTCCAACTCACAACCAGTCGTAAGCAAATATTTCGCTTGCTCATCAAGGGAGCTATATTTTCTGATATCTGGGGTTAATTCATCCACAGGAGTCTGGGATAAAATTTGTTTTAACTTAATCAAAAGTTCCTCCCCAGTCATAAATTCTTCTTCCAACAGGCTCGGGTCTAGAACCACAAAAGTTTCTTCCGCTTCATACATAATTGGACTTGGCATCGTTTCCTCCTTGGCATTTTTAATTAAAAACGGTATTATAGGCGTCTTTCCTTGGTTGGCGATATGCTTATCAAGTAAATATTGAATTGTCTTTACCAGACAGCGATCGCGGATTCATCTGACTCAGCCCGAACCGCTGATTCTGCTTTCAATTTGCGAAATTTTTGCCGTGCAGGAGAAGGATTATTTTTTTGTTTTTCTCGTTGTTGACGGCAGAACTCTAACCAGTCAGCTAAGTAAGCAGTGACCGCTTCTTTGTTGTGCAGATAATAAAGGATGGTAGCATAAACATCTTCTAAGGTAATGGTTTCAAATTGTTGGGCAATTTCTTCGGGTGTTTTGGCTCGGTAAATATATTCATAAAGGACGCTTTCGATGCCAATGCGACTGCCTTTGATACGAATATCATCAGCAGCTAAAAAGTTAAAGTAGTCTTGGATTTCCATAGCAATTTTTATTCACTCTAGCTAAAGATTATTTTACAGCGTTTTTCAGATTAATTATGACTTACGCAACGACTCTATATATCGCGCATTGGTGCGTTACTGCTCGGAACAACACCCTACGGATTTCTGCAAATCACAAATCACCAATCACCAACAACGTTTATTTTACTGCGATTTCATCCCCTGGGGATTGATTATGAACTAATGTCATCATCTCTTGACAAATAAAAAAATTGTAGCTATAGTAACAGTATAGCCAAAGCATATATATTAAAGGAGAATCACAAATGTCTCATCAAGCATACGAAGCATTTAATCGTCTGGCCCGCCGATTCCATGATGCGGTGGGTGCGGAAGGCCCCGTTAAAGACAATGAAGCGGAAGAACTGGTGGCTGAATATATCAACGTGATGATAGAACATTTATCCGATGAAACTTTAAGCCAAGTTCTCGATGAATTTCGAGTTGAAAAAGAGCGGATCCAAAATACAGTTTCCTCCGTGAAAACTTGGCTAGAAGAAGCGGATGTCAGAAAACAAAGAGAATTTCAACACTTTATTAACGAACTGCATAGCAAAATTGCTTGCACGGTTTAGCCTCTAATCCATTTTTTGATTAACTCAGTCTTTTTTACGCGATCGCTTGATTAACCCTCACAAACCTGATTAAAAATTGATTTATAGGATTTATAGCCTTTTGGCATAAGCGAAATCCCCAAACCCCCGGTTTACTGAACGAACCGGGTTTTTTTGTCAGAGACTTCCCAGAACAAATCTAACGCAAAAATACTGAATCACATATTAATAACTTGTGAAATTATCAGCCAAGAGCGGGACTATTTTGCTAAACTGACTAAGTAATTGGCTAAAATTCAGGCTATTCCTGGAAAACCAGTCATCGAAATTTATCGGCAAGGAGTCTACTTAATGTCTGAAAATCAGGAAAATAAAACTCCAGAAGTAATTAATCCAGAAAATACCAATCCAGTCACTTCCTTATCGGCTAATCTGATGGAAAAGTTAACAGAAATGCTGAAAAGTTGGCAGTTTAAAGTTGGCATTGTTCTTTCTGTATTATTGGCAGGATTTTTCATCACTTTCTTTTGGCAACATTTTGTGGCAGTTTGGGGCATGAAAAAGTGGTCAGCCCGTGCGGATGCTCAACCGATTGAATGTATGATTAAAGATACCAATAACGATCAATATGTAAGTTGTAGTGCCATGCTCAAAGACCAGGTGGTTCCCCTGGAGTGTGGTTCCAGTATCTTTAATATTGGTTGTCGAATTAATTATGGGGCGGCAGCATCCCCAAATGCTCGACAAGTTAAGTAAAAATAATGCTTAGGGTAATTTTGCTTCTAGCAAAATTACCCTCCTAACCATTGCTGATTAGTTATTGTTTTAGCAAAACAACCAATAGGGTGTAGGGTGTAGGGTGTAGGGTGTAGGGGAAACAATTAACAATTAACAATTGATAATTGATAATTATGTTAAGCTATCAATTGTTAATTATCAATTATCAATTATCAATTATCAATTATCAATTATCAATTACACCCCAACCAACAACAATCAACCAACAACAATCAATAACTATTTCAGGATTAAATCCTTAAACTTTTCCGCCACATCAGGATTATTGGTTCTAATATAAGTTTGGTATTCACCTCCGTTTACCGCGTCATAAACCATAATCATGGATGGAATATTTTTGGTTTTTTCTTGGTCAACAAGTTCTTGGTATTTTGCTTCTGATAAGCCCCAGACTTTGCACTCGATACTGGCATTTAAGCGTTTGCCACTTTTGCGAATCATTGCCCATTGGCAATCAGGCAAAATTTGCCTAATAAATTCTGCCGCAGGGGTGAATGAGGCAAAGCCAAAATAGTCTACCCAGCGTTGGTGATTTGCCATCACCGATAACAGCCGATCGCTGACTTTGATAGTTTTCCAGTCAGAAGTTTGGGGGCATTTGGCTAACAGTTGCTCCCAAGCTTCTAAAATGTGACAAAGTTCTGACTTGTTTAACTGCTTCCAGGGTTTTCCCACCCCTAAGACTTTTTCCACCATCACAGAGGAAAACGCATCTCCTTGCTGTCGTTGATTGATTTTCTCAATAATTTGCTGTAATTCGAGTTTGCTTAAAATATGATGCGACATAATTTTTTACCTCGGTATTTAATCACTATTTTTAGGGAAGATTGTTTTAGGGGATACCTGGGGATTGCCACCCGAATATTTTGGGGCGATCGCTGAATAATGTCTTCCTGATTTTGAACTCAAGCTGTTTTGACCTCAAGCCCCTAAAAATCAATGGGTGATTCTCAAAAATTTAGTTGAGCCCAACTTCTCGGTTGTCTTAAATATTATTATAACACAGGGGTTAAACGATTGCCCAGTTATTTCCTATAAATTGACGATATTTTCCGTGATTTTCGGATCGGGAATGGCCGCAAGACAAACCGGATCTTTGTCATCCAACGAGTTTCTGTTTTCCGATATTTGCATGGCTGTCACTCAGCTATAAAGCTTTACTAAAAGGATGGGTCAACTCATATAGTTATCTCAAGTAAGATTTCTCCAGCTATTGGAGATCGCTATATGTGAAAAAACCCGGTTTATTTCCTGTAAGGATTCTAATGTTGGGTTTCGTTCCTCAACCCAACCTACAGAATAATGTATCATTTTTATTTGAAAAAACTATATTTGTAAAAAGACTTGTAACCGGGCTATATTGACTTTTATCCTGCTGAAATCGTTCCCTAAAAGCCAACGTATAATTAGATTTTCGGGTTTGATTGAGTTTACCCAAAAGGAGCGATAATTGGCGAACCGGAAAAGGGCTTAATGCCCAAAAAATAATTATGGTTTGGCCATCATAAAAAGGAGATAAAATTATCGGTTTATCCGCCAGAGTAAAAAAGGGGGCAAAACTTTGCTACAATTGACACGATCTACTGTTTTCATTGGAAATAGACACAAAGGTAATGAACGCTTCTGGACTATCCCCGACGAAGGGGGAGACTTTGGGTGGGGGTTCGGATATTACTTATTTCATAAGTAAAATAAAAACGCTATATATGTTAAATTAGCCATTTTTAGGGATTTTCTGGGCTACACGGACTCAGAAGATTATGGCAAGGCTGGATGTTTCACATAAAAGGCGAGTCAATTCTTGATTAACGCCAAAAAAATTAGAATCTAACG
Source organism: Oscillatoriales cyanobacterium (assembly GCA_011390955.1). Classification (GTDB taxonomy): domain Bacteria; phylum Cyanobacteriota; class Cyanobacteriia; order Cyanobacteriales; family Laspinemataceae; genus Planktothricoides. The sequence continues at coordinate 59,910 of JAABRM010000017.1, read as the reverse complement.
TTTAGGAATTCCTATGATTTTTATCCCTGGATATAAAACGAATGAACTGCTCCATCAGAGCGATCGCACATTAGTCTATCGAGGGGAAAGACAACGCGATCGCCAGCCAGTTATCGTTAAAATTCCAAGGGTGGACTCACCAAATGCTTGGTTGAATATTTCGCGGATTAACCATGAATATGCGATCGGCAAAAATTTGTCCGCCCCTGGATTAATCAATATCTATGAAATTTGCCAAACCAACCAAGGAATGCCTGCGTTAATCTTAGAAGACTTTGATGGCGAATCTTTGGCCACTTTTTTGGTAGATCATCCCTTGTCTTGTCTAGATTTTTTGACTCTAGCCATTAAGCTGGCGGAAAGTTTAGAAAACTTACAAAAAGCCCAGATTATTCATCAAAATATTCATCCCGGAAATATTTTAATTAACCCGATTACCAAAATCATTAAACTGATTGATTTTACCCAGGCAAGCAGGGCAGATCGAATTCCCGGTCATGTCAACAATTTGAGGAATTTCCGCTGGGAGTCGGAAAATCTCCCGTATATCTCCCCGGAACAAACCGGCAGAATGAATCGGGGCATTGATTATCGTACAGATTTATATTCTTTAGGGGTGACATTCTATCAAATGTTAACGGGCAATCTACCCTTTCAAGCGAGTGAACCTTTAGAATGGATTTATTGCCATATTGCCAAAACTCCCCAACCTCTAGGAAATTTAAGATTACAAAATCAGGCAGTTCCCCAGTCATTGTCTAACATTGTCCTCAAGTTATTGGCCAAAAATGCTGAAGACAGATATCAAACTATTCAGGGACTTAAAGCTGATTTAGAAACTTGTTTAGATCAGTTAATTTTTACCGGCAGCGTAGCAAATTTTCTGCTCGGACAACAGGATATTGCCGAGCAATTTCAGATTCCCCAAAAACTCTACGGACGGGAAAAAGAACTGGCAACTTTAATCGCGATTTTGAACCAAGTGAAGTCGGCGGATAATTCGGTAATTCAGGCAATAGAACAAAAATCTGCCTCGGCACAACTTATTTTAATCTCTGGATATTCGGGCATTGGGAAATCGGCGTTAGTCCGAGAAATTCATCAACCGATTGTGGCGAACCGGGGTTATTTTATTGGCGGAAAATTTGACCAATATCAGCGAAATATTCCTTATTCAGCGTGGCTAAATGCGTTGCGGGAATTAATTTGCCAAGTCTTAACTGAAAGCGAAGTCAAAGTTAAAGAGTGGCAGGAAAAAATTCTGGCGAAATTGGGTCAAAATGCTCAGGTGATGGTTGAGGTAATTCCTGAGTTGGAATTGATTATCGGTAAACAGCCGTCCGTAAAAAAGCTAGGGGTGACGGAATCAGAAAATCAGTTTAATTTGCTGTTTTTACAGTTGATCTCGGTGTTTAGTCAGAAATACCCCCTGGTGATATTTTTAGACGATCTTCAGTGGGCGGATTCTGCCTCACTTAAGTTACTGGAGTGGTTGAGTTTGGGCGATCGCCCCTTAGTCAGTAACAGTTTAGCTGGGGATTCAGAAGCGATCGCCCAAACTCACCCATTCTCCGTCCCTAACCCAGATACAGCCTGTCGTCTGCTGATCGTCGGGGCTTATCGCGATCGCGATCTATCCGCCACTGAGTCTTGGCAATTGACTTTAGATCAAATTCAGTCGTGCCCTCACCCCCTCAGCCTAATCGAGATAAAACTCCGTCCCTTAACGATCGATGCGATCGACGAACTGATCGGTGATACCCTGCAATGCCCTCCAGAATGGACTCAACCCTTGGCGGAACTGTTATTTCATAAAACTAGCGGCAATCCGTTTTTCCTAAAGCAACTTTTGCGATCCCTTTATCAACAAAAGCTACTAATCTATAATCGAGAAACTAAACGTTGGCAATGGGATCTCGAACAAATTCAAGCCCTAGAGATTACCGAAAACGTCGAGGAATTAATTGAAAAAAAATTGACCAATTTGCCATCAAGCACTTTGGAGATTTTAAAATTAGCAGCTTGCCTAGGCAACCGATTTAATTTAGAGTTTCTGGCGATCGCTGCCCAAACTTCTTTGGTAAATACCCTGGAACAAATGCAACCAGCAATCCAAGGTGATTTGATTGTCCCCCAAGGACACGATCCTTATGCGATCGCCCAGTTAAATCCGGGGAAAATCACTGAAATTCCCCATGATTTAGTCACCCCAGAGTTTCCCGAGTCCGCCTGTCAAATCATTGACTTGCCCAAACTTGTGTATCAATTTTTCCATGACCGAGTACGACAAGCGGTTTATGCGTTAATTTCCCCCACCGAAGCACCCAAACTACACTTAAAAATTGGTCAAATGCTTTTACAACATACCCGACCAGACCAACGGTATGAGCAAATTTTTGAAATTGTCAATCAAATGAATTTAGGGTCTAACCTAATTACGGATTTAGCCCAAAAATATGAATTAGCCGGTTTAAATTTAATCGCCGGACAAAAAGCCAAAGCAGCCACCGCTTATGAAGCGGCTTTACGCTATTTAACCGTAGGGTTAAAACTGCTCGCAGAAGAAAGTTGGCAAACTCATTATGACCTCACCCTATTGCTGCATATCGAAGCCTTACAAGCCGCCTATTTGAATATGGAATTTGGCCAAATTGAACCCTGGGCTGAGGTAATTCTCCAACGGGCAAAAACCACCTTAGAACGAGTCAAAGTATATGAAATAAAAATTCAGTTTTATATTGCCATAAATGACATCAACCAGGCAGTGAAAACTGGCTTAATGGCCTTAGCAGAACTAAAAATTTATTTGCCAACAAATCCTAGTGCTAGGCAGGAGTTATCCCAATGGTTAATCACCAAGTTAGCCCTAGGCAACCAACCCATTAAATTGCTGTCTAAATTACCGTTGATGACCGATCCTTATCAATTGGCCGCTATGCGAATTTTGGTCAATTTAGCGACCCCAACGGCTCAGAGTAATCCGAGATTATTCACTTTAGTAGTGTTAAAAATGGTGCAACTTTCCCGGACTTATGGCAATTCGCCGTTTGCCGCTTATGGTTATGCCATTTATGGGGCAACTCTTGGCCGTCGGGGAGAGGCGATCGCCCTTGGGTATGAGTTGGGTCAACTGTCTTTAAATTTATTAGATAAATTGGAAACTCCAGAATTAAAACCCAGAGTCTATGAAACCTTTTATGGTCAGATAAATTTGGCCAAAAGCTATTTGGGAGAAAGCATTCAACCTTTAAAACAAACGGTTCAATGCGGCTTAGAAACCGGGGATTTTGAATATGCGGGATATGCCGCGATCGCTCATTGTTTGCACCAGTTTTTTTTGGGAGAAAATTTGCTATTTGTGTGGCAGGAATCTCAGCAATACCTGAAAGTATTAGAACCCTTGCATCAAACTTTAGCGATCGCCCATTTAAATCTCTGGAACCAAGTATTATCCAGTTTAAGTAGCGATTCAGAACCAGGAGATCGCTCCCTAGAGCAAATTTTCCAGAACCTCGAAGCCGCCTCAACAAATGTCCCCCAAAATGCATTAATCGACCCCATATCTATCGCCTTGGCTAAAATAATTGCCGCTTATGTATTCCATGAACCAGAAGCGGCAATCAATCAAATAAATTTATCAAATAAATCTGAACTTAATGCCGACAATCTAAAGCAAATTCAATTCTTATTTTATGCGTCTTTATTGGGATTAATGCAGGCGCGTAATGTGCCAAAAAAAGAACAGCGAAGACTATTAAAAAGAGTCACAAAATATCAACAAAAACTCAAGAAGTGGGCTATGTCTGCGCCGATGAATTTTCAGCATAAAGTTGACTTGGTGGCAGCAGAAACGGCGCGATTACTTGGGGATGCAAATCAGGCGATCGCCGCTTACGATCGCGCCATTACCGGAGCAACGCAGCAAGGCTATATCCATGAAGCGGCGATCGCCAACCAAAGGGCTGGAGAATTCTATCAAGAACGGGGCAACCAGAAAATTGCCGAAATTTATCTGCGGGATGCTTATGATGGTTATTTAAATTGGGGGGCGATCGCGATCGTTAAACAACTAGAAACCAAATATCCACAACTATTTTCCTCTAGCATCAATCAAGCGATCGGGCAGGATCTGTCCAGGAAAATAGATCGGATCTCCCACCCCATCACCCCCACTGAATCCCCGTCCTTGGATTTCAAAACGGTCATCAAAGCCTTGCAAGCTCTAAGCAGTGAAATGATACTGGAAAATTTACTCGATCAAATAATGAAAATGCTGGTGGAAAATGCCGGGGCAACTACGGGCTGCCTGCTTTGGGAATTAGAAGGCACCTGGGAGATCGCCACCAGGGCGGTCTTAAATGAAACCCAAACCATCATTGGCGATCTGGCTCCGCACCGCTGTCGCGAACGATCCCCGGCAGAAACCCGTGAATATGTCCCCATGTCAGTGATTAATTATGTGGAGAAAACCGGCGAAGATTTGGTCTTAGATGATGCCACCTTGGACGAACGCTTTAGCCGTGACCCCTATATCCAGACCAAGCAACCAAAATCAATAATTTGTACATCAATTCTGCATCAGAATAAAATGATGGGTTTACTGTACTTGGAAAATCATCTCACCAGTTCCGCGTTTAGCACCCAAAACCTGACCATCTTAAAACTTCTCTCTTCCCAAGCGGCGATTTGCTGGGAAAATGCCCAACTTTACAACAGTATTTCCCTCCGGGAAAAACGGCTGCGTTCTCAAAGCAGCACCTTACTAAAACTCTCACAGCGAAATCGACAACAAAATTCTCTAGAGTTCAGAAAAGCTTATGCGCCAACTCAAGATATTTTTGCCCTAGTCAACCGCAATTTTCAGCAAAAGCTAACCAGCCTGTCCCAGGATTTCACCACTAGCAAAACTCATAGCAGCGATCGCTCCGACGATCTGCTGTTATCGGTCAAAGAAATCTTAGAAGCCAGTGCCAAAACCTTGGAACTCGAACGAGTCAGCGTCTGGATTTACAACGACCAACGCACTCAGATAAAATGCTTCGACCTTTACGAACAGACCCCCAACCGTCATACCTGTGGCATGGATCTGTCAGTTTCCGACTATCCGACGTATTTTCGGGTTTTATCCACAGAACGAATTATCGCCGCTTACGATGGTCGCACCGACATGAGAACGGCGGAATTTCGCGACCAATATTTAATTCCCCTCGGTATCACCTCCATGCTGGAAGCCCCGATTAGAGTAGGAGGGCAAATGGTGGGGGTTTTATGCCACGAACATATCGGTGCGCCTCGGCATTGGGCGATTGAAGAAGAAAACTTTGCCGCCTCATTAGCGGATTTATTGGCTTTGGCTATTGAACGGTCTTATCGGGCAAAAGCGGAACAAGAACGCGATCGCTTCTTTAGTCTCTCCCAAGACTTACTCTGCGTCATCGATTTTCAGGGGCAATTTACCCAACTGAACCCAGCCTGGGAAAGAACCCTAGCCATTTCCACCGAACAAATGTTAGGCAAATCATTTCTGGAATTTGTCCATCCCGAAGACCGACCCAGCACCCAAACCGCGACAGAAAAACTGGTTTCTCAACAAGAAATCATTACCTTTGAAAATCGTTATCGCTGTGCCGACGGTTCTTATCGGTGGCTATTTTGGAACGCCACACCGGATCTGGAACGGGAATTAATTTATGCCGTAGTTCACGATATCACCTATCGCGTACAAGCCGAAGCCGCCCTGAAGCAAGCCAATGAAGAATTGGAAATCCGGGTAGAAGCACGAACCGCAGAACTACAAGAGGCGATCGCCTCATTGCAAGATACTAACAAGCAACTCCAAGATGAAATTATCTTTCGTAAAACCACCGAAGAAGCCCTACGCTATTCCCGATCTCGCTTAAAAGACCAAACCCAAGAACTGCAAAACGCCTTAGATCAACTCCAACGCACCCAAATTCAACTGGTACAAAATGAAAAAATGGCCAGTCTGGGACAGCTTGTAGCCGGAATTGCCCATGAAATTAATAACCCCGTCAGCTTTATCTATAGCAATCTCGATCCCCTGACCCATTACATTAATGACCTATTGCACTTATTGAATCTTTACCGACAAGAATATCCCGAAAGCAACCCGATTATTGAAGAAGGAATCGCCGCCGTTGAGTTAGATTTCTTAGTCGAAGATATCCCGAAACTTTTAGAATCCATGAAAAGTGGCGCCGATCGCATTAGAAAAATCGTCCTATCTTTACGGAACTTTTCTCGCCTCGACGAAGCGGGCAAAAAACGGGTGGATATCCACGAAGGACTAGAAAGCACCTTATTAATTCTGCAAAACCAACTCAAAGATATTCAGCTAATTAAAAACTTTGGCGAATTACCTCTCGTTGAATGTTACTCAGCCCAAATCAATCAAGTCTTTATGAATATTCTCGCCAATGCAATTGATGCCCTGAAACAAAAATATCTTCAAGCCAAAGAAACACCACCGCAAAATATATCATCCGATAATAATCTTCCTCAGATTATCATCGAAACCGAACAAATCCATGAATCCGTCAGAATTAGCATTGCGGATAATGGCTTAGGAATTCCCGAAAACATCCAAAACCGGATTTTCGATCCATTTTTTACCACCAAACCTGTGGGCAGTGGCACCGGACTCGGACTATCGGTCAGTTATCAAATAGTAGTGGAAAAACATCAGGGAAACCTTTTCTGTCATTCTGAACCGGGTAAAGGAACCGAATTTGTGATTATTCTCCCCCTGCGTTTATCCGATTAATTAATTTATGGGTGGGTGTAGGGTGTAGGGTGTAGGGTGTAGGGTGTAGGGTGTAGGGTGTAGGGGTTTACTCTCGTTCCCAGGCTCGGCCTGGGGACGGGGAAACGAGGCTCTGCCTCGTGTCCCTATATGCTCCTCACGGGAGGCAGAGCCTCTAGAAGAAGAGCGTTCCCAGGGAGACCCTGGGAACGAGAGATAATTATCAATTATCAATTATCAATTATCAATTATCAATTGTCCATTACCGATAAGACAACGGATCCGATAAGCCCAATTCAGCAAAAGCCGCTAACCGCAATTGGCAGGAGTCACAGACCCCACAAGCTTTTTCGCCTCCGGCATAACAAGACCAAGTATGTTGCCAGGGGACGCCTAATTTATTGCCTAATTGAATAATTTCGGTTTTGTGCAACTCCAGTAAGGGGCTGATAATCGCGATCGCCTCTCCTTCTCGTCCTTGTTTTGTCCCCAGACGAAACACTTCCTGCATCGCTTGAATGTAATCTGGGCGACAATCGGGATATCCCGAATAGTCCAAAGCATTGACCCCAATATAGACTCGTTCCGCAGCGATCGCCTCCGCATAAGCCAAAGCAAAGCTGAGAAATATCGTATTTCGGGCCGGGACATAAGTCACCGGAATTTGACTTGCCATTTCCGACAGCGATCGCCCTTGGGGTAAATCAATCCCATCATCGGTTAACGCTGACCCCCCCCACTGCCGCAAATCAAAGGTAATCACCTGATGGGCCACCACTCCTGCGGCCCTGGCGATCGCTGCTGCCGACTCCAACTCACGGCGATGCCGTTGTTGGTAATCAAACGAAATCGCATAACATTCACAACCATCGGCCTTCGCTTGATACAACACCGTCGAGGAATCCAATCCTCCCGACAATAAAATGACTGCTTTCACGGATTTTCCTGTTAATACATTACAAATAAATCTAGATCGGCTCTCTGGGATATAAGTAGATGGGCATAAATAAATTCAAAACAGACCCCATTAGATAGAAATCTGTCATTCCCGCGAATGCGGGAATCCAAAGCCTATCGGCGGGGTAACAAAAAGTGCAATTAATTATGCCGACTACTTATTACCAATTACTGATTAATCACAACCACCTGATGCCTCGATCGCTGCGGAAAAAATCAGCATAAATACTCATCAACCAGCCCATGAGTCCCTTTGCTTAATATTTATTCACAATAATAACCGTAAATACCCGCTAATTTGATGCAATTTGTATCCTTTTGCAAAATTACTTCATATCTTTTTTGGGAAAAGTTCGCTATAGTAGAAACATAGATAAGAAATCAAAGAAATCAAAGGTAATTATTATGTCAACGATTCCTACATTTGAAAATAAACAACCCTTATGGCAAACCGTCGCCATCTTAACTTTAGGCTTTTGGCTCAGTGCTTTGCTCCTGTTAGATGCGGTAATTATGCCCAGTATGTATGCCTCCGGGATGATGATGCAATCGGATTTTGCCTCAGCGGGTTATACAATATTTTCAGTTTTTAATCGGATTGAATTAGTTTGTGCCGCCCTAGTTTTAACTGGACTTCTCACCACTTTAGCATGGCAAAAAGAGGGAGAAAATAAAAATTTAATCGCCATTATTTGCTCCATGATACTCATGGCCATTGCCTTATTTGATACCTATGGCTTAACTCCTCAAATGAGTGCTTTGGGAATGCAGCTTAATCTGTTTGACACCGCCGCCCCATCCCCCTTAGTAATGAATCAAATGCACGTCGGTTATTGGGTGTTAGAAATGCTGAAATTAGCCGCTGGAACCATTCTCCTGGGCTGGTTTATTCACCACCATGAAAATTTGATTTCTGAATAGGTAAATGATTCAGCAAATCTGTGAAATATTAAACAATATTGAACAAAAACCCAGGCTTTTCATCAAGCCTGGGTTTTGATTTTGGTTTTGATTTTGGTGCGGAAAATTAACTTTCTGATTCCTCTTTTTCTGGCCAGAGTAACTTGATAGCCATGATCGCAAAACCAATGGCGGCGATCGCCTTTACTACACGAGTCGGCAACAGCAAAGCGGTTCCTTCTCCAAGTAAAACACCGATTAAAGTCGCAAATACCAAAGCCCCAGCGGTGCCCAAAAACACCGCATTCGGATGTTTAGAACTGCCTCCGAGGGCGATCGCGGCTAATTGACTTTTGTCGCCTAACTCCGCCAAAAATACCGTAATAAAACTCAGTCCCAAAAGTTGCCAATCCATAGTTTAGTTGTTTGTTGTTTGTTGTTTGTTGGTTGTTGTTGGTTGTTGGTTGTTGGTTGTTCGTTGTTGGTTGTTGGTTGGTTGTTGTTCGTTGTTGGTTGTTGGTTGTTGGTTGTTCGTTGTTGGGTAGGGATTCTTTCGTTGTTCGTTGTTCGTTGTTCGTTGTTCGTTGTTCGTTGTTAGTTGTTCGTTGTTGGGTAGGGATTCTTTCGTTGTTCGTTGTTAGTTACAAACAACCAACAACAAATAACAATCAACAAATAACAATCAACAAACAACAACCAACAACCAACAAATAACTAATGCAAAACATCCCAAAGCAAGGTGGCGGAAATAAACAGCAACACCACTGCCGCAGAACGTTCTAAAGTTTTTGGGGACACACGAGTGGAGAGCCACCTTCCTAGCATCACCCCTAACAAACTCGTCGCAATCAAGGCACAAGCTGCACCGGCAAACACAACCCAAGGGTTTTCAGATTCAGCAGTCATTAACAAAACCGCCAGTTGAGTTTTATCCCCAACCTCGGCAAAAAATATCGTCACAAAGGTTGAACCCAAAACCGCCACCGCACCAGGGTCAATGGTTGGGGTAGAGGCTTCGCTTCCTTCCCGATCCGTTGGCGGATCCGGCAGATTTGACTGGGCGATCGCGGAGGAAGGGCGATCGGAGTCAATGACATCAATGGCATCAGCCGCTGTAGCATCAGTCACCGAAACACTAGAAAATTTAGGAGATGTATTCACGGGCAATTGTATTTAACGCTAGGAAGTGGTCATCTTACTGCCTCCGATCTTCCCAGATTCTCGCCAGAAATGGCAACCCAGGGAAAAAATAATCTTACGGATTCACGGGATACCGAATCAGACCGAATCAGCACCGCAGGCATCATCATGGATTTAAATGGATTTAATTGGATTTGCCATCACTGCCAAAATATTCCCGATAAAAACAAATTTTATCTTCGCGAACATCAAAAGAAACAGCCACGCGATTTTTATAAGGCTGTCCCCACATTGACCCTTCATCCCGAAACTCAAAAACCACCGTATTTTCATTGCTAGTCACGCGATCTAAGGTGATGGTCAATCCCTCACTGTAAGCCTCAGAAGCATATTGAAAAAACTCTCTGGCTCGTTCTTTTCCTTGATTTAATCCGTGGAATTGGCCTACAGGAAACCAAAAACAAAAATCATCGGTTAGCATGGCTAAAAATGGTTCCCATTCTCCCGTGGCTAACCCCTGGGTAAAATGGTTAAATGCTTCGCGAGCAATGGTGAGAGTATTTTGTGATTTTTCGCTCATTATGGCCACCCTTGAAAGTGATATTTATACCAAATCCGGTTGTCAAAACCCGTTTATCAGGTTATCTGTCATTCCCGCGAAAGCGTGAATCCACAAGTGTTTTAGGGGATTATCGTAGGGGCGAGAAAGCGAATCGCCCGTACAGAATAACCGGATTTGGTGTTATCTAATTTTTCGCTCTGCGATCGCCTCTATGGTAAACTCTCAGAAAATATCGCCCGCTCCGAACCCAGAAAAATTTACCGAAATCCTTAATCATTTAAATCTAAGGATTCCAGCAATCCGTCACAAGCATCCATTAATAAATCAATGACGTGATTAAATCCTTCGGGGCCACCATAGTAAGGATCCGGGACTTCTTTCACATTATGGTTACGGCAAAAATCACACATCATCTTGACTTTATCCCGATATTGACTATGGGGATCTAAAGATAAAATATCCCAATAATTATCGCGATCCATTGCCAAAATTAAGTCAAAATTTTCAAAATCTGAGGCGGTAAATTGTCTGGCTTGACCTGTGAATTCCATCCCGCGTTTTTTGGCCGTTGATACCATTCTGTTGTCGGGAGGAGAACCAATATGATAACTGGAAGTACCGGCGGAATCACAGACAATGCGATCGCCCAAATTTCTCTCTTGAATCTGATGATTCATAATATTTTCAGCAGCGGGCGATCGGCAAATATTTCCTAGACAAACAAATAGTAACTTATAGGGCATAATTTCCAGCAATTAACCTGGTTTATTTTACTGAATTATAGCGAAAAAAATATATTTGATTAATTATAGCTGCTATTGTCGTTCGGGAAGTACAGAGGTTTTCTGGATTCCCGCCTGCGCGGGAATGACAGGTTTTTTTTGTACTTCATAACTATGACAATTGCTATATTCCCAAATCAATGGGAAAATTAATCATTTTTAATCATTTTTGATGACTGATAATTGGGCATAACATCTGAAGTCATCAAAAATGGTTCAACCGAGTGAGTTCGGTAAAAATAAATCAATAATAGGGAAAGTTTCAAACATCATTGATAATCAAAAGATCGAGCGAGCGAAATTTTTTGATTGTCGATGATTGCCCGCTGTCCCCAAAACCGTCTTACCCCGAACTCACTCCTATTGGGATTACAACCCTGGAAGATTCAGCCCACCTGTCAGTTCTTCCATTTTCTCACGCATGGTCGTCGTAGACTTGATATAAGCATCTTTCGCGGCTTGAGTCACCAGTTCCGAGACGACATCAGCACCTTCTCCCATCACATCTGGGGAGATTTCCACTCGGCGAGGTTCCTGGTTGCCACTGACGATGACTTTCACCAAGCCGCCGCCTGCTTCTCCGGTGACTTCTAGCTCATCCAAATCTTCCTGAAGTTTTTTTGCTCCTTCTTGTACCTGTTGGGCTTTTTTGAACGCTTCGGTCAGTTCTTTCATTTTCCCCAGACCGAAACCAAATCCTTGTCCTTGTCCTTTTGACATAATGAGTTTTTTCTCTTCGGAGTTTAAGGTTAACATCCAGTCATTTTAACTTACTAAAGATCACAAGCCTCTTTTCATGCATATAAAACCAGCGATCGCCGAACAGAGTCGCCAGGGTGAAAACCCCTGTAAACCTGAGAGATTCGGATCTGGTGGACGTAGCCACAGACCACGGAAAACTACGGAGGGCGATCGCCAAAAAACGGGTGAGTCGTTTAACGACTCACCCGTATTCTGGAGGCTAATGCTGACTGAATTGTCGATCGCCGCTACAAGCTTGAGAATCAAGCCGTAAACTGACCCAAGATTCTGACTTCCGGTTCTAACTTTACAGACCAATGGTGTTCCACTTGTTCTTGGACGTAAAGAATCAACCGATAGATATCCATCGCCTTAGCACCGCCACAGTTGAGAATAAAATTAGCATGACGTTCGGCAACCTGAGCAGAACCAATTTGATAACCTTTCAAACCCATTTGCTCAATTAACCATCCAGCCCCATGTTGACCTCCAGGGTTACGAAACACACTGCCACAACTGGGCAAATGGTAGGGCTGACTTAAACGTCGCTGTTCTAACTGTTCTGCTGTAGTAGCGGTTACTTTCGCGGGATCGGCTCCAGGTTTGAGTTGGAAGGTCGCCTCTGTCACCATGCGATCGCCTCTTTGCAACACCGAAGTCCGATAGCGATAACCCAAATCTTTGAGTGACAACAATTCAACGGTTCCGTCTGGGGATAGCACCTGAGTATCCACCAGAACATCCGCCGCACAACTTCCATGAGCGCCAGCATTCATCACCACCGCACCGCCTACGGTGCCAGGAATTCCCACAGCCCACTCCAGACCTTCCCACCCCAACTCAGCCGCTTTCCAAGCTAGACGGGCGATCGACTGACCTGCGGCCACTCGGACTTGACCTGTTTCTAGATCAAAATGAGTATGACGCAGACCTTTAGTGCCAATCACCAAACCCGGTAAACCCCGATCGCTTACCAGTAAATTCGATCCAGCACCGAGCAAAGTAATCGGCAATTGTTGTTCCGTAGCCCAAGCGAAACTTTGTTTAAGTTCTTCGAGGTTTTTCGGTGAAACATACCATTGGGCTGGCCCACCGACCCGAAAGGAGGTTAAAGCGGCTAGTTTCACTTGCGATTTCAGGGGACATTTAGTTCCAGGCAAGTACATCAATTCTGGTTGTGTGTTGGTGGGAACACCGATCGTGGGATTTACCACCCGCCTCGTCTGATAAGAAACAGTCATAATATCCAAGTATTTCAATGAACAGCTGAAGTCACAGCTACTTTATTTTTAGTGGAGACACGAGCGATCGCATCTCTAACAGTCTGTTTTAGGCAGCTTTTGCGATCGGATTCAGGCGACGATTAGGAGCGAGAACCAGCAGGGGAACAAAGCTCCATTTCCTGATAATACGCCATCAAATCAGGAATGATCTGATTTAAATTGCCAGCACCCAGAAATAATGCTAAATCCCCTGGAACAAGTATTTTTTGCAGCAACTGAGACACCGACTGCAAAGAAGGCTGATAATGTACGTTGTGATGAACTGTTTTAATGATATCAGCGACATTAGCACCGCTGATGTTGTGGACATTTTTTTCCCCAGCGGCATAAATATCGCTGACCACGACCACATCTGCGGCTTGTAAAGATGCGGCAAATTCCGGCAGAAATGTCTCAGTTCGGCTGTAGCGGTGGGGTTGAAATATCGCCACAACCCGCTTTTGCCGAGATGATGGACTGCTGACTTGCAATTGCGCTGCCTTGAGGGTGACGCGAATTTCACTGGGGTGGTGGGCATAATCATCAACAAACAGAATACTGTTGTATTCACCGCGATGTTCAAAGCGACGACGGGCACCCTGAAAAGAAGCGATCGCTTCAGAAATTACGGAAAAATCCAAGCCTAGCTGACGACTGACCGCTACTACGGCCAGGGCATTACTCAAATTATGTTCCCCCAGTAAAGGCACAAACAGTTCACCTAATATTTTACCGCGTTCCCAAACCTCTGCGGTAGTCCCATCGGCACCATAAACTACCGAAGATCCGGTGTAGTCTGGGTTAAACTCTCGATTCAGACCGTAAGAAATCTTGGGTTTAATTTGTTCTCGGACGGTGGGACAGTCAATACATCCCACCACATCGGTGCAGCGATCGCGAAACACCTGAAAAATCTGGATCACTTCTTCGAGGCTGTGATAATGGTCGGGGTGATCCAGTTCAATATTCGTAATCACGCCAATTTTGGCCGCAAACTTCACCAAAGATCCATCAGACTCATCCGCTTCCGCGACTAAAAATCGCCCGGTTCCGGCATAAGCATTGCCGCCCCAAGTATTGACCTCCCCACCCACGACGATGGTGGGATCGAGACCTGCCTTAAACAGGACATGGCTTAAAGCGCTACTGGTGGTGGTTTTCCCATGAGTTCCCGCCACAGCAATACTTTGAGATTCCTGAATCAGGGCAGCCAACAAATCCGAGCGGTGAAAAATCGGGCAGCCTAAATTTACCGCAGCTTGATACTCAGGATTATCTGAAGCGATCGCTGTGGAACAAATCACCTGGGGCAAGGCACTATTCGTGGGTTTTGTTTCCCTTGATCTGGTCTGGCAATGTCCGTTTCTGCCGTCAGCATTTACCGCGACTGGAGATCCGTTGTCTCCTAATCCCTGGGGTCTAGAAACGAAAAATTCTAAATTACTAGCATCTTGACTCCAAAATATATGAGCGCCAATTTCCTGGAGTCTTTCAGTAATATGGCTCGGACGAATATCCGAACCGTAAACGGGCAAATTCCGTTTAGCTAGAATATAAGCGAGGGCTGACATTCCAATTCCGCCGATGCCGAGAAAATGAAAAGGTCTACCGTTCAAATCAATTGAATTTGACATTTTAGCTCCTTGCACGCCACACCAATAACACGCGATATCATACCAATAATTGTTTTTCTCGCTTCAACTCAGTCATCACAGTTCAGTAATCACAGTAGGGAGATGCAGCCTCCATCAGCTTGAGCAATATCTTAAGCGTTTATACGAAGACTGTGCTGCCATTTCCCGAACATTTTTAAATTTCTGGTTCTACAGTAACTTTAAAAACAGCTTTTATCCAACCCTGTCCTGAATGGGAGTTTTTCCGATCGCAAAAAGCCCAATCCCTTAGCCAACTAGCTGATTATTCTAAGCCACTCCGATCGCTTGGCAACAAACCACTTTCCTTGGGGTCAAAGTCGGGGAATTTGTTGTGCAACAAGCCATGAAAACGCGGGATAAATAGGCATAAGAGTCTATAAGATACCGATAGGCTCACCAATTCACTGTCACCAGAGAACAGATCCGAGCATTCTTGCTTGACCTAACATATATACAAAACCTATAAATTTTAAGTTTTTTCATTAGTTTCCCTACGGTTTGACGGATCAAAGTCCGATCGGCTATCTCCGACAGACTGCAACTGAGAGTGAATGTTTCTGAATTATGCTCCATCGAGAGAGAAACATTCCGGCGTTCCGGCGATCGATCCCCGGTGGTTCAATATCATCGTGGTTCAATATCATCGCCCAAGGCGATCGCCCTAGTGGGGCAGTCTCCGAAGGAAAAAGTGAAAAATACGAGAGTCAAAACTACCAAATGAATATGCATGCGATCGACGTGGTTGGTTGAGTTGGTCAGCCTTTGCGGTATGATCTGGGTCATCACTGAATCTTGACTTTTCTGGAATTATCCGAGGCTGATGCTAAACAAGCTCACCCGACTTAGACGGGAGAATTGTGCATATAACTATGGGAATTAACCCATTCAGGATAAAATCCTGAATCAGGTGCGGATTTAACTGTCTGATTATTTAATCTCTGATTGTTTGAGGTGACTTGTGTGGATCTCGTCAAAAGGACTCCCTACCACCTGTTAAATTTCAGCAGGAAGTAGAGAAACGTGGCGCAAAACACAAAAGCGATCGGCAGATTCAATCCAGGGAGAGGGGACATCAGCCCTGAATTTCAGAGGCAAGCCAGATCATATCGCTCACAATTAATCAAACACAACAGTAGCTTCTGGCTAGTTGTGGATAGGGAAGTATAAAAATTTAGGAGGTATCTAGTGGTTAGAGTCGCGATTAACGGTTTTGGACGGATTGGACGTAATTTTCTGCGCTGCTGGCTCACCCGCACTGACAGTCAACTCGAAGTGGTTGGAATCAATGACACTTCAGACCCAAAAACCAACTCCCATCTGCTCAAATACGACACCATGTTGGGTAAGTTGAACGCTGATATCAGTGCGGATGAGAACTCCATTACGGTCAACGGCAAGACGATCAAATGCGTCTCCGATCGCAACCCCTTAAACTTGCCCTGGAAAGACTGGGATATTGACTTAATTATCGAATCTACTGGGGTGTTTGTCACCAAAGAAGGCGCCTCCAAGCATATTGAAGCGGGAGCCAAGAAAGTCCTGATTACTGCCCCTGGAAAAGGGAGTGGCGTCGGCACTTATGTGATGGGGGTCAACCATCACGAGTACACCCACGAAGAGTACGCCGTTCTGAGCAACGCCAGTTGTACTACCAACTGCTTGGCGCCAATCGTCAAAGTGCTCCACGAGAATTTCGGCATCATCAAAGGCACCATGACCACCACTCACAGCTATACCGGCGACCAGCGTCTCTTAGATGCCAGCCACCGGGATGTGCGTCGGGCCCGGGCTGCCGCGATGAACATTGTTCCCACCAGCACTGGGGCGGCTCAAGCCGTGGCTTTGGTTTACCCAGCGGTGGCAGGAAAACTCAATGGGATTGCCTTGCGGGTTCCCACTCCCAATGTGTCTGTGGTAGACTTCGTAGCTCAAGTTGAGAAGAAAACCTTTGTGGAAGAAGTCAATCAAGCCCTCCATGATGCCGCCCACGGTTCTTTAAAAGGAATTCTCGGCTATACCGATGAACCTTTAGTTTCCAGTGACTACAAAGGAACTGATGAGTCTTCTATCGTAGACTCCAGCCTCACTTTGGTCATGGGTGGAGATATGGTGAAAGTGGTCGGCTGGTACGACAACGAATGGGGTTATAGTCAGCGGGTGGTTGACCTGGCTGAACTGGTGGCCCAAAAGTGGGTCGCTTAAAAATTGCTTAAAAAAGATTTGAGCTTTCTAGAGAATTGCTTACCAGTCATCTCTCTAGAATTTGAAATGCTCAAATCCTTTTTGGCCAGTTAAAGATTCTATATGATTAACACCGGCGCTGTGGACTAAACAGACGCCGGTTTCTTTTGTGATGGTGCCGATAATGGCACTCATCGGACCCAATTTTTCCACCAATGCCCGGGCAGTGGCAGGGGGTAAACAGAGGACGAGTTCAAAGTCTTCACCTCCGTATAAGGCCCATTCCAGAGCTTTTGCCGGTGGCACCCAGTCTAATAAGGCCGGGAGTATGGGTATTTTGGCCGCCTCGATCCTGGCTCCCGTGCCACTGGTGCTGGCAATTTGGTAGACTGCATCCGCCAGACCATCGCTGCTGTCCATGCCGCTGACGCGGATCGACTCTCCATCGCTCTGAGTTAAGGATAGCAAAATTGGCAAAATGTCCAGTCTGGGGATGGGGCGTTGATGCGATCGCACCAAAATTTGATAGTTTTCCGGGGTGAGTTGACCTTTTAACTCTGGGTTGAGCAGCAGTTCTAAACCAGCCCGCGACCCTCCATGTGGTCCGGTGACAACGATCGCATCTCCCGGTTGAGCCGTTGACCGCCGCATCACCTGTTTTGAATCCGCTTGACCCAACGCTGTAATCGCAATGGTAATCACCGATGACCGCACCACATCCCCGCCCAGAATCGGCGTGTGATAACGATTCAGGCAACTGACCATTCCCTGATAAAGTTCTTCCACCCAGCGGACAGGGGTTTGCCCTGGCAGTCCCAAGCCCACGGTAATGCCAATGGGTGCGGCGCCCATTGCTGCCAAGTCCGATAAGTTGGCAGCAGCGGCTCGCCAACCGACATCTTGGGCCGAAGTGGTGCGATCGCTAAAATGGACTCGATCCACTAATACATCGGTAGTCACGACCAGGTTTTCGCCGCGAGCGGATTTCCACGCGATCGCCGCTCCATCATCCCCAATAATCTCTGGGGGACAAAACTGGTGTAATCGTTGCAAAAGTCCCTGTTCCCCAATCTCCGAAACTTTCAGGGACTCTGAATTATTGTTAACCATTAGCAATTCCGCCGAATTTATTTAATTAAAATTTTATGTTTTTGATGTAATTAACATAAAAATGTTTGATTTATTTTAGCATAAATAAAAATAAAATTACCAAAAATTAACCAATAAATTTTCATCATAAATAATTGATTCATATCAATTATTTATTTCCTTGATGCAGCTTAGGAAACCGATAAAAATAATCGCCATCAGCATCTACTTCTAAAGTAGCATCAAACGCTTTGGCTTGATGCTCTAAGTAGGCGCGAGTTACTTCCGCGTCCACTCTAGCAGTCGTGGCCAATTGAATCAGCGTAATGTGACCATTTTCTGATTCTAAAAGCTGATAAAATGCCTCATCAAGTCTTTGCATAATCTTTGTTTGACTGATGTTATTAGATAGGAATAAAAATGACAATACTCCTATCCCGATCGCTACGAAAAATTCTAAAATAGGCATAGTATTTCTCTCTTGGTAGCAATTAAATTAAATTAAACCCTTGAAGCCATTGGAACAATTGAAAGAAGAAGCATCATTTACAGCGATCGCTCCTTTGGTTCATTATAGCACTTCTCGGAGTTATGAAGTACCAAAAAAATTTGTCATTCCCGCGCCCGCTAGAATCCAGAAAACCTCTGTACTTCATCCAATAAGAACCGCTATATCTCATACCAAATCCGGTTCTCCTGTACGGGGTATTCGCTTTATCAACCCTACGATTCCCTCGCCTGAGCTATGCGCGTTCATCACCTAAAACGCTTGTGGATTCCCGCCTTCGCGGGAATGACAGATGGCTTTATCAACGGGTTTTGACAACCGTATTTGGTATCATCAGGCTTAATGACAGATGGCTTTATCAACGGGTTTTGACAACCGTATTTGGTATCATAAGGCTGAATGACAGATGGCTTTATCAACGGGTTTTGACAACCGTATTTGGTATCATCAGGCTTCAGGATTTCCACAAAAAAACCCGTTTGTTAAAAAAACGGGTTTTTTTGTGACTAATCGCCGGAATTTCCATTTAGGGAAAATCAGAAGTTTTCCAGGGCGAAATCGTCAATAATGTCTGAGGCAATGTCTGAGGCAATGTCTGACATATCCTGCTTAGATACTTTCAGGAGACTGTAAATTTTCTGCCCCTTCAATGACTTTGGCCGAGAGAATTTTATCTCCCCGTTTCAGTTTCTCCAAAACCTCTTTACCTTTGGTGACAAAGCCAAACACGCTATAGCGTCCATCGAGTAAATTCAAACCAGCGGGAGTCAATTCTGGTTCAAACAAGAAAAAGAAGAACTGTGAAGATCCACCATCGGGTTCTTCTTCCGGTCTAGCCATTGCTAAGGCCCCATAAGCAGAGAAAGGAAGGATCGGCTTTTCCCGGTATAGACCGGCATCTTCCGAGGTAATTCCATAAATTGGCTTATCGTAGCCTCGGAGTAAAATTTCCAAAGGAATATTGCGATATTTGCCAGTTTTTGGATCGATAAATCCTTCTTCTTTTCCCGGTGGATCTCCGGTTTGGAGGACATAAGAACCTTCAGCGCGAGTAAATTCTAAACCGTCATAGAAACCGCGTTGCACCAGATCCACGAAATTACCAGCGGTGACTGGAGCACTGTAACCATCTACAACCATCGTTAGGGAACCGAACTCAGTTTCCATCTGCACCGTAGCGCGACCTTTTAACTGGGGTAGATGACTATATTCTGAAGGAACTTCAAAGGGAAATTCTTTCACCATTAATGACTCAATTTCACCGACCCAATCTAAAACGTGATTTCGCGCTTGCTGAGTGCTGGGTTTATCTTCAGCGACAACCGCTGCGCGTAACGAGGTCAGGTCTGTTTGTATTTGAGCAATCAGAGTCTGGGCTTCAGCTTGTTTGGCTTCGGGAATATCTCCGAGAATTCGCTCCTCCTGAGTTTTCAGAATGATTTCTACTTTTGAGATATAGCCCTCGATGGGTTTCCAGCGTTTAGCCCGCAGTTCGTCGGAGATACTTTCCAACGAGCTTTGGATTTTGCGGATGGGTTGATTGTCAATGGGTAAAGCGTAGCGTAACAGAGCTTTGGGATCCGTGATGGCGTTTCCCGGTGGCAAACTGCTTTCACGCTTCTGAGGGGTTTGGCTACTGCCAGAGTCCCACCAAGCGGCAGCGCTAAGACCGAGGGATAAATTGACCAGGAGCAGCATCAATAGGCTCGTTTTTAGCCAACTTTTTAATAAATTTGTGATTTTTTTGCTCAAAAAAGGCATGGATTAGTTTCTGAGATCGACAAAGGCTTCTTTGGAATCTTCCCACAACGCGCCGGTCGATTCATATAATTCGGTGGATTCTAGGGCAAAATCTTGGCGATCGCCCCCTAAAGTCGCCATTATGGGGGATTTTTGGGGGCTGAATGATGTTTTTTGCTAATTAGCAATCAGTAATTTAAAATTATAACCAATATAACCAAAAAACATTAAGTAGTTTGAATGAGTAATCGTGTACGCTCGCGGTACAATAAAATGCCGATTGTTCTCCCCTAGAAAAATTAATGATTTCCAGTAACGACTTTCGACCAGGCGTCACGATTGAATTAGATGGGGCGGTTTGGCGGGTGGTAGAATTTCTCCACGTGAAGCCCGGTAAAGGTTCTGCTTTTGTGCGAACCAAGCTAAAAAACGTCCAGAGTGGGAGCGTTGTTGAGCGGACTTTCCGTGCGGGGGAAACTGTCCCTCAAGCCACCTTAGAAAAACGTACCATGCAGCATACCTATAAAGAGGGCGAACAGTTCGTCTTTATGGATATGGAAACTTACGAAGAGGCTCGTTTGAATCCAAACGAGATTGGGGATCGGGTTAAGTATCTCACAGAAAGTATGGAAGTCAATGTGATTACCTGGAACGGTCAAGTCCTAGAAGTGGAACTACCTAATTCTGTAGTTTTAGAAGTGACCCAAACCGATCCAGGGGTTAAAGGTGACACCGCCACAGGTGGCACCAAGCCCGCGATTGTTTCCACAGGGGCTCAAGTTATGGTTCCTTTGTTTATTTCTATTGGCGAGCGGATCAAAATTGATACGCGCAATGATAGCTACTTGGGTCGTGAATAATTAGCTGCTTGGCTGGCGATTCAGTGCTTGTGATTCAGTAAATGTTCAGAGTAAGGCGATCGGCTGGCCGCGAGGCTGGCAATCGGAATCAGTTGAGTTTCAGGCATCGACGCTGATGTTTGCTCATCAGGGCGAAAGCCACGAATCTTTTTGATTTCCGAAAGCCAGCACTTTTCCCGATCGCCGATCGCTTATATGAGGGGGTCAACTCAACTGTGGAATTGGACTTAAACCAACTCCGAGAGCTACTCGCCGCTTTAGATCAAACTGATATTTCCGAGATGATCTTAAAAAGCGGCGATTTGGAACTCACGGTGCGTAAAGGGAACGCCGATGGGGAAAGAGTTTTTCCCCCGGTGGCTCCCAAGTTACAAATTGCAGATAAAGTTATGGGCGCCGAAGAAGATACATCTTCTTTATCTGGGGCGACAGTTCCAGCAACACCCATTTCTCGGATGCCTTCTCCTGCGGCTGGCGAACCGAGCCAGAAAACAGGTGCCTCATCTTCAGGCACCCCCGCTGCACCCCCATCCCTAGATCATAAGTGGGTAGTGGTGACTGCCCCGATGGTGGGTACTTTCTATCGCGCACCAGGGCCAGACGAACCTCCTTTTGTCAAGGTTGGCGATCGCGTCAGCATTGGTCAAACGGTCTGTATCATTGAAGCGATGAAGCTGATGAATGAGATTGAGGCAGAAGTGTCTGGTCAAGTGATGGAAATTGTGGTTGATAATGCCCAGCCGGTGGAATATGAGCAAGTTTTAATGCGGATTCAACCGGATTAATCTCAATTGACTATGCGCGAAATCACCTCGGTATTTATTTCATCTGCCGGGGTGTATTTTTTATTAGTCGGAAAGTCCAAAAGTCCGAAAGTCTGAAGGTCATTTTTCGGTGCTGTTGTTGGTCAGCAGTCAGCCCGGAGGGTCAAACGCTGAAACCTGAAACCTGATTCGCGACGTGCTTGTTAACAACCAACCACCAACCAACAACAAACAACCAACAACAAACAACCAACAACCAACAACCAACAACCAACAACCAACAACCAACAACATTATTGATTACTTGATTGTTATAAAAACGATCGATGCTATAATGCCCCAATGGGTACTTTGAGATAAATGTGCATGAAAGGAGCGCCCCCTGTTCCCCCAGAAGTTGTTCAACATGTGGCTGAATATTTCAGCATTTTGAGCGAGCCAATGCGCTTGAAGCTTTTAAATTTGCTGCGCGATGAGGAAAAATGCGTGCAAGATTTGGTGGCGGCTACTGACACCAGTCAAGCAAATGTGTCCAAGCATTTGAAAGTGATGCTACAAGCCGGAATTTTGACCCGTCGTAGCGAAGGAACTTCGGCTTATTATCGAGTCGAGGATCCCCTAATTTTTGAATTATGTAGCTTGGTGTGCGATCGCCTCGCCGTCAGAATTGAGCAGCAGGCTCGCCATTTTCGCAAAATTAACCTCGATGGCAAATCAGGCAAATAATCAGGGCGCTTGCTTCCAGCGCCCTTAATTCGATCGCTATTTTCGATCGCCATTACCGAAAATTGTTTACGGTTGAAATTCAGATTCAAATATCTGGCGAGTCAGCGGTTGAGGGACTTCCAATCCTTCACCCCCTAAAACGGTTAGGGGTTCACCGGCGACGGAAATCCATACGGAAGCATTCGGATCTAAACTGGTAGCGGTGTAAAGCACCTGCTGGAGTCTCCCAATCATGGAGTTACTGCCACCACCAGATTTAAAGTCTTGGGATAAATCAACATGAATCCCATCAGGTTTAACGGTCAGGCTACGCAGTTGAGTCCCTTGAGGAATATTGCTGAAAGCGTCAGACTGATTCTCCTGGTTGCTAAATAACTGCTGAAATGCCCCGGTTAATACCTCAGCGGGTTCAGATTTCCCCTGCATCTTGATGGGCACCGGCACCAGTTCAGATTTGAGACCGTTATCTTTCAATAGATAGATGTCCACCGATTTGCTGGTGGTGGGGGCGCTGGCATTGGTGTTGGGAGCGATCGCTGCTGGGGGCACCGTGTTGTCTGGATTGTTCGGTGTCACTGATGGTTGCGATGTTTCCACCGGGTTTGGCTTGGTGACGGGAGACTCGGATTTCTGAGAAGTCCAGAGCCATCCAGCGGTGGCGCCACCAGCGATTAATACGAGGGCAGAAATACCGGCAAGGAATTTGAAGTCGGCAGGTGTTTTATTAATTTTTTGTTGCTCTTCCATTTCTGGTTTTTTCTCCTTTGGGATGGCACAGAATCTAGGGTGGGAATTTAAATTAGTATTCAGTCAAAGCGGCTTGCATTCCCAGTATAAATATCAAGCTGTGAGAATTATGGCAGCGATCGCTAATTTTAAATTTCACGTTTCAAATCTCACGTTACATTATAGCAATCTGCTGAGAGAACTGGTAAATAATACAAAGCTTTTCGATCGGCATCCTGACAATTTCATCGTTGACTAGGGGTGGCTGCTACTTTGGCATTATCGATCCGCAGAAAACTGACAATCTCTATTTGTTCGCCGTTCATATTTAACTGAATCACTCGCGCTTGGAGTCCTTGGGAGTCAAAAGAGGTTAAATCCAGCTTTTGATTCACGAATTTAGCGAACACCCGACTTATATTAGCTGGGGCTTCCTCATCATTCAACCACAGCTTCGGGTTAACCAAATTGATTTTAGATCCCTCGACGACCCTTACCTCTGATTCTAGCCTCACTGTTAAGCGATCGTTGTCTCTTTGATCTTGAATTTCTGCTTGCAAGCTTAATCGATTTTCTCCTAAAAAATCAATCTCAGGATTCACCAGTTGATAGCGTTGTAACAGTGATTCTGCTTCCGTGCCCTCGCTAAATTCCCCTTGACCCTGACGGAGTTGTTCTAATACCGCAGGCGATCGCAGGGCTTGATTTAAGTCTGCCTCCTTGAGCACTAACCGGATCGCCCCCTGTAAAGGTTGGCGCAGAAATTGGGGCACAGACCCTTGATTTTCTGCCCGCAAACGTTCCAGATCCACGTCCAAGGGATCCGTTTCAAATTCTATGGTGTCAATCCGAAAGTCTGGAGTTAGGTATAACCCACGACCGGCAAACCGCAGTCGGTCTATTTTGCCTTGGAGTAACTGATAACTGGGAGTATTATCTACTCGGACTTCTAATTCTTCCGCTGCGTAAATTTGATCCAGGACAGCTTTCTCCGCAACGCGATCGAAAACAGCCCCGACTGGGGAAACCAAGGTAAGCAGACCGGAAACGATAATGGTGATAATTTGCATAAATTCAATGGCGTTTTTGCCAGTGGGTTTACATTATTTTATAACAAAATGGAAAAGTAGTATTCGTAGGTTGGGTCCACCGTCCACGAAACCCAAGTTATAATTTTTTCAATAAAAAAAACATATTCGTAGGTTGGGTTGAGGCTGTTACCCAATACATTTTTTAATAAAAAATGTATATTCGTAGGTTGGGTTGAGCCACGAAACCCAACTTATACCTTTTTTAATAAAAAATGCATATTCGTAGGTTGGGTTGAGCCACGAAACCCAACTTATACCTTTTTTAATAAAAAATGCAGCAATCGATCCACTGGGGATATAATACCAATTTAAAAAATTATTGCTATACGAGGTTAATTTGGGCGCAAGCATTGCTCTTTACTGTTGCATCTTTAATTAGAAAGGGTATAATTATGGTAGTGCGATAATTACACAGATCGATTCGATAATATGATTATTAGTGCCAGCCGACGGACTGATATTCCTGCGTTTTACCATCAATGGTTTATGAATCGCATTCGTGCGGGTTACTGCCTCGTGCCTAATCCCTTTAATCGCCAGCAAGTTTACCGGATTGATTTAACTCCAGAAAATGTAGAAGTTATCGTTTTCTGGACGCGCAACCCGAAACCTTTGTTGTCATCGTTACGAGAGTTAGACGAACGGGGATATAAATATTATTTTCAGTTTACAATTATGAATAATCCCCGGTTTCTAGACCAGAATAACATTCCCTGGGAACGGGCGATCGCCACATTTCACGAATTAGTCCAGGCGATCGGCTACCGCAAAGTTATTTGGCGCTACGATCCGATTGTTTTTAGTTCGGCAACCGATATCGAGTTTCATCTTCAGCAATTCGGCGCGATCGCCGATAAATTATACCTCGCCGCTACTCGGTGCGTTTTGAGTTTTATGGATCGGTACGCTAAAAATAATCCTCGTCTGAAAACAATTGAAGGAGAACAAAATATAAAAATCATTAATTTTGAAGATATGCCGGAAGTCAAGGACAAGTTTTTGCCAGAAATATCAAAAATTGCCTATAAATATGGGATAAGGCTTTTTAGCTGTGCGGAATCTTGTGATTTAGACTCCTATGGCATTCAGCATGGTAAATGTATCGATGATGATTATATTAAGGAGGTGTTTGACATAGACGTGAATCATCAAAAAGATCCCGGTCAACGAGAAGCTTGTGGTTGTGTTCAAAGCCGAGATATCGGTATGTATGATACTTGCTTGTTTGGCTGTCAGTATTGCTATGCAACCACCAGTTTCGATCGCGCCCGCGAAAATCACCGAAAACACGATCCTAACTCACCTTGTTTAATTGAATAATATTGAAGAATTTTAAGTGAATAATGCGATCGCAGAATATTCTACATATTGAAAATTAATTTTAATAGGACTTACGCAAGTAATCTATATATGGCGTCTTGGTGCGTTACGCTTTGCGCTTTCACACCCTACGGAAAGCGTTTATGCCTAAGTTCTGTTTAACTAATAAATTTAGATTAATTTTATACTCAAATGATTTTGTGTAAACTGATAAAAAGACACTGGATATCTTTAGTCCGAGGGACTAACCTGCCTTTACTCGTCAAAAGATGTTTTTTAATAATTTGTGGCAGATTTGGGCAAGCTTTAATGTTAAAGGTATCAATGGGCGGGCAATATATTTCAAAATCACCTCTATTTTTTACTTGTTTTTCTAATTCATCAACGATGGTGACATTTTGACGGTAATTGTATAAGTCTATAATCACCATCGCCCCTCCAACAGGAATTTCATTTAGCAAAAAATTTAAATTGAATTGAACTGTAGATACATTATAAATCTCATTAAGGCAATTTTGGAAAATAAATAGTTTGCTTATTTTAATGCTATTTTTAATTGAATTAAGCGAATTAAATTCACATAAATCTAGGTAATGACTATTTACTGTTAAATCTCCAGACCAGTATTCGGGTACAATAAATTTCTCGGTAATCTCTCTGCTTAAAGACCATTGAGCGCCAGCAATATCATATACATTTACCACTAATTTTTTGATAAATTGATAATTCTCTGATAAAAGTTTACTTAACCCAACCATTTCTGGACAAGGACCAGCGCCAAACAAGCAGACTTCTAGGGTTTCATCTGTGAAGCATTTAAATAAATTTTGATTATGAATCATTTCTAATATTTGGTAATTCATATAAGCATAGTGGGGATAATAACGGATTAAATAAGCTGCTTGAATTGACGGATCCCCATAATTGACCTGAACCTGATTGAATCTATAAGCAGACCACAATTCTTCTGCCGCTGGTTGGAGTGATTCTAAATAATTTTCAAATGTTTTGTGTTCTTTGGGGTCATAAAAAACTAGCGATTTCTCTAATCCCTCTAAAATGTAATTGTATAATCCGGTACTTTTAATTGGTTTATCTTTAGGTTTAACCAAACGTTTCGCCGGGATTTTTTTCTCTTTAGTTTCCAGATTGAGGATTACATCTTGCAGAGTGTCTCGCTGGAGTTTTAGAGAATTAATCTCTTCTTTTAGCTGGTCGATCTCTTTTAGTTTTGCGTTGACTTCTTGTTCAACTTTTGTTTTAGAACGAGTTTTATTATTAATGACTTTGACCAGGTTGGTCTTTTTCTCTGTCAGGCTTGATATTTGACTTTCCAGGCTTTTTACTTTTTCGGTCTGTCCCTGAAGCTTTTGACGCTCTTTTTCTGAGATTTTGCTTAAAACCAACCCACTACTCAGGGTGCTAATAGTGGCGATCGCACCGATCGCCGCACTTTTAGTCACATTTTTCTCGACAACTAAGCCGCAGCTAAAAGCAATAGTAAAACTTAAGGTTCCCAGTAAAAGTAAATTTTTCACAGCCGAATGATGATTTGACGGAATGATTCCGATTTTACCAGAGAGAGGCGAATAATTCTGGTTGATTCATTCTAGTTGAGTGGGACTCGCGGATATGTTTATAGGCTAACATCGATAGCAATTTGTATGGGCAACACAATGCCGCCCACCTAATCCCTAGTGGTCAGTCAGATTGATATTTGACCGATCGATTCTCCCTTGCTCCCGAAGCTTCCTCGGCGATCGCAGCTACGGCAGCCAATTACAGCGAGGTGGGATAAAATAGATTTTATGGTTAGTGCTTTATAGTTCTATTCAGCAAACCCTAGATATTTATTTGTTTGGTTTTATGCTAATTCAAGGTATCAAACGCGGACGCACCATAGAACTGCTAGAAGATATCGATATTGCCGATGGTGCAAGGGTGACAATAGAGGTGCGCGATCGCAGCTTCTTTGCCGGAGAATTGCGGAGTGTCTCCGGAGGAGAATCGCCGCCGAAGCCCGGGAATTTGTGGGAGGCGATCGGCCAATGGCGATCTACAATCGATTGGGATGAGTGGGACGATGAAGATCCTTGGGAGGATGTTCGCGATCGCTCCCCAGGTCGTGAGTTTAGCTGGGATGAATAGACATCGCCAATAATCAGCTATAAAACCTTGATCTGGGTGGAGTGACGGGCAATTATTGGAGATGTCTAATAAATTTTGCAAATGAGTGCGATCGCTGCTAATTTTTGCTGCTAATTGTTATCGCGATCGCTATTTAATACCGAAATCAGATGTTGAATAAATTCCTCAGTCTGTGGGCTCCAAGGAAGTACCTGAATTTCATCAAAACGGACAAATTCCATATAATTCAGTAGATAATCTGTGGGTTAACCGAGTCAGTCAAAGTATTATTCCTTCTTGTTGAATAGAGTTATAAAATGATGTGTGCTGGTAAAGTGGAGTTTGCCAATCTTCACGACTGCGTACCATAGAACTGAGGACTTCTCCACAGTCCCATTCAAGTTCATATAACTGATATCGGACTTGTAAGGATCTTTCCTGGGTGACTTCACCATTCAGCAGAATTAATAAATCCCAATCGGAGTCCGATCGCGCATCACCACGGGCACGGGAACCGAATAAAATAATTTCCGCTTCCGGTTCGATGTCACGCACAGTTTGTTTAATTTTGTCAAAGAGTTCTTGGTGATTCATTCTATTTGAGTTGGATTGGTTTGAGGTAAAAGAAACCGGGTTTCTGTTGTGAATATGTAGGGGCGATTCGCGAATCGCCCCTACTGTGATTTGCTTTCAAAGAAACCCGGTTTCTGGGGTTTGGGGGTTTCTCGTTGGAGTAAAAGAAACCGGGTTTCTGTTGTGGATTCCAAAGATAACTGTGATTTGCGGATGCATAAATCCGGTTTCTGAGTCTATTCACCCAAAAGCAAGAATCTTAGCATCGGTAAAACGATCGCCAGCATTCCGCCTTTCTCATTTAATCACTGGGGACAATTACTTCAATTTCAGGAAACCAATTAAAATCATCTTCATTAAATGTATAAATACTGGTGACTCCATTAGATAACATAATAGCGAGGTGCATTAAGTCAAATACTTTTACTCCATGAACCGGGTTTCTTTTGAGCAGTTCAAACCATTG
Source organism: Oscillatoriales cyanobacterium (assembly GCA_011390955.1). Lineage (GTDB taxonomy): Bacteria > Cyanobacteriota > Cyanobacteriia > Cyanobacteriales > Laspinemataceae > Planktothricoides. The sequence continues at coordinate 30,977 of JAABRM010000017.1, read as the reverse complement.
CTTAAAGATATCATCTGACATCGGAAGAAATTCTATATTAGGCATTTGCATCAATCTTTCAATTCGCAGGATGGTTTCTTGAGGAGTTAGAGGATTAGCCACAGATTTAGAACTGGTGACAACAGCAAAAAACTCAGCAATCACCTGAGAAGACAGACAAATAATTTCTAGGTTACTCGGTCTGAGAATTTCTAAAGCTGCTCGATGTTTTTGTCGATTTGCCTGACTTAAGTCAATTGAATACACTAGGATGTTCGTATCTAAATACCGTTTATTCTGATTGTGTGAGGCCATAAATATCGCTTCTTTTTATTGGTTCTTTAACCCCCAAATCTGCAATCAGCCAATCAAACTCTTGATGGAGGATTTTCAATGGTTCTGCTTCTGTATTTTGTTGGTTATTTTGTTGGTTGACTATATTTTGTGATGAATCATTCTGTTGGGCAACCAACTTGAAACTCGCCACAATTTCTTCAAGGATCGCCATCTGTTTGGGAGTGAGACCGCTTGCGTCAATGACTTGATTTTCCATAATCGGTTATTGGTTGATGTCATAGTATTTTAATCAGAGGAAGCGCGATCGCATTCCTTTGTTGGGGATGATATGGCAATTCTCACGTTTCTGAGGTACAAAATAAAAAATTGTCATTCCCGCGCAGGCGGGAATCCAAAACGTTTTGTACGTCACCAGTACGAGAAACGCCATATAGGGTTAATGAAAAACCCGTCCGTAGGGGCTTTTCCGTAGGCGGTGGTTGCCCCAGTAGTAGATATAATTGAGAAACGCTATATCTTAATCGTAACACAAAAACCCTTAATCCGAGAAATTGGGGTAATGTTATTAGTAACAGTAATTGGTTTGAGGTAAAAGAAACCGGGTTTCTTCTGTGGATTCCAAAGATAACTGTGATTTGCTTTCAAATAAACCCGCTTTCTGGGGTTTGGGGGTTTTTCGTTGGAGTAAAAGAAACCGGGTTTCTGTTGTGGAAAACAAAGATAACTGTGATTAGCGGAAAAGAAACCCGGTTTCTGAGTCTATTCACCCAACAACCGTTTAATCTCCGCGTCGGTGAAGGGATTTTCCCCAGCGCGGAGGGCATCAATATAACCTTGGACTTGTCTGTTTGCCCCTTGATTATTACTCACTTCAATAAATGCTTGAAAATCTTTAATTGCCCCGTCTTTATCTCCCGCAATGGCTTTGGCAACTCCGCGACTTCCTACATATCCGGGTTCCAAAGTTACCGCTTTTTCGCAGGCTTCAAGCACCGCCGCCGCCTCACCGCGCAAACTGCCAAACGCACAGATTTCGTTCCAAGTTTGGGCAGAAATTTCCACTGTGGCATCGATATTCTGGGCGGCGGTATAAGCCTCGACCGCTTCTTTATACTGTTTGTCTTTAACCCCTTGTTCTCCCCGCGCCAGCAAAACCGGAACGGCAAGGCGTTTCGCTTCTGCCTCGGGTTCTAGGTCGAGGGTTGGGTCAAGGGTGAGGGCTTGCTGGAATTTGGCAACCGCTTCGTGATATTCACCTTGGTAAGCAAGGTCTTTGCCCGTTTCAACTAAAGCAGGAACAGCAATCCGTGTTGCTTCAGCCTCTGGTTCTAGGTCGAGAGTTGGGTCAAGTCTTTTGGCTTGTTTAAACTTGTTAACTGCCTCCTCGATATCTCCCTCACGGGCTAAAGCCTTGCCTTGCCGGACGAGAAACTGTGCCGACTCGGTGGGAGTCCAGACATATTTTTGACAGGTTTCGCCTGCTTCGCGGGCAACATCGGTTTCTGGGGCTACCAGTACCGGATGATACTGTAACTGATTGCAGCCCATTTGCAGCCAATTTTTCCAACCCATAGGCCATAAGCGCACAGTGTTGTCCCTACTGCCACTGACAATGCTCTCCCCATCCGGGCTGATGGCCACGGCATTTACCCAATCCTGATGGCCGCGCAGTACCCCAATTTGTTCCCCCTGGCGGTTCCACAAGCGCACGGTGTTGTCATCACTGCCACTGACAATCATCTCACCATCCGGGCTGACGGTCACGGCATTGACCGAATACTGATGGCCGCGCAGTACCCCAATTTGTTCCCCCTGGCGGTTCCACAAGCGCACGGTGTTGTCCGAACTGCCGCTGACAATCGTCTGTCCATCGACGCTGATGGCCACAGCATTGACCACACCCTGATGGCCACGCAGCACCCCAATCTGTTCCTCCTGACGATTCCACAAGCGCACGGTGTTGTCCGAACTGCCGCTGACAATCGTCTGTCCATCGACGCTGATGGCCACAGCATTGACCACACCCTGATGGCCACGCAGCACCCCAATCTCTTCCTCCTGGCGGTTCCACAAGCGCACGGTGTTGTCCGAACTGCCGCTGACAATCGTCTGTCCATCGACGCTGATGGCGACTGCTGTGATCGCACTCTGATGGCCGCGCAGTACCCCAATCTGTTCCCCCTGGCGGTTCCACAAGGGCAGGGTGTTGTCCGAAGTGAAAGATTCACTCCCACTGATAATGGTCTCCCCATCCGGACTGATAGCGATGGTACTAACCCAATCCTGATGGCCGCGCAGTACCCCAATCTGTTCCCCCTGACGGTTCCACAAACGCATAGTCTTGTCCCCACTGCCACTGACAATCGTCTCCCCATCGGCACTTATGGATACGGCATTTACATCACTCTGATGGCCGCGCAGTACCCCAATCTGTTCCTCCTGGCGGTTCCACAAACGCATGGTCTTGTCCCCACTGCCACTGACAATCGTCTCCCCATCGGCACTGATGGATACGGCATTCACATCACCCTGATGGCCGCGCAGTTCCCGAATTAGTTCCCCCTGGCGGTTCCACAAGCGCACGGTGTTGTCCAAACTGCCACTGACAATCGTCTCACCATCCGGGCTGATGGTCACGGCCCAGACCGCATCCTGATGGCCGCGCAGTTCCCGAATTAGTTCCCCCTGGCGGTTCCACAAGCGCACGATGTTATCCTTACTACCACTGACAATGGTCTGCCCATCCAGGCTGATGGCCACGGCATGGACCCAATCCTGATGGCCGCGCAGTACCCCAATTTGTTCCCCCTGGCGGTTCCACAGACGCACGGTGTTGTCCAAACTGCCACTGACAATCGTCTCCCCATCGGCGCTGATGGCCACGGCTGAGACCGTACCCTGATGGCCGTGCAGTTCCCGGATTAGTTCCCCCTGACGGGTCCACAAGCGCAGGGTGTTGTCTGAACTGCCAGTGACAATCGCCTGACCATCGGCGCTGATGGCGACGGCTCTGACCGAACCCGAATGGCGGCGCAAGCGATTTTGTTCTCGGGCGGTTTGAAGGCTATCGAGTAAGCTACTTTGAACGGGAGTGAGAACCTGTCCCAGTTTGTCTTGACTCTCTCCCGTTGCCTGGATTGCCAGGATTAAGCCATCTACCGGGTCAGCACTGGTTAACAAATTCTTCACCCTAGCGGCTTTTTCTCCTAAGCTGGCAATGGTGGCTTGTCTTTGGGCTTCTACCCGTTGAACAGTGGCAAAAATTGCTACCACACCGACGACTAATGTGGAAACCAGAGCAACGGCTGTCCGGCTTTGTGCGGCTTTCCGGGCTTTTATTTCTTGTTCGGTAGCTTTCTTTTCTTGCTCTAGGGTTTCTTTAATTAAATTTAGTTCGCGCTGTTGTCGTTCTTCCTCTTCTTTTTCCAGCCGATCGCTCTCTTCTCGACTCTCTCGCACAAACTCTCGCGCCAATCCAGACAGGGGAAAGGTATCGCCATGATTTCGCTCAAATACCTCGACCTCGACTAAATCTAATCCCCTGAGCAATCCCTCGCGGCGTTTGCCTTTGTCTTCCCAGTCTTGGGCTTTGGCTTGGATTTCGTCTCTTTGGCGCTTGACTTCGGGGTTTTCGTTGACCCACTGTTTTAATTGCTCCCAGTTACTCATCAGGGATTCGTGGGCGACATCCACTACGGTGATTTTATCCGCTTTGTTCCCTCTCGCTTGCAGTTCCCGGGTGACGATTAACCGCCCTGCTTCTAATTGGTCGAGGACGGTTTCCACCTGTTTGGGGGAGGGGGGTAGGTCGGTTAATTGGGATTTGCGGACTTGTCGGGCGGTGGGTGTGGTGCTTTCTACCAGTTGGGTGAGTTCGAGGAAGATGCTCTTGGCAATGGTCTGTTGTTCGTCGGTAAGGGACTGATAGAGTTTATTGGCTCGATTTTGTAGGGCTTTTTGGACGCCGCCCATGTCTTGATAGGTTTGGACGGTCAACCGTTGGCTGCGTCGTTCCCAGAGTTGTTGGAGGATGTCTTGCAATAGGGGCAAACTGCCGGGGGACTTCTGAACGTCTGCAACCATGAGGGTTTCCAGGTCTGGGGGGATGTTCCAGTTGACTTTTTGGGCGGGTTTGCCGATCGCCTCTCGTAATTCGGTTTCCTCCATTTGCCCCACAATTTTATTATTGCTTTCAATCCGTTTCGCCAGTTGGGGATATTCGGCACATTTGCCCAAAAAATCCGCCCGCATGGTGATGACTACTCGGAGGGACAAGGCATTGCCGTGTCCTAAATTATGGTTTTGTTGCGAATCGTTATCGGGTGGTGAATCATTATCCGGTGGTGAATCATTATCCGGTGGTGGATCATTATGTGCGATCGGCACCCGTAGGGACACGGCATTGCCGTGTCCTAAATTATGGTTTTGTTGCGAATCGTTATCGGGTGGTGAATCATTATCCGGTGGTGAATCATTATGTGCGATCGGCACCCGTAGGGACACGGCATTGCCGTGTCCTAAATTATGGTTTTGTTGCGAATCGTTATCGGGTGGTGAATCATTATCCGGTGGTGAATCATTATCCGGTGGTGAATCATTATGTGCGATCGGCATCCGTAGGGACACGGCATTGCCGTGTCCTAAATTATGGTTTTGTTGCGAGTCGTTATCGGATGGTGAATCATTATCGGGTGGTGAATCATTATGTGCGATCGGCACCCGTAGGGACACGGCAATGCCGTGTCCTAAATTATGGTTTTGTTGCGAGTCATTATCGGGTGGTGAATCATTATCGGGTGGTGAATCATTATGTGCGATCGCCCGGTCGGAGGGGAGGACACGGCATTGCCGTGTCCCTACGGGGTTTTGGTTTAAAGTCGCGATCGCGCCTAGGATACAATCGAGAAACTGCCGTTGCTTGTCTTTATCTCGACATTGGGTAAAAATTTGCTCGAATTGATCCACCACCAACACCACCCCCGACACATCCCCAGAAGCATTTACCTGAGAAATCAGCCGTTGCAACCCTGGGGCACCTTGGGCAAGTTCGGCGTTAACTTGTTCCATTGACAGATTCTCATCGGCCAAAACCCGCGCTAAATTGGCCAGAGGGTCGTCTCCCGGTTTAAATGGCTGATAAATTTTCCATTCCCTGGTCTCGGAAAAAGTGCTGCCTTGTTTTAATTCGGGAATTAACCCAGCCCGGACTACCGAAGATTTGCCACTGCCGGAAATCCCCAACACTGCCAAAAAGCTGCTGTCATGGATCAGATTAACTAACTCTTGCGTCAGGTTGCTGCGACCAAAGAAATAGGGGGCATCCTCCTCTTGAAATGCCGCCAACCCTTTATAAGGACATGGCCCTTCGACAATTTCTTGATATTTTATCGGTTCTACTTCCGGGTCAATCAGAATAATCTCGCCGTTTCGGTTTCTACAGTCCGGGTCTTGGTGACTATCTTGCTGATTATCTGGGTGATGCTGATTTCGCACAGCAGCCGGTAATTTGTGCTTAAAATTTTCTCGCACATAAGCCGATAAAGTAATGGTGCTCACCAGTCCTGGTTGCTGCAACCCTTGCAACAATGTCTCGGTAAAGTAGCTATGTTCTCCTTCCCTCGGTTCAAAAGCCGCTTGAGAAGCCCCACAAGCGGACATCAAACAGCGGGTTACAATGTCCGACTTGCCCGGATCGACTTCTTGATACGCTTCCTTATAATTGAATACTTCCCCGGAATGGCAGCAGTCCAGAATCACAATTTGCTGCTTGACCGGACTACATTCTAAAATTTGTCGTAATTTAACGAAGGAAACACCCCATTTCTCAGTGTTGGCAGCAGTGGGGTTGGCGCGACTGGTGGCTAAAAATCCCTCGCTGCGGCGACCTTTCACATATCGCAACCCATGTCCGGCAAAAAATAGTAAGGCAGTTTCCGGGATGTTGCCATTATCCTCGATCGCAAATAACCAGTCGATCGCTGCTTCTAACTCATTATGGAGCAAATTTTCTTCTGGTTCTGGATCGACCTGCCCGGTTTCCCAATCCCCCCCTAGCCCCCCCTTAGAAAGGGGGGGATGGGCTACCGAAGGCAACCCTCTGATATCATCAAAGCCAATTTCTCGCAGTCGTTGGGCGATGGCATTGGCATCGTTGGCTGGAGTTCTGAGATTTGCCAACTCTTCACTACGATAACAGTTAATCCCAACTACTAAAGCTCGTTTCATGGTCTCAGGTATCGGTAAAGTTTTTTATCCTGTAATCTTTCGCTAATTGATTGGTTATTGATTGGTTATTTATATTATCGATCGGAGGGACACGGCAATGCCGTGTCCCTACAGGGATGATGGCGCCGTAGGGACACGGCATTGCCGTGTCCTAGGATTGCCGTGTCCTCAATGCCGTGTCTTTGCATTGCCGTGTCCTGCAATTTTTCGCTATCATCTGAGATACCATTCTATATATATGTATCCCTATTCTATCTTTTTTCTCCAATCATGGACTTAAACGCTCACAAAACTTTACTGGCACTTTTACTCAGCCTGAATCAACTTTCCCTTGACCTAACTGCTGATGAAATCTGTGCCTTGGAAGAAGTCGGCGACCTGTTACAAGATGACCTCACCCCCTGGTCAGAAATTGCCACAGAAATTAATCAACTTCTGGATAACAACTCGACTTGGAAAGAATTATACGACAAAGCAACCAGCAAATTAGCCCCGCTGAGTTGGGAGCAAATCCAACAACTTTGGCCATCGGAAGACCGACTACTGGAAGAATTAGAAGTCACCGAAATCTCCCGTGGCTACTTTGGTGGCAAACCCCAAGTAGAAAGTCAGGAAATTCCCAATTTAACGCGCATCGTTGCCACGAGCGATCGACCAGACAAAAAGGCCAAAAAACTCAAGTTTCTCCAAGACTATTGGGAAATGCCGCAAACGCCGATGTTTTAATGAATAATCCCCCCTAACCCCCCTTGGAAAGGGGGGGACCGGAGCGAATTAATTATAGGTTTAAAGTTGTCATTCCCGCGTCAGGCACCGAATCCATATATAGCAATTCTTATAAGAGGTACAGTAATATTAAGCTGTCATTCCCGTGCATACGGGAATCCATATAAACGCCGATGTTTTAATGAATAATCCCCCCTAACCCCCCTTGGAAAGGGGGGGACCGGAGCGAATTAATTATAGGTTTAAAGTTGTCATTCCCGCGTCAGGCACCGAATCCATATATAGCAATTCTTATAAGAGGTACAGTAATATTAAGCTGTCATTCCCGTGCAGACGGGAATCCATTTTAACCCTCGCTAATAAAAGAAATTCTATCATCAATTATCAATGAGCGATATCATCTATCCCACGGTCGATTTATTTCTCTACGACTTACGGGACGGCTTAGGACAAAATCCCGCAGAAATTGAAGCCAATAGATTGACGTTTCTGAGCAAGCTGCCCAAAGAAACCAAAGAAATGCACGGTGATTTAGCGGCAGACTGTAAATTTGAAGCGGAATATGTGGAACTCTTTGGCGAACAACAAATTTATCCATTTGGCGGCAATACTGACCCATATCAAGGATTTTACTATCCAGTCCGCCAAGGAGATACTTATGGTTTATTGTTAGATTGTTCGATTAACCAGCAACAAAATGCCCAACCGGCTAAGTGCATTAAAGATATTAAATCGGAAATCGATCGCCGACTCCAAGGAACTCGTCCCACCCTGGGGAAAAGTTGGGTAATTTACGGACAAATCGCTGACCCCAAAACCCAAAATACCGAAGATATTGCCAAAATATGTTATCATAGTCTATTGCCCGATTGTAACTGGCAAAATGATTTGCAAGGTCAAGGCACTTTTGCCGGTGCGACTATTTTTGAATTAAGCCATTTCGAGATATTGCTGGAAGAAAATCACGAGATGCCAAACCAATCAAAAAAAACCTCAAAAGTGGGCGATCGCACCTTTCCCGAAACCGGGCAAAATAGTCACCACGTTATGATTATCCTATATCCTAACGCGGAGTTAGCCAAAAAAGTCTCAGAACTGTTAAACTATGAATGGATGCGGTTGTTTGGCTACCGGGCAAAAATCCTCTGGGCTTACAGTCAAACTCGCTGGCTTAAACAATGTTTAAAATTTGATTATATCACCATTGAAGATACCATTAAACAACTCCGCCAGCCCCCCCAGAAAAAAACCCTTAAACAACTGGATTCAATTTTAGCCCAAGCTAGAAAAATCTTCTCTGATTATGCGATCGATTTGGCTTATCTGGAGGACTTTACTGATACGATTTGGATTAACTTAGAAAATTATCAGATGCGTTCTCAGGAACTCAGCGATCGCTTATCCTTAAGCCCCCCTGTTCAAGGGGAGTTGGGGGGAGCGATCGCAGATTTAAACAAATCAAACAATCCAGATATGGCGTTTCTCTTACTTATGAGGTACATAAGTTGTTGTATGGATTCCCGCCTTCGCGGGAATGACAATTTTTTACTTGTACATCAGAACGGTGATAATTGCTATATCCTGCAAAAATTCAGCCAGCAAGTCAAGCAGAAATATCTCCGACAATTAGAAAAAGAAAGTAAATTTTTTAGAAGCGGTTTAAACAGCTTAGAAATTCTCATTGAAACCATTAGAACTTCAGTAGAATTAGAGCGAACAGAGCGCGATCGCACCTTTCAAAATAGTGTAGCGATTTGGGGCATTGGACTCGCTGCCGGTTCAATTGTTGCCTCGATTTCTGCTCAATTTCCCATAGTCGTTGTCCCCACCGTTGCCGCGAACCAAGAAAATGATGCAACTAAACATCCTCTCAGTCCTTATTTATCGGAATTAGGCATCAAAGACCCGTGGTTAACCCCGGCAATTTCCACCACAATGAGTCTCGGTTCAACCTTAATTTTTGCCTTAATTATTTGGGGAATTATTAAACTATGGGAGAGATTATTCGAGAAGCGCCGTTCTAATAAAACTTAAGAAAACAAACATCTATCGTCAACGACTCATCAATCGTTTCATCTCTAAAAAAGCGGCTTCTTCCAGTTCAATTCGCTCCCGAATAATGCGAGTTATCCAAGTTTCTAACGCGGGTTCTCGATGCACCTTAGCAAAAAAAGCAGCCCTAGCTGCCAGTTCCACCGGCAAAGATACTTGGGGATTTTTTTCTCACTTCTATGGGGTCGTCCCATGCTGAGTCATCCTCAGCTTGTTCTATAACAATCTTGTCAATTTCTGACTCAGATAAATTTAACCTTTAATCGGGTCGTAACGCACCGATTAATCCTCGATAAAAATATGCGATCGCTCTTAATTTTTCATATTTAGGACACGGCATTGTTTGAGGACACGGCAATGCCGTGTCCCTACAGGTTTACAATTATCGAATAATTAAGCTAGGCACCATAAAAAAATCATGGCTAATGTTGACAAAATTGGCCGATCGCTGTTTTAATAGAAGTGATAGTTTGCGATCGCGAGCAGAAACTATGATCCAGCCAGTTCTGTTAGAAAAATTAGCCAAACTCCCTGATTCCCTTCAGTCATAAGTGCTTCATTATATTGAGTTTTTGATAGAGAAACACGCGGAAACATCGGTTCAAGAACCGCCGCCAAAAAAGCGTCGTGTTGCCGGAACTATGCAAGGAATGTTTGTTTTACCACTGCCTGATGACTTTGATGAACCCCTTGAAGACATGAAAGAATATATGGAATGAACCGATTACTCCTACCTTTTCATAAACCTAGAAACCGGGTTTCTTTTCCACATATCAAAATTATCTGTGGGATGCCAAACAGAAACCCGGTTTCTTTGCCCCCACCCAAACCAAGAAACCGGGTTTCTGCTTAATAAGTCAAAATAAGATTAGACGAATCTGGATAAAGTAACATAACTTGTTCGGCAGTCAAAGAAACTAACGCATAAGTTTGACCATTCACATCGGAAAATTCCACTTCAAAAGCAGTGCCATTATTATATTCTTCCACAACTGTGCCCACTTGCCCTCTGGGTAAGATAATTTCTTCTGGATTCATAAACCGCTGGGTTTTAATATTTTCTGTAATTGCCACTAAATCATGTAATTTAATTGGATTCATCTTCAGCCAGAAATTTTATGTTGAATAAACCACAAATACCTGTATTATAATATGCGTAGGGTGCGTTAGACCCGCGACTATTTATGCTACATAAATTTAACCTTTAATCGGGTCGTAACGCACCTTCATCATCTGAGTATAACTTATGTAGGGTGCGTTAGACCCGCGACTATTTATGCTAAATAAATTTAACCTTTAATCGGGTCGTAACGCACCTTTATTATCTGGGAATAATATGCGTAGGGTGCGTTAGACCCGCGACTATTTTTGCCAAATAAATTTAACCTTTAATCGGGTCGTAACGCACCTTCATCATCTGGGTACAATATGCGTAGGGTGTGTTAGACCCGCGACTATTTTTGCCAAATAAATTTAACCTTTAATCGGGTCGTAACGCACCGATTAATCCCCAATAAAAATATGCGATCGCTCCGCTCGAATCAAATTCATAACTTATGTAGGGTGTGTTAGACCCGCGACTATTTTTGCCAAATAAATTTAACCTTTAATCGGGTCGTAACGCACCTTCATCATCTGGGTACAATATGCGTAGGGTGTGTTAGACCCGCAACTATTTTTGCCAAATAAATTTAACCTTTAATCGGGTCGTAACGCACCTTCATCATCTGAGTATAACTTATGTAGGGTGTGTTAGACCCGCAACTATTTTTGCCAAATAAATTTAACCTTTAATCGGGTCGTAACGCACCTTCATCATCTGGGTACAATATGCGTAGGGTGTGTTAGAACCGCGACTATTTTTGCCAAATAAATTTAACCTTTAATCGGGTCGTAACGCACCGATTAATTCTCGATAAAAATATGCGATCGCCCCTACCTTTTCATATTTAGGACAAGGGATTGTTTTAGGACACCGCATTGTTTGAGTACACCGCATTGCCGTCTCCGAATCATCCTACAGCAATTTTCTATTGAATCAACCAAAAATACCTGTAGGGGCGAAGTATGAGGGTAATAAATTTGTGGTTTTTTCCGAAAGACTCCTTGCCCGGTAAGCTTTCGCCATACCGTAGACGTGAAGCGGCTTCCCGTAGGCGGAACGCCTTCCCGTAGGATAGGGTAGGCTATATGCTTCGCCCCTACAATCCCCTGCCAAGCTAGAAACCGGGTTTTTTTCCCATATCACAGTTATCTGTGGGATGCTCTCACAGAAACCCGGTTTCTTTGCCCCCACCCAGCCGGCCCAACCCTAGCCAAGCTTTAGACGATATTTTATCGTGATATTGTCGGGTGGGCAAATGCCCCGATCGATCGATAAAATTACCGCGATCGCCGAATTTGCCCACCCGACAAATATATATTTTAGGGTAATATAAAGGGGTTGTTAGTTGTTGGTGGGTAGGGATTATGCCTGTTGGTTATTCGTTGTTGCCCCCTTTGAATGGGGGTTGGGGGGGTTATTGGTTGTTGGTCAGGGATTCTTTATTTCCTGGTTGACTGTTTCCAATAAATCTTGACAAAAAATAAAAAATAATGAGGATTTATCAATGAATCGTGGCATTTATATTACAGCAAATGACAAAGTAATGGATCAGGCGATCGCCTTATTGAATAGTATCCGCACTTATGATAAGCAAACCCCAATTATGCTAATTCCTTACGATGATAATTATCAAACCGTAGCAGCAGGTTTGCAACAAGACTATGGGGTGGAAATTTACCCGGATTTAGCCTTTATCGATCGCCTATCGAAAGAATTACAACAAATTTTCGGCACAAATTTCTTTGCCAGACCGAATCAATTCAGAAAACAAGCTTGTTGGTTTGGGCCATTTGACGAGTTTTTATACCTCGATACCGATATTGTCGTATTTGAAAAAATCATTGATAACTTAAATTATTTATCTGACTATGACTTTCTCTGCTGTGACTATCAACATTTAGGCGGAATTGTCAATGTATTTACCCCGGCAGTGATTCAAAATCGGGTCTTTACCGAAACTGACTTACAAGATATGTTTAATTGCGGCTGGTGGGCGGCCAAAAAATCCTTAATTACAGCAGAGGATTTAACCGCAACCTTTCAAGAATGTGCTGCCCATCCCGAATATTTTGACTTTTCCCAAAAAACATCCGATCAACCGATTATCAATTACATGATTTTAAAGCGGGTTAAACGGCGGTTTAATCTGGTACGGCGTCCTGGAGGTGCCCCCGGAAGTTGGGCAGGTAGTCCCCATTTTCAACGGCAAGAAAATCAACTTATTGACCCTAAACTGGGTCAACCATTGCAGTATCTCCATTGGGCAGGAATTAGAATTGAACCGGGATGTCCGTACTGGGAAATTTGGGAACATTACCGATATCTGAATGAACCCAAACCTCTGGCAAAAACCCAGAATATTGCCCAAAAAAATCTGGGGACAAGACTCACCGAAGCCCTAGGAAAATTTTACCGCAAATTCTCAACCTGAAAAACCGCAACAACTGCGAAAAAATCGATTTTTTGACTCATTGCTGATGGTAAAGCCGCAAAATATAAGCCATTGTATAATTTGAGTAACTATCTTGAAGCCAGAAATTAAACCGATAATGGTTTAATTTCTGGCTTTCATTATAAAAATCCCATTGGCGCTTTTCAGGGGGGTTGCGGCGATCGGCGCAGTCCCGTTTGCACTGTTGTCTAATCTTTCAACCAGCAGGGCTTAACTTTTGCCGGAAATCTGCGTCAGAGGGAAAAAATTGCTATTATGTCACCAATACATATAGTGTTTATTGTCCGAATGAAGTACAGATGTTTTCTGGATTCCCGCCTGCGCGGGAATGACAGGTTTTTTTGTACTTCATAAATATGACAATTGCTATAAGTTTACGAGCAAAAATAAATGCATCACAGACCCCATTAAATTGTAGGGGCGATTCGCGAATCGCCCCTACACGAACCGTGCGGTAATCCAAAGCCTATCGGCGGGGAACGAAAAGTGCAATTAATTATGTCACCAATACAGATCATTGTGAATTTAAAATAAACCAGTGATAGAATTGATCCGCGAATCAGAAAGTATAGTCACAAATTGTTTCTAGTTGCATTTTGACCAATAAAGACCCAATTGGCAACGAATTAAAACCGATCCACTTTGAAGTGGCAGACCTAAAAAAAGAAGACCTCAGAGGAGCCTATCTCCGAGGTGCATATCTTAGGGATGCCGATCTCAGTGGTGCTGACTTAAGTGAAGCCTGCATCAGTTACGCCGATATGATTGGCGTCAACTTGGTGGGGGCTAACTTGAGTGGTGCGATTTTGACTGAATGTAATTTGAATATGGCTTACTTAAGTGATTCGAACTTAAGTGATGCTAATTTGCGGGGCGCAAAGCTTTTAGGCGCAGACCTAAGTGATGCGGATCTCAGAGGGGCTAATTTGCGATCGGCGACCTTAATTAGTGCCAATCTGAGTGGCGCCAATCTGACCGGCGCCAATCTGAGTGGCGCAGACTTAAGTGAGGCGGATCTGCGAGGCACGATTTTACAACGAGCCATCTACGACCTGAGAACGCGCTTTGCGGAAGGGTTCGATCCGGAAAAAGCCGGTGCTTATTGGATCACCTCCAATATCTCCTTACCAAAAGCTAACTTAAGTGGGGTGGATTTAAGTGAAGTGAACCTGAAGCGATCGGATTTGCGGGGTGCTAACTTGCGGCACGCGAAATTAATTGCCTGCAATTTGGAAGCCGCGAATCTATTCCGAGCTAACTTAAGTGGCGCCGATTTGCGGGAGGCTAATCTGAAAGGAATTAACCTGCAAAAGGCGGTCTATGACGTCAAAACACAAGTATCTGATGGGATCGATTTAGCCTTGTTCGGCGCTTATAAAATTGGCCCAAATGTTTCTTTATTAGAAGTGAACTTAGCTGGGGTAGATTTGAATGGGGCTGATTTGCGGGGAGCGGATTTAAATAATGCCAATTTAAAGAAGATTTTGCTATTTGATGCGGATCTGACGAAAGCGAATTTAAGAAAAGCTTGTTTAGAAGAGGCAAATTTGAAAAATGCCGATCTCCGCTGGGCTGATTTAATTGGGGCAAATTTAAGTCAGGTTGATTTGAGTCAAGCCGATTTGCGGTGGGTTGATTTGACTAGAGTTGACCTGAGAGGCGCTAATTTAAGGTTGGCAGATTTACGGGAAGCCGATTTAACAGGTGCGAGTTTAAATCAGGTGAATTTAAGTGAAGCGGATCTCCGAGGGGTGGATTTGACTAGAGCGGATCTCCGAGGGGCTAATTTAAGTAAAGCCGATTTGAGAAAGGCAGATTTGACGAAGGCTAATTTACAATGGGTGAATTTGGATGGGGCGAATCTTCAAGATGTGGATTTGAGTACGGCATTTTATTAATTGATAATTGATAATTGTTGTTGGTTGTTGGTTGTTGGTTGTTGGTTGTTGGTTGTTGGTTGTTCGTTGTTGGTTAATTGTTGCTGGTTGTTGGGTAGGGATTCTTTGGTTAATTGTTGTTATATACCAAAGAAAAAACACCAAACACCAAACACCAAACAACAAACAACAATCAACAAACAACAAACACCAAACAACAATCAACAATCAACAATCAACAAACAACAATCAACAATCAACAATTATCGGTCATTTTCTGGAGAATTTAAGAGCGTTTTGCAGGCTTCTACCAAACGGATAAACTCTGCTCGATAGCCAGATACATCTTGCCCTTGGGATTGACGGGCTAAGTTTACCACTTGATTCAAGTTGGCGGAACCTTGATATTTAGATTCTCTTAAAATCATGCCAAATTCCGCCACTGCTGCGGCAAATCTGAAGTTATTCGAGGTGTTTTCTAGGGATATTTCCCGGTCAAGTAAAGGCTGGGAAATTAGTTGGGATGTGTCCCCGGTTGGTTGCTTATAGCGCAGCTTGATGAGCATTAATTCGTCGGGATTATTGCCGGAAAACTGCTCGGTGTTTGGCTGATATCTTAATGGATCGACTTCCGGTAATTCAAAGGAACTGTTGACGCCAACGGGAATAATTTCATATAAGGCTGTCACAGAATGTCCGGCACCGAGTTCCCCGGCATCTTTTTTGTCATTGTTGAAATCTTCCGCTTGTAAGAGGCGATTTTCATAACCAATTAGACGATAGGCTTGGACTTTTGCCGGATTAAATTCTACTTGGATTTTCACATCTTTGGCAATGGTTAAAAGGGTGGCGCCAATTTCATTGACTAGCACTTTCTTGGCTTCTAAGATGTTATCAATATAGGCATAGTTGCCATTGCCCCGGTTCGCCAGTTGTTCCATTTTGGCGTCTTGTAAGTTGCCGGTGCCAAATCCGAGGACGCTTAAGAATACGTCGCGATCGCGATAGTCTTCAATTAGGCGAATTAATTCCGCATCACTGGAAATTCCGACGTTAAAATCGCCGTCGGTGGCGAGAATAACTCGGTTATTTCCCGATCGCATAAAGTTTTGTCGGGCGACTTCATAAGCGAGTTTAATTCCTTCCCCACCGGCAGTAGATCCGCCCGCATTTAGGGAGGCGATCGCATCTAATATTTTATCTTTTTGACTTCCCGGAGTTGGGGGCAAAACTAAACCAGCGGAACCGGCATAAACCACAATAGAAACTCGGTCGGTTTCCCTCAATTCGTTGACTAATAACCGTAAAGCTGATTTGAGTAAAGGTAATTTATCCGGTGAATCCATCGAACCGGAAACATCCAGCAAAAATACCAAATTACTTGGGGGTAAGTTTTCCGCCTCAAGGCGTTTTCCTTGGAGTCCAATTTGAACTAATTTATGTTGAGGATTCCAAGGGGCTTGAGAAATTTCCGTCGTCAGAGAAAACGGGCGATCGCCTTCAGGTTCGGGATAATCGTAAGTAAAATAGTTAAGGAATTCTTCAATTCTGACCGCATCTTTCGGGGGCAATTGGTTATTGTTGATAAACCGACGAGCATTAGTATAAGATGCTCCATCTACATCAATGGCAAATGTTGACAAGGGACTGTTAATTGCTCGGAGAAATTGATTTTCATCAATCGGGTTGTATCCCTCACGATTATATTCCTCCGAGGTTTCCGGTTGAGAGTTAATCTGTCCCCCTGGGAAACTGCGGGAACTACTGTCCAACCCACCATAATTGCTGCTACTACTCTCACTCTCATATAGCGGTCCGTCCCGTCGTAGGGGTTGACCTGCGGTGACACCACCGACCGGACGAGGGGTAAGGCTGGGTTGGGGTGCTGGAGGCGGCGGTGGCGCAACTTCAGCGGAGATAAAGGCTTCCGGAAAGTCTTTGCGTAACTGTTCTAAGGTGGTTAAATCTTCCGGGGTAATTGCCGGGTGATTTAAGATAGTGGGCAAGCAAGTTTGTAGGGCGAGAATATATTGATTTCGAGTTAAAGGAGTTTGATTGTCTAAGGGAATGCTATCGGGATGATCCACTGGACAACCATAGCGATCGCTCAAAGATTTTAGGGCTTGATAAGCCCAATCACTCGGTTGGACGATCTGAGCCACATTGGTTTGTGCCTGACTTACCTCTGAGGTAGCGGATTTTTGCCCCTCAGCAGCGATAACTTTGGGCATAGCTTCGCTGACGGCCCAGGTAAAACCGACGGAAACTGAAGTTAGAAGGGCGGCACTCAACAGCAACGTCCGCAAACAAAAATTATTCATATTTTTTTTCCTGTTATATTCCGGTTATTTTCCGGTTATGTTTCTGTTCTTGTTTTTTCTTGGCGGATTAATTTCACTGACTCACCGATTGACTTACCGATTTAATCCGCAATAAAATCAAGTCCGTGTATTAGCTGATGATCTAAAAAGCCCTGTCATTCCCGCGTTAGGCGAAGCCCATGCCCAAAGGGCTATATGCGGGAATCCATCTTAATGAGAGAGGATGCTGATTATCTAAAAAGCCCTGTCATTCCCGCGTCCTTGCGAAGCCCATGCCCAAAGGGCTATATGCGGGAATCCATCTTAATGAGAGAGGATGCTGATTATCTAAAAAGCCCTGTCATTCCCGCGTCCTTGCGAAGCCCATGCCCAAAGGGCTATATGCGGGAATCCATCTTAATGAGAGAGGATGCTGATTATCTAAAAAGCCCTGTCATTCCCGCGTCCTTGCGAAGCCCATGCCCAAAGGGCTATATGCGGGAATCCATCTTAATGAGAGAGGATGCTGATTATCTAAAAAGCCCTGTCATTCCCGCGTCCTTGCGAAGCCCATGCCCAAAGGGCTATATGCGGGAATCCATCTTAATGAGAGAGGATGCTGATTATCTAAAAAGCCCTGTCATTCCCGCGAATGCGGGAATCCATCTTAATGAGAGAGGATTGTTTTTGTAACCGATCAAACGGACTTGATATAATATCACTAATATAGCGGTGATTATCTCGATGAAGTACAGAGGTTTTATGGATTCCCGCCTGCGCGGGAATGACAGGTTTTTTTGTAATTCATCACTATGACAAGTGCTATAAAATCACCAGGGAATATTTCTAGTTTAAGTTTAAGACTTCTGCCGGAGATTGACCACTGATTCTCGGCCATTTCAGATATAGCGGTGATTATCTCGATGAAGTACAGAGGTTTTATGGATTCCCGCCTGCGCGGGAATGACAGGTTTTTTTGTAATTCATCACTATGACAAGTGCTATAAAATCACCAGGGAATATTTCTAGTTTAAGTTTAAGACTTCTGCCGGAGATTGACCACTGATTCTCGGCCATTTCAGATATAGCGGTGATTATCTCGATGAAGTACAGAGGTTTTATGGATTCCCGCCTGCGCGGGAATGACAGATTTTTTTGTAATTCATAACTCTGACAAGTGCTATAGGCAAAAAAAGGTGAGCGAATGCCCACCGAATAATCCTGAATTAATGGTTAATTTTTCTAACTAGAAACCGGATGGATTTTTTCCAGGGCAATTACACTTGACTCATGGTTGCCGGGGTCGGTTCCGGGTTTTTCTGCAATGATGCATAAAGCCGGTTCAGGGCATTAATATAGGCATGAGCGGAGGCGACAATAATATCGGTATTGGCGGAATGACCGGAGAAAATGCGATCGCCATGTTTCAAGCGAATGGTCACTTCCCCTAACGCATCAATGCCCGCAGTCACCGACTGCACCGAAAACTCAATTAACTGGTTGGGCACATTCACCACCCGGTTAATCGCTTTATAAACCGCATCCACTGGCCCCGTCCCGATCGCCGCATCAGTCAATTCTTCTCCCGTGGGAGTCCGCAGGGTGACGGTAGCGGTGGGTTGCCCACGATCGCCACAAGAAACTTGCACCAACTCTAAACGGAAAAGTTCTGGGGGTTGCTGAATTTCTGCATTAACAATCGATTCGAGATCCCATTCCGTGACTTCTTTTTTCTTATCCGCCACTTCCTTGAACTTGACAAATGCTTGATTCAGTTCGGTTTCGGAAAGCTCAAAGCCTAACTCTTTCAAGCGAGTGGAAAAGGCATGACGACCAGAGAGTTTACCGAGGACAATTTGATTATCGGTCAAGCCAATAGATTCAGCATCCATAATCTCATAAGTGAGCTTATGCTTGAGTACCCCATCTTGGTGAATGCCGGACTCATGGGCAAAAGCATTGGCGCCGACAATGGCTTTATTCGGTTGAACCAGCATTCCCGTGAGGTTGGAAACCAAGCGGGAAGTTTTGTAAATTTCCTTGGTATTAATATTGGTCAATGGGGCTTCGGACTCTGGGGGACGACCGAGGAAGGGGTTGTAATACTGACGGCGGACGTGCAAAGCCATCACCAGTTCTTCCAAGGCGGCATTTCCCGCCCGTTCCCCAATGCCGTTAATGGTACATTCCAGTTGACGCGCCCCATTTTCCACCGCTGAGAGGAAGTTGGCCACCGCTAACCCCAAGTCATTGTGACCGTGTACGGAAATAATGGCTTGGTCGATGTTGGGGACATTTTCTTTGATGCCCCGAATGAGTCTGCCAAATTCTGCGGGGGTGGTGTAGCCGACGGTATCTGGGATATTGAGGGTGGTCGCCCCAGCAGCGATCGCGGCGGTCAAGACTTCATAAAGAAATTCTGGGTCAGACCGTCCGGCGTCTTCCGGGGAAAATTCCACATCATCCACGAAAGATTTGGCGAATGCCACCATTTCTGAAGCGATCGCCACCACTTCAGGGCGAGTTTTCTTCAGCTTATACTCCATGTGGATATCGGAAGTGGCGATAAACGTATGAATCCGCTTGTTGACCGCTGGGGCCAAGGCTTTCGCTGCCGCTTCAATATCCGCACGGGTAGCGCGGGCCAAACCGCAAATCGTCGGCCCCCCTTCGACTCCCACCACCTGAGCGATTTTTTGCACCGCTTCAAAATCCCCAGGACTGGCATAGGGAAAGCCCGCTTCAATAATATCCACCCCAAGTCTGGCTAACTGACGGGCGATCGTCAGCTTTTCCTCCAGATTCAAACTAGCGCCGGGAGACTGTTCTCCGTCCCGGAGAGTGGTATCAAAAATAATAATCCGTTCTGGTTGGTTGCTCATAGTTGTCACTCAGCCTGAATTAATCCGTTCTCTTCTTTTATTTTGGCGCGTTTTGGAGTGAATTGTCTCCTTTTTACTGGACTCATTTGCCGATCGAAGGCATCATAGCCCGCCAAAATGTCAATAATTGTCAAAAAATTTGGTTTCCAGGGATTCGCCGCCAGAAATATCAAGAATTCCTGACGGGTTTCAGCATCCGCTTAAATACTTACTAAAGAAATAATATCGATCGCTCCCCCGTTTAATAGTCAATTTTTTCAATATGGTCGCGAATATCATTCAAGTCAATATAGCGATCGGTGGCATTTCTCAGTTCTCTAGCAATCATTCCTTCCGTAGAAACTACCGTGATATGAGTATTTTTCGAGCGTAAAAGTTCTATAGCCCGTTCAAAATCTCCATCACCACTAAAGAGAATCACCCGGTCGTACTGATCCACCGTATTAAACATATCCACGACAATTTCAATATCTAAATTAGCTTTTTGGGAATATCGACCGGAGGTATCATCGTAGTATTCTTTTAAGAGTTTCGTGCGGACCGTATAACCTAAGCTAATCAGGGCATCGCGAAATCCCCGTTGGTCTTGTTGGTCTTTTAGTCCCGTGTACCAAAAAGCATTCATCAATTTAGTATTGGGTTCGTTGGTGGTAAAAAATTCTAAAACCCTTCTCGGATCGAAAAACCACCCGTTTTTTTGTTGAGCATAGAACATATTGTTACCGTCTACAAAAATTGATAGACGGTTTAAAGCGACACAATTCATAGAAAGTTAGACCTAAAATTACTATCAAATAATTTAAACTTAGCGATTAATTATAGCATAATTTAAGCCCAAAAATTTTTTCTGATTAATTTGATTTGAAATATTTGCTCAATAGCCCAAGCAAAAATATCTATAAAATTACCCAATAATCTTGAGTAATTTTAGTCATTTACTTGCCAGCAATCGAGCGATTTTTTCCCAACAGTAGTTGGTCAAATCACCAGAATTTTTTTGGCATCAGCCCGCCCGCATGAAAGCGATTCCCGTAAGGGATCCGCTTCGCGGAATCGCGAGTTTTTTCAACTTGCTAAAACTTTTTTTCCGGGTTGGGTTTTATTTTAATTAATCACTAATCTTAGTATAAACATCAAAGGGATACATGGGAAAAGTTCGCCAGTAACAATCTGATTATCCTAGGAACTATTCTCAATTTATCTCCGGTTTTCCGTAGTCACCTTCAGCTAAAGGTTATGCTCCGGTCTGTAAGCCGGAATGGGAGCAGCTATCAACATATCGCTGATTAGCTTTCAGCAATGACAATACAAAATTTGGTTAATTAGACTTCTGGCAAAATTCTGAAAAGCCCCCCTTAAGAAGGGGGGTTGGGGGGATCGTACCCTTTATTTTGCCAGAGGTTAATTGACTGAAGTTAAAGATAATTTAGGCAATTTAGCCTAGTTTAGCCGCTTTTTATTGAGCGACTTTTCATGTTTAATTATTTAGTTAAATGCCCCAAATAATGATAAATGATAATTCACTTTACCATATTTGTGGTTAAGATTAACGTTAACAATTAGCCGGGAAAAAGTCAGATTATAAATATTTTGTTCTCATAGTTAAATTCAGTAATAATTATAGATAAAATAAAAAATTCCGAGCGATCGCCATAGAAAAATGATTTTCTCTACGGTTTTCCCATGAAATCGAGCCATGAGGTCGATCGGAAATTAGACTAACCTCAGAGTAACATGGTGAGTTACCCAGTTCTTAATCTGATGCCCTGTTACTTACTTTAGCTTTAAATTTAGATGCTGGATGGATTCACCGACGATTCTGGCATTTTTTTCCGGGAATGTCAGCGGATGCCAGCCCCCGCATCCCCAGACAAAGCAAATATGAGGGAATGGGGCAACACTCTCTATATAGATGCGATATTATCGATGCGATAGATAGATGCGATGGATCGGCCAATCAAACCAAGGAGGAGCGATCGCCATCTCATCCCCCAAGGTGGCGACCAAAACCGGCTGAGTAAATGCGATGTAGATGCGATGGAGATGCGATGGAGATGCGATCGGCCTAAAAAATCAAGCCCCTAAATCTTCTTAGTTTCGATCGCCCAGCGAGCTAATTCTGTCCGATTGTGTAAACTCGTTTTTGCCAGCATATTAGAAACATGACTTTCAATGGTGCGCTGACTCACATTCATCACCTCAGCAATTTCCCGATTAGACAGCCCTCTAGCCACCAATTGAACCACCTTGACTTCCGTCGGGGTCAGTTCAACGGTATCGGGAACCAGCAATTTAGGATCTTGACTGCTGCGCTTCATGGGACGTTCTAACAACCGGGAAGCTTGTTTCAGGGTTGACTCAACTTGGGCCACCAGTTCCTCCGGTTCAAAAGGTTTCACCATATAAACATCTGCCCCAGTGTTTAAGCCTTTTACCCGGTCTTGGCTTTGGCCTTTTGCCGAGAGAAACAGAACCGGAATCCACTCCGTGCGTGGATTTTCCCTCACATTCTTGACAAAAGTATAGCCATCCATCTCTGGCATCATCACATCGCAAATAATCATATCGGGAATTTCTTCTTTCAGAATATCTAGAGCTTCGCGACCATTTTCTGCGGTGATCACCGCATAACCCCGAAATTCCAGATAATCCTGAACCAATAGAATTAGGTTCGGGTCGTCATCAATTAATAGCAGTTTTTTTTGCTCTATCTCAGTAATTTCAGTCATTTTTTACTCACTAAATTAAAATTTAATACATAGAAAAGTTAATCAACTCTCATAAATTTACCGATAGAATATTTCGGCAGGTCAGAGTTAATTGAAGCCCCTCAGCCAATGACCGATTCACTGGTGGAGAACCCGGACACCCTGGTAAACAGATATTGCGCGGTGATTGCCGATCGCTCAAGTGTTTATTATAGAGGAATTTTTCAAAGCTGCCTAGAGCATTCCATTAATATTTCCTGATTTATTCACCATGACGATCCGGGCTTTTTTGAGACAGCCTGATTCTGGGTCACAATATGACTGGTGAATCTCCGCCGAAGTGGTCGCTGCATCCCTCGATCCGATGACTATTGCGGTTCTGGTAAGGGATGAGTCAGAAAGCAATACTCTTTGACGATTTGATTGTCAATCAGATGTTCTTGAATAATCCGTTCAATTACCGGAGGGGTGGCAGAATGATACCAAACTCCATCAGGATAAACCACTAAAATCGGGCCATTGCAACATACTCGTAAGCAGTTGGCTTTTGTGCGAAAAATATAAGGAGAAAATTCTCCCGTCGCTTCCGTTTCCGGCAACCCACGGGTGGGTTCATCCAAGTTTAGTTCTTTGAGTCGGGCTTTTAAGTAGTCCCAAGCGGCTAAACCCTCTTCTTTAGAACAGCACTTCGGTTTGGTTTGATCCGCACAGATAAATATATGTCGTTGGATTTGGTCGATCCCTAAAGTGTTGACGCTGTTGACTAAGGGAGTCAGATCGGTGTTGCCCAAGGAAAGATTTTGTGGAGATACCGCTGTCGGAGTAGTTTGCGGAATCGCCTCTGCGGAACTAGACAATTCCGGGTTCGGTGCGTTGGGATCAGAATTGGCTTCAGAAATGGGATAGTCAGTCATAACAATGATGTTTAATTCCTAGGCAAAGATTTGGCGACTCTAAGGTTTGGTTTCACTATTGGTTTCACTATAAGACGATTAAGACTATTTTGGACGTAGCAACAGCAATCAGCCTTGGGATGAGACGGCGATCGCCGACAGCCGATCCTGAACATAAAAGTCCGTCTTTTTAAGGATTACATATTACCAACCTTTAACCAAATATCGGAAAATGTGCGGGTTCTCGAAAAACCCGCATCCCATAAGTTCGGGAACCCGTACAAGTATATCTGTTGCGTTTTTGCGGGATTGTCGGCTAAATTAGCACTCAGGAGTTGAGAGTGCTAACTCCGAAAAAAACTAGCTAACAGTTGTTTGCATTAGGTCAAAGATCAAATCCTGGACTTGTAACAACTGGATGCTGAAAGTTCATATTCTTTTTTTGCATTTCGAGGAGCTTGTATGGCCGCTGTATCTTTAAGTGTTTCAACTGTTAAACCCCTGGGCGATCGCGTATTTTTGAAAGTCAGCCCTTCTGAGGAAAAAACTTCTGGTGGTATCTACCTCCCGGACAACGCCAAAGAAAAGCCCCAAGTTGGTGAAATCGTGGCGGTCGGTGCAGGTAAGCGCAACGACGACGGTTCTCGTCAAGAAATGGAAGTCAAAATTGGTGACAAAGTTCTCTACTCTAAATATGCAGGCACCGACATTAAGTTGGGTAACGAAGAATATGTCCTGCTGGCCGAAAAAGACATTTTGGCAGTTGTTGGCTAATCTAAAAAATCTTTATCTACCCAGTCAATTCTCTATATCAATTGACTGACCTCAAACCATAACACCAATAAACCTCACATAAAAACGGATCAACACTTATGGCAAAGCGTATCATCTACAACGAAAATGCTCGTCGTGCTCTAGAAAAAGGCATGGACATCCTGGCAGAATCTGTGGCAGTCACCCTCGGTCCCAAAGGCCGTAACGTGGTGCTGGAGAAAAAATTTGGCGCTCCCCAAATCGTCAATGATGGTGTCACCATCGCCAAAGAAATTGAATTAGAAGACCATGTAGAAAATACCGGGGTGGCGCTGATTCGCCAAGCCGCTTCTAAAACCAATGATTCTGCCGGTGATGGCACCACCACCGCCACCGTCTTGGCCCACGCAATGGTTAAAGAAGGTCTGCGTAACGTCGCCGCTGGAGCTAATCCCATTACCCTCAAGCGGGGGATTGACAAAGCCACTCAATTCTTAGTGGAAAAGATTGCTCAACACGCTCGTCAAATCGAAGATTCCAAGGCGATCGCGCAAGTCGGCACCATCTCCGCTGGTAACGACGAAGAAGTCGGTCTGATGATTGCCGAAGCGATGGAAAAAGTCGGCAAAGAAGGCGTGATTTCCTTAGAAGAAGGGAAATCCATGACCACCGAACTGGAAATCACCGAAGGGATGCGCTTTGACAAAGGCTACATCTCTCCCTACTTTGTCACCGACACCGAGCGCATGGAAGCGGTTCTCGATGAGCCTTTCCTGCTGATCACCGACAAGAAAATCAGCTTGGTGCAAGACTTAGTTCCCGTTCTGGAGCAAGTTGCCCGCCAAGGCAAGCCCTTACTGATTGTCGCTGAAGATATCGAAAAAGAAGCCCTGGCTACCCTGGTGGTCAACCGTCTGCGCGGTGTGCTGAACGTCGCTGCGGTCAAGGCTCCTGGATTTGGCGATCGCCGCAAAGCCATGCTCGAAGACATCGCCGTGCTCACTGGCGGTCAACTGATCACCGAAGATGCCGGTCTGAAGCTGGAAAGCACCAAGCTGGATATGTTGGGCCGCGCTCGTCGCATCACCCTAACCAAAGAAAACACCACCATCGTCGCCGAAGGCAACGAAGTAGCGGTCAAAACTCGTTGCGAGCAAATCCGCCGTCAAATGGAAGAAAGCGAATCTTCCTACGACAAAGAAAAACTGCAAGAGCGTTTGGCCAAACTCGCTGGTGGCGTAGCGGTGATCAAAGTCGGTGCCGCGACGGAAACCGAAATGAAAGACCGCAAGCTGCGTTTAGAAGACGCCATCAACGCCACCAAAGCTGCGGTGGAAGAAGGTATCGTTCCTGGTGGTGGCACCACCCTGGCTCACTTGGCTCCCCAACTGGAAGAATGGGCCAAGGCCAACCTGACTGCTGAAGCCCTCACTGGTGCTTTGATTGTGGCTCGTGCCATCTCTGCTCCTCTGAAGCGGATCGCCGAAAACGCCGGTCAAAACGGTGCGGTGATTGCCGAGCGCGTCAAAGAAAAAGACTTCAACGTGGGCTACAATGCCGCTACCGATGAATTCGTCGATATGTTTGAAGCTGGCATCGTTGACCCCGCGAAAGTGACTCGTTCCGGTCTGCAAAATGCTGCTTCCATCGCTGGTATGGTGTTGACCACCGAGTGCATCGTGGTTGACAAGCCCGAACCCAAGGAAGGCGCAGCCGCAGGCGCTGGCATGGGCGGCGGTGACTTCGACTACTAATTCTTAAGTGGTTGATTGGCGTTAATTAAGTTTAACCCCCGATAAAAATAGGGTAGGCAAATGCCTGCCCTATTTTTTTGTTTTTTATCTTAAATCTTGGGTTCGGGCGAAGCATTCCGGTAAAAAATTCCTGTGTTTAACTAGAAGTATTGGCCGGAATGCTTCGCCCCTACAGGGCGGATCGATCGCTCGGAAAAACGCTGTAATGTGGGCTAGAATATTTATCTAGAATATTTATCTAGAATATTTATCTAGAGTATTTATCTAGAGTATTGATCCGGAATGTTAAATTTCATTAACAGGTTAAATGATTAGGTTAAACCAAGACGATTGACTAGATTTCAAAATAGTCAATGAGTCGCAGATCGATATCCGAAGCATTTTTCTTAGTTGGGCGAATAATTAAATTTTGCTTTTAACTGGGGAATCAGGAGAACATTGAAATGAATCTCAAAAGTCTGGAAATTCCTTTCGATAAAATTGCCGATTTGTGCCAGCGCTGGCATATCGAAAAGCTGTCTTTATTTGGCTCGTTTTTACGGGATGACTTCACCCCAGAGAGTGATATTGATATTTTAGTTGAGTTTGAAACTGGCTTAACTCCGGGATTTTTTAAGTTATACCAAATTGAAGCAGAACTATCCAATTTATTTAACCAGCGACGCATCGATTTGGTGACACCAAAATTTCTCAATCATCGGATTCGCGATCGTATTTTAGCAGAAGCAGAGGTTTGTTATGTCGCAAAAAAATGACCGCGTTTATATTGGACACATGATAGATACTGCCAATAAAGCAATTGGTTTTGTTGCCGAATTAAGCCGAGAAGATTTTGATAATGATGAGCAATTACGTTTAGCGCTAACTCATCTATTACAAGTAATTGGTGAAGCAGCACGAAGAGTTTCACCAAATTTTAGAGATGCTTATCCTGAAATTCCGTGGAAAGCGATTGTCGGAATGCGAAGTAAAGTGGTTCACGACTATCTAAATGTCGATGAGGATGTTGTTTGGGATACAGTGAAAAATGATCTCGCCCCTTTGGTAAGAGATTTGGAACAAATTTTAACAAAATAAGTTTCAAACTACAAAAATTAAATGGGAAAAAGAAACCGGGTTTCTCTGACAATTTTTGTCTTAAAACTGAGATGGTATAAAGAAACCCGGTTTCTGACTCCAGGTTTTTTGAGCGATCGCATGAGCAAAATGACTCCACAATCAAATCAGCCTGATTTCTGAGGTAAGATAAAAACAAAAACTTGGGCGATCGGGTATGATATGCTAACCCAATCTTAAACTTAAGACAAGTTAAAACAAGTAAAAACCAGGAATCCAAATATGGCTAGAAAATCTATCCCTAGACTAGAATCACTGCGAGTTCAAAATTACCGAGCCTTACGGGATATAGAATTTAAAAATATTACTCCACTAACGGTATTTTTAGGAGCGAATGGCAGTGGAAAATCAACCATTTTTGATGTATTTGCTTTTTTAGCTGAATGCTTTACTGATGGATTGAGAAAAGCCTGGGATCGCCGGGGTAGATTCCGAGAATTACGCACCAGAGATAGTGAAGGAAATATTGTCTTTGAATTAAAATATCGAGAAACGGCAAAATCTCCCCTAATTACTTATCATTTGGCGATCGCTGAAAATCGGCGAGGGCCTTATGTGGCAGAAGAATGGCTGCAATGGAGACGAGAGCAAAGAGGAAAACCGTTTAAATTTTTAGACTTCAAAGAAGGAGAGGGAAGAGTGATTACGGGAAATAGTCCAGATGAACAAGATGAACGAATATTTGAACAGTTAGAATCCGCTGAATTTTTAGCAGTCAGCACTCTCGGACAATTTGCCAAACATCCGCGAGTGAGTGCCTTACGTCGTTTTATTACAGGTTGGTATCTTTCCTACCTTAGTGCAGACAATACTCGCAGTGTTGCCGAAGCGGGGGAGCAAGAAAGACTTTCACCGACCGGGGATAATTTACCCAATGTAATTCAATATCTCAAAGAACAACATCCCCAACGGTTAGAAGAAATTCTCAAATCTCTATCAAATCGCATTCCTCGATTAGAAAAAGTGGAAGCGTCAATTATGCAAGATGGGCGACTGCTGCTACAAATTAAAGATGCTCCTTTTGCGACGCCAATTTTAGCCAAGTTTGCCTCCGATGGCACTTTAAAAATGTTAGCTTATCTCACGGTATTATACGATCCAAATCCACCGCAACTGATTGGCATCGAAGAACCAGAAAATCATCTGCATCCTCGTTTACTGCCAGAACTGGTGGAAGAATGTCGCGCTGCTTCGGCAAATACACAAATGATGGTGACAACTCATTCTCCTTTTTTTGTTGATGGACTCAAACCAGAAGAATTGTGGGTACTTTATCGCGATGAAAATGGCCATACTCAGGGTAAACGCACCGCTGATATGCGCGGAGTTAAAGCGTTTATGGAAAACGGGGCATTGTTAGGTTCTTTATGGATGGAAGATTTTTTTGAATTCGGCAATCCCCTGAAAAATTATGGTACACCTAGATAGGTGTCCCTAAATCCAAATTATGCTATTTCAGATGAAATGATTTGAGGAGCGATCGCTTTTGCATATAGAATTTATCGTTGAAGAACTTTCACTACAAGAAACTTTAGATATCTTGTTGTTGAAAATATTGCCAGAATCCATTACTTTTAAAATTCATGCTTTTCGCGGTAAAGAAGATATGCTGTCTAAATTACCTAGTCGATTGAAAGGATATAAGCAATGGATTCCTGATGATTGGAAGCTGGCGATCGTCGTGGACGAAGATAGACAAGACTGTAAAGTGTTGAAAGAAACTTTAGAAAAGATGGCAATAGAGAGCGGCTTTATTACGAAGTCATCCGCGAAGGGAGAACAATCATTTCAGATTATCAATCGCATTGTGGTTGAAGAATTAGAAGCATGGTTTTTTGGGGATGTGAATGCCCTAGTTTCTGCATATCCTAAAGTGTCAAAAACTATTACACAAAAAACTCAATATCGTGACCCGGATGCCATTAAGGGAGGAACATGGGAAGCTTTGGAAAGAGTGCTACAAAAAGCGGGTTATCATTTAGGAGGGTTAGAAAAAGTTAAAGCTGCTAGAGATATTGCTCCTTATATGAATCCTCAAGATAATTGCTCAAAAAGCTTTCAAGTATTTTATGCAGCTTTATTGGCAACGATCGCATGAATTATCCGGTGAGCGATTCCGCTTTGATCGGATCCGTTGCGAGAATCGCCCTTTGAGGAAAAAGAAACCCGGTTTCTGACTCCAGGTTTTTTTTAGCGAGAGAGCGATCGCCTATTTTTCCGTTTCTATTTAATCTAGAGATAACATTAAGAAAATTGAAATATATCGCAGTGATGACTATTCTTGAGTAGGGGCGCTTCGGCTTGCGCCTGCGCCTCAATTCCGGGCATAATGGTGGGTTACGGCGGATCTAAATATCACTGTTTTTTACTACATATTGTCACCGCCTAACCCACCCTACAAATTGCGCTACAATTGAATTTTGGACTTTTTGAATATTTTGTGGTATTATAGGATTAACTATTCTGCCTTACCGCCGAAAAATGTCTTTTTCCTCTGCTGAGAAACTGCTCCTAGAAATTCAAGAACTCCCGGAAGAATCTCAAAAGATTATTGCCGATCTGGTTGCAGTCTTAAAAAAACGTTATGAAACAGAGCAAAACTCACCGATTAATCCTCTGCAATTAGAGGAGCAACCTTTTATTGGAATGTGGAGCGATCGGCAAGATACCCAAATAGTCAATGGGTGAGAAATATCCGACAACAACATTGGCATCAGTAAAATGAACTCCATTTCGATCGACACCGATCTCTTGATTGACTTGGCAAATAACGACTCAATTGCTAAAGAACGTCTGGTTAAAGAATCAGAAAAATTTTTGCTAACAATTAGTATAATTACTGAGTTAGAGTTAATTGTTGGCTGTCGCAATAAACAAGAGTTAGAAGCTTTGGACAAATTCCTTAGACAGTTTTCGATTTTTCAACTGAACCGTGAGATATCTACCAAAGCAGAAGAATTAATGCGTAGCTACTATCTGAGTCATGGGTTATTGATAGCAGACGCTTCGATCGCTGCCACAGCGATTGAAAATCAAATTCCCCTACTGAGTAAAAACCAACGAGATTATCGCTTTATCTCTGAACTGAATTTATTGAAATATCCATAAATAAAAGCTTTAATTTATTGCGGTTCTATTTAATCTAGAGATAACATTAAGAAAATTGAAATATATCGCAGTGATGACGATTTTTGAGAGAGCGATCGCGCCTCAATTCCGGGCATAATGGTGGGTTACGGCGGTTCTAAATATCACGGTTTTTTGCGATTATTTATGGCCGCCTAACCCACCCTACAACTATTCTACGTTTTTCTTACGAAAATGTCTCTTTTTTTTAGAGAATCGCATTTCACGGTTCGTAGGCTTCACTACGATGGGCGATCGCGATGACAAACACCCTAACCACTTCATCTTCTACCGAATAGATGACTCTGTAATCTCCAATTCGATAGCGATAGTACCCCGCAAAAGTTCCTTTGAGAGCTTTAATATTAGGATGAGATCGAGGAGTTTGCTCTAGCTGCTGCAAACATCGAGCAATCTTCTTAGCTAGGGCTTTGTCAGCGTTGGCATAAACATTTTGAGCATCAGGATGGAGGAGAACTTCATACATCAGAGCGAATGTTTCTCCAGTTTTTGTAATCGGTTTTAGGAGTTGCTTGATTTTGCTTAATTCGTTCTAGCAATCCAGGAATTGCCAAGAGTTCCTGGGTTGCAGTTTCGCTTTCTGTATCAGCCAGATAAGCGGCAAAATCTACTAGCACTTGTAATCGTTCTGGCGATAGTTGCTTGAGTAAATCATTAAGCTGGTCTTGTAATTTTGTTATAGATATCGCCACTGCCGACGATTGATCTGAC
>JAABRM010000016.1 GCA_011390955.1 Oscillatoriales cyanobacterium | reverse complement strand
GTGAAAAAAAGGATTAACTTGACGAGATCCAACAAAATGTGATAGGCTTTCAAACTATTGAGTTATCGAGGTGCGGGGTGCCGTGGGGCGTTTCGTCCTTCAGGCACTTTACTAATCTAACAAACCTGAATTGGTTTGTCAACCCCTAAAACCAACTTTTTTGGAAAAAAATTTTTTTATCCCCGAAAACCCTTGTCTGGTGACGGTTTTAGGGGAAAATAAAAAATGTTCTGCCAGATCGAGGAAAGTTGCGCCATGAATTTTCAGTCAACGATCGCTACGTTAAATCAGTTTTGGGCCGATCGCGGTTGTTTGATTGCCCAGCCCTATGACACGGAGAAGGGGGCGGGCACTATGAGTCCCCATACATTTTTAAGGGCGATCGGGCCTGAACCTTGGTCGGTGGCTTATGTGGAGCCTTGTCGCCGCCCGACCGATGGCCGCTATGGGGAAAATCCGAATCGCTACCAACACTATTATCAGTACCAAGTTTTGGTGAAGCCGTCACCGAATAATATCCAAGATATCTATTTGGACTCCCTGAGAGCTTTGGGGATTAATCCTGACGATCACGATATTCGGTTTGTGGAAGATAATTGGGAGTCGCCGACTTTGGGCGCCTGGGGCGTTGGCTGGGAAGTTTGGCTGGATGGGATGGAAATTACCCAATTTACTTATTTCCAACAATGTGGGGGGATTGATTGCCGTCCGGTGTGCATTGAGATTACTTATGGATTGGAACGGTTGACGATGTATCTCCAGGAAGTGGAGGCTTTTACGAAAATCCGCTGGAATGACCAGGTGAGTTATGGGGATGTTCACCTGCAAGGGGAGATTGAGCAATGTACTTATAATTTTGAGGCGTCTAATCCAGAGTTGCTGTTTACTCTGTTTGGCTTGTATGAGCAGGAAGCAGAACAGTTAACCAAACGAAGGCTGGTGCTGCCAAGTCTGGATTATGTGCTGAAGTGTTCTCACTCTTTTAATCTTTTGGATGCGAGAGGGGTGATTTCGGTGACAGAACGAACTCGTTATATTGCCCGGATTCGTAATTTGGCCCGTCGGGTGGCTCAGTTGTATTTGGAGCAACGGGAGCAGTTGGGTTTCCCTTTGGGAGGGGTGGATTTAGTTAATGAGAAGTCTGCCGCCTGAAATTGAGGATTTTTGGGAATAAAATTACTTAGGTGGGGGCAATGGGGGAACCATGCCCACCCAAAATTTAGGAAGGAGGTAAAATTTTGAATCTGAGTGAGTTGCTGGAACCGATCGCCTCTCAATTTAGAGCGATGGAAATGCCTGAACCTATTGTCCACTGGGGACATCCGCTGATGATGGGTATTGTGGTGGTTGTGATGGGGAGTGTTGCGGGGATAACCGGATGGCGCGGGCGCCTCTTGACGCAAACGGAACCGGATGCGGCGATTAAAAATCGTAGCGATCGCCCAGCAAGATTGCTCCATTGATGTTTCTGTTTATGGCTTTAGGTTATACCGGAGGATTATTATCCCTGGTGATGCAACACCATAATGTGTTGGAAAGCCACCATTTCTGGACGGGTTCACTGGTGCTGATTTTGTTGGCGCTGAATGGTTTAATTTCTGCGACTAAGTTTGGGGGTAATCAAGCAGCACTGCGGACTGCTCACGCTTATTTGGGCAGTCCGCAGTGCTGGTGGTGATGTTTTTACACGCAGTCCTCGGATTACAACTGGGCTTTTCTATATAATCGGGGCATAATCGGGTAAACTTCCCCTACTCTATAAACAGTAAGGGTGGGCAAAATTTTGCCCACCCTACGGGGATTAACATTAGGTTTTTCTATAATAAATTAAGCAGCAATTCTTGATGACTTCTGCCAGTGTAATTGTTATTTGTTTGGCTTATATCTTAGGTTTGCTGATGACCGCAGTGCCTTACGGTGGTTATGGTGTACTGGGTTTAGGGGTGGCGATCGCTGCTATTCTTTCCCTCCCTCTGCCAGTTCGTTTCCGCAACTTAAGAAATAATTTTAAACCGGCAATTTGGTTAACGGCAGGAGCGATAGGATTGCTGGCTAGTTTTTATTTGCAATGGCGAACGCCAACTCCCGGCCCTGATGATATTAGTCAGTTTTTATCCCTGGTCAATCCAGAAAATCAAGAGCAAGTAGCCACGGTGTCCGGCAAAGTTCTGAGTACAAACGGCTTGACTAGGAGTGAAAAAGTCCGGTTGTGGCTGAAACCAACTCATTTGCAAATCGTTGTGGCGGAAAAGGAGACTAAGGATGAGCGAAACTCTGACCTGGACTCCTACTGTTCGGTTGAGGAGGAAGTTTCTGTAGAAGAACCAGAAACCAAGTTATTCAAATACGATTGCCAAGTTAGCGGCAAGTTATATGTTACAGTTCCGCTATTGCAAGGAACTGCGCGGTATCCGGGACAACTGCTCACAGTGACAGGTCGATTATATGAACCGCAAGTGGCAGCGAATCCGGGGGCTTTTGATTTTAAAGCTTATTTAGCCAAAGAAGGTTGTTTTTCCGGTTTGGCAGGACGTTATATTACGGCATCAGAAAGTGGTGGGCAAGAAAGTTGGGGACTGTGGCAAATCCGCCGCCGCATTGTCAAGTCTCAAGCGCGTTGGTTGGGAGTGCCACACGGACCTTTGGTAAGTGCAATGGTTTTGGGCAGACGAGCGGTTGATTTACCATTAGATATCCGCGATGATTTTATTCAGGTGGGCTTGGCTCATGTGTTGGCGGCTTCAGGATTTCACGTTGCGATAATTTTGAGTTTGGTGCAAGTTCTGACCAGCCGTTTTTCCGATCGCCTGAAGTTGGGGAATGGGACAACGGTTTTAATTGCTTATGTCTGTCTAACCGGGGGTTCGGCTTCGGTTTGGCGAGCGGCTTTTATGGGTTTTGGGGCGTTGTTGGCGCCGGTGATGCAGCGGAGAGTGAATCCTTTAGGCTGTTTGCTGTTGGCGGCTTTTGTGTTGCTGCTGATTAATCCCCTGTGGATTTGGGATTTGGGTTTTCAGTTAAGTTTTTTGGCGACTTTGGGTTTGTTGGTGACATCCCCTGCGGTGATGAAACGGTTGGATTGGTTGCCAACAGCGATCGCTTCTTTAATTGCGGTTCCCATTGCAGCTACGATTTGGGTCTTGCCGTTGTTGCTTTATGTTTTTTCCCAGATATCCACTTATAGCATTTTGGTGAATATCATCACGAGTTTCTTGATTGCTGGGATTACAATGGGTGGTTTTATTAGTGCGGTTTTGGGTGCAGTTTGGCCTTTGGCTGGAAGTGCGATCGCATGGTTGTTGTATTATCCCGTGGGACTGCTGATTTTGATTGTCCGATTTTTCAGCCGATTACCGGGAAGTTTAATTTCCACCGGAACGCTTTCCTTGGTGCAAATGCTGATTCTTTATGGGTTGATTATCTTTTTGTGGTCGGTTCCTTGGTGGCATAAGGGGCGCCGCTGGGTGTGGGCTTTTTTGTTTGCGATCGCTTTAATCATAGTCCCAGTTTGGCATCGTCAAACCACGGTTCTTCAAGTCACAGCTTTGCAAACCAACGGTCAGCCAGTGCTGGTGATTCAAGATCGAGGTAAAGTGACGTTAATTAATAGTGGGGATCAAAATACCGCTAGATACACAATTTTACCGTTTTTGCGACAACAGGCGATTAATCAAATCGATTGGGGCATTGCTACCAGTAGCCCTGGATCTAGAAGTGGCTGGTATTTGATTATGGACCAGGTGAGGGTGAGAAATTTTGCTTCGACCGGGACGCTCAACGCTACGTTGACCAGTGTGGTACAAGACCGTAATGCCTCTTATCAAGTTTTACCCGTAGGCGAAATTCTCCCTGCGGCAGGTTCGACATCGGTAAAATTACTCCAGGATCGACCGGCGCTGGTAGAATTGACCATTGGCGATCGAACTTGGTTATGGCTGGAAGAAAGAAATCAGTCAGAACAAAACCAGTTGTTACAGCATAAGTCGTTACCCGGAACTCAGGGAAAACCTTTACAGGTGCTCTGGTGGTCGGGAGAACCCCTGAAAGCTGATTTACTGATGGCACTCAACCCAGAGGTGGCGATCGCGACTTCGGAAAATATTGATGAAGAGACGGCGGCTATCTTGACTGAGGCCAATATCTCAATTTATTCTACGGAAAGGGATGGGGCATTGCAGTGGAAACCTGATTCTGGCTTTGTTTCGGCGATCGAAAATACCGATGGATCGGATTCTTTTTTCTGAAACGATCAAAATGTCCTAAAATGAGGCATAATTAAATATGGAGAGGTGGCAGAGCGGTTGAATGCGGTGGACTCGAAATCCATTAAGGTGTCACATCCTTCGGGGGTTCGAATCCCCCCCTCTCCGTTTTAGATGCAACCCTTATCAGTTAAGGGGTGTAGGGTGTAGGGTGTAGGGAATAATTGATAATTGATAATTGATAATTGATAATTGATAATTGTTAATTGATAATTGATAATTAACAATTAACAATTGATAATTGATAATTAATCTATTTAATTGATAATTGTTAATTGTTAATTGTTCTCCTCTGCTCCTCTGCTCCTCTGCTCCTCTGCTCCTCTGCTCCGAAAGCTCCCCTGCACCCCTGCTCCGAAAGCTCCTCTGCCCCGGTGTAGGGTGTAGGATGTAGGGTGTAGGGTGTAGGGTGGTTAATCGGGAAGATTTTGGAATTTTTCCATAAATTCGCGATCGATCCAATCTTTCCAAAGCCATAACAGGGGAGAAGGCCCAAGACCAAAAGCCCCACGAGAAGCGATCGCACTTCCTTCTCCTGTACCAATTAAAGTGAGAAAATTTTTCTGCGGTTTAAATGGTTTGAGGGGTTGACCTTGTAAAATTCGCCGCAAATTTTCATATAGAGGTTTACCCTGACGGACGGCAAAGACTCCCGCTTTGGGACGGGGGCGATCGATCGCGGTGGCAATGTCTCCAGTGGCAAATATGTGAGAGTGAGAAATTGACTGGAGGGTATTTCTCACTTTAATGAAGCCATCGGCATCGGTACTTAAACCAGCTTCCCGCAACCAGCTAGGGGCGGATGCTTCTGTAACCCAAAAGAGGCGATCGCATTCTACGGTTAACCCAGAGTGACAATATACGGTGACGGGCGATGGGGCAGAGGAGCGGAGGGGCAGGGGAGCAGGGGAGCAGGGGAGCCCGCCATCAGCAGGGGAGTGAGATTCTACGCGGATAACTGACTCACTTAAGTTTAAGTTAATTCCGCGCTGAGTGAGAATTTTTTGCAGTTTATTTCGCACATAAGTGATATGAGTGGGCAGGATTTCGGGGCTACGTTGGAAGAGATGAATCTGAAAATTTGGACAATTTGGGCGATTTTGGGGATTTTGGGGATTTGGGCGATTTTGGGAACGGAGAATTTGATTTAAACGGGCAGACATGGATAAGGCTAATTCCACACCTCCGGCGCCACCCCCAACAATGCCTATTTGTAGGGACTTTTCCGTAGCGGTGGTTGACCCTACCTGCAATTCTTCAGTTAGTTGATGCCAATGGTGCAATAAGTTTGGGACGGGTTTGGCAGGAATGGCATAGTCTGCGGCGCCGGGTACGGAGAGGGTTGCCGGGGTGCTGCCAATGTCAATGGATAAAATATCGAAGGCAACTGGGGGACGGTTGGCACAAATTACGCGGTTGTTGGCTAAGTCTAAACCCACGGCGCGATCGCAGTAAAATTGCGCCCCGGCAAAGTTGGCTAAGGGTCTTAAATCAATATGACTTTGGTCATAATTGTAGAACCCAGCAATATGACCCGGAAGCATTCCCGAATATGGGGTATGGGTGACATCGCTAATTAAAGTGATGCGGACTCCGGGTAATGGGTTCATGCCCCACATTCTCAGGGCGATCGCGTGGCTATGTCCCCCACCGATGAGAACTAGGTCTTGAGTCATGGGCTGTTTTGTTGACAAAAATAATCAGAATTGCGAAGGGATCGACATTGACTCATAAACCCAGGTTTGGGGATTTTATGAGTAATATCCGAGGCATCTACTAAATTGGATCATAGAATAATAGATAACTTAGTTAGTCAGGTTAGGAAACCGAACTTTGATGTCAGGAGGCAATCATTGCCTGCGGACAGGAAAATCCGCGATTCATGCAGCGATCGTGTCAGCGAATCGGTAGACCAATATCTAACAAAACTATCTGCTGCTATCGAACAAAACTATAGTTTATTCGCCCCATTATTATGAAAACTCCAATTATTCTCCTCAAAGAACGATTTTTACAGGCTTTAGTCGCTGCTTTTGGGCAAGAATTAGCGGCAACTGACCCCCTGTTAGTTCCTGCGAGTAATCCCAAATTTGGGGATTACCAGTCAAATGTGGCTATGTCTTTGGCGAAACCCTTGAAGCAAAAGCCCCGCGATATTGCTCAGAAAATTGTGGATCGTTTAAATGTGAGCGATATTTGCGAAGCCCCAGAAATAGCGGGGCCGGGTTTTATTAATTTGATGATTAAACCCAGTTATCTGGAAGCCCAACTTGGTTCGATTGTGGGTTTTGCCCGATTGGGAGTAGACCGGGTGGACAGTCCCCAAAAAATTGTGGTGGATTTTTCTAGCCCTAATATTGCTAAAGAAATGCACGTCGGACATCTGCGATCGACGATTATCGGCGATTGTATTGCCCGAATTTTGGAATTTCGGGGTCACGAGGTATTGCGTCTGAATCATGTGGGTGACTGGGGGACCCAATTTGGGATGCTGATTACCTATTTGCGCGAAGCTTATCCCGAAGCTTTGACCAAAGCGGATGCTTTGGATATTGGCGATTTGGTGGCTTTCTACAAAAAAGCCAAACAGCGCTTTGATGAAGATGAAATGTTTTGTGAGATTTCCCGGCAAGCGGTGGTGAAACTGCAAGCAGGAGATCCAGAAACCATTCAAGCTTGGAAGTTGTTATGCGATCAATCTCGTCGTGAGTTTCAGGTGATTTATGATTTGCTGGATATTAAGGTGACGGAACGGGGTGAGTCTTTTTATAATCCTTTTTTGCCCGCAGTGGTGGCAGATTTGGATAACTTGGGATTATTACAAGAAGACCAAGGGGCCCAATGTGTGTTTTTAGAAGGGTTTATGAATAAAGAAGGAAACCCTCAGCCGTTGATTGTGCAAAAGTCCAATGGTGGCTACAATTACGCGACTACGGATTTGGCAGCTTTGCGCTATCGGATTAAGGAAGATGGGGCAAAACGGATTATTTATGTGACGGATTTGGGTCAGTCTACCCATTTTGCCCAAGTGTTCCAGGTGGCAACTCGCGCTGGTTGGATTGCTGATGATGTAGAGGTGGTTCATGTTCCCTTTGGTTTGGTGCAAGGGGAAGATGGCAAGAAGTTGAAAACTCGCGCTGGGGAAACTGTGCGGTTGCGGGATTTGTTGGATGAGGCGATCGCCCGCGCTAAGGCTGATTTAGAAATGAGACTTCAGGTAGAGGGACGGTTAGAAACTCCAGAATTTATTGACCATGTGGCAAAAGTGGTGGGTTTGAGTGCGGCGAAATATGCTGACTTGAGCCAAAATCGCACCAGTAGCTATATTTTTAGTTACGATAAAATGCTGGCTTTGCAAGGGAATACCGCCCCTTATATGCTTTATGCTTATGTCCGAGTTCAAGGAATTAGCCGTAAAGGTGATATTGATTTTGGACATTTGGGGGTGGGTGAGCAAATTCTCCTTAAAGAAGAGACGGAAATTGCTTTAGCAAAACATATTCTGCTGTTCAGTGAGGCGATCGCGGCGGTGGAAACGGAGTTATTACCAAATCGGCTTTGTCAATATTTATTTGAATTGAGCCAAAAGTTCAATCAGTTTTACGATCGCTGTCCGGTTTTGCAAGCAGAGGAACCCTTCCACACTTCTCGTTTACTCCTGTGTGATTTTACTGCCCGGATTTTGAAATTAGGCTTAAATTTATTGGGAATTGAAGTGTTAGATCGGATGTAATATTCATAAGCGGTAGATTTTTTTCTACCGTTTTTTTTACAGCCTTTTTCTACTAAATAGACCAAAGATGCTTGTAGGGGCGAAGCATGACCGCATATAATCTCTGGCTTTTAACTCAAAAAGCATCTGCCGGAATGCTTCGCCCCTAGGGATATTTGTAGTTGACAAACCTGAAAAATGCTGTAATTATCAAAGGGCGATTACCAGAAGTACAATTAAAAGATAACAAACAAATAACAAACAATGTTATTCTGGCTATTTTTATTAGGAATAGGGACTGGTTTTCTCTCAGGCATTTTTGGAGTAGGTGGAGGATTTATCATTGTACCAGCGCTAACTTTTTGGGGATTTTCTGTGATTAATGCAGCGGCAACCAGTTTAGTCGGAGTGTTGCTTACCGCAATTTCCGGTAGTTTGCGAAACTGGTTTACTTCTGAATTAAATTTGCCTGTTTGTGGGCGAATTGCTTTGGTGGGAATTCCCGCTGCTCAGGTGGGTGCGTGGCTGGGCGATCGCCTTTCAGATCGCTGGTTGGCTGTGATTTTTTCCGGCTTATTATTATTGACGATTTATCTAATTTACTGGCGAGAAAATCTGAGCCAAGAATTAGATAATCCTGCCGATGCCAGCCATCTGAATAATACTTTATCTCACCAATTACTAGGATGGAAATTTGCCCAAATTGGCGCGATCGCTGGGGTAATGTCTGGGATATTTGGGATTGGAGGTGGCATTGTGATGGTGCCGTTACAAATCCTATTATTAGGAGAGTCGATTACAACTGCCGCCCCCACCAGTTTAGGGGCAATGGTGGCGATCGCTGCTTCTGGATTAATTCAACATACTTGGCATCGTCATGTGTTATGGATTCCGGGGATTTGTTTAGGCACAGGGGGCATTATTGGGGTGCAATTGGGTAGTTGGTTATTGCCCAATATTGCCCCGAATAGGATTAATCGCTGGTTTCAATTCTTCTTAGTTTTGTTAGCGTTATATATGTTGGTAAAAGGCGGGGCGTTTAACTTGATGTAGGGGCGCGGCGACCTGCTGAGATTATTTTTTAGATAAAACATAATCTCACTGGGTAATTATTTGGCTCTCGTTTTCAGGCTGGAGTCCGAAAGAGCGATCTCTCATAGACTACCCCATGTGGTTGCATACATAAGTAGGTGAACATAATTAATTGCACTTTTCTTTCCCCTGCGTAAATCTTTGGATTCCCGTCGGAGTTTACCCCCGCGAAGGCCGCCATCGGCGGGAATGACAGTTATTTTTCTCATGGGGTCTGTGGTTATTTCTGCCCGTAAACTTATATCCCCCAGAATTATTCAGATCGGCTAGTCGAATCTCCGTAAAAATAAGGAGAAATATCCCTCGGTAAATCCGCGAATTTATGGTAATTTATTTCGGATAAATCTGGTAGAATAAATTATTTATATTTAGTATATGCTCAATTTAAATTCAAATAAATCAATAGTTACTATTTTGTTATTAGTAACAATAATCATAGTGACGGGGTTGGCGATCGCTTGGCCGAATTTTCACTCCCAAATGCAAGTTCCCAAAAATTCTTTGAGTTATGAAACTTTAATGATCGGTGATGAACCGATTCAACCGATTCCCCTGAAACTAGACTTGGATGAACATAAAGTTGTATTAGGAGAAAAACTATTTAAAGATCCGGTTTTGTCTAAAAATCGGCAATTTTCCTGTGTCAGTTGCCACAATCTGAAAACTGGAGGAGTGGATGGTAAAGATTTAGCCCAGGGAGTCAACGGTGAAATTAGTTTAACTAATACCCTAACCGTGTTTAATAGTGGTTTTAACTTCAGGCAGCATTGGACTGGGGAATATAAAGATTTATTAGAACAACTGGATGCTCATTTGTTAGATCCCCAAATCATGGGAGGTGATTGGTCAGAAATTTTGGGAAACGTGAAAAAAGACCCGAAGTACGTCCGGGGATTTACTCAAGCTTATAGCGATGGGATTACTCAGGAAAATATTCGGGATGCGATCGCTACTTTTGAACAATCTCTCTATACACCTAATTCACGGTTCGATCGCTATTTACGGGGAAATACTGATGCCTTAACTGAAGCGGAAAAAGAAGGCTATCAAATCTTTAAAACTTATGGATGTGTCACTTGTCATCAAGGTATGAATATCGGCGGAAACTTATTTCAAAAATTTGGCATTTTAGGCAATTATTTTGTGGATCGCGGGCAAATTAATCCAGCGGATTTAGGCAGATTTAATGTCACCGGCGATCCCAAAGACCTCTATGTTTTTAGAGTACCGAGTTTGCGGAATGTCACTCTCACGGAGCCTTATTTGCATGATGGTTCTGCGGGCAGCTTAGAAGAAGCGATCGTGATTATGGCCCAATACCAACTCCGCCCAATTTCATCGGAACATATCCAACTGATTGTGCAGTTTCTCAACACTCTAACAGGAGAATATGAGGGGAAACCTTTATGAAAAATTTTCTGTTAAATGTTATTGCCGCAATTTTGGGATTTATTCTGTTTCTATTTTTGCTATTCCACTCCACTCAACTAAACTTTGAAATTCACTCTAGTTATGTCAGCAATTTGCGGCATTTAAATGAACTAGATGCTAGAATAAATGAAGGTATTCTCCAGTTAAGAACTGGTAGATTTAAAAATTATGATTTGATTGTCTATTATTTAAGCTTACACGATATTACCGTTAATAGCTTAAAACAAATTCCCCCTTGTCTTAGGAAAAAAAATATCAAAACGGTGGCGTTTTTTCTGGATAGTTATTTAAACCTGTTTCAGGAAAAAAGTCAAAATATAGAAGATTTTAAAACCGAAAATGCGATTGTCAGAAACTCCCTGGCTTATTTACCGATCGCTATTGCTAATGCCGTGAGTGAAAGCGATCCAGTCAGAGAGGCTCAATTGATCGATCGACTGAATCAATTGTTGCGCGATATTCTCATTTATAACTTATCACCCAGTAACGAGTTGCTGGCGGAAATCCGAGAGCAAATTCAAACGATTTCCCAGCAACGAGATCGGTTAGGCAACGAGCGGAATGATTTGAACATTGCCCTGGTGCATTCCGGGATTATCTTGCAACATTTGCCGGAAGTCAACCGTCTGCTGAATGAGATTGTGAGTCTGCCCACCGCACAACGGAGTGAACTCCTTTCTTTAGCATACGATCGCGGATATGAAGATGCGATCGTCACCACCAATTTTTATCGACTATGGTTATATTTATTCTTAATGGTGCTGGGATTGGGGGTGGCGGCTTATATTATTATTCGCTTGAGTAATTTAACCCTATATCTAAGTCAAGAACAGGAGAAGTCAGAACGCTTATTATTGAATGTCTTACCCCAGGCGATCGCCGAACGGTTAAAAGAGTTTGATAAAGAAGTTGATGGCGCGATCGCCGAATATTTCAACGAAGCCACTATTTTATTTGCGGATATTGTTGGCTTTACACCACTATCAGCCCGAATGTCTCCCATAGAACTGGTTAATTTACTCAATGAAATGTTCTCCAAATTTGACCAATTGACCGAAAATTATGGGTTAGAAAAAATTAAAACCATTGGGGATGCCTATATGGTTGCGGGTGGCTTGCCCGTTCATAAACCCGATCATGCGGCTTCGGTGGCGCTTATGGCATTAGAAATGCAGCAAGCAATTCAACAATTTCAAGTGGATATGGATGAGTCTTTTCAAATTAGAATTGGCATTCACACTGGGCCAGTGATTGCTGGGGTGATTGGGATTAAAAAGTTTATTTATGACCTCTGGGGAGATACGGTAAATTTGGCTTCTCGCATGGAATCATCAGGACTTCCTGGCAAAATTCAAGTCACCGCTGAAACTTATGAAATTCTCAAAGATGAGTATATTTTTGAAGAACGCGGTCAAATTTTGGTCAAAGGCAAGGGAGAAATGACTACTTATTGGTTAATTGGGAAACAAAAAGTATAATTTTGTTGGTTGTTGGTTGTTGGTTGCCCCCCCTTGAAGGGGGGGTTGGGGGGGGTGTTGTTGGTTGTTGGTTGTTGGTTGTTGGTTGATTGTTGTTTGCCCCTCCGCACCTCCGCACCTCCGCACCTCTGCCCCTCTGCCCCTCTGCACCCCTACACCCTACACCCTACACCCTACACGACGGCGGCTTCCTCCGCACCTCCGCACCCCACACCTAAAGCACCATAGTTTAGTAGGATGATTCCAGGAAACAACATGGGATAAACCATTTTCAGCCTGTGAGGACTATTTGTGCTAGACATTAAACAAATTCGGGAAAACCCCCAAGGGGTTCAGGAACGACTCAACCAGCGCAGCAATGACTATGACCTGGCGCCCATTGTGGAAATAGATCGCCAACAGCGAGAATTAGAGACGCAGCGATCGCAGCTACAAGCGCGGAGTAAAGAAATTGCCAAAGAAATTGGCCAAAAAATGAAAGGGGGCGGTAAACCAGAAGACCCAGATTTCTTGGCTTTACAAGAAGAAGGCAACCAAGTAAAAAGCCAAATTGGGGAACTAGAACCCAAAGAAAAAGAACTCAAAGCCCAACTGGAAGAGTTACTTTTAAATCTGCCTAATTTGCCCAGCGAAACCACTCCCATTGGTAAGAGTGAAAATGACAACGTAGAAGTGCGCCGTTGGGGTGATGAATACCTGCCCAAAAATGCCAATATTCTGCCCCATTGGGAAATTGGCGAAAAGTTAGGAATTTTGAACTTCGATCGCGCCGTAAAAGTTGCCCAAAGTCGCTTTGTTTCCTTAATTGGTGCCGGGGCAGCCTTAGAAAGAGCGTTAATTAATTTTATGCTCGATCGCCAAACTGCGGCGGGATATTTGGAAATTATGCCGCCAGTTTTAATTAACTCCGACTCCCTTCGCGCTACGGGACAATTGCCGAAATTTGCGGAAGAAAGCTTTCAATGTCGGGAGGATGACTTGTGGTTAGCCCCCACTGCGGAAGTACCCGTCACCAACCTCTACCGCAATGAGATTTTAACCGCTGATGATTTGCCAATTTACCATTGTGCTTATACCCCTTGTTTTCGGCGGGAAGCTGGCAGTTATGGCAAGGATACTAGAGGACTAATTCGACTGCATCAATTTAATAAAGTGGAATTAGTTAAATTCGTTCACCCCAGCACTTCCGCAGCAGAACATGAGGCATTAGTGGCTAATGCTGAGGCGATTTTGCAAGCTTTGAAACTCCCTTATCGAGTCATTGAACTCTGTACTGGTGACTTAGGTTTTAGTGCTCAAAAATGCTATGATTTAGAAGTATGGCTGCCTTCGGCGGAGAAATATCGGGAAATTTCTAGTTGTTCTAATTTCGGTGATTTTCAAGCCCGACGTGCGAATATTCGCTTTAAAGATAAAGGCAAAAAAGGCACGGAATTTGTCCATACTTTAAACGGTTCCGGGTTGGCGATCGGGCGAACTATGGCGGCAATTTTGGAAAATTATCAACAGCCCGATGGCAC
This sequence comes from Oscillatoriales cyanobacterium, assembly GCA_011390955.1. Lineage (GTDB taxonomy): Bacteria > Cyanobacteriota > Cyanobacteriia > Cyanobacteriales > Laspinemataceae > Planktothricoides. Next base: position 115,848 of record JAABRM010000016.1, on the reverse strand, counting down.
AATTAAAGTGCCGGAAGTTTTGCAACCTTATTTTGCTGAAATCTTCCAATCAGAGTATCCGTCAAAATTATCTGATCCTGTATGCTACTTGAGCGCTCAAAGTAAGATTAAAATCATTAAGCGGCCTTTACCAAAACCTAAGACCAATCCCATTATTTCGATCGGCTTGACAATCGTATTAGTTCTTTGGTTGATTTCGATTTTCCTTTGGTTTTTAAGCTAATATCTGATATTTAAATATTTCAGGTTAGCTTAATGAATAATTGATGGTAAGCGTTTTATAACAATTACCATCAATTATCAATAATTTTCTACTTTTTTTAAATAAAGTAGAACTATAGTCGGACTATTGCATTCAATAAACAGAATATAAGTAATCGTTTAATTCGTCATAGCAAAACAAGCTATTAGCCCATTACATTTTACCAAATTTGTTTCAGCATGGAAACAAATTATTGAATGGATAAATATTCTGCCAACGATAAATATTGAAATCTCGTCGATCCACGGAAAGAATACGACCATCACCTAAATGTTCTGCAAGCACTACGAGAGAAGCGTCTGCTAAATCCATTGGCAAATCAGCATATTGTTGCATCAGTTGAACCATGCGCTGAATATGTGGGCATTCTAAGTTAAACACTTCAAATGCGCCATTGGACAGACTGGTGACAAAAGCAACTTGGGCATGGACTCCTTTACGGGTTAACAATAAGTAGCAGGTTTCCGTGACAACGCACCAAGTTGTAATCAGTGGTTCATTAACTTTTTTCAGTGTACGTTTGGCTTCTTCGTGGTTGCTGTCTCGTTGGTCAGCTATTGCCAACCAAAAACCTGTATCAACGATGATCATATTTGGCTTCCAATTCAGCTTTGAGGACAGACTTATAGCTGCTAGACAAATCGCTTTCCACCGAACAACAGCCAATAAACCCCGACTGTTCTAACATTTGAAAAGGCCGTTGCTTATTTTCTTGTTGCAGTTTTTGATAATAAGTCTCAATGGCGGCATCAAGAATTTGAGTCAGGTCTTGTTCGGTGTTTTGCTGAATATATGCTAACCGATCGGCTGTGCGATCGCTCAGTTCGGTATTAATTTGAATCATTTTGAATTTTTTCTGTTGGGTAAACTAGGAGTATTTTAACAAATTTCAGCAGCGATCGCATTTTCAGAATGAAAAAAAACACTTTCTGTATGTCCTGAATTTTATAGCAATCTGGTTTTTTCAATAAACCGGGTTCTAGCAAAAATTCAAGCAACCCAAATGCCAATCAAGGTTGTAACCCAGGTAGCGATCGTCTATCATACAAGAAGAAACCCGGTTTCTTCGAGAAACCGGGTTTCTTCTCTCAACAGATATCTTCCCCTCTGCGATCTTCTTCGTTCTGTCTCTACAGACATTCTCTAATAGTGAAAAATGATAGTTGATTCGGGATTATGCTTTAGATCAAATTCTGTGGTTAATTCAAAACTTATCTTTTAGTTGAGCAAAAAAGCGATCGGGAATCGCGTGTTCTTCTGAGTAAACCAAGTTATACTTTTGTTCTATGTTCTGCCAATCAATAGAATTGTCTGATAGAATTTCTTGGCTAAACATATCTAAAGCTTTACCCGATAAACCTTTCTCGAAACATTTTTTCATCAGCAAACGGCTTTCATCAATTTCGCCAATACATTCAAAAGGTTTATGGGTTGATAATCCTAACATTTCTCGAAATGTCGGCTGTAAATCTTCATCATCAAATAAGTTTGACTGAAATACTGCATCGACTAGATTCGGCTGACAAAAAGCCATTAATCCCAACCAAACATAAGCACATTTAGGGCATTTTTTACACCAAGGTTTTTGGATATTACAGGAGTGGATTTTGGGAATTACTTCGGGATATTTGCTTAAGTTTTGAAAGATGCGGTAGTCGTAAATTGGTTGCAAGATGCTGAAATATTTAAAGTTAGATAAAATATTGTCTCGAATAAATTCATCTAAAATTTTTTCAGCTTCCAGACTTTTTCCCAATTGGTGGTTCACTTCTTTGCCAATTTCTGACCAAAACAGATTCCCTGTGTTGGCGCTTTTTTCATGGGCTAGACATAAGTATTTATATCCTCCGTCGAGCATCAAAAATAATGATTCAAAAATGGAAACCGGAGTTTCTGGGGCGGTAATCCCTGAATTTTCAGGAAAATATAACTGGAAAAAGGGAAAAGCCATAAAATCATCAAAAATTGAGATTTTATGGCTTTTAATGGGTTGAACATTTTCCAGTAATTGAGCAATTAAATTGTGTTGTAAATCGGCTTTGCCATAAACACTATGAGAATATTGCATAGAAGCGAAAGGAATATCGGCTGCTTGTAACATTTTCATAGCTAGAATACTGTCTTTACCTCCCCCACAACCTGTAAGAATCGTCTGCCGATCGCCTAAAATGGGCATCGGATGACTTTCTCCTAAATCTTGTGGGTAGATAATTTCGGGATGCTGATAGTCTGTAACATTGTTTTCATACCAATGTTGACCAAATACTCCTTGGTAGATTTTGACAAATAAATCTAAAACAGGCTTTTCCAGATGGGACGATATTTTGGAAATATCGTAGTATTTGGGAAATAAAGAACATAGTTTCATGCCTTCAAATAAGGCAATATGGGCAGCGATACGTTCTATTAATGGTTGAGCATACTTTTCTATTAGTGCCGAAAAAGAAATATTGTGATAAAAAATTTTGGTGGAAAATCTAAATTTATCGGCACTATAGATAATGTCTAGATGATGTTCGTGAATTGTCAGATCGTCTATTTTAATTAGGTCAATTTTCATTATTTACCATCCATAAGTACCTGGGCCACCTTTAAACGGCCCAACAATATCAGCAGTAATCCAGCCCCCATAAAAGTCTCCCGCTTGAGGTGTTACTAGCTCATCGTTGACATAGCAAGCATCCATTAAAGCAGGCACAAAACCGTAGTATTCTTGAATAGCTGCAAAATCTTGACTGGGTTCAACACAGCGCCAAGCAGCATTTTTTATATACTTTTCACCAATACTAACATCGTAATATTGATAGATACCTTTCCACTCACAAAAACCTTTCTTTGGTGTTTCGATTAAATGTTCTAATTTAATATCTTCAGCAGGAAAGTAATAGGTAGGAGGATGACTGGTTTCTAATACTCTTTTTCCTCTATTTGTCTCTGCTAAAACAATATCATTACAAATTACTTTCAGATGTTTATCACTATCTTGCCAAATAGCGGGACGGGGATAGTCCCATACGGATTCTTGACCGGGTTTTGGCGGAATTGGTTGAGGTCTCATTGTTGTTTGTCCTTGTGGTCGTTTTTTGGGATTTTTTGGTTCGAGCAAATATCATGTATATGGTATCATTATTAGGATGTTTCGTCAAGATATATTTACATCGCCATTAGGAAATGAATTGCCGAGTTAGCGGGAATCACAGATTATATTTTTTTGGTTATAATAGTGATTTTATTGGCTATTTATAGGCTATAATTTTGGGGTTATTTTTTATAATTTAACTCATTAATTAACTCATCAATTAACTCGTAAATTAAATTAATAATTAGACCTTTTCGGCGGCTTGCCGATGCCGCTTCCGGCTCGAATGGGGACATAAACCGAAAAGGTCTAATTATTTTAATGAACATTTTAATTAACTGACAGCAGATAGTTTTGTCAGTCCTCCATGATAGTTAATCAATTTAGATTCAGCTTTGCCAATTTTAGCCAACCGAAATTGCCAGTCAGAAATATCTTCATAGCTGAGGTGGTGGGTGTCACAACTGGGTGTCCAAAACCCACCAACAATTGAGGGGTCGTCAAAACGCAACAAACCAGATTTGCGGATATTTTCCCCTTGAGGTGTTCCTGGTATAGGAGAAATAGAATAGCAAGCAACTTGAAATTCCAGGTGTGGGTTAATTTCTCGGAGTTGTTGATGGAGTTCTAAAATAGCTTCTTCCAACCTGAGTAAACTTTCATGGTTATCATCAGGAAAACCAATAATCAAACCATAGACAATCACCGGAAGACCTACTCGAACGATCGCTCGCATGATTTCACAATGCTGTTGCCAGGGCAAAAGTTTGGCGTAGGATTCTCGGCCAAAAACCGGACGTTCGGCAGGAATGTAACCCAAAAAGCCGCCAACTTTGCCATCCCATCCCCAAAGGGCTTCGATCAATTCTTCGTCAGGGGAGAGATCGGTACGATCGTAGTTGCGTCCTTTGCCTAAAGTTGCTTTTCTCAGTTCTAAACCATTGGGCCATAACAGGGGCATCCCAATTTCTCTGGCGCCTTGGGTAATTTCCAGAATCTCTTCTCGTCCACCGGGAAACAAAACTCGACCGAGAAATTGATCGGAACCCATGACGGTACATTTTGCCCCGGCTTCCTGCTGACGCAGGATCCATTTGAGAGTGGTTTCTGGTGACATCCGGCGATAACCTGATGTGTAAGTTGGGGTTTGGCAAAAGTCACATTTGCGATCGCACCCAATGTCAGGATATACCGAGCCGATAGGTACAAGTTCTTCCACAAAAGGCTCTTCTGAATATTCTTGACCCAAACATTGCCTTGCTACTTCCACTGATGGTAGGGCCCACTCATCGGGACTCATGGCTTTAATCCGGGTTGGATAATAACGACCATCAGCCAAGATCGCACCAGTGAGATTTTCTCGTGGAGTTTTTCCCAATACATAGTCGAAAATCGGCCAATTGGCAGCACCAGATTTATCGGTGACGATCGCTGTTGCACCGGCTTTCAGGTAATGATTGGGTTCGGCAATGGCGTCAGAACCACCGACGACAACGGGTTTGCCTTTACTGGCTAGATGCGCGATCGCCATACAGGTGACTTGGCGTTCTTGGGTGTAGTTAACTGTCACCCCCCAAGCATCATAAGCTTCTGGATCCAGATCGAAAATCTTCTGCCCAACATAAGCTTTAGTCAGATTCATGCCTTTCCAGGTGACTTCTCCAAATGGTTCTTGGCAATCCCCGGATTTGAGGTTGACCAATTGAGCATCGAAACCACCTGCTTGCAGGTCAGCCATTAAAACTTGCTTGCTAAGTAGAGTATTGCGTCTGTACAATGCCGTCCAATTATGACCCTCTTCGTCGTATAGCCCCAAGGCCGGTACTTCCACCAGCCCAATTGTCGGCACCTTGTTTGATGGTAATGTCATAACAATATTCTGGCTAATAAGTTGGCGATTTAATTGGCTTAATTGTAACCACTAAAAAAAGAATATTTCCAGTTTGAGGGGTAGGTTAATATTTTTTAATATTTAAAGTCTATCATATCGATAAAAGGTGACAATGAGAAAAAATACTCTCTTGCCAAAATCAAAACCAGATGATAAAGCATTGTGCCGTAATCGTTTTCCCTCAAAAGCAGTTAAATCCTGAATAAGTATATGGTTAAGAATTACTTCGCCCTTTGGCGGATTTGCAGCCCCAGGTGCGAATATTCCCTTTAAAGATAAAGGCAAAAAAGGCACGGAATTTGTCCATAAAACGGGTCTGGGTTGGCGATCGGGCGAACAATTGCGGCAATTTTGGAAAATTATCAACAGCCCGACGGCACAATTAAAGTGCCGGAAGTTTTGCAACCTTATCTGCAACGAGAAATATTATAGGCGATTAAAAACCCGGTTTGTTGAAGAAACCGGGTTTTTAATATCAATAATTTTGATTACAGCCTGTTCAATTGTTTTACCATTTCAACAGATTAAACTGTTCCATATCCACCGTATCCCGGTTGCGATAAATGGCTAGAATAATCGCCAAACCTACGGCGGCTTCGGCGGCGGCTACGGTAATCACAAACACCGTAAAAACTTGGCCTTTAATCGTGGCTGAATCGATGAAATTAGAAAAGGCCATCAAATTAAGATTCACCGCATTGAGCAGCAACTCAATGGACATCAAAACTCGCACGGCATTACGACTTGTCACCAGACCATAGATGCCAATGCAAAATAAGGCGGCAGCCAATAATAAAAAATACTCAAGGTGAAGTTGCATGAATCCTACCAAAGATAATTTTTCTGGGTGGTTTTTCTGGGTTGATTGTCTGTGGTTTAATTTTCCCTCTTAATTAACCTCTTAATTAATCTTAATTAAGTTTAAGGTTAAATTAATTCCAGGGAAAATTACAGGGAAAATTTTCAGACAGATTCCCGCACTTGGCGGGAATAACTGTCAACAATGTGATGATTTGTTATGATTTTTTCTGGCTGCTACTTAAGGCGCCAATGGGTTCTTTAGCCCGTTCTGGTAGTTTGAGCATGGGGGCAATGGGAGCACCGGGAATGTCATCGCGGTAGAAGTCTCGCCGCGCCAAAATAATTGCGCCAATCATGGCAATTAATAGCAGCAGTGAGGCTAATTCAAAGGGGAGCAAAAAGTCCGTGAAGAAATGTTGCCCGATCGCCTCTACGGTGGAAGCAGCATTTGCGATCGCGCCAGTTTTCACCGGCCAAGGGGTCGATAAAACCATCGTCCCCAACAGGGCAAACAGACCGACGCCTACCAACGCGGTGACTAATTGACGCAAGGTGGCATTTCCCACTTGGGCATAGGTTTCCCGCTTGTTCACCAACATAATGGCAAACAAAATCAGCACGTTCACCGAACCCACATAAATCAGCAGTTGAGCCGCTGCCACAAAATCTGCGTTCAGCAGCAAATATATCCCGGCCATGCTGGTAAATACCGCACCGAGCAAAAACGCGGAGTAAACAATATTAGAGAACAGCACCACTCCTAATGCTGAACCAATCATCATTAAGGCCAATAAGCCAAACGAAACTATCTGAACGCCTTCCGCTAGATTCACTGTTTTGTCCTTTATCAGTTGTCAAGAGAAATTTACCAGTTCACTGTTGAAGATTTGCGATCGACAGGGAACCATCCACGGGGAAGAATTACTTCTCCATTTGCTCCATGATTTCTTCTGGGCGTTTACCCGCCCGAACTGACCCTTCGGGGAGATCGTGGGGTTCGGTGATCCCTTTGGGCAAATAGGCCAACTCTCGCAGGGGTGTGACCATTGGGTCATTAGTGACTTTATAAGGCAAACGCCCCATTGCTACGTTGTCGTAGTTCAAATCATGGCGATCGTAGGCGGCTAGTTCATATTCTTCTGTCGCCGATAGACAGTTGGTGGGGCAATATTCTACGCAGTTGGCGCAAAAAATACAAACTCCGAAATCAATACTGTAGTGTTTCAGCTTTTTCTTCTTGGTTTCTTTGTTAAATTCCCAGTCCACTACCGGCAGATTAATTGGACAAACCCGCACGCAAACTTCGCAAGAAATACATTTGTCAAATTCAAAGTGAATTCGACCCCGATATCGTTCGGAAGGGATTAGTTTTTCGTAAGGATAGAGCACCGTCACTGGACGACGGCGCATATGATCGAATGTCACCGAAAGACCCTGGCCAATATATTTGGCGGCTTGGAAGGTTTCTTTGGTATAGTCGCTAACTTGTTTGAGGAAATTTAGCATAAGTAAAGGATGGCAGAGAATGTCAATGTGCTTTGGATGAAAAGATTAATCAGTCGCTCCGGCGATCGGACGATCCGATGATGAAATTAATCGTGTAATCCTGCGGTTTTGGTGGGAAAATTCCGGGGGATCTGGTCACTCACGGAAACCATCGACCGCCAGTAAACTAACCACCGAAACTAACCACCAAAAGCGAAGGGAAAAGCCAACTTTAAGGCGGCAGTTAATAGCAAATTCACCAGACCTATGGGTAACAGGAATTTCCAGCCCAGGCTGAGGAGTTGGTCAATCCGCACTCGTGGCAGAGTCCAGCGCAATAGAATCGCCAGAAACACGAAGAAGTAGGTTTTCAACAGCACCATTGTGATGCCCAGCACGGCGGCGATGACTTGGAACCAGGCGGTGGTTTCGCTCACCCCGATCCATTGGGCAATCAGTTCAATGGGAATTGGCAATGCCCAACCACCAAAGTAGAGGACTGATACTAATAAGGCGGAGAGAATTAAGTTGACGTAGGAACCGACATAAAATAGACCGAATTTCATCCCGGCATATTCGGTTTGATATCCGGCTACGAGTTCTTCTTCTGCTTCCGGTAAGTCAAAAGGCAGACGTTCGCATTCTGCCAGGGCGCAAATCCAAAAAATGAGGAACCCAACGGGCTGACGCCAGACATTCCAGCCGAGAATGCCGTAACTGTTTTGTTGTTCTACGATGTCAAGGGTGCTGAGGCTGTTGGACATCATCACGATCGCCAATACCGCCAAAGCCAGAGGAATTTCATAGCTAATGGACTGGGCAGCAGCCCGCAGTCCGCCCAACAGAGAGTATTTATTGTTGGAGGCGTAACCGGCCATCAGTAAACCGATCGGGGCAACACTGGAAAGGGCAATCCATAAGAAAATGGCGATGTTCAAGTCGCTGATGATCAGATTTTGCCCGAAGGGAACGATCAGGTAAGAGATAAATACCGGCAGCACTACCAGAATCGGGCCGAGGGTAAAGAGCACCGGATCCGCTTTCGTGGGGACGATATCTTCTTTAAAAATTAGCTTTAGCCCGTCAGCGGCGGGTTGCAATACCCCCAATGGGCCGGCATATTCGGGACCAATTCGCTGTTGTACGGCGGCAGAGATTTTTCTTTCTAGCCAGACGGCTACCAATACCCCAACCGTGGCTACGGCTAACATTAAAAACATGGGGAGGGGGATCCAAATCACTTTGGCGACTTGGGGAGGCAGTCCTAAGTCCACCAGCAATTGTATAACGCTTCCTTGTAAGTCTATTCCTTGGTTCATGCTTGTTACTTCAAATTTATGAAGATTTTTTACGAGCGGGACTGAGTTACAGTATAACCCTGTATGGTCAGCAGAATTTGGCGATCGATTGAATAATGTAAGGTAGGGGATAAAGCCATTCCCGGATCGATCTCCACTACAAAGCGATCGGGTTATCTGCCCTGTTATCTGCCCTGTTATCTGCCCTGTTATCTGCCCTGTTATCTGCCCTGTTATCTGCGCGAATGGGTTCATCTCCTACGGACTAATGTCAACAATCGGACGGATTCAGACAGGCAACAAATAGGTTGTTTTTGTTAATGTTTATGATTAAATTGATTAATGAATTGGGTGAAATTAAGTCCCGGCAATTTTTGCCCTTGTCCGGTGGCTGTAAGTTTTTAGTTGTTGAATAAACGTCCATCTTCTAAGTGTACGATGCGATCGGCGATGTCTAAGATGCGGTCATCGTGAGTCACTAATAAGATGGTGCAATTTTGTTTTTTGGCAAGATGCTGCATGATTTCGACTACATCCCGCCCAGATTTACTGTCCAGGGCAGCGGTGGGTTCGTCCGCTAATACCAGTTGGGGATGACTGACTAATGCGCGGGCGATCGCTACTCGTTGTTTTTGCCCTCCCGATAGGTTTTCGGGATAGTAATCAATACGATCTTCTAGTCCGACGGCGGTGAGAATTCCGGCGGCTTTTTCCCGGAGATTTTCCTGAATTTCTGGGTGAAGTTCTAGGGACATTTGCACGTTTTGCCTTGCGGTTAAACAAGCGAGTAAGTTATGGGCTTGAAAAATATAGCCAATATTTCGGCGGAGTAAGACGAAATCTTTTGGTTCGGCGACAGAAAGTTCTTTACCCAATACTTTTAAGCTGCCTTCTTGGGGCGATCGCAGTCCTCCCACCAGGGTTAATAAGGTGGTTTTTCCCGAACCCGATGGTCCGGTCATTAGCACGATTTCTCCGGGAAATATTTTTAGATTTATATTAAATAATATTTGTTTTCTTAGGCTACCCTTGCCAAAATAATGGTTAAAATTGGTGATTTCAATAGCGGGCTTATTAAACATAGCCGATTGTTGATTAATTTTTGAATATTTTTATATTAGCACAAAAAATAAATTAAATTATTAGAAGGCTTATTAAATAATAAATTAACCACAAAGACACAAAGGACACAAAGGGGATTAGAGAGTTGAGGCGGATTATTTTTACTTCTTATCTATATGGTTACAGATATACTCCATAGCTAAATCTGCATCAATGCTTTCGTTATTTATATTCATGTCACAGTCAAGACTGATTTCCCCAAAATGGCGCTCAAATCTTTCTCGCGCTAATTGGTTTTCCGATTCATTGATGATTTGCTGGAAGGTTTTCTCAAACTGTTGTTTTAGTAAATTAGCCGCTAAAAGTTCGGTAGATATCCCAATCGCCTCAGCCTGCTGCTGAATGGCAGTAAAAACTTTGTCATCTAATTTCAATGTCAGAATTTGGTTCATGGGTAAGGGTTAGTTAGGGAATACTAGAATTCTATCATTTTCAGGTTGTTTCGATCATTTTATCTGCTATCTTTTCTGATTTGTTGGTTGGTCGGTGGCGAAAACCCCGGTTGCTTGAAAAAAACCGGGGTTTTTCAATTTTAGGAAGTAATTATTCTGGATAATTATTCCTTAACTTCTAAGGTAGCCGTGGCCGATCGCCCAAACTCTTCTGGGGCATATTTCAGATGCACTTCTGCCCCAGGCCATTCAAAGGTTCCAGGGGTTACAGACCGCACTAAATAATGCAGATTATAGACCCCCGCATTGAGGCGATCGCCATAAGCAACCACTTCGTCTGCGTAAATGGTTTGATAACCAATTTCCCAGCTATCAACTTGGGCTTGAACTGCCGGATTAGTGATTTGGAAACTGGTATCCACTGCCTCAAAACCGGCGGGTAATTGGTCAGTAATCACCAGATGATCGATGGGGTGGTCAGTAATAATTTCCAACCCAATATCAAACACTTGTCCAACCTCTACGGTTACGGGTTGATTTAAGGCAGATAACCCCATTGTTGCCACCACTTGATTTTCACCGGCAAGGCGAACTTTTCGGTCAACGCGCAAGCCGTTAAATCGTCCGGGGGCATTGCCTAATAAGCGATAGCTATAGGCGGTTAAATAATGTAGGCTACCGTCCCCAGCTTTTTCTAAGGTTAAGTCAGCATTTCCCTGGGGTAATCGATCCATTGCTACATTAATAAATCGACTGGGATTTTCGTAGCCTTGAAACTGCATGGAGTCGATATTTTGACCGGCTAGTTTTACCGTGGCGGTAAAGTTCGGTGGGGTGGGTTGGGTGTTGGCATAAGCCACTAATGCAGTCAGGGCAGAAGCGTTGGCATAACTATTTTGCCAGGTGCCATTTCGCCGCAAATTTAATAGCCCTTGTAAGAGGCGATCGCTCACTTCTGGTGTAGCTTTTTGGGCAATAAATAGCCGTACAGTTTCCGCCTGTTGAATGGTCGGGGTACTCAACCAATACCAGCCTCGCGGTAAATTAACTGTGGCCGATCGCCCAGTTTCATAGACGGTTTCCTGGAAGCGATCGAACAGAGTTTTTGCCTCATCTTGCCACTGCGGGAAGCTAAATAAATAGCGGGTCAATTTAAGCTGAGATAACTGGTCTAATTCTTCTCGCTGTTTATAGATATCCGCCAGGAATTTATCCCGTTTGTCTCCTAATTCAGCTAAAGCCATCATTGCGGATAGTCGCAACTGATTTTGACAGATTTCTGTCTGGCAATAATCATATTGTTGCGGGTTTTCTAAGAGACTCTGCAAATACAGTTTTACCCCAGCCACCATCACGGGATCTACTTTAAATCCTGCGGCCAATGCTTTGGCTAAACTTTCCGCCGCGTAGGGGGTGACAAATGGATCTGATTGTTGTTGGTTTGGCCATGAGGCAAATCCGCCATCAAACCGGCGAAGTTCTTGCAGTTGTTTTAAGGCAATTTCTGCCTGGGCTGTGGGGTTAAATTCCCCAAAAGCTTGACCGTATTTTTGCCCTAAAATTTGCAGATTAGCGGCGATCGCTAACTGAGAGGCTGCCGGTTCCAAGAATGGCAAGCGATTTTCTTCAAATACTTGCCGCGCTGGGGCAGTAATTTCCGGGATTAAGGTAGAAGCCAGAGAAACTTCTAAACCTCCCACATTGGGCGCTACATTCTGATTCACGTTCAGGGGAATTTTGACCTGATTTTCGGTGACTCCAGTAGAAATTACCTGTTCTGTAACTGCCAGTTTTTTCACCGGCAAAGATACCTCAAAACCATCGCCGTCTCGCTTGTTTAATTGGGCGGTAAATTTTATCTTTCCTACCCCAATGTCTTGGGCTGCGATCGGGAAGCGATAGCCAGTTGTATCCGGTTTGGCTTGAGTGCTTAATTGTTGGGTACTGCTGGCATTTTCCGCAAACTGCATATTTTCCGCCAGTTGACCATTAATTTCTAAATTGCCTTTTTTGCCCGTATTGTTAGTCACGGCAAGACCGGCAAAAAAGCGATCGCCCACCCGCGCAAATTGGGGTAACAACGGATTGGCCATCAGCGATTTTTTGGTGACAAAAGTTTTCTCTCCTTTGCCAAACCGCATATCCTCGGTTTCGGCGATCGCAATCACTCGCCAAGTGGTTAAATTATCCGGTAATTTAAACCGAACAGTGGCGTGACCATTGTTGTCAGTAATTACGGCACCATTGTAATAAGCCAAGGGCTTAAAATCTTTGCGAATATCGATCGCTTGCGCTGGTTCCCCTGGGGTCTGCGATCGCTCTGCGGCAGGAGCACTTGCAGGTAATGGGGCAGACCGATCTTTTCCCGACTCCTGTTGTAGAAATATATCTCCCACTCCTGGAGTAGCAGCCCGTGGTAAAAACGGCGGATTCTCATTTTGATTAAAACTAATATCCTTCAAAGAAACCGCAAATCGGTTATCGGTAAACCGCGTCGGAATTAATTGCTGGGCATAAACTGTTGTCACCAAATCTGGGGGACGATATCCCGTCAATTGCAGCACATCCTCATTCACCACCATCAGGGAAACTTGTCCTTTAACTGGCCGATTTTTCCCATCTTTAACGGTCAGTTTGAGGCTTTGTTCTGCCCCAGGGTCAACTGCCTCTAAATCTGGTTTCACTTCTACCTGAAGATATTTCTCATCTAAGCTAGTGGAAAATGGGGCAAAGCCAATTTTTACCAAATCTTTCACCGTTCCCGCTTCCACTCGATCCAGAGAAATACCTTGTCGGACTAACACCGCTTGCACTGCGGCATTGGGCAGCATTTCTGGGGTGACAGTAAACTGAATTTGCGGCGCACCTCCGGTTACTTTGGTGATAGTTTTATAGATGGGTTTATCTCGCACCACGGCAAAATATAATTCTGCCTCTGGATAAGGAGATTGTACAACAGCAGTGGCGATTTCACCGGGTTGATAAGTCTCTTTATCTAGTTTAACTTCCAGGGCATTTTCCTGTTCTCCACGATATCCCCAAAATACAGGATTTTTCCCACTAATCCAAATGGATAAATCTGTCGCCATTACTTCATCTTTGGCGTTGGCAAAATTAGCCCGAATGCGGTAGTAACCGGCTTCTTTCGCTTGGAGAGAAATCTTTTCGGCTTGGCCGCCAGATGCGATCTGTTTTTCCGCTACGGTTGTATATTCAAGTTTATATTTCGGCCAAGGTTCTGACATTGAACGCGGCATCGGTTTATAGTCAACTTTTTGCAGTTGCAGGCGAATTCGTTCTCCTTTAAGCACTTTACCTGTGGCATCAGTGGCAATCATTTCTACGACAAAATCTTTGTCCACTTCAGCCGCAAAGTCACTTTTTAACCCAATGAGGCGATCGCTCGGTAAAGCAATCACCGATTGAGAAGCAGCCACCGCTTGATTTGAGCTATCCGAGACTTCTGCGGATACTTGATAGGTCATGGGATAAGGTAAGTCATTCCCAATTTTAAAGCTAAAAGTTCCCAGACCTTTAGGATCTAACTCAGCATAATTTTGCCGCACCTGAGCATCAATTGATGGTGGAGTTTCCGGCCAAAACCACTGTTGTCCAAAAGCAAATTCTTCCCAACCTTTGGGGGTAAAATTTGCCTGACTGCGGGTGACATAATACTTTAGCTGACCTGCCGCTAAGGGGGAGCCAAATAAATATTGACCTTCGGCTTTTGCCTCGACAATTTGCTGGCTAATGGCAATCTCTTTATCTAGGGTTAAATCCACCTGAAAATTTGGCGGTTTAAACTCGGCAACTCGGAAAGAACCAGAAAGGACATTGCCATTTGTGCCACTGGCGGATAGAGAGTAGTAACCTAAAGGACTATCCGGTTCAATTTCCCAGTCATAAGAAAATGTGCCAAATTGATTTGTGGTAAAATTACCCAGATTTTTTTGCGTACCATTGGGCTGGGACAAGGTGAGAGTATATTGGCTATTTTGATGCAGCTTTAACTGGCTATTTTGCAAGTAAGCCGCCAAGCTAGTAAATGATGCTTTTTCTCCCCGTTGATAAAGGGCGCGATCGGAAAAAATAGTCCCCCGTGGTTGAATTTGACCATAGTCCCATTCGGGATAAATGCCATAACCATAGCTCCCACTGTTGCGATCGCATCGAGCATAAGCCCAATCTTGGTTTTCTCGCGCAATCACTAATAATTCTGGTGGTTCATTATTGGGAATGCATTGTTTTAACTGCTGGTTATTCAGGATAAAAGTTCCTGTTTGGTCGGTAATTCCCGTAGCACAAGGTTGCGGTTCAGAACGAGGTGTTTCATTCAATTTTGACTGATAAATTTCTACAGTGGCACCGGCAACTGGCGCCCCATCAGACAAATGATTGACCCGAATTAATCCAGACTTCGGAAACCATTGAGTAAAGACGCCTAAATTAGTGATTTGGGCGAAACCATAATAAGTGGGTTCTTGCCATTTTTGCTGATTATTTTCTTGGTAGGGAACTGTCTTGGCTTGGACACCATAAGCCACCATGCCGGTAGGGGCTTGCAGTTCTTGCTCTAAAGCGATTTCAGTCTGGGTGATTTGATTTTTTTTGCCGGAAATAGCGAACTTTTTCCAAGTGTTTGAACTTGGCAGAAATTCTTCTGAGTTATGGCGATATACTAAGTCAGTGGGTTGGACGACTTTGTAAGCGGCTTTATAGTTGGGTTCCGGCAAATTTACCGTGGAAATTTTTAAATTAGCTTTGGCACCCTTGGGGAAAATATTTAACCCAGTTTGGGTAGAAATATTGGCCAGTAAATTTCCGGTTTTATGCTGAATAGTTACGGGCTTACCCAAGGTTTGACCAAAGGTATCCTTAAGGTTTTCGCCGATAGTAATGATGTAGGTGGTTTCTGGTTCTAATGCCCAAGGATTAATCCCAACATAGTTGTTGCCTTCATAAATTTCTAATAGAGAAATGTCTGGTTTAGGTGGGGGACTAAAGCGAATATTTTCTAAGGCTGAATCAGCATTCAAGGGGTTATTAAATCTTAATCCAGAGATTCCTCGATCAAATCTGGATCCCCATCCGCGATTGGTTTCTATTTTTTCAAATTTTAAGGGAGCATAGGTTGCTAATTGACTGGTAAACGCTTTGTCGCTGACTAAATTACCTCGGATAGGCCGGATTCCTGGAGCTAATTCCAAGCGATAACGAGTATTTTTTTGGAGTTCTTGTTGAGGAATTAACTGATACTGCCATTGACGGTTAATCAGATTAAATGGATCCGTGGAACCATTGGCCAAAAAAATCGGATATGGTTGCTGATTTTCGGCGGTTGGTTGTTCAGCTTTTAGGCTAATTCTCTCTTGGGTTGACTCAGAAATTAAGGTGGCATTGTTGGCCAAAGAGTTCAAGTCTAATTGAACATTTGAGGTAATTGCTAGGTTTGGCTTAATATCCAGATATCCTGAGCTATATGGATTAGGATTAGTTTGAGGTAAATTGGTAATTTGGATGGGGTCAGTGGTAAATGTCCACGCTAAATCTTGAGTCAGACGATGATTATTTAAATCGGCTAAACCCGCTTTTACAGTAACTTGAATTCGCGTGGCTTTGGGCAGGGGTTCGTCTGCTTGAAATCCCACCATGCGCGGGGTTAAAAACCGAAATCGACCCGGTAAAGCGGGCTGAATTTGAAACAGGTTTAGTTTGATTTGCTGTTCGGGAGAGTCGAGACTCTCTAGAGGAATTACTGGGTCTTTAAATCGGATGCGAATTTGGGCAAGGGGTTCGGCTTCTTTCGTCGGACTAATTTGTTCGATCCAGTCGGGAATTTGTGGCTGCGGAAGTGGGGCAACCCGTGAGAAAGGTTCCACTGCCTGGGAAAAATTTGCGATCATATTTATGCTCTGACAAGTAAATAAACCAAATGCTAGGAGTAACCCCAGTAGGAAATGTATCCAATTTTTCATCCAAGTCTTAATTTTTATTCTCATTTATTTCCTCTCGGTCAGTAAATGGTTGTTAAAGAAAAATGCGCGATCGCCCCTTTCTACTTATGTGGTTAAATGTGATAAAACAATAATTAGTTATTGTCAAATTTTTGATTAACTTTAACCCTTGGGGTGAGTGATACCAAATCCGGTTCTCAAAACCCACTTATAAAGTCAGGTGTCATTCCCGCGAATGCGGGAATCCATAAGCAGTTTAGGGTATTATAATAAATAGTCTATGAACAGCGGATTTGGTATGAGACTAATTTAATTCAACCAGCGGATCTATTCTAGCGAATTAGTCTCAGAAATTTTATCTTTTAGCAGGTTTGAGCGATTCTGCTTGTTTCCTTATGGTAGAAATCTCCATATTTCTTTATAAAAGTTCATGTTTTTTGTTAACTTGTAATATTGGTTCAGTGGTTGAATGCGGGTGGGTGCATCTATAATGGAGGGCAAGTTACGCAAATTTACTGAGTTGTGACATCAGAAAATTGAATTAATACTGCCCAATTGACTTGCCATAGCGAATGCTTGGCGGTTGGGGTCAATCATCCCCAGCTAGGTCAGCGATTCAGCTTTACATCCGTAATTTTACTTAAATAACGCCGACAGTTGCTACTTAGCACATCCGAAAATTTACATAAAAGCGATCGCCAGTAGCGATCGCCGTTACCACTGTTCTGGAACTTTACATAGGCGCGATCGGGCAAGTTCATTGCTTTTGGCGTAAAAATCTGCGCCATACTGCGCCATACCATTGTCCCTCACTGGCTTGTGTAAAGATTTGGTAAAGAAATCAGCGGAATCCGGGCAGATACAGGAGCGAAGTTTAAAGCTTTTGTAAAGTTGAACCTGTGGCCTAGTATTTTCTCCGAAAACTGCGTAAAATTACAGAGATAACCGTATAAAGTTTGATTTTCAAACCAAAAAACGCTTTAAGTATTTTTTTGTTAATGGAGTGAATGCGAGACAGATATGGTTAGATAGGTCAATCTCAGACGCGCTATTATCTGGCAATAAATTATGGTGCATTGGTCTAATTTAAGAAACTGATTATTTATTATTTGTCCGGTAAACGTGCATTTAATTGATGAATTACATCAAAAAAAAGTATAAATTTGACCCAAAATTATTATCAGTTTTAAATTAGACAATTTTTCAAGGCTAAAGATATATTTTACCCAAAACCGAACAGTTCAAAACACATTATCAATAAGAATAAGACTGCTATGAAAAAAATTACTTATCCCTTGTTTCTCGCTGCGTTATCCAGCCTTGCTATCCCAGAAGCGGCAAGCGCTGTATGCTTGGATGGAGCATTTTCTTGCCAAACTCTGAACCAGGGGGTTTTAACAATTAATGAGTATCTAGTGCGCGACGGTTATCCATTAGAAGAGTTTCCTAATATTGGAGCGGGTTCGGTGATTATGGCTGCGATGTTTACTCCCACTCAAATGGGAAAATATCGCTTTATGAGTGCGATTACTGCTGCGGATGGCCCGACCATATTTTATGATGGTACATTGATTGAAAAACCTTTGCTCGATCCCCCCCCTGGTGGCTATGTTTATATGCCGCCCGGTTTTATCGATCTTTTGCCTTATTACGATACAGAACCAGGTTGGGAAAATTATTTCTTCGATCAGCCTACTGCTTTTTTCCCTGATGTTTTAGATATTGGTGGTCGTGCAGAGGCTAAGTTTGAAACTTGGTTAGTTGAAGTCTTAGATGAAGTGTTTGGTGATGACCCCAACAAAGCCCAAGACGATTTCTTTTCCGTGAAGCCGTTAGTGGGTTGGACATGGGGTTATGATATTCAAAATAGCGATAATGGTAATGAAAATCCATTTGAGGTAGAGGACTTTATTACCACAGCCCAACCATTTAGTTGGTTAAATCAACGCCCAACAAATGATTGGCTGACTGCCTTAAATCGGGTATATGGTAGTGAAGAAATTGGAACACAAGATAAATTTAATGTCACCGTGGCTTCGGTTCCTGAACCTTCGACAGTTATTGGTTTAGTTGGCTTTGGGCTTTTAGGCGCGAAATTTGCTCGCAAGCGGAAAGGATGAGCTAATAGAAACCAGGATAAAATATCTGGAATATCTGGATATAGCGGTTATTGTCCGAATGAAGTACAGAGGTTTTCTGGATTCCCGCCTTCGCGGGAATGACAAATTTTTTTTGTACTTCATAACTATGACAATCGCTATAAAGTAAAAAATTTGGGTAAAGAAAAAAGGACGCGATCGCCACGTCCTTTTTTCTTTGAATCCGGGTGATAAAATAAATGCTGGTATTATCCCTGGGAACAATCAATGAAACATCGACAAATTATCGGGCAAATTACCGGGCGATCCCTCACCAAATCGTTCATCTTGGCGATCGCACTTTTGAGCATAGAAAAAACATCGGCTTTAGGATTTACCGATACATCCCGGCATTGGAATGCCCAATGTATTAATCAATTGGCAGAAAAAAAGTTAGTGTCTGGCTATCCCGATCGCACCTTTCGCCCGGATGCCACGGTGACACGGGCTGAATTTGCGGTGTTGATGCTAAATGCTTTTCCCGACGCAAAAATCCAACGTCCTAGTCTGAGTTTTAGGGATATTCCTAACAGTTATTGGGCATCTAATGCCATTCAATTGGCAGTGCAAAAGGCTTTTTTTGTGGGTTATCCAGATCGGACATTTCGACCCAACCAAGCAATTACCCGCACCCAGGCAATCTTGGTAGTTGCTAATGCTTTGGCTACAGAATCCGTCACCAATCCTGAGACAATTTTGCCTAAATATTTTGATGATGCGGCGGCAATTCCTAACTATGCGAAAGGGGCGATCGCCGCCGCTGCAAAAGAAGCTTTAGTAGTAAATTATCCTCAGCTTCGACAACTCCGCCCCAATCAAAATTCAACTCGTGGAGAAGTGGCGGCTTTATTATGTCGGGCGCTGAATTTTTCTAGCGTATCCTTAGATTATGTGGCTGGTAATTATGATTTTGTCAATCCAGGAGGCGTGCGATTTGTGGAAGATTTGGCGGTAAAATATGGCGATCGCGGATATGGTTATATCGATCGCACCGGCAAATTTGTCATTCCACCTCAATATACATTAGCTAACAATTTTTCTGAAGGATTAGCCGCAGTAGCGATCGCCGGTCCAGGCTATCCATTGTGGGGCTATATTAACCGCAAAGGTGAATGGATTATTCAGCCAGTTTTGGAACTGGGCAAACCATTTTCTGAAGGACTTGCACCCATATTTAAAGATGGTAAATCTGGATTTATCAATCAAACTGGGGCGATCGCAATTCAGCCTAAATTTGATGGAGTGGATAATTTTTCTGAAGGCTTGGCAGCAGTGCAAGTTGGGGGGAAATATGGCTACATCGATCGCCAAGGAAATTGGGTAATTGAACCGCAAGATTACAGTGAAGTCTTGGGATTTTCCGAAGGATTTGCTCGAATTGGCATCATAAATGAAATTGGTTTAGTTCAATATGGCTTTATCGATCGCACCGGCAAAATAGTGGTTGAACCACAATTTATCGCCGCCGAATCATTTAAAGAAGGGTTGGCGGCGGTACAGTTTTACGGAGATGATTATCTCTGGGGCTATGTGAATCAACAAGGAAAATTAGCCATTCCCCATCAATTTCAGACCGCCCAATCATTTTCCGAAGGATTAGCCGGAGTTCAAATCGACTATCGGTGGGGCTATATTGACCCGCAGGGAAAATTGGTCATCCAGGCAAATTTTTATCCTGCCCAACATTATACCAAAGATGGGATTGCCGGTCAACCTTCATGGGGGCCAGCGGTTAAGCCATTTAGCAATGGTTTGGCCGCTGTTAGAGTAGGGGACAATATGGGATTTATCGATAGCACAGGTCAATTTATTATTCCACCAATTTTTACGGAAGTTGATTCTTTTACTGATGGGTTGGCAGTCGTTAGAGTTGGTGGAGAATGGTCTGTCAGAATCGAAAATCCCTATCCCGATTTAGGGCCACCGTCTGGCTATTATACGGAACTGAATGGTGGTGAATTGCGCTCTATTAAATTGCGGTAAAATGGTTGTAGTCGCGCCATATTCACCGCAGATAATTTATTGGTGAAAATATTAACTTTAGTAGTAGGGTGGGGAATGTGCAAGCCCACCCTACCCCAATGTTTACAAGAATAGTAGGGTGGGGAATGTGCAAGCCCACCGGACCCCTTGATGCGGGAATATACAGCCTGTTCAGAAATAATCCGATCGCCTCTCAAAGTCTCTCCCCCTTTCAGGGCCGCCGTCGATTTAGGGTGAGGGGTGAGGGCAGACTAAAATATCATTCTTATTTGAAATCACTAGGGTGGGCAATGTTTTGTCCACCCTACCCCTTGCCTTGATGCGGGAATAAAAGCCCATCGTCGCCCGAACTGAAACCCAACACCAGTAAAGATTTGGGAAATATTTAGGGCAGTTTTGTCCCCCGGAGTGAACCAACCGATAGAGAAAAGCGCCCATTGGATGTGAAAATAGGTCTATGGTGAATGGGGATGACCGATGTTTAGGTCAGACCCATCCCTCGGCAGATTGCAAGGAAATTAGAAAGATGCTTAAACGAATTGCGGCCATTATTCTCGTTGTTTTAACCATTAGCTTAACAGGTTGTATCAGTTCACCGACCACTGGATTGAAACCTTATGTGAATAGCTACAAAGGTTATGAGTTTTTGTATCCAAATGGATGGGTTGAGGTGCCGGTTAAAAATGGCCCTGATGTGGTATTTAAAGATTTGATTGAGTCGAGCGAAAATGTCAGTGTGGTAATTTCTGCAATTCCCGAAAATCAAAAACTTCAGGATATTGGCGATCCTTCAACGGTGGGATATAAAATCTTGCAGAAAGCGATCGCTCCTGAAGGTTCAGGAAGGGAAGCGGAATTAATCAATGCCACTGCCATAGAAAAGAAAGACAAAACTTATTATATCTTGGAATATGCGGTGAAATTAGCCAACCAAGAACGCCATGATATCGCTAGTGTGGCGATTAGTCGCGGTAAACTCTTTAGCTTTAATGTGTCTACCACCGCAAATCGCTGGCAGAAAACGGCGGAAACTTTGAAGCAAGTGGTAGCTTCTTTCTCCGTTTATTAATTTCCATCGTTAGGCAATGCCAATCCTAGGGTAAAAAAATTGGCATCGGATGGTGGGTATAGCCCACCATCCTGTAAAAAAGTTAAAAAATTATGACAAATTATGACAGATGATTATGGGAAATCCGGCATTTATTTTAGCTTCAACTTCTCCCGCTCGATTAATGTTATTAGAACAAGCGGGATTTGGACCAATTGTTTGTCGCAGCAATTTTGATGAGTCACAAGTTAAAATTGATGAACCCAGTGAATTAGTGCAGACTTTAGCTCGCTGTAAGGCAGAAGTGGTCGCCCAAGAATTTACCCCGCAGGATCCGAACCATTCTCCGATGTTAGTATTAGGATGTGACTCGGTGTTGGTATTAGATGGGGAAATTCACGGTAAACCAGAAACTCCCGAAGTGGCGATCGCTCGTTGGCAAAAAATGCGGGGTTCTGTGGGCGAACTTTACACAGGTCATGCACTGATAGATTTAACTAAAAACAATACTTTAGTCCGTTGCCAAGTGACTAAAGTTTATTTTGCCCATATCAGCGATCGACAAATTGTTTCTTATGTGGCAACAGGAGAACCTCTCAATTGTGCCGGTTGTTTTGCCATTGATGGTCAAGGAGGACTGTTTGTGGAAAAACTCGAAGGCTGCCATACAAACGTGATTGGATTAAGTTTACCTTTGCTGCGGCAGATGATTACTGATTTAGGTTATAATGTGACTGACTTTTGGTTGAAAAAATAATTTAAATTGGAGCAGATTTATTATGACCATAACTGCACCGACTTTAACCCCGACAACCCCGACTGTCACCGGAAGAGTTGTTCTCAATCAGATTAGCTGGCATACTTATGAACAACTGTTAGCCGAAATGGGAGATAGTCGGACTATTCGCTTATGCTATGACCGAGGATTATTAGAAATTATGACGCCGCTGTTAGACCACGAAAACCCAAAACGAATTTTAGAAAAATTTGTTGATGCTTTAGCAGAAGAAGTAAATTTAGAAATCTTAAGTGTCGGTTCGACAACTTTGAAGCGTCCAGATTTAGCAAAAGGGGCTGAACCAGATTCAAGTTTTTATATCCAAAATGAACGATTGGTTAAGGGAAAATCTCGCATTGATTTAACTACCGATCCGCCCCCGGACTTGGTAATTGAAATTGATGTTTCCAGTAGTTCTGTGGATCGAGAAGGAATTTATGCGGCAATGGGGGTGCCAGAAATTTGGCGATGCGATCGCGGTGTGGTCAAGTTTTTACAGTTAGATACGGGAAAATATATCATGGTAGAGCGATCGCTGGCTTTTCCCCTGTTATCGGTGACAGAAATAACGAAATTTCTCAGCCAAAGTCAAACTTTAGGGGAAACAACTTTATTGCGTTCTTTTCGGGCTTGGGTGAGACAAGTTTTAGCGGAAACCAGCAGCAAAAACAGCAGCTAAAATAGCCATAATTACTATTTGTAGTTTGGGTTGAGCGAAGCAAAACCCAACAGTATTTGTAGGTTGGGTTGAGCGAAGCAAAACCCAACAGTATTTGTAGGTACGGACGCCTTTGGGTTTCGTGGACGGTGGACCCAACCTACGAAAAACTTTTGGTTAAAAAAATAATTTAAATTGGAGCAGATTTTTTATGACCATAACTGCACCGACTTTAACCCCAACAACCCCGACTGTCACCGGAAGAGTTGTGCTCAATCAGATTAGCTGGCATACTTATGAACAACTGTTAGCCGAAATGGGAGACAGTCGGACTATTCGCTTATGCTATGACCGAGGATTATTAGAAATTATGACGCCGCTGTTAGACCACGAAAAACCAAAAGAAATGTTAACGGCTTTGGTGGGGGTATTAGCCGAAGAGTTAAATATAGAAATCCTGCGAGCGGGTTCGACAACTTTGAAGCGTCCAGATTTAGCAAAAGGGGCTGAACCGGATTCAAGTTTTTATATCCAAAATGAACGATTGGTTAAGGGAAAATCCCGGATTGATTTAACTACCGATCCGCCCCCAGATTTAGTAATTGAAATTGATGTTTCCAGTAGTTCTGTGGATCGAGAAGGAATTTATGCGGCAATGGGGGTGCCAGAAATTTGGCGCTGCGATCGCGGTGTGGTCAAGTTTTTGCAGTTAGACGGGGGAAAATATATCATGGTAGAGCGATCGCTGGCTTTTCCCCTGTTATCGGTGACAGAAATAACGAAATTTCTCAGCCAAAGTCAAACTTTAGGAGAAACAACTTTATTGCGTTCTTTTCGCGCTTGGGTGAGACAAGTTTTAGCGGAAACCAGCAGCAAAAACAGTAGCTAAAATAGCAATTAGGTGAAACTTATAACTTTTTTGATACAGTTTTTTCAATTAAATTCAGGAATTCAGCGGGTTTAAATGGCTTAGTTAAATAAAATTTGACCCCCAAATCTTTAGCCGTTTTCACATAAATTTCCTTAGCCTGGGAAGTTAACATCCCTACAGGCAAATCTGACCATTGAGATGCCCGAATTTTCTGCAAAAATCCCAAACCATCTAGATGGGGCATTTCCAAATCGGAAATTACTAAATCAAATTGACCTTGGGCTTCTGCTACCTTAGCAAAACCCGCTGCACCATCACTCGCTTCTTCTACCAAAAAACCCGCTTGAGACAAAGTTTGTTGCAACAAACAACGCACGGTGCGCGAATCATCCACAATTAAAATTCGCTTTGCTAGATGATGTGCGATCGCGCCATTTTTTGCTTCTACTCGATCCAGATTTTCTACCAGATTTTCTGGGTTTATGCTTTCTGGGTTTATGCTTTCTGGGGTGAGAGTTTCTGGGGTTAGAGTTTGCGGATCGTTAGAAGTAAATTTTCTGATTAAACTGACAAAATGATCCGGAGAAAGTACCGGAACAATCTGACGATTTCCCAGGACAGTACAACCGGCGACATAAGGCGGAACTGGCACCCGGTAATCTAAGGGTTTTAGAACTAATCGCCGTTCACCTAATAAAGCATCAACCACTAAAATAATGGGATTTTCTTTAACTTTAACCACTAATCCTAAATTATCTAAACTAGCTAAATTAGATGCTTCTGAGGAACTTGCCGATTGCGCCGATCGCTCACTGGGACACCATGACCGAACCGGCAACAATTCATTTAAATGAAATACGGGAATAAATTGATTTTGCCACTGAATATTTGACTGGTTTTCTGCTAAACGGATTGTCTCCAAAACATTAGCCGCAGGGATGGCAAAAGTTTGCCCTTGACAGCGAAAAATATGCAGAGGTAAAATACTCAGGGTTAAAGGAATAGTTATCGCAAATTGGGTGCCCATTCCTAATGTGGTCTTTACCGCCACCGAACCGCCTAATTTCGCCACTTCTTGCACCACAATATCTAATCCCACACCCCGACCGGAAATATCTGTCACCCGTTCTGCGGTGGAAAACCCAGGAGTAAACAAAAATTGCAAAATTTCATCCGCTGACCAGGTTTTTTTCTCTGGAGAAATTAGTCCTTTTTCCAAGGCTTTTTGGTAAATTTTTTCTGGATTAATGCCTCGACCATCATCGGCAATAGAAATCACCACATAAGTGCCGTGAGAAACCGCAGACAAATGAATAGTTGCCTGATTAGATTTGCCTTGGATCATTCGTTCTTTGGGCAACTCAATGCCGTGGTCGAAGGCATTGCGTAACAAGTGAGTTAAGGGAGTTTGTAATTGTTCTACTATCCAGCGATCGATTAAAACATCTTGCCCAGAAACGACTAAATTAACTGATTTTTTGTATTGTTGTTTTAAATTATCAATTAACACAAAAAAGCGTTCGGTCATTTCCCGAAAAGGCACCATTCGCGCTTCCGTTAAATCCCGATACAATTGTTCTAAGGACGATCGCATATTTGCCAGGGTCATCCGCAGGTTACGCGCTCCCAAAACCATGTCAATCCGATTTCGATCGAATCGCTGATTAATTTGGGAAACAGTTTTTAGCAAAATAGATGATTTTAGGTTATGTGCGACGGTGCCATTTGCGCTATTTGCACTTTTAGGTTTGGGTAATAAATTTTGGCCGAGAATGGCATCTTTTAATTGTTGTTCGCATTGTTCTAGTTGTTCATAATTAATCAGCAGTTCGCCTACGGTGTCGGTCATCCGATCGATGCGGGATAAGGAAACTCGCAGATTAATATTTTCTGGCGATCGCGCATTGTCCGGTTGCCGAATTAAATACTTTAAAAAACGCTGGGGCACCGGGGAAGAAAGTGGTGGGGTTTCTGGCAAATCTAAATCAGAATCTAAATCAGAAAATTCCTCTGGATTTTCCCACTTTGTTTCTGCATCGATCGCCGAATTTTCTTCCTCCTCTGAGTTGAATAATTCGGTTTCCGAACCTTCCGAACCATAAAGGGTTTGATTTCTTTGCTGCCGAATTTGGCCGATCGCTTCTGTCACCTGTGGCAGCGAAATATCGGTTTCTTCACACCATTTTTCCAGCCGAGAACCGATTTCACTTAACCAATTCACCTCTAATGCGTCTCCCAGCAATGTGCATTCTGCGGCAAAAGTCGCGATCGCTTCTCTGGAACTACTTTCACTGGCTTGATTTTCCCTTAAGCTAGATTCAATTCTTTGCAAACATTCTTCTAAATCCACTTCCAGAGAAGTTTTGATAAAACTACTCACCTGGGGATGACGATCTAGATGACGATCTAAAGGATTTATATTCTCCAAATCGGCTAATTTCTCAGAGTTAGCCAAACCCTGAGAAGCCAAAAATTGATCGATCGCATCACAAACCGGATCGGCTATTTGTGGAGTAGTTTCATCGGATAATTCTGGCTGATTTAGGGCTTCAAATAGTAACGCGCTGACTCGATCCAGACTCATCAACAATAATTGATAGGCGGAAGTAGTGCGATCGAATCCATCAGATGTCACTTCAGATTTAACCCCGGCATCATTTAAAATGCGATCGCTGGAGATTTTTTCATGCAAACTTACCCGCTTTTCTTGAATCGCAATCAGTAAATCTTCTAACTTATGAGACAACTGAGAAAGGGCAGGCATTTCCGCTAAACCAGCCCCCCCTTTCAGGGAATGCGCCACCCGAATTAATTTTTGATATTGCTCATCCAGATTAATCGTCCCTTTGGGATTGCCTAACCGAGCAATCCCTTGCTCTAAAATCACCAAATAATCTGGCGCTTCTTCATATAAAAAACAATTGCGCGACTCTTGAGCGATCGCCTCTAAATCTAGTGGTGCCAGCAAACTATTCATCCTCCTTTATAATTGATAATTGATAATTAACAATTGATAATTGTTAATTTTAATTATCAATTGTTAATTATCAATTGTTAATTTTTTCCCCTACACCCTACACCCTACACCCTACACCCCAACAAAAGAATCCCTACCCAACAACCAACAACCAACAACTAACACTCTTTAAATGTCCCAAATTGCCGCAATTTCTCTACTTTGAGATTCTAAAGCAGAAAATAAACCATCTATATTTAAGATTGCCACAGTTGTGGAGTTTGTGGGCGATGAAGTGGAATTAATTTCGGTTAAACCGCTAAAATAAGCACCGAGTAAGGAGATAAACTGACTGGGTAAGGGTCTGGACTTGGCGGAATTTAAAGAGACGATGCCCTGTAGTTCCGAGACAACCCAGATTAATGGCTGCGAGTTGATTGATTTCTGAGACTGGGATTTCTGGGACTGGGAAGCGGGCAATGCGATCGCCACCCCGGTTAATTGATTAGTTAATTTATTAGGTAATTTATTAGTTAATTGATTAGGTAATTTATTAGGTAATTCATGGGTTGATGTATGGGTTGATGTATGGGTTAATTTATTTTCTCTCAGAGAATTTTCATCCCTCGAAGGGACAGAGGCTAAACCGAGTAAATGAGTCAAATATTCCCCTAAATCAATCACCCAAACTAACTGTCCTTGGTAATCGATCGCTCCCAAAATCCCATCAGTAACACCAGGAATGGGACAAATTTCATGGCAATTCAGGGCGATCGTTTCCACCACCCAATCCGCAGGCACTACCAAGCGCACAGAATTTTTGACCTGAAAGCCTAAGTAATCTTTCACTTTATCCGCACCGATCCCATTTAGACTGCCAATCCGATCCAAGATATCAAAATATATAAGCCATATATCACCCATATATCGGCTATATATATAAGCTATATATCAGCGATCGCCTTTTACAGAAATGCGATCGAATAGCCGATCGTTCCCTAGCAAGCCATCAACGAGTCATAACCGATCTAGTCTAGGGAGATGAATCGTAAAAAAATAGACCATTTGCAGCATCGTCTTTTCTGGAGCCAAAGTTTTTTTGGTTCAGTCACCAGTTGTACTGATTGTAGATTTTTTTTAGATTATTTTAGATTATATTAATCGGCATGATTGTACTCAGGACTTTTGCCGATATCGAATAAGTTGTGATTACAATATCGACATTAAAGACTCCAAAGACTCCATGATTATCCCAGTATGTCAAGTCAAAAGGAAAAGATATGCTAAAAAAGCACAACGGACTGGCGCCCAAACTGGCAATGGTCAAACTCGGCGCACGAGCGATCGCTTCAACCAAGCACCCAATTCTGATTAATATGATTGCGATCCGACGCTGCAATCTCGCTTGCGCCTACTGCAACGAATACGACGACCACTCGCCCCCAGTACCCACCGAGGAGATGTTTCGGCGCATCGACAAAGCCGCAGAACTCGGCGCCTCAATGGTTTCGTTCAGTGGCGGCGAACCCCTGATGCACCCAGATATTTACGATCTAATCCGACGCATCGCGAATCACGGAATAGTGCCGGAACTTCTGACCAACGCCTACTATCTCAATCCCGATCGCATCAATCGGCTCAACGATGCGGGCTTGCTGCGGATGCAGATCAGCATTGACAACATTCAGCCAGATAATGTCTCGAAAAAAAGCCTGAAAATCATTGGGCATAATCTCGACCACCTGGCAGCCCATGCGAAATTTGACGTGAACATCAACTCGGTGATTGGTGCGGGCATCTCTAACCCAGAGGATGCTTTAACCATTGGTCGTCATGCCCGGACGCTGGGTTTTACCAGTACCGTAAGCGTGCTCCACGATGGCAATGGGCAACTTAAGCCTCTGGGTTCAAAGGAACGAGAGGTCTACCAAGATTACCGTTCCGGCACCCCCTGGCCGATGTCGCACTTTATGGCATTCCAGAATAACCTTGTAGAAGGCCGTCCTAACCAGTGGCGGTGTCGGGCTGGATCTCGCTATCTCTATGTCTGCGAGGATGGTCTGGTGCATCGCTGCTCCCAGCAACGGGGCTACCCCGGCATTCCCTTCCTGGAATACACTCAGGAACACCTGGATGCGGAGTACGCTGCCCAGAAGGATTGCGCCCCGTATTGCACCCTGACCTGCGTGAATACGATCGCTGTGTTTGACAACTGGCGCGACCCCCAGACGACCGATCGCGGAAAATCAGCCCTAGTTGGTGCCGCAAATTAATTGCAGATTAATTATTTTCCAATTTTCCAATTATTTTCCCCGGCAGGGGCGAAGTATTCTGGGGAGGAATCTCTCGCCAGCAACCGAGAATCACTCGTTAGAATGCTTCGCCCTCCCAAGAATAGTTGCAATGCCGGGGATGCTTCCCGTCCGAATGCTTTGCCCGATCGAAAAATACATTAGAGATGCATTTTACAGCGGATTACCTGCCATGAATGTTTCGGAACTTATTAGTCAATTCGGACTTTACGCGGCGACTTTAATTATTTGTACGGTCGCTGGAGTATTTCCCGTGGTGAATACCGAAGTTTATCTGCTTTCAATTTCCACCCTATTGCCCAAATCTCTTGGCCAATTATTAGCGATCGTCTTCCTGGCTACTCTGGGACAAATGCTAGGAAAATCTCTAATGTTTTTTGCCAGTCAAGGGGCGATCGCCTTTTCGCTCAAACAGCAAAAGTATGCCAACCAGATGGAAAAAGTTATCCTAAAAATGGAAAAAATGGGCAACCACCGCAACTGGTTTATTTTTCTTTCCGGTTGGGTGAGTTTTCCGCCGTTTTTTGTCGTCACTGTTTGTTCTGCCCTGTTAAAAATTAGATTTTTTAACTTTTTTCTGTTTGGGGCTGCTGGCCGGTTTATCCGGTTTATCTTTTGTGTGGGAATTCCTCAATTATTGAAAGATTTGTGGGTATGAATTTTCAAATTTTAGTCGATGCCAATGAATTTTGGGCAAGCTTAAAAGCCGATATTTTATCCGCCCAAGACCAAGTTTATCTTCAAACCCTTTCTTTTGAGGGCGATCGCGTTGGGCAAAACTTGGCAGAAGCCTTATTAGCTTCTGCGGCCAAGGATAAAAAATTGATGATTGACTCTTATACTAAATATAAGATCAGCGATCGATTTTTATATAGTCCGGCCAATTTACTCAACTCAGAATTACAGCAAGAAGCCCGATCGACTTGGGAAATAGTCAAACGCCTCAATCACAATGGAGTCGAAGTTAGATTTATTAACCCCGTCGGGCTATTTTTCAGCAAATTTGCCCAGCGCAATCATAAAAAAATGATTCTGATCGATCGCCGGATTATTTACATTGGCGGAATTAATTTTAGCCAGCATAACTTTGCGTGGCATGATATGATGCTAAGAGTTGAAGATCCCAGGATCGCCGAATTTTTAACCGCCGACTTTTTAGCCAGTTGGCAGGGAGAACATAAACAGGAATATCAGAATTTTGGCAACCTTGAACTCTACTTATTCAATGGCAAGGATAATGCCCAGTTATTTCCCAGAGTTTTTGATTTAATTGAGTCAGCCCGTGAATCAATTATCATTGAAACCCCTTATTTGTCATTTCCTTTTTACGATCGCCTCCGCACTGCCCGCAAAAACGGGGTGAAAATTTCCTTCATTACCTCAGCGGTGAATAATTGGGCAGTTTACGATCGCTATACTCGCTGGGAAACTGAGCGATCGGGAATTGACCTCTATCTTTATCCCGATCGCATGACTCACTTAAAATCCATGTTAATCGATGACCAATACTTAATCATCGGTTCTTCTAACTTTGACTTATTTAGTTATTACTTTCAGCAAGACATTATTGCCATTTGTCGCGATCGGGCAATCATCCAAGAATTTAAACGCCTGATTTTTCAACCTGACTTGCAAAAGTCAAGCCGATGGACCGGGAAAATATCTGACTGGCAAGGAAAATGGGGCTATTTTCAATTAAAAGCCGCTTGTCAATTATTTTTATGGGTCAATCGGTAATTCGATCGTTCAAACGAGAAACCGGGTTTTTGTTTCCCCTGCCTAAATTAACTTACAGGGTTTTTCTATTGGCTCTCCTAACAAATATAGGGGCAATTCATCAATTGCCCCTATATTCAAACAGATATGTAAATTGTGAATTCCCTGGAAAGCCATAGTATAGATGCCTGGGGACTGATTGCCCCGTAAGATGATCGAGATAGTTATGCCTGAACCGGAAGACTAAGCCATTTGCAGCATCGTCTTTTCTGGAACCAAAGATTTTGTCTCAGTCAAGGTTTGTGCTTGTTGCAGATTTTTTTCGATGATATTGAGCAGCATAAGGGGTGGCACTGGCTTAGTAATATAGTCATTTGCCCCCACCATCTGCGATCGCATCTTATCAATTAAACCATCGCGCCCGGTCAACATCACAATCGGCAGCATATGGAACTGCTTAGACTGACGCAGCATCCGCGATAATTCATAGCCATTAATTTCTGGCATATTGATATCCATCAACACCAAAGCAGGCTTATATCGCACCATTGTACTCAGGGCTTTTGCCGGTTCGGTAATACTCAGCACCCGATACCCACTGGCTTCTAAAACCATCTTCACATTGCGTTGCACGGTTTTACTATCATCAATGCAAGCAATAATCGGTTTCACCTGGGTTTTTGGTGAATAATAAGGTTGAATTTCGATCGCACCAGCGCGGACTAAGGGTTGTAATAAAGCCGCTAATCCTAAAGCATCCGTTTTCAAGTGTTTAGCCGCTTCATACAAAGAAGGATTTTGGCTCAAAACTTGGCACAAAGCTTTCAGAAACTCGATATCCTTGACTTTTTCCCACAAAAGTTTGGGCATTTCTTTAAGATTCTTGATCGCCACCCGCTGAAACGGGGAACTAATTTCTGGTTGCAGTTTTTGCCATTGACCGATTACCCCGCGCATGGGCAATACCAAATCTCTCAGGGAAACCGATAGTAATATCGGATCTAATCCCACGGTTTTTTCAAATTGAACCACCCCTTTGGGCAAAGCCAGGAGTTGAATTAACGCATCCTGGGTTAACCAGAATAGCAATTTCCTAACTTGCTGAACCGACAACCTACCGGATTTCCAATATTGGCAAATTTGCTGATAGTCGGACTTAAATTCCCGACCATTAAATTCTAATTCCGGGTAATACCATTGTAGGAAGTATTCCAAACGCTCTTTTTGCCCCATTGCACTGGTAGCAAAATGAATTTGGCCATTGCCCACATACACGCGCCAAAAAATTGACTCATCATTTGGGTCGCTGATGGTTAATTTGCCAGTAATTTTTTTGCTGACAATATTTTGCAGGATTTGCACTGGAGAGATTAAGTTTTTTTGCCCTTGATTTGACCCTTGATTTGACCCTCTATTTTGCCCTTGATTTGGCTTAGGTGCGGCTAAAGCTTGGTTTTTAATTGGAGTGGCTAGTGTCATGGTTGAAATTTGCTCCCTAATGAATTTTAAATATATATTTAATAGATTAGCGATCTCGATCGCTGACAAATGTAAAATAAACTGTAAAATCAACTACTTTTGCGTTTAATCTCACTTGTTTTAGGCAGATTGTTATTTTTTCCCACCTTTAGTCTTTGTACTGACCATAGTAACCGTTCAATACAAATTGCACATCAGTGGGAACCATGATTTTTTTCCCCGTGTATTTACGGATATGACACTTAAGTAAATACACGGATATACGGAGAAGGGGAGAGATCCGTACAGATCCGGGGTAAATAACGCCAAATTCCCATCCGGTGAGGGTGGGTGACATTTTCTTCGCGATCGCCCGCACAAATACCTGTAGGGGCGCAATGCTTGCGCCCCTACATCGCCCCTACAGGGGGTGTGGTTTACTCAACAGAAAACCGCTGATTTAAAGGGATTCTAGCTGGGTGCTGACATTGACCGAGAGTTTGTTGCCCAGTTGCAAGAGACGACGGAATTGAGAAACCGTCCAGCAAACTGAGGTATTGGTGGCATCATCCTCGCGGCGATCGCCATTGCGATCGCGATTTGGGGCATAAAAGCATTGATCCCCGATATCCCCACGCAGCCAGTAGAAGTAAAGTTCTTGGATTTGATCCTTAGCCAAATGCAGATTCAGTTGTTTGCCCACAGCAATCATCCGTTCTAAGCGTTCTAGCTGCGGTTCGGTGGTTTCCGGGTTGGCTTGATAAAGCAAATTGGACAGCGATCGCACAATCAGTTTTTCCAAAATTTGCTTAACTTCGGGAATATCCAAATGACAACGTAAATGTCCCGCTTCCGTGGCACAAGTTTCTAACTCGACCAAATGAGTCAAGCCCAAAAAACTATCTCCCGTCGCATTAAGAACATTTTCTGGATCGTCGCCGATTTCTGCTGCCAAGGCTTTTGCCGCACTCAAGCAGCGATTTCCTAAAGCAATTTCTGCTGCCACTTGTAATTCTCTGGGCACCGGCAACTCATCCCGGTGGAAAGCCATCACCACCCCATAATTATCCCGATAAACTTGGGTATAAAGTTGATCCAAGCGCAACAAAGTTTCTTGACTCAGCAAGCGCATAATCCGATGCCGTTCTTCGGCAAATAAGTCATGCAAACTGAAAGACTTGCCATCAAAATACTGGTTCATCCCCAAAATCGCTTGAGCGGCGCTGCCTAGTTCTAAAATCCCCATCAGATGTTCTTTCATCTGGGTATAAGCCCGACGACCAGAGAAGGGTTGAATGCAGCAGTGGAAATCCCAACCGCCCAAATGCAGCACCGCAAAGACGAATTCCACACTTTCGCGGGTAATTTCTGAGGCAAGCTGCACTTGTCCCACCGCCAAAGTCAATGGCCCCATGCGCTGCAACTGATAATCCCGTTGATAAACCGTATAGCAATAGACCCGCTGTTCGATGGCATATGTGGTAAATAAGCCGCTGATGGCATAGTGGGCGGCGACTTTTTCCAGGTTAATTTGCGAGGGAATCACTTGATGCTGATAAACTCCCGCCCCGTCTTTGAAAAAGTCAACGTTACTCGGTGCGGAGGAGAGAAGTTGGATAAATTCTTTTTCCAGTTGAATTCCCGCTACGTCTCCCGCTAATTCGATCGCCCGGGCTGCATAGCGCAAAATCTGCGTCCCTTCCGGTCGGGACAGTTCTTCAAAGAACCAACCACAACTGGTAAACATTAATAGGGCATGACGCTGCATTTCCAATAACCGCATGGCGTCCACTTGTTCCGAGGGGGTGAGGCTGTGTTTTTGCTGCCGCAAGAAAAACTTGGCGACATTTTCTGGGGAGCGATCGCGGATCACCTGAATATACTCATCCCGGGCTTGCCAGGGATCCAGCAACAAGCGGCCACCCTCTTCTTGATAAATAGAAATCAGTCGATCCCGCAACCAGTTGAGGGCATTTCGCAGGGGACGGCGCCAGAGTTGGTGCCATTCCCCACCCCCACCACAACCGCAGTTGTCTTGCCAACGGTCAACCCCATGAGAACAACTCCAAGCGGTGACGGGCTTTAATTCCACTTCCCACGTTGGGGGACAGATACTCAGGTAATGGGCAAAGTTGGTCAATGTCCAACCACGACGGGGAAATTCTGCCACAAAAGCGTAAGTCAGGCATTTTTCCGCATCCCGTTTATGGTGTCCGAAGGTTTCCCCGTCCGTTGCCACGGAAATCAGTTGACTGGGACGGTGATCCCCGTGAATCGCTAATGATAAGCGTCCGGCTAAATGGTGGGAACTTTTCAGCACATCGTTAAAGCCCATGTCGCGAGAAATCGGGCCATCATAAAAGAAGATATCGATGTATTTGCGTTCGCTTTCTAGTTCTGAAACCGCCTCCGGCACTTTGTCACGACTGGGCAGAAAACATCGATAAGGACGAGTCGGGTCAATTTGACCGCCACCCACCGCATTCCATTCCGGTTTTGGCCGATCTTTGGTGGGCAATAGACGGCAACGTTCCGCTTGCGACGGGGCCAAGACAATAAATTTAATCCCTTCTTCGTGTAATACTTCCAAAGTAGGATAGTCTACCGCCGTTTCTGCCAACCACATCCCCTCCGGTTCTCGGTCGAATCGTTGGCGAAAGTCCGCTTTGCCCCAGCGAATTTGCGTATATTTGTCCCGTTTATTGGCTAACGGCATGATGATGTGATTATAGACTTGAGATATCGCATTTCCGTGACCATTCAGACGTTCTGCACTTTGGCGATCGGCATCTAAAATCCGCTGATAAACCTGTGGATCGTACCGTTCCAACCAACTCATCAAAGTTGGGCCAATATTGAAACTCATATACTCGTAATTATTCACAATATCGACCACTTCGCCGCGATCGTTGTAGACGCGGGCAAAGGCATTTGGCCGATAACATTCGTGATTAATTCGCTCATTCCAATCGTGATAAGGTTCTGCACCGGGTTGCCGTTCAATTGCATCTAAATAAGGGTTTTCCCGTGGCGGTTGATAAAAATGCCCGTGAACCGTAATGTAAATCCCATGAGCGGTTTGCAAGGGATCGGGAGCAGTTTCTACTTCATCTTCCATCTGTTCTAAATCTTCTGCCAAAAGTTCAGGCAATTGAGTTTCAAACCGATCGGTAGCTTGAGGATTTGGGGACATAATTAATCACCTTAATAAAATAAATCTAACACGATCTACAGATTTCCCGAAAAAATGACCGGAAATCTTTGTCTCAATTCACACTCATCAAATTCTGCGGTTTTCCGCAATCAAGTCTTATGGTTGGGTTATTGCCGATGACTACCTGAGAAATATAACTGATTTCTCTGAATATTTTATCTAATTTAGCTGATAAATTAACCGTTGAACATAAAACTTTAATCTTTTCAATTCTTTACAAAAATATGTGCCAAAATATGTATATTTTATGACAGATTTTTTGACAATGCAGATCGAGCGAAATCTGGAATCTGAAAATAGCCAGCCCTGTCTAACGGGGAAATGCTTGATTTTTCTAGCAATTTACTTGATTTAGCGCAAATATAAAATTTTTGTTAACAAAATCGCGTTCGCGAAGCGTGCCGGATCGCATATCGCTGCCTAACAATTTTCTTTGTCTGCCTTCCCTAACAAACTTATAGCAATTGTCATAGTTATGAATTACAAAAAAACCTGTCATTCCCGCCGATGGCGGCCCCCCGCCTTCGCGGGGGCAGGCTTCGCGGGGGTAAACTCCGACGGGAATCCAGAAAACCTCTGTAATTCGGACAATAACCGCTATATGGCAAATTTTGCTACGAAAATTATTAAATTATTATTAAGTTTTTTAAACAACATTTTCAGTAAAATTACTTAGAAAAAAATCCAACCGCCGCCATATCAAGAAATCCTGACTTAGACACCGGCAAAAAGATCGTAGATGTCAATATTCCCATGCCTCAACGGAAAAAGAAATCAGTTGAGAAACCGGGTTTCTGTGGTGGGATACCAGGGTAAACTGTGAATTGCCAAAAAGAAACCCGGTTTCTTAAGATAAATCAACCCGTAGGAACCTCAAGAAATACCTTAATGTCTCCGAAAAACCTGATTTTTATTGTTTTGCTGCTGTTTGTCCCGGTTTCCATTGCCGCTCATTTCCAGGAATGGGGATCCGTGACCGTGTTTATCACCGCTTGTTTGGCGATTATTCCCCTGGCAGCTTGGATGGGAACCGCTACGGAAGAAATTGCGGTTTTGGTCGGCCCGACCATTGGCGGATTGCTGAATGCCACCTTTGGCAACGCCACAGAATTGATTATCGCCTTGGTTGCCCTGAATGCGGGTCTGGTGGAAGTGGTGAAAGCCAGTTTGACCGGATCGATTATCGGCAACTTACTCCTGGTGATGGGTTTGTCTATGTTTCTGGGGGGGTTGCGGTTCAAAGAACAAACCTTTCAGCCGGTGGTCGCCCGAAGTAATGCTTCGGCGATGAATTTGGCGGTGATTGCGATTCTGTTACCCACGGCGGTGAACTATACCTCCCAAGGGATTTCTGAAAGCACCATGCAAACCCTTTCTGGTTGGGTGGCGGTGGTGTTAATTGTGGTCTACGGATTAACTCTGCTGTTTTCCATGAAAACTCATGCCTATCTCTGTGAGGTGGGGGAAGCAGAAAATGAGTCCTCCTCCGGGGAACAGGGAGAAAAACCCAATGGCCTTTTGTGGACTG
Source organism: Oscillatoriales cyanobacterium (assembly GCA_011390955.1). Lineage (GTDB taxonomy): Bacteria > Cyanobacteriota > Cyanobacteriia > Cyanobacteriales > Laspinemataceae > Planktothricoides. The sequence continues at coordinate 78,904 of JAABRM010000016.1, read as the reverse complement.
TGGTGCTGCTGGTTTGTACTCTGTTGGTGGCGATCGAATCAGAATTATTGGTGGATTCTCTGGAAGAAGCCACTGCCAGTTTAGGTCTGACCGCCCTATTTACCGGGGTGATTTTGGTGCCGATTATTGGCAACGCCGCCGAACACGCCACTGCTGTCACCGTGGCGATGAAAAATAAAATGGATTTGTCCGTGTCCGTGGCGGTGGGTTCCAGTTTGCAAATTGCTTTGTTTGTTGCCCCAGTTTTGGTGTTGGCTGGGTTGATTCTGGGACAACCAATGGATTTGAATTTTAATCCCTTTGAGTTAGTCGCCGTGGCAGTGGCGGTGTTGATTGCTAATTCGGTCAGTTCTGATGGGCGATCGGATTGGTTGGAAGGCACTCTGTTACTGGCAGCTTATACGGTTTTGGGATTAGCCTTTTTCTTCCATCCCGTGATGGAAGCAGTAGGTTAATTGGGTCAGGACTTACGCATGAAGGCTGTCCGTAGGGTGTTGTTCCGAGACGGTGACACACCAATACCCGATAGATAGATTCGTTGCGTCAGTCCTGTTTAAGTCAAAGATTAACGCCGAAACCCGGTTTCCTAGCGCCGAAACCCGGTTTCTCGGTTGAAATCAATTAGATGTGGATTCATCGGATTCATCAAATTCATCGGATTCATCGGATTTATCGGATGAATTGTCTGATTCCCGACGGGGCAATATGGCTCCTTGGACATTGGCATCTTTGAGGTTGGTTCCTTGAAGCTGGGCATCTCTCAGGTTGGCAATGTATAGGTTTGCGGCTTCCAAGTTTGCATTGGCCAAATTCGCCCCTTTTAAAGTAGCGCCAATCAGCTTGGCTTCTTTGAGTGTGGCTTCTTGAAGGTTCGCATTCATTAAGTTAGCCCCAGTCAGGTTGGCATTTTCTAATTTGGCATTGTCCAAAGTGGCATTTTTGAGATAAGCCGCTTCGAGGTTAGCCCCTGTTAAATTTGCCCCTGCGAGGTTGACTCCTTCTAAGTTGGCCCCTTCTCCCTGCTGGTTGAGGATTTCCCAAACCAACCGCCAGCGATCGCCTATTTGGCTATCCTGAGCAATTTGAGTATCTTTCAAATAGGCTCCAACTAAGTTGGCATGATTCAGATTAGCGCCAATTAAATTTGCTCCCATCAAATTGGCATTGGTTAAATCAACGTCTTCTAAGTTGGCACCGGCTAAGTTGGCATCGATCAGGTTTGCCCCTTTGAGACTACTGCCTTTGAGTATGGCCCCGGCCAAATTCGCCCCTTGTAGGTTGGCTTGATTCAAATTAACTCTTTCTAAATGCGATCGCTCCAAATTAAAGTCCTGAAGATTTGCCCCTTCGCCCCCCTGATTCACAATTCGCCAAATCACGCGATCGCGATCGCTCATTTTGGTCGAATTACTAATCGCTGTTCCCTTCAAATTCGCCCCGATCAAACTCGCATCAGTCAAATTCACCCCGATCAAATTCGCATCAGTCAGATTCGCCCCTGCTAAATTTGCTCGTTCCAGATTGGCATACATTAAATTAGCATTCGACAGATTCGCATTCACCAAGGAAGTATCCATCAAATTCACCATTTCCAGATAGCCATTGGTCAGTACAGCCCGATCTAAAACAGAATTCTGAAGACTGGTTTTTTTCAAATAAGCCCCTTCTAAATTCGCCTCGCGCAAATAAGCCCCGGCTAAATTCGCCTCGCCTAAATTCGCTTCGGTTAAATTAGCCTTTTCCAAATTAGTCCTTTCCAGATTAGCTTTGGCTAAATTACCCCGGATCAACTCAGCCTGATACAAATTACAACCTACGCAAGTTTTCGTTTGTTGCAACTCTCTGACGGGACTCATAAACCACAAAACGAGCCAATTCACTCCGACAATTCCTAGAACAACTAGAAAGGCGATCGTTAGCCCTAAAATAGGTTTTCTCGCTGTGGCACTGATTCTGGTTAATCGATCCAAAATTGTCCCCGATCCCGTCACGGCGATCGGCTGCAAAGCCTTGAGAGCAGAGGCAGCATTGGGATAACGATCCTTCGTACTCAAAGCCACCATCTTTTCCAGCCAACGAATAAAACGAGGATTCAAATAAGCGACCCGATCTTGAAACTGAAAACAGTAATTTTCATCAAGCAAACTGTTAATATTGCCCGAAGCTGTACCTGTCAGCAAACAAATAATGGTTGCCCCAACACTATAGAGGTCTGAAGCCAAAGTCAGGGAACGATTAAACATTTGTTCTGGTGCCATAAATCCTGGAGTAGCATGATTCAAGCTACTACTGCCTTCATTGCCGAAAAACAACGCAGCCACCCCAAAATCAATCAGATAAACATTCATATCCTCATCCAGTAAAATATTTTCCGGCTTAATATCCCGGTGAATTACTGGCGGAATTCGGTATTGTAAATCAGCTAAAATTTCTAAAATACAAATCGCAATATGCTTAATTTTTTCAGCATTCAAACTATAAATTTCTGCCAGTGACGGAGCATTTTTATATTCCGTCACCAGACAAAATCCCGATGACAATTGAAAAGAATTTAAATAGCGGGGAATCCGGGGATGTTCTAAATCTTGCAACATTTGAATTTCCCGCTCATAAGCTTTAAAGCTTTTCCAAATTGAATTATCTACGGCAAAATTAAATTGTTTAATGACGACTTCTTTCGCTTCATTCTTCAGCTTTGCCAAGTAAGTTACTCTACCCGCTGACTGATTCCGTCCCAGTTCACGAATTACCTCATAGCCATAGCTAGAAAAGTCTGGATAGTTATTCATTAATGCACCTGACTCAATAAATTATTCCTGAATTGAATGCGAAAAATTCATCTTTTTTGTTCTTGGTTGTTGGTTATTCGTTCTTGGCGATCGAGAAATATTTGTCAATCACAAATAGCCAACAACAAATAACAATCAACAATTACCAATCAACAATTAACAATTAATTCCCTGTTTGCCTAAATCACTTTACCTGATTAAAGTGAAAAATACTAGAAGGCAATTTTATACCGACGATAAAACCTGATTTATTTGGATCGAAATAGGGGGTGTGACCCATTTTCCAATCCGGTGTTATACCCCCTATTTTAATTTCAAACAAGCTTTTCGGCAGGCATATATAACACAAAATTATCATAAGGATAATTTTGTGTTATATATGCAAGAAAAAAGTTTTAATTTTTTTATAACAATCCCCGATCGCGCTTGTTTATTCTTACCTAAAACCCTATAATAAATCCTAACCAGGTGCTTCAATATTCAGATAGTCAAGTAAATATCATCATTAAGTGAAATCACAAGTGATTGTAGGAAATCCACCCAGGGTCTTGGGGCAAACTCACTAAATTTTGATGATGATTTTACCCGCACGGAAATTCTTACATCCGTGAAATTTCTTGGTGCATTTCATCTGCAATATTTGTGCAAGTCAGGGTACATAATAAATGAGAAATGATTCTGGTATTGGTGTGAGGCAAGGTTACTCAGTGACCAACTCCGATAAAAGCCGTAAACCTAGCTTATTCACCTTTTTTGCTTCCGTAAGCCTCAACACGGTGCTATTTTTGGGTTGGAACGGGGTAATTTTATCGGAAAATTTCCCAAAAATTTTACCAAGTAATTTGAGTCAATTGACTGCTCAAGGCAAAAATAATTCAGCAAATTTACAGGTAATTCAGTCAAATATCTGGCTAAATTTAGGGAATAAATCGGCGGAGGCAGCGGATTCAAACCAAGTTAAGGGAGGGGATTTGCCCGGAAGAGGTGGGGCGGTTTCTTCTCCAGAATTAACCACTGTAGAATCTAATCGGTTATTGTCATCAGAGAAGGCAAATACTGATCTTAATCGCTCATATCCCCAAACGATCTCAAATATCCAACCGGCTTTCACTCTCAGTTTGCCATTAGCTGAACCGGCTGAGATTACCTCTGAGTTTGGTTGGCGGACTCATCCCATTTTTGGTAATTTAAATTTCCATCAAGGGATTGATTTTGCCGCTGTTGAGGGCACTCCTGTGTTGGCAGTTCATTCTGGGCAAGTGGCGATCGCTGACTGGAATGGTGGTTATGGTTTAACGGTAGTCTTGGAACACGATTCAGGCAGCAGTGAAACCCTCTATGCTCATCTTTCCCAGATTTTGGTTCAACCAGGGGAAATAGTTCAGGTCGGACAGGTGATTGGATTAGTTGGATCTACGGGCTATTCTACCGGCCCACACTTACATTTTGAATACCGCGAATTGACAGATCGAGGCTGGATTTCTGTGGATCCGAGTTCACTGTTAGACAATCCGACGACTGGCTTTAATTTTGCCCAAGAAGCAGAGGTGACAGAAACAATTTTGGTGGCTAATTCAGAACCCACATTAGTCAGCAAATTAGTCAGCGATCGCGCTTCAGAATTGGCGGCCAAAAATGATCCGGTAGCCAAAATTAATGTTTCATCAGTAAATGCCTCATCCCAAAAATCAGAAACCAGCTTACCTGCTACCGCAGAATTTGACCTTTGGGTCACGGAATTAAAGCAAGAATTTACCAATTTAAAGCCAAAAACCCTGACTTCATCCAACGATTATCCCGAAACCGCCTGTGCAGAAAAGTTAGAAGGCACTGTAGTAATTGGTGCTTTTGTCAATGCTTGGGGTCAAATCATCCGCACCCCCAAAGTTTTGCAACCCAGTCAACAGCAAATTTTGAATCAAGCGGCGCTAAATTATATTCAGAATTTCAACTTGCCCGAAACTGGTCAACCCACTGCCTACCAGTATGTCTTTCAGTTCAAATATGACCAAAAGATGTGCAATCGACAGGTGAACCCTCAATAGCTTACTTGCCATTGGTGACAGCGTTTTTCTTTTTTCTTGGCGATCGACCACAGATCAAATATGTATGTAGGGGCGATTCGCTTTCTCGCCCCTACATTATGGTGTGGTTTACTCCACAGAAAAGCGCTGTAACGAAAATCTCACTTTTGCCTGCAAACCCTCATCAAACAATAATTTAACAACTACGCTAGAATAAGCCAGTATATGCGGGTGAAAATCCCAGATAGTACGCTGACCTTATTTCTGACCTTATTTCTTTGCTGCTCGCAGGTATTTTTTGGGTTAAATATGAGTGGTTCTCTGGCGCAAGATGCGATCGCACTGTTAATTGATCTGGCCAATCAGGGAGAAATCGATCCCTGGGATGTGCAAGTGATTGATGTAATTGACCGATACTTAAGTGGGCTGGTACACGAACATGACGCCAGTCAAATGGAGCGAGAAGTCGCTCTATCTCGCTCTGGGCAAGCTTTTTTATATGCCTCAATGTTGGTATTACTCAAAGCGGATAACCTGGTGAGGGCTGAATCGTTGTCCGACGAAGAGGAGACTGCCGAAGCAGAGGTCGAAGCATTGGATCCAGAAGAGCAAAATTCTCTGATGCCCTTGAGACTGGAGAAACAACTGCGCCGCCGTGCGGTGGCTCCCGTGCCCAAAAAACGCCGCGTCACCTTACAGGAGTTGATCGATCAGCTACAACTGATGTCTCAAACCCTGGAAGAATATATCCCCAAGCGCAGCACCAAGCGCCCTAAACCCAACAAAGCCCAATCTAAAGCGGCAGTGCAAGCTCTGAGTGAATTTGCCACCCAAGAAAATCTGGCAGAAGTCGCCAAAGCCTTGGATCAATTTCTGTCCGACCAGTGGCACGAGTTAACCGACAATGATGATTGGCTAGAAATTGATGATTTAGTGGCACGGTGGCAAATTTCTAATTTTCAAGGATCCGCCAATGGCAGCCAGAAAAATTCTGGATCCCACAAACATTACGACCGCGTAGGGGTTTTCTGGGCGCTGTTGCTGCTGTCCGCACAGTCGAAAGTCGAACTCTGCCAGGAAGAATTTTATCAGGATTTGAAAATTCGCTCGATTCCTATTTCCATGAATTTACAGGCTATGTAAGACAGTTAAAATACATAAATTTAAGGCAATTTAAGGAATTTTACGGACATTGACCGCATAATGTCGGTCAATTCTGGCTCAGAAAGGCTAAAATTTCAGTGTTTTTACGGATGTCACCGAGCTAAGGCGCGAATCGGCAAAACCACAACACCGTGACTCCGGCAAACTAGCCAATTTCCCTTAATTTATGTAAATTAACTGTCTCAAATTAGAGCTATTCTGGTCAAAAAATTAGCGCCACGATCTCTGACTGGCGATCGGTCGCAACTAAAGTAGTAAGTATATTGAAAAGGTTCCCACAGCTACTTGATACAATTAGTTGACCCTAGCTTTTTAAACTACAGATGCCTATGAAAGCAATGATTTTGGCGGCAGGAAAAGGCACCCGTGTCCGCCCCATTACCTATACAGTTCCTAAACCGATGATTCCCATTCTCACTAAACCAGTGATGGAATTTTTAGTCGAACTGTTACGTTTACATGGCTTTAACGAAATTATGGTGAACGTCAGCCACTTAGCTGATGAAATTGAAAACTATTTTCGGGATGGTAGCCGTTTTGACGTGCAAATTGCCTATTCTTTTGAAGGGAGAATTGTCGAAGGAAAACTCATCGGGGAAGCCCTGGGTTCAGCGGGGGGAATGCGCCGGATCCAAGACTTTTGTCCCTATTTTGATGATACCTTTGTGGTACTCTGCGGGGATGCCCTGATTGACTTGGATTTAACCGCAGCGGTGAAGTGGCACAAAGAAAAAGGCTCGATCGCCACCATTATTATGAAATCTGTGCCGAAAGAGCAAGTTTCTAGTTATGGGGTGGTCGTCACCGATGAAAATAATCGGATTCATGCATTCCAAGAAAAGCCATCGGTTGAAGAAGCCCTCAGTACCAATATCAACACCGGGATTTATATTTTTGAGCCAGAAGTTTTAGATTATATTCCCTCTGGAGTGGAATATGACATTGGGGGAGATTTATTTCCGCAATTAGTGGCCAAACAAGCACCATTTTACGGCTTAACAATGGACTTCCAATGGGTTGATATTGGCAAAGTCCCTGACTATTGGCAAGCCATTCGGGATGTGTTAGCGGGCAAGGTGAAAAATGTCTCGATTCCGGGGAAAGAAATTCGCCCTGGGATCTACACGGGCTTAAATGTGGCGATGAATTTGGAGCGGGTCAATATTACCGGCCCCGTGTATATTGGCGGCATGACTAAAATTGAAGATGGCGCTACGATTATTGGGCCGACCATGATTGGGCCAAGTTGCCATATTTGTGGTGGGGCAACGATTGATAATAGCGTGATTTTTGAGTATTCCCGTTTAGGCTCAAATGTGCGCTTAATCGAAAAATTGGTATTTGGTCGTTACTGTGTGGATAAACATGGTGTGTCCTTTGATATGCAAGCGGCAGCATTAGACTGGTTGATTACCGATAGTCGTCAAAGTCCCCTGGCAATGCCACCGGAAGAACAACAGGCGATCGCGGAAATTCTCAAAAGCGAAAATAAGTAAAAGAGAAGGGAGGGGTGTAGGGCCGCCATCGGGGGGAATAATTAACAATTGATAATTGATAATTGACAATTAAATAAAATTAACAATTGTTAATTATCAATTATCAATTATTCCCTACACCCTACACCCTCTCAAAATCTTATGCTTGAGATAAATAAGTGTAACGGCTTAAACTCTGTTCATAGTTTTGCAACAGACGTTGAGACTCTTCTAGGGTAATCCGCCCACTTTCTAAAGCATCTTCCGTTTGTTGGCGAATACTTTCAATCATATCCTCAGCATCATATTGCACATAGCCTAAAACTTCAGTAATTGTGTCCCCTTTGACCACATACTTAATTTTATAGCTATTATTCGGAGTTAGCTGAATATGCACGGCGTTGGTATCGCCAAATAAGTTGTGCAAATTCCCCATGATTTCTTGATAAGCGCCACTGAGAAATACTCCCAAATAATAGGGTTCTTTGGGTTTCAATGGATGTAATTCTAGGACGGTTTTCACATCTAATAAGTCAATAAACTTATTGATTTTGCCATCACTATCACAGGTCAAGTCAGCCAGGATGCCCCGTTCGGTGGGTTCTTCGTCTAGACGGTGAATTGGGACGATGGGAAATAGTTGATCGATCGCCCAGTTATCCGGCATAGATTGAAACACCGAAAGATTGATGTAATAGGTAGAAGCCATGTTTTTTTCCAAGGCTTCTAAATCATCGGGAATATATTTTTTATTGCTGACAATTTCATCAATTTTCCGGCAACAAGCCCAATAAAGTTGTTCCGCTTTGGCGCGATCGCGTAAGGAAAGATAACCAAAGTTAAAAATACTAATGGCTTCCTCTTTAAACTGGATCGCATCGTGATAAGCTTCCTGGTAATTTTCTGGAGTAATATCGCGATAAGTTTCGTAAAGATTGCGGATAATTAGAGGTTCTTTTTCGCCGGTTCTTTCCGGGGGTTCCGTGTTCAAATTACTACAGCCGAGTACGTCAAAAATTAACACCGACTGATGGGAAGCCAAAGCCCGACCACTTTCACTAATTAACACCGGGGCAGGAATTTCCGCTTGTTCGCACGCTTCTTTCACCTCTGCCACAATATCATTGGCATAGTTTTGCATATTGTAGTTTTTAGAAGCGTGAAAATTAGTCTTAGACCCATCGTAATCTACAGCCAAACCACCGCCCACATCCAAATAAGTCATGTTAGCGCCTAATTTGGCTAATTCTACATAAATTTGGCTGGCTTCTCGGATGGCATCTTTAATCACGCTGATGGAAGAAATCTGGGAACCAATATGATAATGCAATAGCTGCAAACTATCCAGCATTCCTTCTGCCGATAAGCGATCGACTACGGCAATAATTTCCGGAATCATTAGGCCAAATTTCGCCCCTTCTCCCGAAGATTCTGCCCAGCGACCAACCCCTCGACTGCTGAGTTTGGCTCGTACTCCAACTACAGGTTTAATGCCTAAAGATTTACTCAAAGAAATCACGGTTTCGACTTCTTCAAGCTGTTCAATGACGATAATTGCCGTTTTACCCAACCGAGCGGCTAACATCGCTGTTTCAATATATTCTCGGTCTTTGTACCCATTACAAATCAGTAAAGCATCCGGATGATTCAAGCAGGCTAAGGCAATCATTAATTCTGGTTTGGAACCGGCTTCTAGTCCTAGTTGGTACGGATGACCAAACCGAACTAAATCTTCGATTAAATGCCGCTGTTGATTGCACTTCACGGGGAATACTCCCCGGTAGACTCCGGGATATTTGTAGCGGGCGATCGCCTTGGCAAAGCAAGCATTTAACCGTTCAATCCGGTCTTGTAAAATGTCGGAAAACCGAATTAACAACGGTAAAGAAAGATTGCGCTGTTTCAGGGCTTCTACCAGTTCATACAAGTCCAAAGAAGCACTGTTATCCCCTCTGGGACAAACGGCCACATGACCAGCGGCATTAATGGAAAAGTATGGTTCTCCCCAGCCTTTAATTCTATACAGTTCTTCGCTGTCTTCGATTGTCCAATCGGTTTCCCCGTTGCTGGCAGCCGGTCCTGAAGTGAAGCTATCCCGAAGCGAATCGCCGTTATGATGCATTTCCGGCGATCCTCCCTGTAATTCCTCAGCGGAGAAAGTTTCTGTCTGGTGCTCTAACTGATGCTCTAAAGCCATGTTGGATATAACCTCGATCGAGATGGCGATTTTGAGTTTAACCTATTGCATTGGGCGATCGCTGTTTTCTTCTTGACATGGGGCGATCGGTTATTTTTCCACGGTCTGTAGGGGCGTTCTTGCGTTCGCCCGAATCCGTGAATAGTCAATATAATGATCAAAGATTCCACAAAGGTGGCTTAATTCGGCTATGAGTCAAAATTTCTATCGCAGGCGATCGCTATATCTACAAAGATTAGGTACGTTGATCTTATCGATCGCGGCATGGTTCACAACCACAAAAGCCAATGCACAACCGGGTTTTCTCCCTTGTCAACCGCCTAAATCCGATGAGTCCCTCCTGTTAATCGTCACGAATAGCAGCGAAAATCAGCAGCAAATTCTGGGTATCTTGCCGCCGCAAGTCGTCGCTACCTCTTGTAAGTATTTAAATGATGTGGTGTTGCGCGTTGAAGGGTTTCCCGATATCAACGCAGCTAGTAATTGGGCTGAATATATTACCAGCAATTTAGGACTACCTGCCTTTGTCGCCGTTCCCCAGGGTGAGTCCACTATGCCACCGCCAGGATTCACCGCTGTAAGCCAACCATACAATCCTCAACCCTTGGGTCGGGGATATGCGGTGTTAGTGGATTATTTTAGCAATCCCCAAGTCGCCGCAGAATTACAGCAATTGTTACCGCAGCAAAGCGTCGGTCTTGTCTCTTATCAGCAACGTCCTTATCTGTTAGCCGAATTTACCGAAAACCAAAATACGGCGAAAAGAGTCTTGCAAACTCTCAGCGATCGCGGTTTTTGGGTCTTTATGGTGGATGCACCTGGGGTGATTCTCCTCCGTTCTCAGGTGACAATTCCTTAATTAGTTGTTGGTTGTTGGTTTTTGGTTGTTGGTTGTTTGTTGTTTGTTGTTGGTTGTTTGTTGTTGGTTGTTTGTTGTTGGTTGTTGGTTGTTTGTTGTTTGTTGTTTGTTGTCGATCGTTGGAAAGTTGATTGTTGGAAAGTTGGTGGTTGGAGATAAAACCTGAAAACAAATAACAAGTAACAAGTAACAAGTAACGAACAACCAACAACTAACAACCAACAACCAACAACCAAATTCACAAGTTCTTCACAAACCCATGATAAAATACTAACAAATAAACAACCTTTAGTAATTTTAGCTACACCAATCACAATGTTTAAAAAAATGTTTAAACCTGACAGTTGGAGTGGCAAATAAGTTCAAAATAAACAATGCCATAGTGGTTAATCCGCTATAATTAGAATCGCAATTAAAACGACTCATATCATACTTAGCCATCAACCAGGTTATGCAATCAGGTGAATACCCCGTCCGATCTAGCGAACAACCAGCCCAGAGGTGGGAAAATCTCTTCGGGATGGCGATCGCGTTGTTGACTTTACTCTTGCCTTTATGGGCAATCGGCTATTACTCTCAGCCAGATAGTGGCAGCTTTGTGGAAAGTCGATATCAGATTCCCACCCTGAAAAAGTGATTTACGCACAATTTATCATCAGAAATAAATCCGATGTCAGAAACATTTTCTAGAGGGGGTTTGGCTGCATGGACACCCTTGAATAGTTGGATTAAACTTAATAAATTCCCTTGAAAATCATTTTTGTTTAAAACAATATTAAATTTTCCCACAATTGGGAAATTCTCCAAAAAAACCCGGTTGCTTGAAACCGGGTTTTTTTGGGGAGATATTTCCTCGGTGCATTCCTCGCTGTTCTATCCGGGAAAACTTTTAAGTAAATTATTGCCAGTTGCCAATAGATAATCAAAAAAAATGGCCATTTCTTAATTTCAATGGTCTGCAAAGGGATGGTTTCTGGTAGGATGACTGACGGTGATTCCCTCGCCCGCAGAAATGCGGAACGGTGTGGATCCGCCCGCAAAAGATCGCGCCTTTGCGGTCTGCCCGATTAAAGATTTTACTTCTAAAAAAAGGAGTTATTTATGGATTTATCACGGATTCCGGCTCAACCAAAACCCGGTCTGATTAACGTTCTGATTGAAATTCCTGCTGGGAGCAAAAATAAGTACGAGTTTGATAAAGATATGGCAGCCTTTGCCTTGGATCGGGTGCTGTATTCTTCGGTGCAATATCCTTATGATTATGGCTTTGTCCCCAATACCCTGGCGGATGATGGGGATCCTTTAGATGGCATGGTGTTGATGGATCAGCCCACTTTCCCCGGTTGCGTGATTACGGCCCGACCAATTGGGATGCTGGAAATGATTGATGGGGGCGATCGCGATGAAAAAATTCTCTGCGTTCCCGACAAAGACCCCCGCTATGCCAACGTCAGATCGTTGAAAGATGTGGCCCAGCATCGCTTGGACGAAATTGCCGAATTCTTTAGAACTTACAAAAATCTAGAGAAAAAAGTGACCGAAATTCTCGGCTGGCAAGATATTGACCAAGTAGCCCCTCTAGTGGAAAAGTGCATTAAAGCCGGTAGCAAGTAACCATCTCCCAGGGGCAGGCAGCGGACTGGCAATTAATCCCACCAAGATAGCGTCCTGCCTCTGACTCAGGAAACAAAAGACAGGGCTTTTTGATAACTTCAGCTTTTCTAGCGAGATATTTCACCTTAAGATAGGCTACAAATGAGCCATATTAGATTTTGGGCTGGTTTTGGTGGGTGAAACTCTCCGGAGTCCTAACTGAGCAGCCAGAACAAATTTATAATTGCTCAAAGTCTTGGGGGATATATTGCAAAGATCCCCAGTAAATCTGGTCGGGGCTGGGTTAATTCAGCCTTGGCCGATCGTCCACAACAGTTTGATGGAAAAGCCAGTATGGAAACCAGCACTTCCATTGATTTTTTAGTTCGTTTTTGGGGGGTCAGAGGGAGCATTCCTACCCCAGGCAAAGAAACTGTTCGCTATGGTGGCAATACCTCCTGTGTGGAAATGCAGGTTGCCGGTAAACGTCTGATTTTTGATGGCGGTACTGGCTTGCGGGTACTGGGGAAAAATTTGCTGTCACAAATGCCCATAGAAGCGCATATATTCTTTACCCACTCCCATTGGGATCATATTCAAGGGTTCCCCTTTTTTGTTCCGGCTTTTATTCCGGGGAATCGCTTTCATATTTACGGGGGAATGGCACCCACGGGACATACGATGAAACAGCGTCTTTCCGATCAGATGCTTCACCCCAATTTTCCCATTCCTTTGAAGGGAATGCAGTCAGAATTGAATTTTTATACGGTTAAACCGCGAGAGATTATTCAGCTTGACGATGTAACTATAGAAACGGGTTTGCTGAATCATCCCGGTCAGGCGATTGGTTATCGGGTAAGTAGCGATCGCGGTACGGCGGTTTACTGCACGGATACGGAACATTTTGCCGATCGCCTCGATGAAAATGTCCTACATTTGGTGCGCGATGCAGATGTTTTAATTTACGATGCCACCTACACCGATGAAGAATACCACCATCCCAAAACCTCGAAAGTGGGTTGGGGTCATTCCACTTGGCAAGAAGCGGTCAAAGTTGCTACTTCGGCGAATGTGAAAAAGTTAGTCATTTTTCACCACGATCCAGCCCATGATGATGATTTCCTGGATCGGGTAGAAGCCGACGTACAACAAGCTTTTCCCGATGCTTGCCTTGCCCGCGAGGGAATGGCGATCGCGATCGGTGTCAAAAAAGAAGACCACCAAACAGCTTAAATTGCCTTGTCGCCTTGTAGTCTTTTTTTTAATGCCGATCGCGCGTCATTCCCATTAACTGAAATTAACCCCGGGCTAACTCCGCCAACGGCGGGCAAAATCCTCTAACACCGAGGTGCTAATTTGGCTTTGTAACCACAAGATAGCCTGATATTGGTGGGGCAAGCCTTGATAAAATTGGCAGACATTGATTAAGCTAATGGTTCCTCCCTGAAAAGTGGTTTGGTTGCGCCAGCGACGGGCAAATTCTTGTTGGGTAAAGCTGGGGATTTGTCCTTGCAGCCAATTGAGCGCTTGTTGTTGATTGGTTAATCCCCGATAATATTCGCAGACATCGATTAAGCGAATTGGGGTTGATTGACTCACTGCCTGAGTGTTGGTCGATCGCCACAAACGGGCAAATTGTTGGAGAATATCACCAGACAGTTGATTTTGGAGCCACAACAAAGCATTTTCTTGATGGGGTAATCCCTGATAATACTTAAAAACATTGGCCAGATGAATCGGACGAGGGGACGCTGATGCGGGTTCATTGCGCCACCGACGGGCGAATTCATTCAAGGTGGCGGCGGACACTTGCTGGTGCAGCCAGTCTATAGCATGGTTTTGGTTGGGCAAATTGCGATAAAAGCGACAAACATCTAACAAATTAATGATCGGCGTGGGCGTGGGCGCGGGTGTGGGCGCGGGCGTGGGCGCGGGGGTGGGCGTGGGTGTGGGCGCGGGCGCGGGCGTGGGCGTGGGCGTGGGTCGGGGCGGTTGGATTTGAGAAACTAAGGCTCTCCAGGTTTGAATTCCCACGACCCCATCCACGACTAAATTCATCGCCCGTTGAAAGGCTATGACACTCTGGGTGACGCGATCGCTGAAAATCCCATTTAAGGAATCGGCATAAAATCCTTTTTGATTTAAAACTTTTTGAATATAGGCCACATGAGAACCTTTGGCTCCTTGTCTGGCGACATTAAACCAGTTAACGTCTACCCCACCCGCAATCCCATTGACTTGACCGCGATCGGTGTATTGCCAAAAAGTCCAGCCATCCCATCCCGCTGGAACGATCGGTTGATAGGCGGTGGTGTAGTGGGCAATCCACAGGGGGTAATCAGAAAAACTGGTAGGATTGCCAAAGATTTCCCAGGTGTAGGGATAGGTGTAAATAATCGGCTGACGCCCGGTTTCTTTTTCGATGATTTGCAACCATTGGGTAATCCCAGAGATAATTGTGCCGTTGGGCATCCCATCGGTGGTTTCAATGTCCAATACTGGGGGCAAATCATCCGGCTCTAATTTAACCGTGCGGAGAAATATCTCCGCCTGGGCTTGGGGACTCTGTTTGGGACGATAAAAGTGATAGGCTCCCCGGGCTAAACCAACTGCCTTGATCTCCCGCCAATTACTATTAAAAGTATGGGCAACAAAAGTCGCTCCTTCAGTGGCTTTGGTGAAGCCAAAGGCCATGCCAGAGTTGGCCACGGCCTGCCAGTTTACTGGATCCTGCCAGTCGGAAACATCGATCCCGCGTGCACACATAACTGCAAACTCGCTAATTTTTCAAGAAGAAACAAAACGGCTATGGAGAAGTGAATGGGTGCGATCGCCATTTAGCCATATATCTTTGTATAATAACAGCACCAAGGGTGTCATCGTTGTGTCATCGGTGTTTTTAGCTAGACTTTCTACCGGCATTGATGAACTTTTAACTGCCAATTTTCTTTATATTTCGCGGGTAATTCTCGGCGAGCCAACTTCAACAAAATTATTTGATTTTTTGGGCGATTTTTTTGCAATAACACATTAACCATGAACGATTATTTACCAGTTGATTCTCAAGCCGAGAAAATTTTAGTCGTGGATGATACGGCTTATAACCTTCGTTTGGCTGCGGGAATTTTGCAACGAAAAGGGTATGAAGTTTTCCAAGCCTTAGATGGGTTTACGGCTTTAACCAAAGCAGCGGAAATTTTACCGGATTTAATTCTCCTGGATATTAAAATGCGGGGCATTGATGGTTATGAAGTTTGCCAAAAGTTAAAAGAAAATCCCCAAACTGCTGATATTCCGGTAATTTTTATTAGTGGCTTGGATGAGTTGGGGGATAAGGTGAAAGCTTTTAGCTGTGGCGGGGTAGACTATATTACTAAACCGTTTCAACCTGTGGAGGTGCTGTTGCGAGTGGAAAATCAGCTAAATTTGCGATCGCTGCAACGCACTTTGAAAGAAAAAAATTTGTTGTTAGAAGAAACCTTGCAAGAACTTAAGCAAACTCAATCTCAATTAATTCATACAGAAAAAATGGCTTCTCTGGGGCAATTCGTGGCGGGAATTGCTCACGAAATCAATAATCCCGCTAATTTTATTCAGGGCAATATTAGCCATCTCAGGTCTTATACTTCTGAATTGCTAGATTTACTCAATCTTTATCAAGCCGCTTTGCCAAATCCGCCCCAGCATATTCAAGATTTCGCCGCAGACATCGATCTAATTTTTTTAATGGAAGATTTAGCGAAAATTTTGGATTCGATGAAATTCGGTTCGGAACGAATTAAAAATATCGTGAATTCTTTAAGAAATTTTTCTCGTTTAGGGGAGGCAAAACTCAAAAAAGTCGATCTGCATGAAGGGTTAGAAAGTAGCTTGATGATGTTGCAACATCGCCTAGAACCAGAAGGCAGCGATCGCCCCAAAATTCAGGTAATTAAACATTATCAAAAAATTCCCCAGGTAGAATGTTATGCTGGAGAAATTAATCAAGTTTTTATTAATATTTTGACAAATGCGATCGATGCCCTGACTCAGACCAACCTAAATTTATCCCTGATTGACGGGAACCCTTCTTGCCCCAATTCTGAATGTATTATACCGACCATTGAGATTAGTACGGAGTTAATTGATCCAGACCAAGTACAGATTACCATTGCCGATAATGGCCCAGGAATGACGGAAAAAGTAAAAAAACAATTGTTCGATCCATTTTTTACCACCAAGCCCGTGGGGTCGGGTAGAGGTTTAGGATTGTCAATTAGTTATCAAACTGTTGTGGAAGGACACCAAGGACACCTTTGTTGTCGGAGTACGCCGGGAGAAGGGACAAACTTCAAAATTATTTTACCACTGAAACAGTAAAATTATGTAAATTTATCGTCATTGCCTGTAAAAATTACCAGAGAAAACCAAATGAATTCTAACAAATATATCGGTAAAATATTGATCGTTGATGATACGCCTTATAACTTGAAGGTGCTATCAAATCTGTTAATCCAAAAAGGCCATGAAGTGCGTCAAGCTTTAAATGGAGAAATAGCTTTAAAGGCGGTGGAAGCGGATCCCCCGGATGTGATTTTACTAGATATTTTGATGCCAGATATGGATGGGTATGAAGTTTGTGAACGGTTAAAAGCTTGTGAAAAAACTGCCAATATTCCCGTAATTTTTTTAACGGCTCTTGATGATATTGAATATAAGGTTAAGGCTTGGAGCTTTGGCGGCGTAGATTATATTACTAAACCATTTCATTTTTCTGAAGTATTGGTCAGAATTGAAAATCAAATCAGTATTAGCTTGTTGCAAAAGAATCTTCAGACAACAAATCAGCAACTTGAAGCAGAAAAGCAAAAATTAGAGCAAATTAACGCCCGGTTATTAAAAGAAAATCGCGAACTGTTAAGCTGGATTGACCGGATTTGCTATCGGATTAAATTACCCTTACAATCTATATTGACAAATTTAAAACGGCTGTTCGATCGCTATCAAAGTAAAATAGATTCAGAACATAAGATATATTTTCAGCAGACGATCGAGGCGGCTATTTCCAGCCAATATTTAATGAATAGTCTCGGCGATTATGCCCGGGCGATCGCACCTCCCATTCCCAGTGAATTACAACCCATTGACTGTGAAAATATTATAGCAGAGGTGCTAAAAAATTTAGCCCCCGATATTGAAAACACCGGGGCTAATATTACTTATGCAAATTTACCCAATATCATGGCCGAACCGCAGAAAATTAAGCAGTTATTTGCAAATTTGCTGGGGTATTTACTTAAGTGTGGTTCATCAGGAAGCGCCCGGAAAATTGAATTAAGCGCAGAGTACCGAGAATTTCCCTCCCCAGCAAATCCTTTGAGCGCTTCTGAGGAAACTTCTGCGGCTGATTTGATGAATAAATCCCCAAAAATTGATGGAGAATGGCTGCTGACCATCCATGATAATGACATGGTAATCCCGCGCCAAGATTATGGGACAATATTTGATATTTTTCAGGAGGTATATGAGTCACCAGAAGACCGACTTATTGGGATGAATTTGGTGATTTGCCGCAAGATTGTGGAAAGTTATGGGGGCTGTCTTTGGATTGAGTCAACCCCAGGTTCAGGTCAGTTATTTCGTTTTACGATTCCCAGTAATTATTGCCAGTGATGCAGAATTGAGTCATTAAATTAAACGATAAATCAAACGAGCGGAGAATTGACGATGACGAAAAATATTCCGCCTATTCCCCCTTCTGGGGGTGGCCCAGATTTAGAATCTCCCGTCCGATTTGGTTGCGGTTTTACGATCGGTTTATTTGTGCCGTTTTTATGGGGGTTTTTCTGGGAAGTTACGACCATTGGATGGGGAATTATGGCCGTTTGTGCGATTTCCGCTTTAATTTGCGGTGTTTTGTCGATTAAATATGGCGATCGCTTTTGGCGATCGCTGGTCAAATTTTGGCATTTTTGGTGATAACTCCTGATTAGCGGTTGCCGATCGCCGGTCGCTGTTGCCCCCAAGGTTTCGCCGCTTCTATTTGTGCCGCTAAAGCCAATAAGGTGGATTCTGCCCCAGGACGACCAATGATTTGCACTCCGACGGGCAAACCCCCCGGAACAGTAGGATCAAAGCCCATTGGCAGGGCGATCGCCGGTTGTCCCGTGGCGTTAAAGGGGGGACAAGGGGCGATCCAATTAATCGCATTTTGTAAAATAGCTTCGGGGGAGAGATCGGCCCATGCGCCAATGGCAATGGGGGAATGAAGATAAACCGGCATGACCAAGACATCATAATTATCGAAAAAAGCCACCAAGCGACGGGCGACGATTTGCATTTGGGCGACCGCTTGTAAATATTGACCGCTGCTGACGGCATTGGCGCGATCGAACAACCATTGATTCATCGGTTGGAGGATTTCCGGGGGAATGCCAAAAAACCCCACACTGGTTTGCCACACCGCCACAAAGGGCTCAATTAAGCCGCTAAAATCTAGTCCTGCGGGTTCCACCGTATGACCGAGGACATCTAATATTTGCGCCGTGGTTAGCACTGCTTGCTCTAATTCTGGGGAGGCTTGACCGACAGGACTCACCACGCTGGAAAAGGCAATGCGTAGCGTACCGGGGTTGGCGTCGGTGGCAGCGGCGAGAAATGACGGGTTGGGGTCTGGCAACCAATACGGATCGCCGGTGACGTAGCCAGAGACGACATCTAAAAAAGCGGCGGCATCAGTGACGGTGCGGGCAATTGGCCCATTGGTGGCAATGCCGCTGAGACAGTCCCCAATGGGGGCAAAGCTGATCCGACCCCGGGACGGTTTGACCCCGACGACGCCACAGCAAGCCGCTGGCCCGCGAATGGAACCGCCGCCGTCAGACCCTTGGGCGATCGCGCATAACCCAGCGGCGACCGCAGCAGCGGCACCGCCACTGGAACCCCCGGCAGTATAGTTTAAATTCCAAGGATTTCTCGCGGGAGCAAATCCGGGCGGTTCACTATAAGGCAGGCTGCCTAGTTGCGCGGTGGCAGTTTTGCCCAAGATGATGCCTCCCGCTTGTTTGAGTCGTTGGACAATGCCATCATCGTGACCGGCAATTTGCGATCGCAGGGCGGCGACTCCGTAGCTACAAGGGACACCGGCAACGGGATTTAGGTCTTTAATACTGATGGGGACGCCGAAAAATGGCGGCAGTTCGGCGCGGTCAGCGGTGGCTAGTTGTTCGGTTTTGGCGATCGCGTCTGCTTTGGCTAATTCCGCCGTCACCGTAAAATAACTACCGAGTTGAGGATTTATTTGCTCAATGCGATCGAGGTAAACCTGGGTTAACTCTATGGGCGAAATTTCTTTACGGCGAATCAGTCGCGCTTGTTCCAGTGCTGGGGAAAAGGCCAAATCAGTTGCATTCATAGGATAAGAGTAGAGAATTTAGGCGTTATTTACGCGGTGCGTAAGGCGACGATGGGATCGAGTTGGGCTGCCCGTTGGGCCGGGAGGACGCCAAAGAATAGCCCGATCGCCCCAGAGACTCCCGTGGCTAAGGCGATCGCACTCCAAGAAATCCCCGCATTTAAGGGGGTGAAAGTGCCCACCAGTAGAATCCCACCGACCCCGATACTGGTGCCAACTAAGCCACCAGCCACGGAAAGAATCACCGCTTCAATCATAAATTGAATTAAAATATCTTGCTCGGAAGCGCCGATCGCTTTGCGTAAACCAATTTCTTGGGTACGTTCTGTCACCGACACCAGCATAATATTCATAATGCCAATACCGCCGACGACTAGGGAAATACCCGCGATCGCAGCCAGCATAATGGTCAAAGCCCCGGTGATGGCACCGACAATTTGTAAAATATCTTTTTGGCTCTCAACGGTAAAATCATCTTCAGTGGTAATTTGGTGCCGCAGTCTGAGCAAATTGGTAATTTGAAATTGCGCCGCTGGCACGCTGGCTTCATTCACGGCGGAAATGGAAATAAAGGTCAAATCCAAGCCATAAGGGGAAGTGCGACCCGTGACCCGATTCACCATTGTGGTAATCGGCACATAAACCGCATCATCTTGGTTCACTCCCATAAAGGCCCCTTTGCGTTTCATCACCCCCACCACTTGAAAGCTGACCCCTTTAACCCGCAAAGACTCGCCGATCGGATTGGTCGGACCAAACACGCGATCGGCAATATCCGACCCGATCGCCACCACTTGATTATTCCGTTTCACATCTAAATCGGTGATAAACCGACCGCGATCTAACTCAAAGCTGCGGACAGCCATAAATTCCGGGGTCGTCCCCACCACCAGAGTTTGCAGATTTTTGTTGCGATAAGTAATAAATTGTTGATTTTGTCGTTGTGGGGCCACCGCTGCCACCGAAGGCACTTGCGCGGCGATCGCCTCTGCATCAGCTAATACCAAAGTCCGGGGAAAATCCAAACTGGTATTTTGCGTTTCTCGCGAACCGGGCACCACAAACAACACATTTGGGCCAAGGGCTTCAAACTGTTCCGAGGCTAATTTTTGGGCGCCTTGTCCCACTCCCACCATGATAATCACTGAAGCATTACCAATAATAATGCCCAACATTGTCAGACTGCTTCTGAGTTTATTCGCCAGTAAAGTTCGACTGGCCATTGAAAGACTTTCCAGAAAATCCATGAACCGGGAAGGGGTGTAGAGGTGGACCGATCGGGGCTAATTTTTGCCAATTTTCTCCATGATAACAAGTTTTTCGCCATATAGCCACGGTTTAAAATTCATGGCTATATGACAGTAATTTCACCTAAGTAGACGGGCAGAAATAAATGCACTACAGACCCCACGAGAAGAAAGGCTGTCATTCCCGCGCAGGCGGGAATCCAAAGCCTATCGGTGGGGAACGAAAAGTGCAATTAATTATGTTCACCTACTTATTTCTGCAACAGAGAATTCACTTAATGTAAATTGTGCCAAAATTGAAAAGCGCTGGATTACAAATTGCCAATTCTATTAAGTGGCCAATATCGTTTTGTGGCTTTACCAATAATATTCTCTTCTGGGACAAAACCCCAATAGCGACTATCGTAGGAATTATTCCGGTTATCGCCTAGGACAAAATAAGAGTTTTCCGGTACAACTACTGGCATATATGGGTTATCAGTAAGTTCCTTAATGTAGTCTTCCTGTAAAACTCGATCGTTGATATAAACTTTTCCATTTTTTTTGATTTCAACCTTTTCTCCGGGTAAGCCAATTACTCGTTTAGTGAAAGCATCCTTAAAGTTTTGCTGCCTTAATGCTGCGGTAGGATTAAACACAATAATATCTCCTCGTTGGGGCTTTTTAAATCGATAGATACCTTTATTGATCAAAATGCGATCGTTGATTTCCAAGGTGGGCAGCATTGAGCCAGATGGGATCCCACGAGCCTCAAAACCGGAGATGGAAGGTGCCCCAGGCAATTGCAGCAATAATAGTACCAGAGTAATCCGTAAAATTAATTGCGAGGATTTGGGTCTGGTCGTCTTGGCAGACATATAAGCGTGGTAAACGCATGAAATCGGTAATACTATAGAACCGAGTAAATATCCAATTAAACCATATTTAATTGATAGGAAACTTATGATGATTAGCAGGATAAAAAATAAACTTGCCCATCCCCATTTTCCCAAATAAGCATGACCTAATCCAGGAATAAATCTCGATAAAAATACCGCTAACCAGGGGTCTTTTTCACTTTTGCGGATTCTTTCAAAATCCGGGTGATTCGCTTCTCTGGCGCAGCGATGAGCATCAAAAAGATTGAAAATAGCCAGCAGGAAAAACATGATGCCAAACTGAACTCCCGGCGAACCTGTTAAAATGAGAAATAATAAGTATAAAGAGGAAATAATCAGGATTACGCCTTTGATTTTATGACCCGCATAGATTTGACCAATTCCAGGGAATAGGCTGGATAAGATGACTGCCAGCCAAGGTTCTTTGCCGGTGATAGATGCTTGTTTTGTCATGGTTTTGAATCCTTTATTTTGTCTGGTAATCTTTCAATTAAGGGAGACATAACAATGGAAAGATGGGCGGCGATCGTCACCCGCGATCGCCTTTAAGCACTTAGGCAATTGACACCCACTCTACTGATGGTTTTCTTTGAGTCCGAACACAATCTCGCAAATAAAGATTAATCAAGTTTTGATACGGAATCCCGGTTTCTTCTGCCAACTTTTGAAAATAAAGAATCACATCATCTTCAAGGCTGATGGTTTTTGATTTATTTAAGTAGGTGAACATAATTAATTGCACTTTTCGTTCCTGGCCGATAGGCTGTGGATTCCCGTCGGAGTTTACCCCCGCGAAGGCCGCCATCGGCGGGAATGACAGTTTTTCTTCTGATATGGTCTGCATTTATTTCTGCCCACCTACTTAATAGCTGACTGTATGGATTCTTAACTGAATTGGAAAAATCATATTCGTCTTTCATCACAAAAACTCCTCTTTATATCTTTTTATATTTCACTTGCTTCTTGCCAAAAAATAGTCAATAAATAATCCATACAGCCTTTATTATCTGGATTACAGAGGTTTTATGGATTCCCGCAGGAGTTTACCCCCGCGAAGGCCGCCATCGGCGGGAATGACAGGTTTTTTTTGTAATTCATAACTATGACAAGTGCTATAAATCAATTATCATCAAATATTAACTACAATTCATCCTCCGATGATGGGCTTTCTACCTGAGTGTCCGATGCCCATAAATCTGCTGTCAAATCGTCGAAATTTGCTCCCGGATTATAAGGATCGCCTAAGAGGTCTAATAACCGTTGACGATGGTTGACCGCTTCAATGAAACTGGGCTGAATTTCAATGGCCACCCCATAGGATCTAATCGCGTCTTGATAGCGATGTAGTTTCTCAAATACTTTGCCCCGTTCTACCCAAGCAGCGGTATAATTTGGCTTCAGGGAAATCACTTTATCAAAGGCATTAATTGCTTGAGAATAGGCTCGCATTTTATCTAAAGTTTTGCCCCGTCTAAACCAGGGTTCATAATGATGTTGCCAGATATTAATCGCTTGGTCATAAGCGGCCAAAGCATCAATATGACGCTGCATTTTGTTTAAAAATTCCCCGCGTTTTAACCACGCATCTAAGTTATCCGGCTTAATTTTAATCACCGTTTCATTGGCAATAATGGCATCATCATAAAGTTGCAATCGTTCCAACATATCCCGCCGTTTTAACCAGGCTTGATAGACTAATAAATCGGATTCTGGCAGTAAACTAATCACTTTATCAAAGGCCGCGATCGCATCTTTATATTGATGCAAAGATTCCAGGGCTAACCCCCGTTGATACCAAGCTTGGACTAATTTAGCATCAATTTGTAGGGCATTACTGTAAGCAATAATCGCGTCTTTATATTTGGTTAAACCATGCAATGCCATGCCTCTGCCTAACCAGGGCATTGCCCAAGTAGGATTAAATTTTGTGGCTCGATCGAAACAAGTTAAGGCATCAATATATTGACCACCATCAGTTAATGCTAACCCGCGATTCATCCAAGCTTCGGGCCATTGGGGTTGCAGTTCTAAGGCGCGATCGAAACAAGAAACAGCCGCTTTTGACCATTGATGTTTTAAAGCCATACCTTTATAAAACCAAGCTTCTGGATTGGTGGGCACCAGGTTGAGCACTCGGTCATAAGAAACCACCGCATCAGTATAACGTCCTAATTCGGCTAAAGATACCCCTCGATTAAACCAAGCGGGGGCATTTTCTGGTTCTAATTCAATTACTCGATCGTAAGAACTGATGGCGCTGGTGTAGTCTTGATATTTTTGTTGGGCAAGTCCCAAATTAAACCAAGCGACGGCATTTTTTGGTTCTAATTTTAAGTGTTCTTGAAATGCCGCGATCGCTTCTCCATTTACCTCTAATTTCAGCAAAACTATCCCCAAATAATACCAAGCTGGGGCAAGTTGGGGATTATATTTTAAAGTTTGGCGATAGGCTTTTACTGCCCCTGGATATTGTTGCAATTCATCTAAACACCGGGCGCGATAATACCAGGCTTCGTGTTGCCGAGGACTAATTTCAATCCCTTGATCTAAAGATGCCAATGCTTCTTCATAGCGGTGTAAGTTATATAGACAACAACCCCGCCATGTCCAGGCCCAATTGTCTTCAGATTTAATGGCGATTACTTCATCAAAACAGGCGATCGCTTCTAGATAGGATTGCAGGGCAATTAAGGTTAAACCCCGCTTGATCCAAGCAGAACGAAATTTCGGTTTTCTGGCGATCGCCCGGTCATAGAATGCGATCGCGCTTTGATATTTTTTTTGGGCATACATCTCATTACCGCGATCGTAATCGGAGAAACCACCCAATAAATTGCTAATCCAATCCCAAAGAATTGTCTGGGGTTTTCTTTTTGCCCGACGCTGAGGTTTCACCCGTGGGACAGCAGCGGTCACGGGTATTGGTGGATCCGCATCCGGCAATGGCATCGATGCAAATTCCGCCCCTGACGGTGGCTGGTCAGAAGTCGGGTACGGACTGGGGTTGGGAATTGGATACGGACTGGGGTTGGGACTTGGATACGGACTGGGGTTGGGACTTGGATACGGACTGGGGTTGGGACTTGGATACGGACTGGGGTTGGGACTTGGATACGGACTGGGGTTGGGACTTGGGTTGGGCGATCGCAAATTCTCAGATTCAGTCATATTCACTCTATTAGTGAAGCCAGCAGTAGAAACTATCGTCATCCTACTATAACTGCGAAAATCCGCGATCGCATCGATTCTCCTCTGCACAGGGACACAGGGGCATAGAAGCGGAGGGGCAGAGGAGCAGAGGAGCAGAGGGGCGGAGGAAACTAATTAACAATTAACAATTAACAATTGACAATTAAACAGACAAATTATCAATTATCAATTATCAATTATCAATTATCAATTATCAATTATCAATTATTCACTCTACTCCCCCGCTCCTCTGCACCTCTGCTCCCCTGCAAAAGAGATCCCACGCTCCCCCGCACCCCCGCACCCCTGCCTTATTCCCGTTGCAATTTAAACAAATGCCCGAATGGATGAAGGGAAACTAACTGATAACTGGGATTTTCTTCTAAAACTTGATAAAGTTCGGCAGAAGGGCGAAAAACAAATAAATTCTGAGAACTAATCTTAGAATTAATATTATCGTTGAATGAGGGTGAATCCAGCAGAGAAATATCTTGATTTTGGATTAACAGAATTTTCGCCTCTGGTTTGAGTTTATAACTCAAAGAAGTGATGCGGCTGACTCGTTCTTGAGGGCAGATAACCAATGGGTTTTCCGTTTCATTAATAATTTCAGCCACTTCTGGGTTATAATAGCTACTATATTTATGCCACCATGTTTCCGCTTCAGCGCTAATTGTTGCGGAAATAATTCCTAACGTTATTAATGCGATAAAAAAGCCTTGCCAGAGTTTTTGTTTTCCAGGACTAATAGAGATAATCTTGTTATTTTTTTCCAGATTTTTTCCCAGATTCAAATGATAAGCTATGGCATAAGCAACGGCTAACTCAATCCCCACATAAGCGGGCAGCAAATAACGGGCAATTCCCGATCGCTGGCCTCCAGAAATAATATCTGGCAACATCAATGGTAAAGCGGTGGAACCAATCAAAGTTAAAATAAATAACCAAACGGGTTTATCTGTATATCGACAAACAAAATAAAGGGCATATCCCACTAAGATTAAAGTCAGCGGCATCACATAAATCCAGGGGTTGTCAAAACTCAACACCCAATCTTGTCCCGCTTCTACGTCAAAAAGTCGCTGTTTGACGCTAATTTGTACATCAAAAAACAGGGCAGTCAGATTAATGAACCAACGTTGCAGTAAAGTGGGCAAAGAAATATCTCGACCCACCCAGCCGCCAATTTTATTAGAATTTAACAGATAAATCAC
This sequence comes from Oscillatoriales cyanobacterium, assembly GCA_011390955.1. Lineage (GTDB taxonomy): Bacteria > Cyanobacteriota > Cyanobacteriia > Cyanobacteriales > Laspinemataceae > Planktothricoides. The sequence goes on along the minus strand of JAABRM010000016.1, from coordinate 52,882 downwards.
TATCCAAGGAATCAGGGTGACTATTCCTGCCCCCAATGCGAATAGATAGTTAAAAAAATCTCGTTTGCGGTGGCAGAAAAGCACATATATGCCATGTCCAAGTAAAACTAAAATTGAAATTAAATGTGAATATAAATTTAACGAAACAGTAACGGCATAAATTGCCCAAGAGAAACCGGGGTTCTGCGGGAAATTATGATTAAATACAGATATTTTGGCAAGAAACCCGGTTTCTAATACTTTTTGCCTGTTCCCTGTTCCCTGTTTCCTGTTCCCTGTTTCCTGTTCCCTATTCCCTGTTCCCTCTTCCCTTGATATTGCTTTCAGCAAAGCAATACTAGAAATTAAAATAGTCACCGTAAATAAACTATATTGTCTGGCTTCTTGGGCATAAATAATATGCAGGGGAGAAACGGCAACTAAAGACATGGCGATCGCGCCCACTATCCTGGATTTAAATAACTCTAAACAAAACCAGTAAATACTAGGAAATACCAATAAACTAATTACTGCTGCTACCCCTCTGGTGACAGCGACAGAACTGCCAAACAACTGCATCGCTAATCGGGTAATTAAATAATAAATTGGCGTATGTTCCGCATTATGGGCTAAGGCATTAATAGTATCGCCCCAACCTCTTTCGGGATTCAGTCGTTGAAATTTATGTAATTCCTCAATGGTGATAATTTTTCCCGCTGGGGCAGTTTCGGCAAATTCTACTTTTTCATAGCCAGCCACTCTTAAGGTGGTGTGAACTTCATCGATCCAGTAAACTTTTTTGTCGATATTATAGAAACGGAAAAATATCCCTATTCCCAAAATAACCGCTACCAAAATATAAAACCATCTATAATAAGGATGATATTGATTAATCACCGGAAACTCCCGATCTAATTTTCAGCAATTATAGCATTAACCTTCTATTCTTCGTAGGGTGGGCATTGCCCACCTTACACAAGAAACTGGTCTGAAGCAACCCGGTTTCTCAATTGCGCGATCGCAACAAGCAAACAAGAAACCGGGTTTCTATGATGCTTTCGGTGGGGTGACAAAGCTGGTCTGAAGAAACCCGGTTTCTCAATTATTCTTCAAACATTCTCCACTGAGAACAACTAACCCATTAGCCTCGAACAAAGAACAACGGTCTAAATATTGCCCGATCGCTGGGGATATTCCGGCAGATAATTGCGCGATCGCCTCTCTAGTTTCTTCATATTGATTCAGCCAAGAATTTGGGGCAAGATAACCGGGAGTAAAAGCACCCCGTTCCACTAACCAAAAATCAATATTATATTTTTCAATTAACCCTTGCACATCTGCTAAATTAGGACTATACTGAGATTGAATTAAGTCTAAAGTGCGTTGGCGAAATTGCTGATAATAGCCCCAATGATAGGGGACGGCATATTCTCGTCCGGTTAAAATAGACCGTTGGGCAAAAGAGGGCAAGTTATTCGCTTCTTCGGATAAGGAAGCAATCAGACTATCTTTAGGTTGTTGTTGGAAAAACTGATAAAGTTTCGGGTTTTCTCCCACCTGATAATAAGTCCAGGGAAAATTACTCATGGTCAACTGGGGATAAAAAATTAACCCAGTAAATAAAATCATCATTATCGGCAATAAAAATAGTCTTTTCCCCGGTTGGCTAATTGCCCAAGACCATAAACTATCGAGAATTAAGGTGAGGGCGATCGCGGCTGATATTGCCAGAACCATTCTGAGGGTATGTTGGGTATAACGACTGGGTAAATGTAACTTAAATAATAACATATGCGCCGCAAAAAATAAAGTAAATGAGGATAAAATTAACTGAGGCAATATTATTACCTTGGGTTTAATCTCTTGACTCAGGGGAAAGTGGGCAGAAAATCGGAGTAAGACGGGCAAAATAAAACCAAATGCCATAAAAACTGGCGTCAAAATAGTGGCTAGTCCCATGCCACTCCGTCCATGAAACCAAAAGTTCCAAGCATTCTCAATAAAAAATTGACTTCTGCCCTTGGGCAAGAACTCTGGTAATATTTGCGCTTGAGAACGGGCAATGGTAGGACCAAAATCAGAAGAGGATAGGCCATAATAAGCTAATATGAAAAATGCTAACCCTAAGCAGATAATATGAAAGCGATCGCCCAGAAAGCGATCGCCCAGAAACCGAGGGGCAAGAAACCGGGTTTCTTTTAGGCATTTAACAGATAACTGCTGATACCCACAGAAGAAACCCGGTTTCTGGGTCTGTTTCTGGTTTGGGGGGATCTGCACGCACCTAAAAATAAAAATCACCGCCGCAATTAATACCCCTTGGGGATAAAATAGACCCAATAATAACAGCGAAATACTTGTTCCTAAGATATGCTGACGAATCAAATAATATAACATGGGTAAAAATAACGGATAAATAAAAGCTTTAGGAGTTGCAGAAATTAACCCATCCTGCATCCATAAACTTTGATTGAGTAATAAAGTAGAGAGAAAACCGGCTAAAGGAACGGGGAATATTTCTAAACAAAGATAAAACCCATAACCTGTGGAAATTAAACCCAGGAACACGGGCAATATTTTATGCAACAATATCGGAGAAATGCCAAATATTGCCATCAGTTGATAAAAGGCGGTGTAGCCTGCGGGGGCAACAGATTGGAAATAATCGGCAATTAAATCATGGGGGAACAATTCTGGATCCAAAAATCGCTGCATCCAAAATATATGTTGTCGGGCATCATCTTGGATGACATACTCGGAACTAAAGGCTTTTTCCCAGGCTAAAAACCCATAAACTGCCGAAATCGTTAGACTCAGAGTGAACCAAAAAATTAGCGGTGATTTTGAGGTTTGACTAATCGGGGCTGTGAAAAACTTTTTATTTTTGCTCGTTAATGTCATAAATGTTTTAATAAGACTTATGCAACTATAACGGTTAACTGCTGACTATCAACCGTCATTGATAAAACAGCAAACAACCAACAACAACCAACAAACAACCAACAACAAATAACTATGACCAACTCAATTCACCAAGAACCCGCCCTTCAACCCTTAGATCGGTACAATCAAGCCCTAATGTCCCATGTCCATCCCCCGGATTGGGTTAACCCCCAGCCTGTCAACTGTTACGATTTAGTCGTAATTGGGGCTGGGACTGCCGGACTGGTGGTAGCTGCGGGGGCTGCGGGGTTGGGACTGGGCTTAAAAGTTGCCCTTGTGGAAAAAAGCCTCATGGGGGGAGATTGCCTGAATGTGGGCTGTGTTCCCTCTAAATCTGTGATTCGGTCCTCGCGAGTGGTGGCGGATATGCGAGATACCGCCGCTTTTGGCATTCAACCCCCCGATTCAATTAACATCGATTTTGCAGGGGTGATGCAACGAATGCGGCAAATTCGCGCCGGAATTAGCCATCACGATTCAGCGGAACGGTTTAAAAATTTGGGGGTTGATGTATTTTTGGGCAATGCCGCTTTTGTGAATAAAGAGGCGATCGCTGTCTCAGAAACTATCTCAAAAACTATCTCAGACTCGTCGCCGCAACCGGGTTCTTTTCTCCGCTTTAAAAAAGCCGTAATTGCCACAGGGGCCAGGGCTACTCGTCCCCAAATTCCAGGATTAGTAGAAGCGGGATATTTAACCAACGAAACCGTTTTTTCTCTGACAGAATGCCCCAAACGTTTAGCCGTGATTGGGGGTGGGCCGATTGGTTGCGAATTAGCCCAAGCATTTCATCGCCTTGGTAGCCAAGTTATTTTATTTCATAAACATGGACATTTGCTCGATCGCGAAGATGGAGATGCAGCGGAAATCATCCAACAACAATTATTCCGAGAAAATCTAGATTTAATCTTAAATTGCACCCTGGAAAAAGTGGAAATTACCGATACTGGTAAAGTAATTTATTACCGAGAAAATTTTCAAGAAAATAGTGATATAATTAAAACTGTAACTGTCGATGAAATTTTAGTGGGGGCAGGAAGAACTCCAAATGTTGATGGCTTAAATTTAGACGCGGTTGGGGTAGAATACGATCGCCGTCGTGGTGTAGTAGTCAATGACTATTTGCAAACCACTAATCCTCGGATTTATGCCGCTGGAGATATTTGTATGAACTGGAAATTTACTCATGCAGCAGATGCGGCAGCGCGAATTGTGATTAAAAATACTTTATTTTCTCCCTTTGGTTTGGGACGGAGTAAACTGAGTAATCTAGTCATGCCTTGGGTGACATATACCGACCCAGAAATTGCCCATGTGGGGCTTTATGAACCAGAAGCCCAAGCCAAAGGATTAGAAACAAATACCATTAAAATTCCTTTTTCTACGGTCGATCGCGCCTTAACAGATGGTGAAACTGAAGGTTTTGTTAAAATTCTCCATAAAAAAGGTTCTGACCAGATTTTAGGTGCTACAATTGTGGCTCGGCATGCTGGAGAAATGATTAGTGAAATTACCCTCGCGATCGCCACCAAACAGGGATTAAATGCTCTTTCTGGAGTGATTCATCCCTATCCCACCCAAGCAGACGCGATTAAAAAAGCCGCTGATGCTTATCGCCGAACCTTACTCACTCCCCGGACAAAATCCTTGCTTAAACTATTAAGCAAGTTTAGTTAGAATTATAGTTAAAATATTAGTTATAATTTTAGCTCTAATTTTAGGTATAATTTTAGTTATAAAATCACACCAAATCACCAACTATGTCCTATTTAGAAACCACTGCCCAATTCTACGCCGAAGCTGCGGAAACCCCGCAAGTTGGACTCTGCTGTGTCAGCACTCCCCCTTTGCAATTGCCCGGACTGAATATCCCGGAAATCATGCAACAAATGAACTATGGCTGTGGGTCAACAGTGCATCCCACGGAATTATTTGGTCAGCCAACAGTGCTTTATATCGGCGTTGGTGGGGGGATCGAAGCTCTTCAGTTTGCTTATTTTTGTCGTCAACCGGGCAGCGTTATTGCCGTAGATCCGGTGGCAGAAATGCGCCAAGCAGCCAGCCGAAATTTACAGCTTGCAGCCCAAGAAAATGATTGGTTTAATCCCGATTTTGTGAATATTCTGGCTGGAGATGCATTTGCCCTCCCTGTACCGGATGCTTCAGTAGATATAGTCGCCCAAAATTGTCTATTTAATATCTTTGAACCCGCCGATTTACAACAAGCTTTATCGGAAGCTTATCGCGTATTAAAGCCCGGTGGAAAATTAATTATGAGTGACCCGATCGCCCCCCGTCCCATTCCCGCGCATCTGCAAAAAGATGAACGGTTAAGAGCACTTTGCCTATCTGGGTCACTCACTTATGAAGAATATATTCAACACTTAATTGACGTAGGTTTTGGTCAGATTGAAATTCGCGCCCGTCGTCCGTATCGGCTGCTGGATACTCACAATTATGAATTAGATCGACCGTTATTATTAGAAAGCCTCGATTCCGTCTCTTTCAAAGTACCCATTCCCGAAGATGGGGCTTGTGTATTTACCGGCAAAACTGCGACTTATGGGGGAAGTGAATCAGTCCTGGACGATCGCGCCGGACATTTATTGCAACGAGGAATTCCTTTGGCGGTTTGTGACAAAACTGCGGCGAAATTTGCCCTGCAATTTCCTCAAGATGTGATTGTCACCGAATCAACTTGGCATTACCAGGGCGGTGGATGCTGTTAAAAAAAACCGAGGGTAAATCCACAAATATTCCACAAATATAATGTTAAAAAATCTAAGTTTCCAGGCGATCCCCCCAACCCCCCTTAAAAATGGGGGCTGGCGATCGGTTGGAGGGATATCTTTACTGGTATTCCTAACCATCAGTGCGATCGCCTGGTTTTTATTCGCCTCTCCTGCATTGGCTGAAAATGCAGAAAATGCGGTTATTTTATCCAAATTTAACCCCCAACAATGGCTACTGAATGCCTTACAATGGGTGAAAAGTTTAGGACTCGTTGGCGGTCTGGCTTTTATGGCCATTTATATAATAGCAACCGTGGCATTTTTGCCCGGTTCAATCCTCACTTTGGGGGCAGGAGTTGTCTTTGGCATTCTGTGGGGTTCTGTTTATGTATTTATTGGGGCAAACCTAGGGGCGATCGCGGCTTTTTTAGTGGGTCGATATTTGGCTAGAGATTGGGTTAGTCAGAAAATTGCCGGGAATGATAAATTTGCGGCGATCGACCAAGCGGTTGCCCAAGAAGGGTTTAAAATTGTTTTATTAACCCGTCTTTCCCCAGTTTTTCCCTTTAACTTACTCAACTATGCTTTTGGGATTACCGGCGTTTCTTTGAAGGACTACATACTCGGTTCTATTGGCATGATGCCGGGGACAATTATGTATGTTTATCTCGGTTACATAGCCGGGGACTTGGCCAAAATTGGTAGCGAAAATCAGCCTACTAATAGTACAATTCAATGGGCGATTAGAATCATTGGTTTAATCGCCACTGTTGCCGTCACAGTGTACGTTACTCGCATTGCCCGTCAAGCATTAGCGGAAAAAGTCAGCCAGTAAAAATAGCCAGTATAGTTATTTCAATTATACTTGAGACAAGGCATCAGGGGCGCAATGCTTGCGCCCCTACATAATTGTACTAATCTTACAGCAATTTTATCCGCGAGTAAACCAGAAATATCTGTAGGGGCGAAGCATTCCGGCAAACAAATTATTGCTGAAAATATTGTAGGGGCGAATGCGAGAACGCCCCTACGGTCATGCTTCGCCCTACGGTGGTTCAGTAGGGGCGAAACCGCTGTAATATTTGAGAAATTAAGCCATTTAACGAGACTGAATCATGGGTTCTTGGGCAATTTTTTCTAAGCCAATATTTTCTAGCAATCGATTCCATTGGGCTGCCAAGTTCCGATCGCTAGGATTATTTTGCCGCAAATCCGCTAGAGTAGTTAAAGCGTCTTGCCAAATTCCCGCTGTGGCATAGATATCAACTTTTTCACTGTCTGAAGCCCGGGCTAAATTATTGGCGATATCTTGAGTTAAAGGAACTCGTTGCACCCAGCCATCAACAAAAGGATCGAGAGAAGGATTTTGCGGATCGCAGAACATGGAAAATTGCCAGTAATAGTTCTTTCCTGGTGCTAATTTTGGTGAAGTAACTGCATCAGGAATACTCAGTTTAAGTAAACCGGACATTTCCTTAATGCTAAAGATACTTCTGTAAATTTCTCTTTCATTTTCATCATATAAAATAAAGAGAGCTTCTGCCGCTTTTGTCTCTGGCAAATAGAAAAAGAAGGTGGGATAGAGAGAAGTCGTTAATGTCACTTGATTTTCGGGAATTAAGACCGTGAGAGACTGGTTTGGAGGCAAACAAGCCCCGCGAACCCCCGCCGATTCTCGGCGACCGGGATTTTCTCCTATAGGTGGAATCACCGCTTGAAGTTCTCGAACCGAAGTCATTTCTTGGGCTTGGACTAAGGGCAAGTACAAGGCAGGATGCAAGCACAAAAATGAAATGACACAAGTAATGACACAAGTTTTCAGCAAAGTGGCTTTATTCAGTTTCCAGTTCATAGTAAATCAGTAAAAAGTTTGTGAAGGTTGGTAAAGGTTTTACGGCGATTGCTCCCTGGTATAAGTGATGGGAAAATTTCAAGGAATTTAAAGGGTAATTTTTGATCGGGGATTCGGTATTACTCAGGGTGTTTTTTTAATAGCACGAGAGTCTAAGTGTAGCCACCTCAAGCATCTCGTCAAATTCAGGGCGATCGAGGGAAATATTGAAAAAGGTTGCAGAAAAACTGTTTTGGCCATTTCCCCATTTAGATTGTAACAAATGGCTTTCAAATTGAGGATTTTCGACCAATAACTTTATAAACGTCAACGGTCTTGGTCTTGCCTTTTAGGGCAATTGGCCCCCAGGACTCGACCTCAAATTCTCCATAGATATAGGAGAGAGTTTGACGGGCAATGATTGTCCGGCAAAGAGTGTGAGAATCTTGACGCTGTTTTTCACAGCTTTCTAACCGAGAAGCGATGTTGACCGTATCCCCAATGATGGCGTATTCTAAGCGTTCTTTTCCTCCTAAACTGCCGACGGTGACAGGACCCGTAAAAATACCGGCACGAATTTGAATTTGCGGTAAACCCCGATCGCGCCAACTTTGATTGAGTTCTTTTAAGCGATCGCCCATTGCCAAGGCGCAATTGACGGCATTGCGAGCATCAGCGGTAATTTCCTCTTGGGTATTACGGGGAATTGGGACACCAAAAACCGCCATAACAGCATCGCCAATAAACTTATTAATAATGCCATGATGATTAATCACCTCCTGAGTCATCGCACTCATATATTCATTCAGCCAACTCATTAGCAATTCCGAAGAATTTTGCTCAGAAATTGTGGTGAAATCTCTAATATCCGTAAATAATACTGTCACCGTTAGGGTTTGTCCCGGTAAAAAACCGGATTGCAATAGGCGATCGCGAGAATTCCACAATTCTTGAGCAATTTCTGGAGAAGTTTGTTGACCGAGAAGTTTCATCACCATATTTTGCTGCTGGCGAGTATATTGGACGCGATAAGTAATTGTGGAACCGATCGCGAGAAAAAATCCCAAAGCTGGGGCAATTAATGGCGTCCATCCGCCAAGCAGAAATAGGCCAAAATTACTGCCAAATAAAATGACAAAAGCTCCCCCTAATCTGAAGGCCAAAATTAATGGCTGATTCGTCATCCCAGCGATGGTGCCACCGACAAAAATCCACACCACCAGCCAGAAAATTTCCGCCCATTCTGGCCAATACCAAAATGTGGGAATATCGTCTAAAGCTGCCCCTAAAAATTGACTAATCATTTGGGCATGGATAAACACGCCAAACATTTTGGCTTTTTCCGCTTCCCCGGCACTATAGGGAGTAAAAAAGTTATCTTTGAGACTTTCAGCGGTTGGCCCAATTAAGACAATTTTATCTCTAACCAAATTAGGATCGATTTGCCCATCAATTAGTTGCTGCAACGTGACCGTTTCTGCTATTTGGCGATCGCGATAGTTAAGTAAAATTTGATAACCACCAGCATCGAGGTTTTGATATCCCCCAGAGGTTTTGGTTAATCGTTTTAATATTTTTTGGTTTAACTGATAATCTTGACTATCAGTTAATTCGGGAGAAATCTGTTTTCGATCTGCTAAATATTTGAGGGCAAGTTGTAAAGAAAACGATGGTAAAATTGTTTCTCCTTGACGGGCAAACATCAAGTTTCGCCGCACCGTACCATCGGGGTCTATCAGTACATCACTAAAACCCACCTGTTCCGGGGGCAGACTCGGTGGAGGGGGGATAGTGTCATCTTCTGTACTACCAATAAAAGTAATGCCAATTAAGTTAGGTTGTTGCAACTGTTGGGCTAATCGCTCATAGTCAGCCTTTTGTTTTTCTGGGCGATCGGCAATGGGAATATCCCGAACTATATCTAACCCGATCGCCGCTGGTTCAAATGTTTGTAATTTGGCTAAAACTTCGGCTAAAATGCGATCGCTTAGAGGCCAGGAAAACCGCCGAATATCTGCTTCGGTAATTCCCACAATTAATAAGCGGGGGTCTGGGCTATAATTTGGCCGCCAACGCACCATCTGGTCGTAAACTACCAGTTCTAATGGTTGCAATGCCCCCAATCCTCGCACCCAGAGTAATAACCCGACAATCATTATCCCGGCGATCGCATACCCTCCTGGGAGAGTGCGCCTAATCAAACTTAGTTGAGAAAAAAATTTCAAATTCTTATGGAAAATCTTCAAGATTAGGAAATCAATTGTTTTCAGAATAGACAAGAAAGCAAAATTATAACAAACCCCCCCTTTTTCCGGGGGGTTGGGAGGATCGAAGCGGGTATTTTGTCAGAATTGTCTAATATCTGTGAATTTAAGGATAAATCGAAACAGGAAGGTTTCACTCCTCATCTGCGTTTAAGAATTGGATGGCAAGATAGGGCTAAATTATTCGCCGCATTATTCGCCGCGCAAGACCCCAATCGTTTGGGGAATAGTTCTGGGAGAACTAATATAACTGGTATTATTGCAAATCAGTTGGGTCGAACCGCCACCATCGAGCATAATCACCTCACTAGCGCCAAAATATCGCAGCACTTCGGCAGCCCGATATTGTGTAGCAGATTGAGAAGTAAAAATTAGCAAAGTTTCCGATAATCCATCATAATTACTATCTTTAACCCCGACAAAAGTTCGGCCTGTTTCTGTATTTAATCCTTTATCGGCATCGGGCTTTAAACCCCCAATAATATTAGCCGCATCCGATGAATATAATTCTCTAATATCTAAGGCGTCAATATCAGCGCGATCGCCATAAATTAATAGCATTAATTGTTCGTCAGGATATTCCGTATCTCCCGCATATCCTTCCGTTAAGATATTGCCGTTTGCTTTAACGGGAAAAGCTAAACCCGTGGAGGCTTGGTCATCATTTCTAAAAAACTGACCATTAGTAATACATAAAGCCTTTGAATTCGCGCTAGAAAAATAATCCCAAACTTGTTGGAGAGTTTCACGGGCTAACAGGGGTTCATTCCCACCATAAGCGCCTTTTCCAGTACGCGGATCGGTCATATATCCGTTAAGCAGTTGTACCGAAGCTCCTTGGCTCAAGTCAATTTCTTGGACATAATCTTTTTCATGTTGATGCAGTGTAATCCCCGGCTCGGAAAAAACGACGGTAAAATCATTACTGGTATCCAAGGCTTCGGTTAACTGCGCTACTTCTGCTGGATTGGTTTGAGTGGAAGCGGAGAACATATTTTCCGATTTTCCCAAGCATCCGGGTAGCGTACCTAACAGGGGGAGAAGTAAAAAAATCTGTGGTTTTTTCATAATAGATCGTCCTGGTGAAATGTTTTGGTTGACTGATGAGCATCTATTTTAGTTTCATTCATGGCTAGGTTCCTGATTGGTTCAGTAAATTTTCCCTAGAGAATTTCACTCAAATCAATTTCATATTCTACCAAGGATGGGGCGATCGCCGCACCGTTTTTTTGGTTGCATCACTTCAGGGATCGACTATGACCGCTTGAAGATCGATATTTTAGTCACGGACTACTGAGTCACAACCGAGGAGCGATCGCGCAAAATAAACTTTGTAATCGCTGCAATTGTGCGCCTACTTGATAGAGTAAATCCCCTTTACCTAATAAATAAGCCGCCGCCGTTTGTTTTCCGCCCAATATAATCATAGAATCTGCTTCACTGGCAGTCCGCAGGGCGACTCGTCCGGGTAAATTTGAGCGAATAATTGGGGTGACAACTTTGGCTTCTGGGCGTTGAGTGGCAATAATTAAATGGATGCCCGCTGCTCTCGCCATTGCCCCTAATCTTTTAATACTTAGTTCTAATTCGCTGCGGGTTTCTTTCTCAGCCATAAAGTCAGCATATTCGTCAAAAATACAAACTATTCGCGGTAACAACTGATTTAGTTTTTTCTGATTATAACTGTGAATATCAGCGCAACCGGCAGCCTCAAAACGCTGATAACGCGATGCCATTTCCGCCACTAATTCGGTCATTAACTCTATGGCATTTTCGCTGTCTTTGACTACAGGAGCATATAGCCACCGCATCTGGGCAAATTCGGGAAATGTCACCCGTTTGGGGTCAACTAAAGCAATTTTTAACCGATCGGGAGAATGGCGATAAAGTAAAGATAATAACAGCGATCGCAGAAACTCACTTTTGCCGCTGCCGGTGGTTCCCCCCACCAAAAAATGACAAGTATTGGGGTCAGATAAATCCGCTTCAATTAGCTGACCATCTAAATCAATGCCAATGGCAATTTTTACCGCCGCATCAATAGGATTTTGCTGCCGTTGAATATAACTTTCAAACTGGGCTACTTGGCGATCGCTGCGGGGCAAATCCACGCTCACATAACCCGCTTGTGGGGATATCATCGGAGGAAAATTAATCCCCAATTGCACTTGTAAATCAGCGGATAATTTGATTAAACCAGCCACTTTTACCCCCAGATGCGGTTTCAGTTTTACTCTAATAAATGCTGGCCCTACCGCCGCCCCTAAATAATCGACGTTTATTTTAAAAGATGCCAAGGTTTCGATTAATTGTTGGGCAATATTTTCCTCTAGCCCTCCCTTTTGAACGCCATCGGGTTGGGGGGAATAGTTCACCTTTTGACGGGGAGGTTGGGCGGAATTTTCGGCAAAAAAACTTTGACATTTATTCCGCTGAGAACAAATCTCACAAAGTTGCGGCTGAGGGGTCGGAGGTGGGGGATTGGGTTGTGGCGGTTCCCAGGTTAACCATTGCTGCATTTGGGCTAACTTATGGGGAATAAGCTGATGAAATTTTTCTGCTAGTTCTTCCCAAGAAAACAGCAATTCTTTAAATTCTGGCAAAACGCAATAAACCGCCGAGTCTACCGGCTGTTTTTTCTCTTGGAATAGCATATAACTGTATAAGGCAACTTGGGCTAATTGCGCCGTTAAATCTGCTGCTTCATAAGTTTTATATTCTACCACACAGAGGCGATCGCGCTTCAAAATTAAACTATCTAATTGTCCTCTAACCAGTTGCTTTTTCCCATCTGGTAAATCAAACCAATGGTGAATCGTTAATTCTTGACCCAGAAAAGTTTTATTAATCACCTCTTCAGCAGAATAATCACGTCGATTTGCCACTAAAATTTCCGCATAACGACGAATTAGTCCTTGTAATCCTTGCCAAATTTGATTTAATGTGGCGATTTTTTTCGGTTCTTGGGCGATCGCACTTTGCAGATAGGGCAAAAAGACCAACTCATAAAAAATCTGCTGCATCTGAAGCGCCACAGTTTCGGGGTTAATCTGGTCAATGGGCAAATTTAAACCATCTTTAAATCGAGGGTTTTCCTGAATTAAAAGAGTAAATTTTTTCGCTAAGTCGTGAAAAGGGTTGCCAATACCTCCCATTTCATTGGGGGGGAAAAATAGGGTCATTCCTCCAAACCGCTGACCCAAGTAAAATAACCGAGGACATTCAAAGGCAACTCTTAAATCTGTGGCAGTCAAAGCCGTCGATCTTGCTGATTTTTCTTGAGGCATAAAGTTATCCTGATAATGCGGATGTTCTGGTTCCAATTTATGCAGTAAATACTGATGAACTTGCGACAGATAAACCACATCCATTTTAGCATAATTTAATTGTGCTTGACTCAGGGGACGCTGACCCCAGTCGCTAGTTTGTGATTCGGGGTGAATATCGGCAAAATGGCACAGTTCGGCGGCTAAAGTTTTGAGTTTTAAATTGGTCACTCCTAGGCGATCGCGGCCAATTTGTTTCGCCATTTTTAAAGTACAAGTGACATTCTTGGCTTGGGATTTGCCCAAGAATCTTAAATCATAGCTGGCATTATGAAACACCTTTTCAATTCTCTGATTTACCATAATTTGCTGAATAAAATATGTCAGCAAATATGGTCGATCCAATACATCCAGGATATATCCAGTTTTTCCAGTCAACTTCTGGCGATCGCTCAATACTTGAATCAAAGATAGTCGGGGTTTCTGTGTCTGCCAATCAGCCACTTCTGTATCAGCCCAGATAATTTTTGAGTGGGTTAATTCCCTAATCAACTGTTGAATATCTTGGGGATTTTGCCAATAAACCATTAGTCGAAAAAAATGATTGATTATTTACGTTTAAACATTCAGCAAAAACCGGGTTTTAAATTAATCTAATTTAAATTAAGTTCAAAGACCCCGGTTTTTTTATCTCTATACGGCAGATTTAGGCACCCAAAAAATAAATTGATTTGCCCGGTTTGTCCCCGGATCGGAAATCTGAACCTTTTTCTCTGCCACCAACTCATCAATTAGTCGATCGATATTTTCCTGCGTCAGCCGCGTATCAAAAACGATCGTATTATTTTCTAAAATAGACCGCCCCAAAAGTTGCTGAGTTTCTACTAAACTCAACATATATTTTTTGGCTTTGAGTAATTGTTTGGCTTCGGGGTTCACCAAGTTTGATGGCTTGCTTTTATTTTGGCCAAAAATTCCTAAGTCTTGTAATAATTGGCAATCAGGCAATATTTTAGCTTCGCGCACAATACTTTGGAGTTCAGAAATATTCGGAGTGCGATCGCCCACCACTAATTCCCCAGCCGCAGCCGCATTAACTAAACTGTGATAGGTAGCCAAATAATGCACCGATTCTAGGGAGGGAATAATATGCACATGAGGCATCTCGGTAAAAATCTGCTTGTAAAGGGTGTAGCCTTTATTGCGGGCATTTCCCACCCCGGTTTTTCGGATCAGATATAGCTTTTGGCAAAGATTCTGGTCAATTGTTTTCTGGCAAGCATTCATAAAGTGGAAAAAATTGGTCAAATTTTCATCTTCTGTCCAAGCAAACCCCACTTTTCCAGAAACTTCCGGCAACTGACAACTCAGCGAAGCATTGCCATATTTGTCACTGGGTAACAGTCGCGGTTGAATTTCCGCTACTTCCAAAGCTTGCAGGGCTTCCCGTAACATTTGGATCAATTCTGAATTAGCAAAATGCCGAATTTTCAGAAATTTTTCCTGAGTTTTTTTGAATTGACTCTGCCAAAGCAAATTAAAAGCAGCGATCGCGTCTAGGGGTGTTTCTGTTGGCTGCGGTGTTTCTGGTTGTGAACTTGCCTTTAAATCAACAGCCAAATTTAACTTATAATTCTGATAGAGTTGGCGGGCAATTTGTAGGGCATAGCGAGGAAATGTTCTCCCTGCCGGAAATTTTGCTTCCAATTCTTGTCGAGTTAAAGGGTAAATGGGTGAAGGGGGTTTTTCTGTGGCTTGTTGATGAATCGGATCGAGACGTTTTGCCCAGAGGCTTTCTGCTTGATCCCAGGTAATTGATTTGATCAAAATACCTTTATATATCCGGTCTTGATCCGCTTCTAGAATATTTTTTTTATGTTGTTCCCAGGTATTTTTAATCAGACTAATAATAATGAAAAAGTTTTTCAGCCTTTGATTATGGATGGTAGTATTGACGGTAAATAATGCTTGAAGTTCTTGATAGCCACTGGGAGGTTCTGCCACTTTGTCGATCTGGTCAAAACAGAGGACAATGGGCTGAGTATTTGCGGAAATTTTGCCAAAATTGCTTAAAATATTTTTGGCATCGGTTTCAGTCTCAATTGACCGTTTAACTCTAATCTCTTTTAAGCTTTCCTCATCTAAATCATTTCCCTGCAACCAATCACATACGGTATTATATAAGTCAGGATTGGTTAAATCATACAGGGCACCAAAAAATTCATTCGGGTTATAAATTCCTGACGGGTAAGTTCCCCGCAAGTTATGAATAAATAAACCCCGTTCCCCCAGGATTTTCTTTTTCAGTCCCCGATCGCGAAATGCGGATAAACTCTTTAACCATAACAATAACTGGGACTCGGTTTCTCCAGCAGGCTTTTGCATTAAACTATCCACGGTATAACGGAGAATATGTCGCCAAATTTGCCCCTGTTCTACCCACGGACCAATATAGGCAAAAAAAGCCGATTGATTAAGTTGCTGTTTGAGTCGAGATAACAGATAACTTTTCCCCGAACCGCGATCGCCACATAATAAAATACTGCGAGTTTGATGATCTTTAGCGACTTGGTTCAGTAATTCGGTAATTTCTGCGATCGCCTCTTGATGAATTGAATCTACCGTCAATCCAGACTGTTGTGATTCTTGCCAAAAATCACCCGTATAAAAAGTAACTGGATCGAACGGATTCACTTCTTGTTGAATAATCGCATCAATAGTTGCCATAACTTAACTCCACCTAAAAAATTGATAAAATTTGTTCAAATACGCATCGTTAATTGAGGATGATAAAAAATAAATAGCCCCCCAATTCCAAATGAATTCCAGCGGCAATTTGCTCTGATGTATAATTCATACCTTCTTGTAAAGAACTTAGTTCTATTTTATCTTCCCGTTGCAAGCGATAAAGGGCGCGATCGAACTCATCCTTAGACATAGAAGCTTTTAATTTTTCCCACAAGTGAAAAATTGGCAAATAATTCTCTGTTCCCAGTTTCCGATCTAAATCGCCGATCATTTGCAAAATCTGTGTATCGCTTGGTTTACCTAGAGATTTTTCTGCTGTAATATCTGCCGCTGCGACTGTCGATGAAATTGCCTGGTTCGGTGTGGCAATATATGCAGAATTTACCGGGAATTTTCGCATCAAACGCAAATAATCCGTCAGCATTTTTAAAGTAATATTCGCCGAACTGCTATTAGACTGATACTCTTCAACTAAAAATTGCTCACCTCTGGGGGTTAACCAAACTTCTTTAATTTCTTTTTCGACTGCAATAAACCCGCGATTAGCTAAACCCTCAATTACGGTTTCGCGATTAGCCGCAGGAAGGCCAACTTTTCCCGGAGAAATAGTGCCTTTACTACTTGCTTGCAGCACTTTAATTTCTTCGGGAGTCACCGGCAAATTGGTGGGGTCAATTTTGAGCAAAGATTTGCCTGGAGGGGCAATAGTCAAATTTTTAATTTGTTCCCGACAAGCTACTAAATCGCGATCGCGTAGTTCTCGACAAATGCTATTTCGTTCAGGCGATCGCATTTTCGGGGTTGGTTGAATTTGACTCAGCGGAGCACGGTAATTAGCAAAACTCAATAGCTTTAACAGAAACTTCAGTTCTTTAGCATCCATTGTCTCTTACCTCATCTTTATTTATTAGTATTTTATAATACGATCGCTCAAATTGGGGCAATTGCCACATTTTTTTTCAAAATTAAACATTTTTTAATCAAAATTAATCAAACCCTTGCTGTCATCCTCATGTTCAACCCTGATTTTCTCCAGAGATTTCGGGATAATTTCTGACAATAAAAAATAATGACCATGCTTTTTCTTGAGGAATTGCCGCTTCAAAATATTCTGGACTGTAATGGATCACCTCCTCTAAGGATTTTAGTTGAATTTGCTGATTGGCTTGCAGGCGATATAAAACTTGGTCTAATTCTTCCCGGATGAATAAATCTTTTAACTGTTCCCGAACATGAAAAATTGGCAAATAATTTTCTGTACCCAACTCTCGATCTAACTGTAAAATCAGTTGTAAAATATCCTCATCACTGGGTAGCCTCGGTGAGATATCTGTGGGCATATCTGTGGGCATATTTTTTAACGCCCCTAAGTGAATATCTAATTGGCGAATGGTTTGTAAAATATCCAGTTCATTAATTGAAAAAGTGGCTGATTGATTGATTAGCTTTGATGGCGGTAAATGATTTTCACTGACATCCCTTGGGGTATTTATGACCCCAGGGGCAGTTGGTGGAGAAAATTGCCGAACTAGACGCAAATAATCGGCTAACAGACTAAAAGTAATAGTCCCCGACTGGTCAGTTGGATCGTAATCTTCGATTAAAAACTTTTGACCTTTTTCCGTTAACCAAACTTCATCTATTTCTTTTTCCAGAACTAATAATTCACGACGGGCTAAATGTTCAATTATCTCAGTTATATTCAGGAGATCGCTTTCAGGCAAATCTATTTTATTAGGAGAACTTTTACCCGCAGAAATTCCTTGTAATACCTGGAATTCTTCTGGAGTCAAACCACCCTCAACTTCACCCAGTTTTAGCAAAGCTTTCCCTTGGGCTGAAATTTTCAAAGTTTTAATTTTTTCCGAACAAGCTACCCACTCGCGATCGCGCAGTTCTTGGCAAAGATGATTTCTTTCCGCTGCCTTAATTTTCGGGGTCGGTTTCACATGACTAATCGGCGCCCGATAATTGGGAAAACTCAATAAACTTAACATAAATTTCAAGGCTTTAGAATCCATTGCTTTTATTTAAAACTCATCAAATCAAATGTCCAACATATCCATTGCCAATCGGTTATCCAGCTTAATTCAACAAACATAATAACTGAGAATGTACCGGCGCCGTTTCATCCAGAATCATAATTTTTTCCTCCTGACAAAGTTCAGTAATTAACTGATTAACCACCACATCATCAACATCAGTAAACTGATCCAAAGTATTTTGCATCAAAACATAACGCCCCATCATTTGCTGAGTTTGCATTAAAGCCAACAAATAACCTTTTACCTTTGGCAACTCTTGGGTCATATCCTGACCGGCAGACAGCTTTTTCTGGGGAGTTCCAGTCACCCCAATAATCCGAGTATAACCGGCAAAAATCCCCAAAGCATCCAACAAAGGACAATCTTGTAAAATATTGGACTCGCGGATTACCTCTTGTAACTCTTTTAAATTAGGAGTGCGATCGCCTAACACCAACTCACCAGCACAAGCGGCATTCACCAAATTATGATAAGTCGCTAAATAATGCACCGAAAGCATATCCGGTAATAAATGACGATGGGGATATCCGGTAAAAATTTTACTATATAATTGATTGCCTTGATTTTTCCGCGTCCCCAAATTTTCAGCCCGAACCAAAAATAGAGTTTTACACCGTTCCATCAGCAAAGCTTTTTCACAAGCTTTCATCAAATGAAAAAACCCCACTAAATTCGGATCTTCTGTCCAAACTAACCCAATTCGGCCAATTTGTACCGGCAAATGGTAGCTTAAAGAATAACTAGCATACTTGGGACTAGGCAATAGTTTCGCTTCAATGCCAATTACCTGCAAAGCTGCCAAAGCTTCTCGCAGCATTTTGATCAATTCCGGGGCGGAAAACTGACGAATTCGGCTAATTTTGTGCTCGGTTTGCTTAAATTCTTTCAGCCAGAGTAATTTAAACGCCGCTAAAGGATCGGGTCTGCTAATATGAACCGCATATTTTTGGTACTTTTCTTGTTGGGATTGATGAAAGTCATCGAGTCCCACTTGTTTGGCTTCTTGAAAAAGCTGTCGTCCCAACATCAACACATAACGGGGCTTGGTTTTGCCCCCAGGAAACTTAAAATTTAGGGCATCGCGAGACAGGGGATAAATGCGCGATCGCGGCTGAATTTCTGCTTGTTGATGTAGGGGGTAAAGTCGGGTTGCCCATAATGCTTCTGCTTGATCTAAACTAATCGGTTGCAGGCGAATTTCTCGATCGATTCGGGCAATATCCGCCCCTTGTACCCGCTTTTGATGCTGCTTCCAAGTATTCGTAACCACACTGATAATCACGAAAAAGTTTTTCAGCTTTTCATTATGCAGGATAGAATTAACGCTAAACAAAGCCTGTAAATTAATAAATCCATCTAAAGCCCGGTCAATATTATCTAAATTATCAAAACATAAAACAATCGGCTGAGTCACCGCCGCAATTTTGCCCAAATTACCTAAAATATTCCGGGCAGCGTTTTCCGTATCAATAGCATTTTTTACCCGCAACAGTTTGAGACTTTCTTCATCTAAGCGATCGCCCTTCAACCATTCACAGGCGATCGGATACAAATCTGGATTATGCAAATCATAGAGAACCCCAAAAAACTCGTTAGGATTATAAATTCCCGAAGGAAACTGACCTTTTAGATTATGGATAAACAACTGCCTTTCACCCAAAAAGCGTTTCATAAACCCTTCCGAGTGAAAAGCCGATAAACTCTTAATCCAAAGCAGTAATTGAGATGATTTTTCTCCGGTTGGCACATACATCAAACTATCTACCGTATTGCGTAAAATATGCCGCCAAATAAAATCACTTTCGGGCCACGGGCCAATATAAGCAAAAAACGCCTGAGAATTTAACCGTTCTTTAATTCGCCCTAACAAATAACTTTTGCCAGCCCCAGAATCACCGGCTAATAACAAAGTTCGGGTACGACGATCCTGATTAACTTGTTGCAATAAATCTTCAATTTCCTGCACCACATCTTGATGAATAGAATCTACAGTTAAATCCGTTTCTTGCTGTTCTTGCCAGAAATTTCCAGGGCGAAAAGTTGTCGAGTCAAACGGGTTTAACGTTTGCTGAATAATTTGCTGGATAGATGCCATAGATGTCACAGAATATTACCTCATTTGATTATATTTTGTTCTTGGTTATTGGTTATTAGTTATTTGTTGTTCTGGCGACCTAGGCCAAAACAAACAACAAACAACAAACAACAAACAACAAACAACAACCAACAACCAACAACCAACAACCAACAACCAACAACCAACAAATTAATTTATTTTGCAAAATAAATTAATTGCTCTTCAATTTTGGCATTAGGGTCTAAAATGCTAATTTTTTCGTTTTCTTGGCATAAACGGTCGATAATTGATTGGACTTGGGACTCACTCGCGGGGCTAAATTGACTGCGGGATTCTTCGATTAACCGCTGACGGGCAATACACTGCTGAGTCATTAATCGATTCAGAATAAATTCTTGGACATTGAGCAAATTATCAGGATCCGCAGCCACAGGAATGACAGAAATCATGCCTAAGTCTTGTAATAATTGGCAATCAGCTAAAATATTTGACTCGCGGATTAAGGATTCTAACTCAGCCAGATTTGGGGTGGTATCTCCGATGACTAATTCCCCAGCGATCGCATCATTAACTAACCCATGATAAGTCACTAAATAGTGAACCGAATTCAGATCGGGAATAATATGGATATGCTGGGGCTGGCTAAATAGTTTCTGGTGCAGTTGATAACCTTGGTTAGAGGGATTTCCCACGCTTTCCGAGCGAATTAAATAGAACTTTTGACAGAGATTTTCCGCGATCGCCTCTTGGCAGACCTTCATCAAATTGCAAAATTTCACCAGATTCAAATCTTCCGACCAAACCACCCCGAACTGGGTTGATTTACCCGGTAATTGATAACTCATGGAATAACTGGCATAAGTCCGACTTGAAGATAGAAAACGGGGTTTAATTTCTACGGGTTGAATTGCCGCGATCGCCTCAGCCAACATAGTAATTAATTCTGGGGAAGAATATTGGCGAATCCGAGAAATGCGATCGACCGTTTGCTTAAACTTCCGCAACCAAACCAACTTAAACGCTGCCGTAGTCGCTAAATTTGAGCCATTTTTATCCCCTTGGGCATCCGCTTCATCTGCCAAAGAATCTAAAGTTATCTCGGTCCAAGAACGAGAGTCATCAACAATTAACTCCGCCTGCAAAATTTCCAAAGGTTCTAAAGTTTCTGCCTCTGCCTCCGAGTTTTGCCTGGAAACAGCATGGCCATTTTCTACTAAACTGACTTTATAATCTTGAAATAACTTCCGACCCAACATCAGCGTATTTCGCGGACGAGTTTTGCCACCGGGAAATTTAATTTCCAAGACATCTCTACTCAACGGATAAATAGAAGAAACTGGCCGAGGATTTGCCTGACGATAGATCCGATTTAGGCGACTTTTCCATAAAGTTTCTGCTTCATATAAATTAATTTTTTTCAACACAATCGTAGCATCAATGCGGTCTTTATCCGTCGGTTGGATGCGGTGGGCATTTTGTCGCCAAGTATCCGTAATAATACTAATAATTACCAGAAAATTTTTCAGCTTTTGATTGTGAATTACGGAATTCACGCTAAACAAACTTTGTAAATCAATGGTGCCATCACTCAAGCGGGCAATATTATCAATTTGGTCAAAACAGAGCACAATCGGCTTACTTTCAGCGGCAATGCGGCCAAAATTTGCCAGAATTTTTTGGGCAGCATCTTCCGTATCAATGGAATGTTGAACGTGCAAAGATTTTAACCGATCTTCATCCAAATCATCCCCGCGCAACCACTCACAAGCTAAATCCTTTAATTTGGGATTAGTTAAATCATACAAAACCCCAAAAAATTCATTAGCATTGTAAATTCCCGCTGAGTAAATTGCCCGGAGATTCTTAATCACCATAAGCCGTTCCCCGCGCAACCAATCTAACAAGCCTCTCTGTTTAAAACCCCACAAACCTTTCAGCCATAAAATTAACTGAGAATCTTGTTCTCCTGCCGGAACTTTTAATAAACTATCAACGGTATAACGTAAAATATGTCGCCAAATATAATCACTCGCGGTGAAAGGTTCAATATAGACAAAAAAGGCTTTGCGGTTTAGCAAACTTTTCAGCCGTCCCAACAAATAAGTCTTCCCCGATCCAGTTTCTCCTTCCAGCATTAGCGTCCGAGTACGGTGATCTTGGGAAATCAGATCCAGGGTTTGCCCGATCGCCTTAATTGCCTCTTGATGGATTGACTCCACCACAAACTCAGGATTTTGGTCTTCTTGCCAAAAATTCCCCGACCAAAAAGTTTCGGCATCAAATGGATTGGGTTCTTGTTGAATAATTCGATCGATATTAGTCATTGAACGTTAAAAATAATAAACACAGATAAACTTTCAAGAAATATTCAAGAAATAACCATCCGCCCCAAGGCAGACTTATGGAGTTTAACTTTAAAATTGGCGATCGCCCTGAAACATTCCCCATCAAAAATCAAAATTCACGATTCTGGGGAGACAAAACATAGTTTATCATTTATGTCAGCTATGTCAGCCACTTTTGCTCATATTTGTTGGCTAACTTCTAATTTAGAGGAGCAGCGATCGCACACCGACAACCGATTCCCTCCCGGACGCTATGGGATATCCCTCCGGGACGCTGCGCGAACGCAGGCGATCGAGGTTTTTAGCCATTTCACCCAAAAAGGAAATTTCGGCACAATCGATCGTTATCTAACATCAGTCCTAACCAGGAATGCATCGGTCATCGGTCAACGATCGTAATTGCGGCAAAAATTAGTCGAGGTTAATCGAGGTTAAATGAAAAAAGCACTGATTTGTGGGATATCCGGGCAAGACGGCGCCTATTTAGCCAAATTGCTCCTAGAAAAAGGCTACGAAGTCACCGGCACTTCACGGGATGCTCAAATGTCCTCCTTTAGAAATCTTCAACGGTTGGAAATTCGGGAACAGGTGAAATTAACCTCCATGTCCCTCACCGATTTTCGCAGTGTCTTGCAGGTAATCAACAAAATTCAGCCCGATGAAATTTATAATCTTGCCGGTCAGAGTTCCGTGGGCTTATCCTTTGACCAGCCGGTAGAAACCCTGGATAGTATCACCACGGGCACCTTAAATATATTAGAAGCGATTCGCTTTACCGGGGCACCGATCAAACTGTACAACGCCGGATCTAGCGAATGTTTTGGGGATACCAGCGATCGCTCTGCCGACGAAGGCACCCCCTTCCGACCCCGCAGCCCTTATGCCGTCGCCAAAGCAGCCGCCTTTTGGGAAGTCGCCAACTACCGGGAAGCTTATGGATTATTTGCCTGTTCCGGCATTTTGTACAACCACGAATCCCCCCTAAGACCGGAAAGATTTGTCACCCAAAAAATTATCGCCGCTGCTTGCCGCATTGCCCAAGGGAGTAAAGAAACCCTGACTTTAGGGAATATGTCCATCAGACGGGACTGGGGCTGGGCGCCGGAATATGTCGAGGCGATGCATTTAATGTTGCAACATGAAAAACCCGATGATTATGTAATTGCCACCGGAGAAAGCAATAAATTAGAAGATTTTGTCGCCGAAGCGTTTGCCTGTGTCAACCTCAACTGGCGCGATCGTGTCACCAGCGATCGCAGCTTATATCGTCCCACGGACATTGCCGTCGGTCGGGGGCATCCCGCCAAAGCCAGAGAAGTGCTCGGTTGGCAAGCGAAATATAAGATGCAGGATGTAGTCAGAATGATGATTTTGGCAAAACAAGCATCTTGATAATTTGTTATTAGTTGTTTGTTGGTTGTTGGTTGTTGGTTGTTGTTTGTTGGTTGTTGTTTGTTGTTGGTTGGTTGTTGTTTGTTGTTTGTTGGTTGTTGGTTGTTGGTTGTTGGTTGTTGTTTGTTATTAGGGGTGTAGGGTGTGAAAGCGCAAAGCGTAACGCACCAATACCCTATAATTTGTGGGTAGGGATTCTTTTGTTTGTTGTTGGTTATTTGTTATTAGTGTGGTGTAGGGTGTGAAAGCGCAAAGCGTAACGCACCAATACTTTATAAGTTAGTTAGTAGGGTGTGAAAGCGCAAAGCGTAACGCACCAATACCCTATAATTTGTGGTTTGTTCGTGGTTGGTGGTTGGTTGTTGTTGGTTATTAGTTATTTGTTATCGTTGCCTAATAACAAACAACGAACAACAAACAACCACGAACGAACAACAAACAACGAACAAATAACAAATAACAAATAACAAATAACAAATAAAATGGAAAAACAAAACTAAAATTTAATATTTAAAGCGTTGCAAGTTTGACAGAATAGTGGGGTAGTCAATAAAACTCTGTAATTGTTATTTGTTATTTGCATCATAAACCGAATAAACAGCAACCAATAACCAATAACCGACAACACTTGTTGGTTATTGGTTATTTGAATCAGAAACCTAGTAACCAATAACCAATAACTAATAACCAGTAACAAACAACAAGTTTTATTGTTGATTTGGAGATAAGCGAATGGGTATCGCTACGATTAACCCGGCAACTGGAGAGACGATTAAAACGTTTGTACCGCTAACGGACGCTGAAATAGAAGCGAAACTGGTGGCGGCAGAAAGGGCTTATAAACAATATCGGCATCTGCCCTTTGAACAAAAAGCCCAATGGATGAATGCAGCGGCGGATATTTTAGAACAGCGCAAATCAGAATTTGCGGCCATGATGACCCTGGAAATGGGCAAAACTTTCAAATCTGCCGTGGCAGAAGTGGAAAAATGTGCTTTAGTTTGCCGTTTTTATGCGGAAAAAGCCCCAGAATTTTTAGCTAATGTGCCGATCGCGACTGATGCAGCCCAAAGCTTTGTGGCTTACGATCCTTTAGGAATTATTCTCGCGGTGATGCCGTGGAATTTTCCTTTCTGGCAAGTGTTTCGGTTTCTTGCCCCCGCTTTAATGGCGGGAAATGTGGGGATTCTGAAGCACGCTTCTAATGTGCCACAATGCGCCTTAGCCATTCAAGAAATTGTGGACAAAGCGGGTTTTCCTGAAGGGGTATTTCAAACCTTATTAATTGGGGCCAGTCAAGTCGCCAAAATTGTCGAAGATGACCGGGTGCAAGCAGCGACTTTAACCGGCAGCGAATTTGCTGGGGCATCTTTAGCGGCCAATTGTGGCAAGCAAATTAAGAAAACAGTCCTAGAATTAGGAGGGAGCGATCCGTTTATTGTTCTAGAAAGTGCGGATATAGAAGTCGCTGCGATCGCAGCGGTGACAGCCCGAATGATTAATAATGGCCAATCTTGTATTGCGGCAAAACGCTTTATTGTGGCAGAAGCGATCGCCGATGAATTTGAGCAACGCATGGGCGAAAAAATTCAAGCCTTGCGGGTAGGCGACCCAATGGATCCACAAACAGACATTGGGCCGCTCGCTACTCCAGATATTTTACAAGAAATCGATGACCTGGTTAAAGCTTGCGTCTCTCAGGGCGCCCGGGTTGTCGCTGGGGGTCAGCGGTTGCGCGATCTCCCCGGTAACTTTTATGCCCCGACTTTACTAGCGGACTTACCCCCCGGTTGCCCTGGATATACGGAAGAATTTTTTGGCCCAGTGGCATTGCTATTCCGGGTCAAAGGAATTGATGAAGCGATCGCCCTTGCCAACAGCACTTGTTTTGGCTTAGGGGCAAGTGCGTGGACGAATCATGCCACAGAACGCGATCGCTTCATCAAAGAACTAGAAGCCGGTGCAGTCTTCATCAATGGCTTAGTCAAATCCGACCCTCGCTTGCCCTTTGGTGGGATTAAGCGTTCTGGGTACGGACGAGAACTCAGCATTCAAGGCATTCACGAATTTGTGAATGTCAAAACCGTTTGGATCAAATAAAGAAATGGTTGTTTGTTGATGGTTGTTTGTTGATGGTTGTTTGTTGATGGTTGTTTGTTGATGGTTGTTTGTTGATGGTTGATGGTTGATGGTTGTTTGTTGATGGTTGTTTGTTGATGGTTGTTTGTTGATGGTTGTTTGTTGATGGTTGACAAACAACAACCAAAGAATCCCTACCCAACAACGAAAGAATCCCTACCCAACAACCAACAAACAACGAACAACAATCTTGCCCTGAGTTTCGACAGGCTCAACTACCGCGAAGCCGAAGGGCAACAAACAACGAACAACAACCAACAACGAACAACGAACAACAACCAACAACCAACAAACAACAAAGAACAAAGAACAAAGAACAAAGAACAAAGAACAAAATCGTGAGGTAAACCACAATGAGTCAAATTAACAGTGAAATGAACACAGCAGAACTTTTGGTGCGCTGTTTAGAGAACGAAGGCGTTGAATATATATTTGGACTACCCGGAGAAGAAAATCTCGCCGTCCTCCAAGCCCTGAAAAATTCATCGATTAAATTTATTACCACGAGACACGAACAAGGCGCCGCTTTCATGGCGGACGTTTACGGACGACTCACCGGCAAAGCCGGAGTTTGTCTCTCCACCCTCGGCCCCGGTGCCACCAACTTAATGACTGGGGTCGCTGACGCCAACCTGGATGGTGCCCCGTTAGTTGCCATCACCGGACAAGTGGGCACCGACCGGATGCATATTGAATCCCACCAATACTTAGATTTGGTGGCCATGTTTGAGCCCGTCACCAAGTGGAATGCTCAAATTGTCCGCCCTAGCATTACCCCAGAACTGGTGCGACGGGCGTTTAAACGCTCCCAAACCGAAAAACCAGGGGCTGTCCATATTGATGTGCCGGAAAACATTGCCGCCATGCCAGCACTTGGGCGACCTCTGACTAAAGATAAACAAGAAAAAAGTTATGCCTCCTACCAAAGCCTTAACGAAGCAGCGGCATTAATTTCCCGCGCTGAAAATCCTTTAATTTTGGTAGGCAATGGGGCAATTCGGGCTAATGCTTCCGCCGCACTGACGGAATTTGCCACCCGCTTGCAAATCCCTGTCACCAATACTTTTATGGGTAAAGGAGTGATTCCTTACACTCATCCCCTGGCATTGTGGACGACGGGACTACAACAGCGCGATTTAATTACCTGTGCTTTTGAACAAACCGATCTAATTATTTCCGTCGGTTATGACCTGATTGAATATTCGCCGAAAAAGTGGAATCCCCAAGGCAGTATTCCGATAATCCATGTTGGGGCAGATCATGCGGAAATTGACAGCAGCTATATTCCTCAAGTGGAAGTGGTGGGAGATATTTCTGATTCCCTGTTGGAAATTTTGCGGCGGTCCGATCGCCAAGGCAAAGCCACCCCTTATGCGTGCCAACTTCGCAATGATATTCGGGCGGATTATGAGCAATATGCCCATGATGAAGGATATCCGGTTAAGCCGCAAAAACTCGTCTATGATATGCGGCAGGTGATGGGGTCAGAAGATATTCTCATTTCTGATGTGGGGGCGCACAAAATGTGGATTGCCCGCCATTACCACTGCGATCGCCCCAATACTTGCTTAATTTCTAACGGCTTTGCCGCAATGGGGATTGCCATTCCCGGGGCGATCGCGGCCAAACTCGTCTATCCTGACCGCAAAGTCATCGCCGCAACCGGGGACGGTGGCTTTATGATGAACTGCCAAGAACTAGAAACCGCCTTACGGGTGGGGACTGCCTTCGTCACCATTATCTTCCATGATGGCGGCTACGGCTTGATTGAGTGGAAACAACACAATCACTACGACGAATCCAGCTTTATTAAATTTACCAACCCTGATTTTGTCAAATTTGCCGAAAGCATGGGACTCAAAGGCTACCGCGTGGAAAACACCCTGGATTTAGTGCCTATTCTCAAAGAAGCATTAGAACAAGATGTCCCCGTCGTCATTGACTGCCCCGTAGACTACCGGGAAAACCTCCGCTTTAGCAAAAAAGCCGGTGGCTTAACTTGTCATATTTAGTTAATTGTTAATTGTTGGTTGTTGGTTGTTCGTTGTTGGTTGTTCGTTGTTGGTTGTTGGTTGTTGGTTGTTGGGGAACGGGGAACGGTTATCAGGGAACGGGGAAAGAGAAAAGTCGTATCCCTGTTCCCAGATCCGAAGTTCCCTGTTCCCTGTTGGTTGTTCGTTGTTGTTTGTTCGTTGTTCGTTGTTGTTGGTTGTTTGTCAACCATCAACCATCAACCATCAACAAACAACAAATAACAATCAACTATCAACAATCAACCATCAAGAAATAACAATCAACCATCAACCATCAACAACCAACAAACAACAACACCCCCCCAACCCCCCTTCAAGGGGGGGCAAACAACAACCAACAATCAACAATCAACAAACAACAACCAACAAACAACAAACAACAATCAACCATCAACCATCAAAATTAATGAAAATTGCTACTTGGAACGTTAACTCAATTCGTTCTCGTCAAGCACATCTCACTAACTGGTTGCAAGCGAACCCCGTTGACGTAATTTGTTTGCAGGAAACCAAAGTG
The DNA here is from genome assembly GCA_011390955.1 of Oscillatoriales cyanobacterium. GTDB lineage: Bacteria > Cyanobacteriota > Cyanobacteriia > Cyanobacteriales > Laspinemataceae > Planktothricoides. The sequence goes on along the minus strand of JAABRM010000016.1, from coordinate 24,571 downwards.
ATTGACTCAGATTTTCCGCGATCGCCCTTCGAGGAACTGGGCTATCACCTTGATATTTCCGGGCAAAAATCTTACAACGGGGTCGCGATTTTTAGCAAAATTCCCCTCCAGAATGTCAGCGTCGGATTTACCTCCATCCTGGGCAACAAAGTTGAGGAATTCGATGAGCAAAAAAGAGCGATCGCTGGCATATTTGAAGACATTTTGATTCTCAATCTTTATGTCCCCAATGGCAGTGAGGTTGGCAGTGAAAAATATGCATATAAACTGCAATGGTTAAAGGTACTGCGCGAATACCTGGAAGTAGCCCTGAAAACAACTCCTCATATCTGTATTTGCGGTGATTTTAATATTGCCCTGGAAAGTCGAGATATTTATCGCCAAACTAAAGATACAGACATTATGGCATCCCCACAAGAACGCCAAAGTTTACAAGCAATTCTCGATCTCGGTTTTATCGACGCCTTCCGGAAATTTACCCCTGATGCTGGACATTATACTTGGTGGGATTATCGTCGCGGTGGTTTTCCCCAAAATCGGGGTTGGCGAATTGACCATTTTTATCTCACAGAAAATTTAAGCGATCGCGCCCAAAGCTGTATCATCGATAAAGAACCGAGAACTTGGGAAAAGCCTAGCGACCACACTCCGGTTATCCTCGAACTCTAAATTTTTTCAGACTTACGGTTTCTGTCTAATTTAGACCTATCGATCGCTGTTGTTTGTTGTTTGTTGTTTGTTGTTTGTTGTTTGTTGTTTGTTGTTTGTTGTTTGTTGTTTGTTGTTTGTTGTTTGTTGTTTGTTGTTTGTTGTTCGTTGTTCGTTGTTCGTTGTTCCCTGTTCCCTGTTCCCTGTTCCCTGTTCCCTGTTCCCTGTTCCCTGTTCCCTGTTCCCTGTTCCCTGTTCCCTGTTCATAGAATCCCTACCCATCAACAAACAACCATCAACCATCAACCATCAACAAACAACAATCAACCATAGAATCCCTACCCATCAACCATCGCAATTCTGAATATTCTCAATGATTTGCGAAAAAATGTCGGGGTTTGGTCTAAAAATCCTATTCTCTAGGCTTGCAGACCAAACCACCTGCTGAATTAAAATTGCATCAAAGCACCGGATTATCGGTTCGATCCCCAATAATTTGGGTTAATTGTTTATCGCTTACCAGGGAAAATGAATCGGTTGACTAAATATTTCAAAAAGCTAAAAAAGAGATTTATTTATGTTCTATTATCTCTGATAATAACTTGTCAAATTACTCAATATCCGCAGGTTTCTTACTCATTTCCTAGCCAGAACTTCAAAAACGGGCAAAAACAGGCCGCACCAACCGATATAAAAAATTCCGTAATCGCTGAAATCAATCCCGCTGAGTTATTAACCAGAGGCAAGAGACTATATGAAGCTGGACAGTATCGAGAAGCGATCGCCACTTGGCAGTCAGCCGCCGAAATTTATCAAAGCGATCGCGATTTTCTTGGTCAAGCATTAATCGGCGTCTATCTGGCCAATATTTATCAAGAATTAGGCCAGTGGGAAGAAGCACAACAGGCAATATTTACCAGCCGCCACCTCCTAAATAACCTGGATCGAACGACTAATGAAAGCCTCAAAGTTGAAGCCCAATTATTAAACATTTGGGGACATATTCAGTTAGATATGGGTGACAATGCCGCCGCGTTAGAAACTTGGCAACAAGGGGAAAAACTCTATAGTCAAATCAGTGACATAGAAGGAATTTTAGGCAGTAAAATTAACCAAGCCCAGGCTTTACAACAGCTAGGAATGTATCGGCGATCGCAGCAAATTTTAACCCAGATCGAGGAAACATTAGCCCAGATGCCAGCATCGCCAATTAAAGCCCTAGGCTTACGCAGTTTTGGCATTTCTTTATATATTATGGGTGACTTGGAGCGATCGCAACAAGCATTAGAAACCAGTTTAGCCATATCCCAACAACTTAACCCCCATCAGGTTCACAACGCCGGTGAAATCAGTGCTACATTAACTGCTTTAGGCAACACATCCAGAGCCTTAAAACAGCCAGAAGTTGCCCAAAAATATTATCAACAAGCTGCCACCATCGCCTCTACCCCAATCGGTCAAATAGAAGCCCAACTCAATCAACTCAGCTTATTCATTGAAACCGAAAAATTGCCAGAAGCGATCGCTTTAATTCCCCACATAGAATCGCTTATCATCGGCTTACCGTTGAGTCGCTTCTCAATTTATGCCCAAGTAAACTTTGCCAATAAATTAGTCAAAATATTTCAAATTCAAGCCAAAAATTCTCAAGCATCTCGAACACATATCCACAACCAAAGCCAATTAATTAACCTGAAAGAAATTGCCTTAATTTTGGCGCAAGCGGTGCAAGGGGCGAGAAACCTGGAAGATATCCGAGCCGAATGTTATGCTTTGAAGCAATTAGGATCTGTTTACGAACAAGCAGCCCAATGGGCAGATGCCAGTCAACTGACTGAGCAAGCAATTATTCAAGCAGAAAAAATTCAGGCGCAGGATATTATCGCCCTGGCTCAATGGCAACTAGGCAGAATTCACAAACAACAAGGAAATATCCCACAAGCGATCGCCGCTTATACCGCAGCATTTCAAACCCTAAAATCTCTCCGCAACGAACTGGTAGCAGCGGGTTCTGAACTGCAATTTTCCTTTCAAGATACCGTCGAACCGATCTATCGAGAACTGGTCGCATTGCTATTAACAAATACTGACTATACTGCAACTCAACCGGGTACGTTAGATGGGCGGAATTACCCAGAAAATATCCGCACGCATCCCGAAAAAAATCTCCAACAAGCCAGGGAAATCATCGAAGCATTAAACCTCGCAGAACTAGATAACTTTTTTCGGAATAGCTGTGTAGAATTCTTTCCCGAACAAATCGATCGAGTCGATCCCACCGCTGCGGTCATCTATCCGATTACTTTACCCGATCGCTTAGGGGTAATCCTTTCCTTGCCCGGTCAACGGTTCCGTTACTACGAAACCCATATACCCGCAGATCGAGTAGAAAATATACTGAAACACTGGCTAATGTCCCTCAATCCAGTCTATGACAACGCGGAGCGACTGCGGATTTCTCAACAAATATATAACTGGTTAATTCAACCTGCTACTGCGGACTTAGCCGCCAATGAAATCAAAACTTTAGTTTTTGTCCTGGATGGTTTCCTGCAGAACATGCCTATGGCTGCTCTTTATGATGGTCAAGAGTATTTAATCGAAAAATATACCATTGCCGTCGCCCCCGGTTTGCAATTACTCTCCCCGCGATCGCTCCGACAAGAAAAACTCCAGGTCTTATCCGCTGGACTCAGCGAAGCTCGTCAAAATTTCACCGCCCTACCAGGAGTCCAATTAGAAATAGAGCAAATTGCCGCAAAAGTGGCCGGGGAAATCATCTTGAATCAAAACTTCACCAAAGTTAACTTGAAATCCAGAATAAATAGATCGCACTTCCCGATAGTGCATTTAGCCACTCATGGGCAATTTAGTTCCAACCCAGAACAAACCTTTCTCCTCGCCTGGGATGGTAAAATTAACGTCCAAGAATTATATGAATTACTCACACCAACTTCAGATCGTCAGGGTTCTCAAATTGAATTATTAGTCTTGAGTGCTTGTCAAACCGCTTTGGGTGACAACCGAGCGGCTTTAGGTTTAGCCGGAGTTGCCGTGCGCTCTGGTGCCCGGAGTACCTTAGCCACCCTGTGGTCAGTGTCAGACGAATCAACAGTAGAGTTAATGAGTGAATTTTACCGAGCGATCGCCACCTCAGAAGTCAACAAAGCCCAAGCATTGCGTCAAGCCCAAATTGCCATCTTAAAAAATAGTCAATTTGAACACCCTTTTTTCTGGGCACCTTTCGTCCTGATCGGTAATTGGTTGTGAATTGGTTGTGAGATTGCCGGTCAGTCATATTGTTTGTGATAAAATAAGACGTACCGGGCGGAAAATTCCCGCAGCCCTACTCCATCATCCATTTTGATTAGTTCAACAGTGACATATTATCGGCATATCTGATAATCGGTTAATCGATGTATCTCATAGCAGGCGATCGCCTTCGCCCCGCTATTTAGCCCTCGGCAATTCTCCACCCTTCCACATTCAATTTACCGGATTTTTGATATTTCAGGACTTACGCAAAACATCCATATTTGGTGGTTTGTAGGGGCTCTTCCGTTGGCGGTGGTTGCCCCTATGTGTTGGTGCGTAAGTCATAAGGTCATCTGTCATTCCCGCGAAGGCGGGAATCCACAAGCGTTTTAGGGGATTACCATAGTAGGGGCGATTCGCTTTCTCGCCCGTACTTGAGAACCGGATTTGGTATCAGTCGATATTCTGAAAAAATATCACCAATTCGCTAATTTTATATCAAGCCTCGAACCATCTATTTATTTGACCAAAAACAGGTTAAATTATCAATAAATCGGAGTTAAACATAATGAGCATGTCGCCGAAAAAATCTTTAGTTTTATCTTTGGGTTCCCTGGGAATATGCCTCAACTTTTTGCTTATGAATCAGGGCTTAACTCATGCCAACCCAGCCTCATCGTCCAGTAAAGAGCAGGCATTGACATTAAGAAACCCAGTCCAAAGAGTCACTTTTGAACCCCCGGATGAAGACCAACCTTCACATACAGTAGGTGGGGCATCTCGTGACGGAATACTTCTGTGCTTACCAGATAATGTGCCTGAACAAACCCACAATTTATTGACAGACTTTTTGCCTCTGATCCCCCAAAATAATCATGGGTTAACCATTGCTGACCGGCCTACTTTTTATGCGAATGTTCCCGAAACGAATGCAGAAAGAGTATTTTTTAGCCTCAGAGATCAAGACAATCAAACCCTTTATCAAAACGAGTTTTCTATCCCTAAAACAGGAGGTATTATTAGCTTTTCGCTGCCCGAAACTGCCCCTTCTCTGGAAATCGGTAAAAATTATCAATGGTCAATGGTACTGATTTGTAATCAAACCATGAGACCGGATAGTCCTCGGATTACTTCCTGGGTCAAGCGAGTAGCACCTTTGCCCATGACTGTGAACCAACCACAGAATCAAACCGGCATCGAATTGGCGGCATTTTATGCCAAAAATGGCATCTGGTATGACTCTTTAAATATTCTAGGGAATCTATGGCGGAAATCCCCGCAAAATTTCAGCGAGTATGCCAATCAATGGGCAAATTTTTTAAGTCAAGATTCAGTGGGATTAGAGGCGATCGCCAATCAACCACTGCTCACACAACCATTGATTTCCGAAACAGAATAAACCCGTAATACTTTGAAGTCAAGATCCAGACCGATGACTTATTGTGAATCGGGGTTAGATGCTGGAATCACTTCTAAATAAGCGATCGCCGCATCTAACCTCGTTGGATATTTTTCTGCAAACTGTTCAAACCAGAATCCTTCATCGGACAAAGGATCTAAACTCTTTAACCACTCCTGTGCTTGCCGCATTAATTGTGCCTGTTTTGCCTGTCTAATTTGCTCTTGTTTCAGGGCTTCTTGTTTCAACTCTTCCGCTCGTTTTTCCGCCTCAAAGCGATCGGTTTGGTCAAATTCAGATTTCACCTGACCCAGCAAATTATCTAATCCTCGATCTGAAGTAAAAGATGTTGTGGCTTTGGGCAAACTCTGAGTTGGTTTCCCTATTGGTTTTCCGATTGCTTTCTCGATTGGTTTTTCGATTGGTTTTTCTAATAGATTTTGCAGATTTTGCAGATTTGGCAGATTTTGTGGCCGATTAGATGTCTTGGGTTCTTGATATTCTGCCTGCACCTCAGCCAAAAGTTTATCAATAGGATCCATAAGAATGACTCTAAAACAACTTGCCGTTTACCATATTTTAACCGATGTGTTTCTGAGTCACCCGTTGAACGATAAACCCGTCTTCCCCCTGGAGAGAAAACGGGCTATAGTCAGGAACTAACAGATCGTTAGCAGATCGTTACTTAAAGCGGCAGTTTAATCAGCGATCGCACTCAGCAACATCTCAGCCAGAGTCATATTCTCCATATCATCAATCGTCACCGTATCCACAATGTCAAACTTGGCGCCAATTCCTTGGAGATCGTCATCTAAAGCTTTCAGAAAACGAGTCGCTTGGGCATCATTGCCTACTTGAATCATAGAAATCGCCAATTCTTCATCCCGATCGATTTTCCGAGACGCTTCCACAATCACCCGGATCACTGCCTTCCGGTCATCCGGTTCTCCATCAGTCACCACTAAAATGGTTTCACCTTCGGGTTTAGTTTGGCCTTGGGCTTTGCGGTGAAAGTAATTATTCAGCGCATCTTCGAGCACTCCAGCCAGATCGGTGTGACCCATTGGCTCATTTTCCATGAAAATCTGCGCCACGGTACTCGAATTCACATTGTCATATCTGGTAAATCGACCAGAAAACACATAAACCGTAATCCCATCGGGATCAAACTGTTCGCATTTTCTCGCCACTGCCAAAGTAGACTCTTGGGCTTCTTCCCACCGAGTCCGACCACCCCGTCGATCGGGAATCGACATACTGCCGCTTTTATCAATAATCAGGGTATAGTCACGATTTTGCAAAATACTTGCCTCCATATTAGATCAATTCTCCTAGTCAATAATGGCATTGAGCAAGACCTCTGCCAGAGTCATATCTTCCATATCATCAATTGTCACCGTATCCACAATGTCAAACTTTGCCCCAACACTTTGGAGTTCATCATCCAAAGCTTTGAGAAATCGCTTCGCTTGTGGATCTTTGCCAACCTGAATAAAAGACATCGTTAGTTCATCATCTCGATCGATCTTTCGAGATGCCTTAATAATCACTTCCATCACCGCTTTGCGATCGTCCGGTTCTCCATCTGTGATCGCTAAGATCGTTTCCCCATGAGCTTTAGCTTCACCGGCTGCTTTCCGCGCAAAATAGTTATCCACCGCATCTTGCAGCACCGCCGCGAGATCCGTAGATCCCATCGGGTCATTTTCCTGGAAAACTTGAGTCACTTTACTCGCCGTCACATTGTCATACCGCTTAAAGCGTCTGGCAAAGACATAAACCGTAATCCCATCGGGATCGAACTCTTCACATTTAGCCGCCAATGCCAAAGTAGACTCCTGAGCCTCTTGCCATCGACTTCTGCCACCCGGTTGATCCTGGATCGACATACTCCCGCTTTTGTCAATAATCAGGGTGTAGTCACGGTTTTGCAAAATTCCTGGGTCTGTCATAATCCTTTTGTTGATTTTTGATCAAATTTAATGAGAGATAGGGAGAGATAGCAGATAAGTCAATGCTTCTCTTCTATGTTATTTCGTATTCTTTAGTATGTTACGGCTCGGATGCTAGGGTTGATGGTTGCTCAATGAACAGAATCGTCAATCCCCCGTGCCTTTAGTCCTAACACGAAAAAAGGGAGTGCGATCGCACTCCCTGTGGGTTTCTCCCTTTCGTTTTTTCTTAATTAGACCCTATATGTCAGAGTTTCTAGACCCCCGCCTAAGCGCTAACGCGCAGGCTCCGCCAACGCGGGGGCAGGCTTAAGCGCACCACTCTAAGCGGTGGGAATTAACATATCTTTGAGGGGAGTCCAACGGAAAGAGCGATCGCCCCCCATTTCCACCACCACTTTCACGCGAGGTTCCAGACTTGGCAACACCGTCAGGTAAGAAATCTCTTGACTAGAAAGAACATATCCTTCCAGAATCCATAGCACCAATCCCTTGGACTTAGGTGGCAGCTTTTCCAAGTGATAGTTCAAAATCGGCGGAATAAAATAAGTGCGGATATCTTTTTTCCCCAAATGAGGGGGACGAACCCCGTGAACCCCAGTTAGGTACATCGACAAATCCCCAAGTCCTCGCGCCGAAAGAGATAAACTCGTATAACCCGTCGCTCTGATCCGACGGAGATAGCGACCTTCAAATCCTCCTTCCAAGGGAGCGTACACTGCCACGGCTCCCATTTTTTCTAGATCCCGAATCAGTGGTTTGCCAGTTGTAATCAGTCCCATAAATGTTAAGTTCTACCCGATCTGTTTTATTTTCATAGTTTTCGGTTGCCGACTCACTCACCCAAGGCTGACCAAAGGCGATCGGCGAATCTACTCATATCTTCCCCAATATTGGTACAAGATATCAATTAATCATCGCCGGACTGGGTAACACAACCAAAAGCTTCAAAAAGTATAACTGCCCGGTTGTCTCCAAGTCTTTTTCTGGATTTTGCCCGTGGAGCGATCGATCTCTCTGGCCCCTAATAGTTATTTTAAATGTTTTTTATGTTCAATCCGCCAATGCCATCATTGTCCGATCGACGAATATCTGGCACTAGATGTTCAACGTGCAATTGGCTTTTTTACGCGATCGACCGCCTCATTTAATGGGAGATTCGTCTATATTTTTTGCTTTTATTACTGCGGTTACTTCAATAATTCCACATTTAAATTGCCGTTCGTGGTTGAGAAAAAATAAAAATTGTCAAATTTTTGACAAAAAGACTAGACAAATGCACAAAAATTATATATATTGTTAAATTGTGGCTCAAATTAAGCGATCGCCGTTCGTTCCTAGGGAAAAGCACACAGCTAAAAGCGCTATCAGATAATTGTAGCGAACCAAAGCCGAAGCGACTACCGAACAACGAATAGCCTCTTAAATACAGAGTCACGAACGGAGCTTATGGGCGATCGCCCATAGCCAATCAAATCGCCAAAGTTAACGGGATTCATTGATCTAAGAGCGAAAGTCCATCGAGGCGATCGCGATCGGAGATCAAAAAACCTTAATCAAAGCTTTCAGATTGGCCGTAGAAGGATACTGAGTAGATTGCTACTCAAGTCCTGGCCAGAACCAAGCAAGGTTAGAGCAATAGCTCAACCCAAGAATAGAAACTATTCTTCTTCTAGATATATTGCATTGCATAAAGTCTACAAAGCAGTCTCAGGTCAATGACACTGAGGCGAACTTTGCCGCCCAAAAGCGGAGAAATTGCTTGCGTATTCTGCATTCTATCGATCTCGGTTCAAAAGCTCCATATTGTAGTGCAGATAAAGGGGAGACCAGAAAGCCGTGTCTGTCGGTATTCTCGGCACAAAACTCGGCATGACCCAAGTATTTGACGAAGAAGGGAAAGCCATTCCCGTCACCGTCATCCAAGCCGGGCCATGCGTGGTAACACAAATTAAAACGCCAAAAACTGATGGCTACAGCGCCATTCAGTTGGGCTACGGTGCAGTCAAAGACAAAACCCGTCAGCTAAACACCAAAACGCCCAAAACCGTCAATAAATATTTGACAAACCCAGAGCAAGGCCATCTGCTTAAAGCGGGAGCGCCGCTACTGCGTCACTTGCGTGAATATCGCCTAGAAGACACAGCAAATTTTGAGCTAGGTCAGGAAATTGGGGTCGATATTTTTGAAGCTGGACAAATCATCGATGTGACATCTAAGAGTATTGGTCGCGGTTTCGCCGGAAACCAAAAACGGAATAACTTTGGCCGCGGACCGATGTCTCATGGCTCAAAAAATCATCGTAAGCCCGGTTCCATCGGTGCTGGGACAACCCCAGGTCGGGTCTATCCTGGTAAAAGAATGGCGGGGCGTCTAGGTGGTAAACAAGTCACAACCAAACAGCTAACAGTGGTGCGACTAGATCGAGAACGCAACCTAATTCTAGTGAAAGGGGCAGTGCCCGGTAAACCTGGTGCATTGGTAAGTATTCGCCCGACCAAAAGCGTGGGCAAATAAATGAAGCCCAAATTGTTGTTGGTTGAGTTGTCGGTGAGCGGCGCCTTGTTGTTTTGCCACAATAATGACCATTTCACCATTCAACAATCAACAATCGACAAAAATGCATATTTTGGACAGCTGAAATGGTTAACTGTGTCGTAAAAAATTGGCAAGGGGAAGAAGTTGGACAAGCGACTTTAGAATTAAAAGTCGCCGTAGAAGAAAATTCTTCTCATATTGTCCACAAGGCTCTCAGACGGATTACGTGTAATGGTCGTCAGGGAACAGCCGCCAGCAAAACCCGAGCTGAAGTCAGAGGCGGGGGCAGAAAACCCTGGAGACAAAAAGGAACAGGGCGAGCTCGTGCCGGTTCCATTCGCTCGCCTCTCTGGAGAGGTGGCGGTGTGATCTTTGGGCCGCAACCCAGAGATTATGGCATCAAAATGAACCGCAAAGAACGTCGGTTAGCATTGAGAACCGCGTTTCAGAGTCGTTACGAAGACTTAATTGTAGTAGAAAATTTTGCGGAACATCTGCCACGGCCAAAAACCAAAGAACTAATGAGTGCTTTGAATCGCTGGGGCATCGAATCTAACGCAAAAGTGCTATTAATTTTAGCCGAGTCCTCAGAAAACATTTATTTGTCGGCTCGGAATGTACCTTACCTGAAGATGATTCCGGCAGATAGCCTGAATGTTTATGATGTGCTAGAAGCCGACAAAATTGTAACGACCGCAGGGGCGATGGCAAAAATTCAGGAGGTCTACAGTGACTAAATATAATGCCCGTGACATCATCGATTTAGTCATTCGCCCGATCCTGACTGAAAAGGCGACCATGCTGATGGAACAAAACAAATACACATTTGATGTTGTTTCTAAAGCCAAAAAGCCAGAAATTCAAGCAGCGATCGAACAAATCTTTGAAGTCAAAGTTCAGAGTGTCAACACTCATCAACCACCGCGTAAAAAACGCCGTGTTGGTAAGTTTGTCGGCTATCGGTCGCAATATAAGAGAGCAATTGTGACATTGGCAGAAGGCTATTCCTTACAGAGTATCTTCTTCCCGGAAGTCTAATAAAATTTCCGAGGCGATCGCTTTTTAGGCGATCGAAATTGCAGAGACATCCATGTCTCATCCGTAGACCAAACAATTGTCAGGAAAAAATTCTCCAGTTATGGGTATTCGTTTTTATCGGCCATACACTCCTGGTAGTCGCCAAAAGTCGGGTTCAGACTTTGCGGAAATCACCAGGAATGAGCCTGAAAAATCCCTAACGGTATGGATTCACCGTGCCAAAGGCCGGAACAATCGTGGCATCATCACCTGCCGACATCGCGGTGGTGGTCACAAGCGTCTATATCGAATGATCGACTTTCGCCGCGACAAGCACAATATCCCTGCCCAAGTCGTAGAAATTGAATACGATCCCAATCGTAACGCCAGAATCGCTTTGCTCCAATATCAAGATGGAGAAAAGCGGTACATCCTTCATCCAGAAGGGTTGAAAGTTGGCACCGAAGTCATCGCTGGCCCCGAATCACCTTTGGAAGTGGGCAATGCCTTGCCACTGAGCAATATTCCTCTAGGCACCAGTGTCCACAACGTAGAACTGACCCCAGGTCGGGGTGGACAAATGGTGAGAAGTGCCGGTGCTAGTGCCCAAATTCAAGCCAAAGAAGGTCAATTTGTCACCTTAAAATTACCTTCAGGGGAAATGCGGCTCTTCCGCAAAGATTGCTACGCCACTATCGGTCAAGTTGGCAACATTGATGCCAGAAACATCAAGATCGGTAAAGCAGGGCGAAATCGTTGGAAAGGTCGCAGACCACAGGTTCGAGGCAGTGTGATGAACCCGGTAGATCACCCTCATGGTGGTGGTGAAGGTCGGGCACCAATCGGCAGGAGTGGACCGGTAACCCCTTGGGGCAAACCAGCTTTAGGCGCAAAAACTCGGAAGAAAAAGAAATTAAGCAACTCTTTGATTGTCCGTCGCCGTCGCAGTTCTTCCAAGCGTCGTCGTGGCGGCAGAAATGGTTAAGCCAGAATGGTTCTTGGTAGCCAATTTTAATTAACCGTCAATCAATTAGTTACGTCTTAATTGTTCGTTCATTCTGCTCAAAATTTAGAGATTAAAGACTATGGGTCGTTCGCTAAAAAAAGGGCCTTTTGTTGCCGACCATCTCCTAACGAAAATCGAAAAATTGAATGAAAAAGGTGAAAAACAGGTTGTAAAAACCTGGTCAAGAGCTTCAACCATCATTCCAGATATGGTAGGGCATACCATTGCCGTTCATAATGGTCGGCAGCACGTCCCTGTGTACATTTCTGAACAAATGGTGGGTCACAAGCTGGGCGAATTTGCTCTAACACGCACCTTTAGGGGACATTCAAAAAGCGATAAAAAAGCCCGGAGGTAATGGGGGAATTTGTAATTTTGTGGAGGCATTTTGTGGGTAAATTTCAATAGATTCACAAGCCATCATGCAAAATTAAATTCCAGATTCAACAGGAGAAATCTATGCCTATTGATACTACTAAACAAGTCAAAGCAGTCGCCCGTTACATTCGGATGTCTCCCTATAAGGTGCGACGAGTTCTCGATCAAATTCGCGGTCGCTCCTACAGAGAAGCGTTGATTATCTTGGAATTCATGCCTTACCGCGCTTGCGATCCGGTGCTAAAAGTCCTGCGTTCAGCAGTGGCAAATGCAGAGCATAATTCTGGCTTAGATCCGGCAACATTAGTTGTCTCTGAAGCCTATGCTGACGGCGGCCCAAGCTTGAAGCGTTATCGTCCTCGCGCCCAGGGTCGTGCGTACATGATTCGCAAGCCAAGCTGTCACATCACTGTGAAAGTGGCTCCTGAAGAAAAAGAAGATTAGTTATGACTTCATTGTCATAAACCAAGCATAAATCAGCACAAAATTAAAGGGATTTTATCCGTGGGACAGAAGATTCATCCAATTGGCTTTCGGCTGGGAACGACTCAAGAACATCGCTCCCGTTGGTATGCCGATGGCAATCGCTACTCAGAATTACTGCAAGAAGACTTTGAAATCCGCGAGTACGTCCAAAAAACGCTCAATAATGCTGGAATTTCTCAAGTCCGCATTGAGCGAAAAGCCGACCAAATTGATTTGGAAGTCCGCACCGCTAGACCCGGTGTTGTGGTTGGACGTGGTGGCACGGGGATTGAGTCGTTGCGAACTGGCTTACAAGATTTGTTAGGCAATAGCAATCGACAAATCCGCATCAACGTGGTGGAAGTTGCCAAAGTAGATGCTGATGCCACCCTGATTGGGGAATATATTGCCCAACAGTTAGAACGTCGGGTTTCTTTTCGCCGAGTGGTGCGCCAAGCAATTACACGCGCCCAAAAAGCTGGGATAGAAGGGATTAAAGTGCAAGTGAGTGGTCGTCTGAATGGCGCAGAAATTGCTCGCACTGAGTGGACTCGGGAAGGTCGTGTTCCGCTCCATACCTTAAGAGCTGATATTGAGTACGCTTACTGCACTGCCAAAACCATTTATGGCATTCTTGGCGTGAAAGTTTGGATATTCAAAGGGGAAATTATTCCTGGACAAGATGAACAAACCGATGCAGCCGGTACAGGTATTCCGCGACGTCGTAAAGGTCGTCGCCAACAATTTGAAGACCGATCGGGTGAAGGTTAAATAAAGAATCCTTTGTTTTTGAACTCAGGAATAACCCAGGAGAAAAGTCATGTTAAGTCCGAGAAGAACTAAATTCCGCAAGCAACAGCGGGGAAGAATGCGGGGTCTAGCCACAAGAGGTAATCAAGTCAATTTTGGCGAGTTTGCCTTACAAGCCTTAGAACCCGCTTGGATTACCTCTCGACAAATCGAGGCCAGCCGTCGAGCAATGACTCGTTATATCCGCAGAGGTGGCAAAATCTGGATTCGTGTGTTTCCAGATAAACCCGTTACCATGCGTCCAGCGGAAACCCGGATGGGTTCTGGTAAGGGTTCCCCAGAGTATTGGGTCGCCGTGATTAAACCCGGTCGCGTCTTATTTGAAATTGGCGGTGTGCCAGAAGCAACAGCCCGCGAGGCAATGAGATTAGCTGCTTATAAGTTGCCGATTAAGACCAAGGTAATCACCAGAGAAGAGGAGAAGTCTTAAGATTATGGCATTGCCTAAGATTTCAGAAGTGCGAGATTTGACCGATGAAGCAATCGTCAAAGAAATTATCGCGGTAAAGCGACAGCTATTTGAACTTCGTTTGCAAAAAGCAACCCGCCGCTTGGATAAAACTCACGAATTCACTCATGCTCAACATCGGCTGGCTCAATTACTAACCGTTGAATCGGAAAGAAAACGTAGCCAACAGACATCTGTTGAATCTTGATGTGATTAAGGAGTAAGTTGCAATGGCAGTTAAAGAAAGAGTCGGCTTTGTTGTAAGCAACAAAATGGATAAAACAGTGGTGGTGGCTGTGGAAAACCGCGCCCCCAACGCTAAATATGGCAAAATCGTCGTTAAAACCAAGCGATATAAAGCTCACGACGAGGAAAACCAGTGTAATGAAGGCGATCGCGTCCGAATTCAGGAAACTCGACCGCTGAGTAAAACTAAACGCTGGAAAGTGATCGAAATTCTTAATCAGGCCAGCGACAGCGGACGCTAGGAAAAAGGGAGACTGAAGGTGATTCAGAAAGAGTCTTATCTTAATGTTGCCGACAACAGCGGAGCTCGTAAATTAATGTGCATCCGGGTCTTAGGCGGTAACAGAACCTACGCAGGTGTAGGCGATGTGATTATTGCAGTGGTTAAAGATGCCATTCCCAATATGGCAGTCAAAAAGTCCGATATCGTTAGAGCCGTTGTAGTTCGGACTCGTAAAGCAATTCGCCGATCCAGTGGCATGAGTATTCGTTTCGACGACAACGCTGCCGTGATCGTGAACCAAGATGGGAACCCCAAAGGAACTCGCGTCTTTGGTCCGGTCGCTCGCGAATTACGCGATAAAAACTACACTAAAATTGTTTCCTTAGCGCCGGAGGTACTCTGATGGCGACCAAGCAAAGCAAAACGCCCGTCACTTACAAAATGCACGTTAAAAAAGGTGATACTGTACAAGTGATTGCTGGCAAAGAAAAAGGCAAAATTGGCGAAATTATTAAAGCACTTCCCAAAACTAGCCAAGTGGTTGTGAAAGGCGTGAATATTAGAACTAAGCACGTCAAACCTCAACAAGAGGGTGAATCTGGTAGAATTGAAACTTTTGAGTCGCCGATTCATAGCTCTAACGTGATGCTTTATTCAACTAAAAATGAAGTAGCCAGCCGAGTCTGCTACACTTTCACCGAAGACGGTCGTAAAGTGAGAATGCTCAAAAAAACTGGTGAAATTATTGACTAAAGCTAGGAAAAAACGCCCATAATTTTCGAGTTAAACAACTAAAAACTGGGCAAAAATATATCACGCTCCTGACAAAGACCAGGAAAAAACCAACCCTAAAAAACTATGTCAGAAACACTCAAAAGTCGGTATGAAGATAAAATTGTAGCCAAATTGATGGAACAATTTAGCTACAAGAACATCCATCAGGTGCCGAAGGTGGTGAAAGTCACTGTAAACCGAGGCTTAGGTGATGCATCTCAGAATGCAAAAGCTCTGGAATCATCGATTCAAGAAATCGCTCTGATTACGGGTCAAAAGCCAGTTGTGACTCGAGCAAAAAAGGCGATCGCCGGATTTAAAATCCGTCAAGGAATGCCGATTGGCGTCATGGTGACACTCCGTTCAGATCGGATGTATGCCTTTTTGGATCGCTTGATCAACTTAGCATTACCTAGAATTCGGGATTTTCGCGGCATTAGTCCAAAAAGCTTTGATGGCCGAGGCAATTACAACCTAGGCTTGAGAGAACAGCTAATTTTTCCAGAAATAGAATACGATCGCATCGATCAAATCCGAGGAATGGACATTTCAATCGTCACAACGGCAAACACAGACGAAGAGGGCCGCGCCTTGCTCAAAGAAATGGGTATGCCCTTCCGGGACAAATAGCGGGTTAATTAAGGAGGGAATAATGGCGGCTAACGATACGATTGCAGATATGCTTACACGCATCCGCAATGCTAGTCTGGCAAGGCACCAAACAACTGAAGTTCCATCAACAAAAATGACCCGTTCTATTGCCAAAGTCCTATTGGAAGAAGGCTTTATTACGGAGTACAAAGAAGTTGGGGAAGGCGTCAAGAAAAACTTGATGATTTCATTGAAATATAAAGGCAAAAACCGTCAGCCTATTATCAAAACCCTAAAGCGAGTAAGTACACCGGGCTTACGAGTTTACTCTAATAGGAAAGAGTTACCACGGGTTTTAGGCGGAATTGGCATTGCCATCATTTCGACATCATCGGGAATTATGACCGACAGAGATGCCCGCAGCCAAGGCTTGGGTGGAGAAGTGCTTTGCTATGTCTGGTAGAAAAGAACTCATGCATTCAGCTTTTCGCACACAGGACAGTTTCCTGAAAAAAACTGAATTATGAATTCTAAATTCTTAAGGAGTAACAAGATTTATGTCTCGAATTGGTAAGCGCCCCATCAAAGTTCCTGACAAAGTGACGGTTACCATCGAGGGGCAGAACGTATCCGTCAAAGGGGCAAAAGGGACTCTCAGTAGAGAGCTACCACCTGAAGTCATCGTGGAACAACAGGATGACACCCTGATGGTGAAACGGCGAGATGAATCTCGCAATGCCCGTCAACGTCATGGTTTGTCTCGCACATTGGTTGCGAATATGGTTGAGGGAGTCTCCAACGGCTTTCAAAAACGGTTATTAATTCAGGGAGTTGGCTATCGGGCGCAAATCCAAGGCCGGAATCTGATTTTAAACGTTGGTTACAGTAAGCCTGTAGAGATTGTTCCCCCTGAAGGCATCCAATTAGCCGTAGAAACCAATACCAATGTCATAGTCAGCGGCATTGATAAAGAATTGGTTGGTAATCAAGCGGCTCGAATCCGTGCGGTACGCCCACCAGAAGTTTACAAAGGTAAAGGCATTCGCTATGAAGGCGAAGTGATTAAACTTAAAGCTGGCAAGGCAGGGAAGAAATAGATTATGAAGCTGACTCGTAAGGAATTCATTCAGCGTCGCCATCAGCGCGTCCGGCGCAAAGTCGTTGGGACTTCAGAACGGCCTCGTTTGGCAGTGTTTCGGTCAAATAAACATATTTATGCTCAAGTGATCGACGATACAAAACACCATACCCTAGTATCTGCCTCAACTTTAGATCGCGAATTACAGCCTGAATTAAGCACTGGTGCTACCTGTGATGCTTCGGCTCAAGTTGGTCAGTTAATTGCCCAACGCGCTAAGGCAAAGGGGATTGAAAAGGTGGTCTTTGACCGAGGTGGTAATCTTTATCATGGCCGGATTAAATCTTTAGCTGATGCGGCTCGTGAAGCTGGTTTGGATTTTTAAGCATCCAGGATCGTTGAACCGTTGACCTTTCCTTTTTAAGCATAAAGAGTTCACAAAGCGTCAACGGAACAAAGGCTTTCGAAACACTGATAACGGACAAAATTATGGCAGATCGTCGGAAAAAAAGTAGTCGGAATCGGGAAAAAGAAACCGATTGGCAAGAGCGGGTTGTGCAAATCCGTCGCGTCACCAAAGTCGTCAAAGGCGGTAAAAAGCTCAGTTTCCGGGCTGTAGTTGTTGTGGGCAATGAACGAGGCCAAGTCGGTGTAGGCGTTGGCAAAGCTGGTGATGTGATCGGCGCCGTCAAAAAAGGCGTGGCCGATGGCAAAAAGCACCTAGTTGATGTACCGCTCAACAAATCTAATTCGATTCCTCACCCAGCCAATGGCAGTAGCGGCGGTGCCAAAGTGATTATGAGACCAGCCGCCCCTGGGACTGGTGTAATTGCCGGTGGAGCGGTTAGAACAGTTTTAGAGTTGGCCGGAGTTCGGAATATTTTAGCCAAGCAACTTGGTTCCAGCAATCCTCTAAATAATGCTAGAGCAGCCGTTGAAGCCCTCGATAGTCTTCGCACATTAGCAGATGTGGCCCAAGAACGTGGGATTGCGATCGAAAAGCTCTATGCATCATAAATTGATTGTAAGTTCTTAATCCAATGGGGTTTTAAGTAATGAGATTGCAAGATGTACAGCCCAAAAAAGGCTCATCAAAGCGTCCTCGACGGTTAGGGCGGGGGATTTCCGCTGGTCAAGGTGCGAGCTCCGGTAAGGGAATGCGCGGTCAAAAATCTAGGTCTGGTGGCAGCACTAGACCAGGTTTTGAAGGCGGGCAACAGCCTCTTTATCGTCGCATACCTAAACTAAAACACTTTACTGTCATCAATCGAAAACATTACACTATTATTAATGTCAGTAAACTAGCCTCTCTCCCTGCCAATAGCGAGGTGACACTTGCCTCGTTGATGGAGGCCGGCATTGTGACAACCAATGACGGTCCGCTGAAAATCTTGGGTGATGGGGAACTCAATGTTGCCCTCAATGTGAAAGCCGCTGCTTTTACCGCTAATGCCCGTACTAAGATTTCAGCCGCAGGGGGGAGTTGCGAAATAGTGGATCCAGCCAGGGGTTAGTAAAGGATGCGGGCATTATTCATCTTCAGCGATGAACTAACCAATCAAGCGGCTAGTGATGACATAAGGTCAAACACCTTATGTCAGAGTGAGTGCTTAACCCTGGCGATGCCACTGCAATTATAAGTAGAGGGACTCCTTAATGGTTGTTAGTAGAGATAAGGCACCAACTGCTCAGGAGACTTTTATGCAGATGGCTCAAGCAGCTGGCCTTAGAGGTCGGCTGCTTGTCACCGTTGGCATGTTAATTCTAGTGCGGTTTGGGGTTTTCTTACCAGTTCCAGGTATCGATCGAGAAGCATTTGAACAAAACGTCAGTGGTAGTCCGTTAATCGGTTTTTTAGATTTATTTTCTGGCGGAGGTTTACGGGCGTTAGGCATTTTTGCTTTAGGCATTTTGCCTTACATTAATGCTTCAATTATCATTCAACTTTTGACCGCTGCTTTGCCTAGTTTGGAAGATTTGCAGAAAAACGAAGGGGAAGCAGGACGACGAAAAATCTCTCAGATTACTCGTTATGTATCTTTAGGATGGGCTTTGCTACAAAGCACTGGTATTGCCATTTGGGTGAGCGCTTATGCGGAAAACCCCGGCCCGGTATTTTTGTTTAAGACCGCTCTGGCTCTGACTGCCGGATCCATGTTTGTCATGTGGGTTTCTGAACTGATTACTGAGCGCGGTGTTGGCAATGGTGCTTCTCTGTTAATTTTTCTGAACATTGTGGCAGTTCTGCCACGATCTTTGGGTCAAACGATTGAATTAGCTCAACAAGATCAAGCGATTGTTGGTCGGGTGATTCTTCTGCTTCTGGTGTTCCTGATTATGATTGTCGGGATTGTTTTTGTCCAAGAAGGAACCCGCAGAATTCCGATTTTATCTGCCCGACGCCAGGTGGGACGAAAGTTATACCGTGAGCGGAGTAGCTATTTGCCCCTACGCTTGAATCAAGGTGGCGTGATGCCAATTATTTTTGCCTCCGCTGTGTTGATTCTTCCTGGATCCTTGGCAGAATTTGCCAATAATTCTTTTTTAATTCAAGTGGCTAATTACTTGAGTCCAGGTGGTCCCACTCCTTGGCTTTATGTCGCGTTTTATCTACTCTTAATTCTCTTCTTCAGCTATTTCTACGCTTCTTTGATTATCAATCCAGTTGATATGGCTCAAAATTTGAAGAAGATGGGAGCCAGTATTCCTGGGATTCGTCCCGGTCGCACTACTAGCGAGTATATAGAACGGGTGTTGAATCGCTTAACTTTTTTGGGGGCGATTTTTCTCGGTCTGGTGGCAATTGTGCCCACAGCAGTGGAAAGTGCCACTAGAGTGCAGACATTTCGGGGTCTGGGTGCCACTTCACTGCTGATTATTGTTGGTGTGGCGATTGATACGGCGAAGCAAATCCAGACTTATGTGATTTCCCAGCGTTATGAAGGAATGGTGAAACAGTAGTGACAGGCTTAATTTCACGCTTAATTTTTTTGGGGCCACCAGGAGCGGGAAAAGGAACTCAAGCCATGCGATTGGCTAATCTCTATGAAATTCCGCATATTTCTACTGGGGATCTGCTGCGTACTGCTGTGCAAGAGCAAACTCCTCTGGGTAAAAAAGCTCAAGAATATATGGATCAGGGGGATTTAGTCCCCGATGATCTGATGTTAGACCTGGTTCTGCATCGTCTGGAAGATGATGATGTGGTAAAAGGATGGATTCTTGATGGGTTCCCCCGTACCGTTTCTCAGGCATCTTTTTTGGATCATCTTTTAGCAGAAATTCATCAAAAGTGCAATTGTGTGGTGAATCTGGAAGTCCCAGACGAAACCTTAGTGGGCAGGATGTTGGGGCGGGGACGCAAAGATGATAACGAACAAACCATTCGACATCGCTTGGAAGTTTATCATCACGACACCGCTCCTGTGATTGATTACTATAGGGAACGCAATCAGCTTGTTTCGGTGAATGGCAATTTGTCAATGGATGAGGTGACGAATGCCTTGAAAAACATGCTTCATCCCTAATCCTGTTAATTCTTGATCCAATATGTCAACCATCAGAGAGTTAGCCAGTCATGTAGTTTCTTGGGAAATTCCTTGACTGGTTGCTCTCACAGAATTACCCGGAATTCAGATCCAGCCAGATATTCCCGGATCGGGTGTATAAACTTTCAGCCTCTACTGCTGGAAGCTTCTCAGACTAAATTAGGCATTCGATTTTTCGACTCTGGATTTAGTTTGATGAAGTTAAATGCAGCTTATTTCACCTTAAATCCATCAAGTTAGTCGATTTTTAGCAGGGAGGTCAAGATAATTTGGCTAAACAAGATTTGATTGAAATGGAAGGTACGGTCACCGAGTCCCTACCCAATGCTATGTTTCGGGTTGACCTGGATAACGGGTTTAACGTTTTGGCCCATATTTCTGGGAAAATTCGGCGAAATTACATCAAGATTCTGCCGGGCGATCGCGTGAAAGTGGAGTTGACTCCCTATGATTTAACCAAGGGAAGAATCACTTATCGTCTGCGGAAAAAGTAACAGTAGCTTCGCCCTGAAGTCATCTATGTTAAAGAATACAGGTAAATCTAATTTCCTGTTGTCAAATTAGGCAAAAATGATATAATATTAAGTTTGTAGTGTTGCAAAAACAACATGAAAGTTAGAGCATCTGTCAAGAAAATGTGTGAGAAATGCCGCGTCATTCGTCGTCGTGGGCGGGTAATGGTGATTTGTTCTAACCCTAAACATAAACAACGCCAAGGTTAGTCCATTCCCATTGAATTCAGGTGTCAAACACCGACATCTGTCACCCGAAAAATTTGCAGCAACAGCGTAAGACAAAGGAGTACAAAAGCGTGGCACGGATTGCCGGGGTAGACCTTCCTCGCGATAAGCGAGTAGAAATAGGTCTAAGATATATCTACGGAATTGGCCCGACTCGGGCCAAAGAGATTCTCGCTCAAACAGGTGTCAATCCTGATACCAGAGTCAAAGACCTTAGTGAGTCTGATGTGGCGGCTTTGCGAGAAGCCGTCGAAACGAATTATCAAGTTGAGGGAGACCTGAGACGCCAAGAGGCCATGTATATCAAGCGCCTCATGGATATTGGCTGTTACCGAGGACGCCGCCATCGGATGGGTTTACCTGTTCGTGGCCAAAGAACTCGAACCAATGCACGGACTCGTCGGGGATCCCGTCGCACTGTGGCCGGTAAGAAAAAGGCTCCTGCTAAGAAATAGACAGTGGCGACAAGGGTGGGATAATCAAGCCCACCTGTATTCTGCTGTAATCGCGATTGATAGAATAGTCGAAAAAATATATAGATATGGCGCGACAATCAACTAAAAAAAGCGGATCTCGCAAACAAAAAAGAAATGTACCCAATGGTGTGGGCTACATTCAGTCTACGTTTAACAACACGATCGTCACAATTACCGATCCTAATGGTGAAGTGATTTCTTGGGCTTCAGCCGGTTCCAGTGGCTTTAAAGGGGCAAAAAAAGGCACTCCTTATGCGGCACAAACCGCCGCAGAAAATGCCGCCCGTCGAGCTATGGATCAAGGTATGCGCCAAGTTGAGGTGATGGTTAGTGGGCCTGGATCGGGTCGGGAAACAGCAATTAGAGCTCTGCAAGCCGCAGGTCTAGAAATTACCTTGATTCGAGATATTACGCCAATTCCTCACAATGGTTGCCGACCACCCAAGCGTCGTCGGGTTTAGGAATTGGTTTTCAAGATCATTATTGGCGATTGATTAGTCAATCGGCTAATCGTCAGTTGGCAGAAACAAACATATCGAATTTGCTTCTGCATCGCTGGCGGAACCGCACAAGCACCAAAATAGGAAGGCTAGGAAGGCTATGTTTGCCCTCCAGGGAGAAAGGAGAAGGGAGGTCACTCCGTGGCGCAGTTTCAGATTGAGTGTGTAGAGTCAAGCACTGACAAAAACCAGGGTCAGTACGGCAAATTTGTTCTGGAGCCGCTGGAGCGGGGCCAAGGAATCACTGTAGGTAATGCCCTCAGAAGAGTTCTGCTGTCTAATTTAGAAGGGGCAGCAGTCACAGCCGTTCGCATTGCTGGTGTCAATCACGAGTTTGCTACAATTCCCGGTGTGCGGGAGGATGTCTTGGAAATCCTCCTGAATATGAAGGAAATTGTCCTCAGAAGTCATTCCTCTCAACCACAGATTGGTCGATTAGTGGCTCAGGGTTCGAAAACCGTTACTGCGGCAAACTTTGAGTTGCCCTCAGAGGTAGAAGTTGTTGACCCAAGTCAGTATATCGCTACTCTTTCAGAAGGTGCCACTCTAGAAATGGAATTTAGAGTGGAGCAGGGGAAAGGATATCAAGCAGTCGATCGCGATCGCGAAGACAATATCGCTTTAGACTTTCTCTTGATTGACGCAGTATTTATGCCAGTTCGCAAGGTTAACTATACCGTTGAGGACGCGAGAATTGGGGAATCTCTAGAACAAGACCGATTGATTCTGGAAATTTGGACAAATGGCAGTATCTCAACCCAAGAAGCACTCAGCCAATCTGCGAATATTTTGGTCGATCTGTTTGCCCAGGTTAAAGAAGTCAATCTAGAATCGACCCATAAAGAATCTACCGATGATTCTGATCCCACCAGTCAGATTCCGATTGAAGAGTTACAGTTGAGTGTCCGTGCTTATAACTGTCTGAAGCGGGCACAAATTAACTCCGTGGCAGATTTGCTTGGGTATAGTCAAGAAGACCTGCTTGAAATTAAAAACTTTGGTCAAAAATCCGCCGAAGAAGTTATTGAAGCTCTGCAAAAACGTTTAGGGATTACGTTGCCTCAAGAAAAATCTGCTAAGTCTAGTAGCTGATCTTCGGAAGTATTTGATGATTTTTGACTTTAGGTTTTGGCAGCTTTGGTGATTTGGTCAAAAAATTTATTTTTCCAGATCATCCAGGGCAAATCATTTTTCAGTTCATACATTGATTGTTCATCAGTAAAACTTAATCGTTATGCGTCACCGTTGTCGTGTCCCTCAACTAGGTAAACCCGCCGATCAGCGCAAAGCACTTTTGCGATCGCTGACCACAGAATTGATTCGTTATGGTCGAATTACCACGACTAAAGTTCGTGCTAAAGCAGTGCAGTCCGAAGCCGAACGCATGATTACTTTAGCCAAAGATGGTAGCTTATCCGCTCGGCGGAGAGCCTTGGGCTATATGTATGATAAGCAGCTAGTTCATGCACTGTTTGAGCAGGCCAAAGATCGTTACGGTAATCGTAACGGTGGATATACTCGCATCCTGCGAACTATTCCTCGTCGGGGTGATAATGCTGCAATGGCAATTATTGAGCTAGTTTAAATCCGTGACCAGTAAAAAGATATTCCCACAAAAAATCCAGCCTTTTTACTTGGTACTGTTGACCTGATGATGTACTCCACTGGTGCGATCCCTAACCAAAGAATTGCCTTAGTTTTTCAATATAATGGGACTGATTTTCATGGTTGGCAGCGACAACCTAAGCAACGAACGGTACAAGAAGAGATGGAAAAAGCTCTTTTTGGCATCCTCGGCGAACCAGTGGGAGTCTATGCTGCCGGGAGAACTGATGCAGGGGTGCATGCGGCTGCCCAAGTAGCTCACTTTAACACGAGTAGTTCAATTCCAGCCCATAAATGGGCATCGGTTTTGAATCATGCGGTGGCCAAGGATATTAAAGTTCTGGCATCAGCGCCAGTCCCTTTAGATTGGCACGCTCGGTTTTCCGCAAAGTGGCGACGCTATCGCTACACCCTTTACACCGATTCACCGCCCAATGTTTTTGTTGAGCCTTTTACTTGGCACTATTATTATGAACCGTTGGATGAATCCCTAGTTCAAGCGGCTCTCAGTCCTTTGGTTGGTCATCACCATTTGGCGGCTTTTCATCGGGCTGGATCCCAACGGCAGCACTCTTGGGTGGATGTACAAGAAGCCATCTGTTATCGGCATGGACCATTCGTTCACATAGAAGTACAGGCTAATGGATTTCTTTACGGGATGATGCGGCTGCTGGTCGGGATGTTAGTCCAAGTTGGTCGCGGTGAGCGATCGCTGGAAAATTTTAACCAAATTTGGACTCACGAACTCCGAGAACAAGTTAAGTACGCTGCCCCCGCTCATGGTCTTTGTCTTTTGCGAGTGGGTTATGATAACTGTCCCTTTCCACTAGAAATATGGCATGACGCTATGCCAAAATTTACATTTAGTCCTCAA
>JAABRM010000067.1 GCA_011390955.1 Oscillatoriales cyanobacterium | reverse complement strand
TATCCTACACATCCTGAAAGTTATCTAGGTTAGGATGGCCTAACCTAGACCACGCGCACGTTTCAGGCTTTTGCCTTCCGCTTTCCGCGTGAACGAATCGCACTATCAATTATCAATTATCAATTATTCCCTCCGCCGACGGCGGGCCCCTCCGCCCCACCTCTAGGCTTACTGTTTCTGATTAGAGGGGGATTAACAGGTAATTTCCGGATATTTCTGGAAATATTTTTCCAGTTATGGTAGTATATTGACTAAATTGTCAAACAACAACCATGAAATATGCAACACCGAGGGAAGCGTCTCAAATCCTTCAAGTCTCAGAAAGAACACTACGAAACTGGGATAGAGACGGAAAAATACGCACAATTAGAACTCCGGCGGGTCATCGACGGTACGATATCGATTCCGTTGTCAATCCAGAAGGCGATACCAGAATCAGAATCCTTTACGCCAGAGTTAGCTCGTACAAACAAAAATCAGACCTTGAACGACAAGCGGATTACCTGCAATCCCTGTTCACAGACGGACTCATTATCAAAGACATCGGCTCCGGACTCAACTACAAGCGCAAAAGATTACTTTCCCTTTTGGGACAAGTTCTGTCAGGAAACGTCAGAGAGGTTGTGGTCTGCCACAAAGACCGACTCGTTCGGTTCGGTTTTGACCTCATCGAATGGTTCTGTCAACAGCAAAATTGCCAACTCGTGGTTCTCAACCGAAGTGACTTATCTCCAGAACGAGAAATGGTTGAAGATATCCTTGCCATTGTCCACGTCTTCAGTTGTCGATTGTACGGACTCAGGAAATACAAGTCTGTTATCAAAGAAGATTCGGATTTACCCAGAGACAGCCTTGGCTAAGACGTGGTTTCAATGGATATCCGCTGCCCGATGGTGCTTTAATCAAGCCCTAGCCATACTTAAGGCTGAAAAAATCGGTAAGTACGATTTAAGGAAAAAGGTGATGAGTTGCGCTCCGGC
Organism: Oscillatoriales cyanobacterium; assembly: GCA_011390955.1. Lineage (GTDB taxonomy): Bacteria > Cyanobacteriota > Cyanobacteriia > Cyanobacteriales > Laspinemataceae > Planktothricoides. The sequence continues at coordinate 39,243 of JAABRM010000067.1, read as the reverse complement.
TTGGGTGGGCAAAACTCCTTACAATCCGCGCCAATTAGCCGTATTTCAAGCGGTTGAGGCACACCAAGCCGCAAAAAAGACTGGTGGCCATGCCAAGTTTAGGTCCGTGCGTGACCCGGTTAAGTCAATTCGGTTTCAAAAAGACAATTGGAAACAAGGGACTTTTTATCCGACCCAGACCAAAGGATTAAGTTTCATTTCGAGAGAACCGATTGTTGAGACAATGGAGCATGAGCCTACCTTGGTACTGGACAGAGGGCGCTGGTTTATCTGTTATGCGGTAGACGCGCCCAAGCCGAGGCCGATAGAAAGCCAATTGGCAATTGCGCTTGACCCTGGAGTCAGAACGTTTCTAACTGGGTTTGACGGGCAAGAAATTTGGGAAATTGGCAAGTCGGACATGGGGCGGATTTACCGATTGGCTTACCACCTCGATAGGTTAATGTCTCGGATTGGTCTAGCCAAAGGACATCAATTTAAACGCTTACGGTATCGGTTGCGTAAAGCTGCCCAAAAAATCAGAATCAAAATCCGTAACTTGGTTGATGAAGTCCACAAAAAAGCAGCTAATTACATTAGCACTAAGTATAAAGTAGTATTTTTGCCCAAGTTTGAAGTAAAAAATATGGTCAAGCGAGGAAAACGACGCTTGGCGACGAAAACGGCACGCGCAATGGTGACTTATGCTCATTACCGTTTTAAAACTTTGTTGAAGCATCAAGCAGCTAAGTATGGCTGTGTTGTAGTAGACGTAACGGAAGAGTACAAAGCGCAAAACCTGTTCAAAATGTGGTCATATTCACACCAAGCTAGGAGGCAACAAACAATTTGTTTGCCCTAATTGTGGTCACAGGATCGGACGTGATATTAATGGCGCCTTTAACCCAGATGTTGAAGGCTTTGAGAGATACCTCCACCAATGGCGTGATTACCTCATTCCAAATGGTGCCATACTCAGAAACTTCCGGCTATTGCCAGATTTTTCCGGGTTAAATGTATCTGCTATAATGTAACGATTATTGTCAGGACAAAGACACTGATGGCCAGAAACGAACTATTACAAATTCGCCTAACTGGACAAGAAAAAGAGCGTTTACAAGCAGAAGCCGAACGACGCGAGGTTTCTATGTCGGAAGTGATTCGCGACTATATCAAGAGATTGCCAAAAGTTAAGAAAAAATTCTAAGATTGCTTAAGGTTGCTTGAGATTGCTTATTCGTGTCTGTCTTCCAGGTCAGGGATTAGGTCTGGGTAAATTTTTCGGCTTAAATCTAAGGTAAGCATGAATTTTAGCCGGTTTTAGCCCGATCGCTCTCACTCCACGATAACTCACCAACATCGCCAGAGATATTGGCCAATATTATTGTTACTGTTTAGGAAATTTGATATGTCTAAACCAAAAGTTGCCCCGTATGGATCGTGGAAATCTCCTATTACCTCGGATCTGATCGTAGCTGGATCGGTGGGACTGGGGGGAATTACTTGGGACGGTGCAGATATTTATTGGTTAGAGATGCGCCCTTCGGAAGGTGGACGCAATGCGATCGTGCGTCGGACTCCCGATGGCAAAACTGCCGACTGTACCCCAAGAGAGTTTAATGTTCGCACCAGGGTACATGAGTATGGCGGCGGTTCGTTTGCGATCGCCGATGGGACGATTTACTTTTCTAATTTTACCGATCGACGGATCTATCGCCAAACTCTTGACGGTCAACCGGAACCCATCACCCCAGAAGGTGCGATGCGTTATGCCGATTATATCCTGGATCGAGAACGGGGGCGGTTGATTGCGGTCCGGGAAGACCATCGGGGAGAAGGGGAACCAATTAACACTATCGTCAGCATTAATCTGCATAATTCGGAAGATACCCAAATCTTAGTTTCGGGAAATGATTTTTACTCCAATCCCCGCCTCAGTCCCGACGGAAAACAACTTTGTTGGATTACTTGGAATCATCCGAATATGCCTTGGGATGGGACGGAATTATGGGTTGCCTCTGTCCGTGAGGATGGATCTTTGGGCAATGCTGACTTAATCGACGGTGGGCGGAATATTTCAGTTTTTCAACCAGAGTGGTCGGAGGATAAGTCGTTATATTTTGTCTCTGACCGTACCGGCTGGTGGAATCTTTATAAATTCCAACAAGAAACGGAGATGCCTCTGTGTGAAATGGCCGCCGAATTTGGCTTGCCCCAGTGGGTTTTTGGGATGTCTACTTATGCTTTAGCATCGCCAAGTGAAATCATTTGCACTTATACTCAAAACGGAATTACTTGTCTGGCAAAGTTAAGCACCAAAACGGGCAAGCTGGAACCGATTAATACTCCCTATACTTCTATGTCAGGGCCGAAAGTTTCTGGGAATCAAGTGTTATTAATTGCTGGTTCGGCGACTACCCCGAATTCGGTGGTTTTGCTGGATTTAAATAGTGGCGAGTTCCAGGTTCTTCGCAAGTCTTCCCAGTTAGAAATCGATCCCGGTTATTTGTCGGCACCGCAGCCGGTGGAATTTCCCACGGAACATGAACTCAGCGCTTATGGGATTTTTTATCCGCCGAAAAATCAGGATTATCACGCCCCAGAAGGTGAGTTGCCCCCGTTGGTGGTGAAAAGTCACGGCGGCCCGACCGCTGCGGCTGATAGCAGTTTGAATTTACGGATTCAATATTGGACTTCGCGGGGGTTTGCGGTTTTGGATGTGAATTATGGCGGCAGTACCGGGTATGGTCGCCCATATCGCGATCGCCTCAAAGGTCAATGGGGTGTGGTTGATGTGGATGATTGCGTGAATGGTGCGGCTTATTTGGCAGAACATGGATTTGTGGATGAAAATCGCCTCTGCATCGCTGGGGGAAGTGCGGGAGGCTATACTACTCTTTGCGCCCTGACTTTTCGCGATCGCTTTAAAGCCGGGGCCAGTTACTATGGAGTCAGCGATTTAGAAGCTTTGGCCACAGATACTCATAAGTTTGAGTCCCGCTATCTCGATCGCCTGATTGGGCCTTATCCAGAGAAGAAAGAACTGTATCGTCAGCGATCGCCCATTCATTATTGCGATCGACTTTCCTGTCCCGTCATCTTTTTTCAGGGATTGGAAGATAAAATTGTGCCCCCGAATCAAGCAGAAATGATGGTTGAAGCCCTGAAAGCCAAAGGCTTACCCGTCGCCTATATTGCTTATGAAGGAGAACAACATGGGTTCCGTCGGGCAGAAAATATCATCCGCACTATTGACGGAGAATTTTATTTTTACGCCAAAGTTTTTGGCTTTGAACCCGCCGAAGATTTAGCACCTGTGCCGATTGAAAATTTATAGCATCTGTAGTCTATTTCCGATGTTTAACCCCAGGAGTTTTATGGAAACTAAGAAACTTTATCGCAGCCGCTACGATCGGGCGATCGCGGGCATTTGTGCCGGATTAGGAAAATATTTTCAGATTGACCCAATCATCATTCGCTTAGGTTTTCTCTTTTTAGCCTTAGCCGGTGGTCCGGGGATAATCGTTTATGTCATTATGTGGGTACTCGTACCCGAAGAACCTTAAAAAATCATTCTCACTTCTGATTGCTTAACCAGGACTGAAACACTAAATTTATCGGTAGTTAGTGCTTCAGTCCTTTTTAATTAGCCTCTGACCGTTAAAAAATTTAATCATTAGATTTAATAATTAGAGTTAATAATTAGAGAATATGTGAGATAATCCCAGATAAGAGCGATTAAAGTCGATAAAATTTATGTTGTCTTTACCCAAAAAAATCTGATTATGATAGAATTATTCGGTTGGATTGGTTTATTTACCGTCAGTTTAGCAGTATTGGTCAAATCATCAGATTTTTTTACCGAGGCAGCAGAATCCCTAGGGATTTATCTAGGATTTCCTCGGTTTATTGTCGGAGTGACTATTGTTTCTATTGGCACATCTTTACCAGAATTAGTCTCATCAATATTTGCCATGTTGGATAATTCTTCAGAAATTATCTTAGGCAACGTCGTTGGGTCTAATATCGCCAATATTTTCTTAGTCTTGGGCTGTGCAGCGGTCATTAGTCAGGGATTAAGCATTACTTATGATTTACTTAATGTAGATTTACCGCTGTTTGTGGGCACGGGTTTTTTCCTGGCTTTAACGGTGTGGGATTTTAACTTTTCCAAAGGAGAAGCGATTCTCAGTTTAATCGCTTATGCAATTTATCTATTTTATACCATTAGCATTGCTCAACAAGAAAATCAAGACCAGCAAGATCGAGCTAAAGCATCCGGTGAGGAAAATGATGCCAAAAAAATATTTCCTACCAAAGATGTCGTCATTCTCATCCTCAGTTCAATTGGATTATGCTTAGGGGCTAAATATACAATTGATTCTGTGGTCGAAATTTCTGAATTATTACAGATAGGAGTGGAAATTATTGCCGTGACAGGGGTGGCATTGGGGACATCTTTACCGGAATTAATTGTGACGATATCCCTAGCTATTAAAGAAAACCCGGAAATGGCGATCGGTAATGTGCTGGGATCAAATATTTTTAACACTTTTGTGGTGATGGGCATTCCCGGATTAATGGGAACCATAATTATTCCCGAGACCATTCTCCAACAAGCATTACCCTTAATGGTAGTGGGAACGATTCTGTTTGTGTTTGCCACGCAAGATAAACAAGTCACTAAATGGGAAGGGTTGCTTTTCTTTATATTTTATATTTGGTTTATCGGTCAACTGTTTCACTTTATTTAACCACATTAGCAGAGATATTTACCATTGTCAGCAGATGTTGAAAGCAGATGTTAAAATCACTCATAAATTCAGGGAAAAAGTATAAAAGTCATGGCAAAAAAACAAAAATTTCCTTATCTGGTGGGTTCCAAGTGGACATCTACCAAAAGAACTTGGGGTTGGCGACATTTCCAAGTCGTCAACCGAAAAAATGAAGGCAAATGGGTATTTGCAGAAATGGTCGCTTCTTGTGATGCGGAGGTGCGTTTCTGGTTAAATGCGAAACAGCTAAAAGACCTTTCTCTCTGGCAACCGGGTTGGCAGTCTTTGGCGGAAATGGCCAAACCGGAAGAGGAAAATTATTTTCAGAGTCTTGATTAAGTCCATTTACAAAAATTCATGCAACCATTTGGGGCGCAAGCATTGCGCCCCAAATAAAACTCGGAATTGTAGCAACAGTTTTTAATTGGTATAAGTCCAGGAAAAATTATTTTTTTCTCAGCACAAATAAAGTTAATATCAGGCAAGATGAAGCAAGCAAATATTAGGCGAATTGATTTGTCCAAATTTGTTCAATTGCCAAAATTACCAATCAGTGTTATACTATGTTTATGTGTTAAGTTCAGATTTTTTGTTAGATATCCAAATCTTTTAAGAACAATATGAGTTTAATTGGCAATATTATCTGGTTAATCTGCGGTGGATTTTTGGCCGGTTTAGGTTATATCCTTGGCGGTCTGGGCATTTGCTTGACGATTATTGGTATTCCCTTTGGCATCCAATCGATTAAAATTGGTTTTGCTAGTATGACCCCGTTTGGCAAAGAAATTGTGGAAACGGAAAATGCTAACAATACCCTGCAAACCATTTTTAATATTATTTGGATTGTGTTATTTGGCTGGGAAATTGCGATCGCGCATTTAGTCTTTGCCTTAATTCTGGCGATAACCATTATTGGCTTACCCTTTGCCAAACAACATATCAAATTAGTCAACTTGGCCTTATTCCCCTTTGGTCGAGAATTAAAATAAGCTGGCATAATTGGGATGAGTAATGTTCAAGATTAGAAATGGGTTAGTGGGGAAATATTACGGAAAGAATGATTCGTTTAGCCAGCAAAATTGAAGCTATTCTCTATCTCAAAGGTCAGCCATTATCTCTGGGGGAAATTGCTGAATTCGCCAAGTGTGAAAAATCTGATGCGGAAGCCGCTTTAATTGAACTGATTGATGATTATGCCCGTCGAGATAGTGCCTTAGAAGTGGTGGAAACCGACAAAGGTTATGTGCTGCAATTGCGGGAAACTTTTCAAGGGTTGGTGAGTGAATTAATTCCCGCCGAATTGGGGGTCGGAGCCCTGAGAACCCTGGCCGCGATCGCCCTGAAAAACCCTATTAGTCAAACCGAATTAGTCGATTTACGCGGGTCGGGGGCTTATCAGCACGTGCAAGAGTTAGTCGAACAAAATTTTGTTCGCAAACGCCGTCAGTCTGATGGGCGTTCTTATTGGTTGCACGTGACCAATAAATTCCATCAATACTTTCAGGTGGATAAGTTACCCAAGCAGTTAGGATTGTCTTTGAAAAATTTGGCCAAAGATGAGGCGGAAAATTCTGAGGAAACCGAGGATCAGAAAAAGGTAGAAGAATAGGGAAACCATTCCCGGATTTGGTGGGTTACGGCGGAGCCAAATATTTGGATGTTTTCCGCCAAATTTTCACCGCCTAACCCACCCTACGAATAACTAGATGTCATTCCCGCGAAGGCGGGAATCCACAAGCGTTTTAGGGTATTACCATAGTCAGTCTATGAGAACCGCATTTGCTATCAGAATCATTTTACATCGTTTTACTAAGACTACCCGAATCTAGATCGATAAAAATTATGCTAAAAAGAATTTATATCAATAACTTTAGATGTCTGGTCAATTTTGAATTGACCTTAGAAAGCATCAATTTATTTCTGGGAGCCAACGGATCGGGCAAAACTACGGTTTTCGATGTTTTAAGAAAACTCCAGAAATTTATTGTAGGCGATCGGGCTTTTCCGCAAGACTATAAAGTCTCAGATTTGTTTACCAACAAGGATTTAACTCGATGGCAAAAATCTAATATTCAAAAATTTGAACTGGATATTCAAGGAAATGGTGGTCTTTATCAATATACCCTAGAAATAGAACATCAAGGAGAGTATGCACCTCCTAGAATGCGTCTAGAAAGCTTAACTTTTGACGGACAACCTCTGTTTAATTTCTGGGTCGATCGGGGGGATACAGGAATGCCTGTGGGTCAAGCTAGGCTTTATAATGACGATCCTAATCGTGAAGGTGCTTTCTTACCGTTCTTTGATTGGTCGCGTTCTGGCATTGGTTTTATTTACGAAAGACCTGATAATCAAAAACTGACATGGTTCAAACAACGGATTGCTAACTTTTTTATTGTACAAATCAACCCTTTTGTAATGGAATCAGAAAGTCGTCAGGAGGCCATTTTGCCTAGTTGGGATATGTCAAACTATGCAGCTTGGTACAGCTATTTATCCCAAGAATCTCAAGGGAAAATCCTGAAATTAACCCTAGAATTACAAAAGATTATACCGGGATTTGATTCGTTTCAAAATCCTAAATCTGGTGATGCCCGGATTTTGTCAGCATCTTTTACCCGTCCCAGTAAAGCTGCTTATCGGCTTAATGAATTATCCCACGGTCAAAAAGTTTTAATTGCACTATACACTTTAATATATTGTTCTCCTGATGAGCATTTTACTTTGTGTATTGATGAACCAGAAAATTTCCTGGCTTTACCGGAAATCCAACCTTGGTGGGGTAAGGTGATGGACTATTGTCTGGAAAATCAAGCACAATTTATGTTAATTTCTCATCACCCATTGTTAATTAATTACTTAGCCACAAATTCAGGTTATTGGTTTGAACGAGAAGATAATGAAGCTGTCCGATCGCGGCGAATTACTGATGCGGTAGAGGAAGGTTTATCCGTTGCTAAACTTATAGAACTTGGATGGATTTATGACGAGTAAAGATGATTTACCAAAACCATGAGTACAAAAGAGAGAATTGAATTAGCGAAAAAATCCGCCAGAATCTTAGCTAAAGAAATATGTCCTCATGGGGTCGATCGCATTGCCTTGCCTTCTCTACGTTATGCCTGTAGGGAGTTACAACGGTTACAGCTATGAAGTTGGTTTACTAAAACCCCGATCCCAACCCCTGAAACACCCAGAAACCGGATTTCTTTTCTTGACCCCGACCCAAAATTTTATGCCTTGATTTGCGTTTCAGACTATGTTAAAATTGGAGTAAATCCTTATAGCACTTTGCGGAGTTATGAAGTACAAAAAAATTGTCATTCCCGCGCCCGCTAGAATCCAGAAAATCTCTGTAATCTAATAAAAACCGCGATAGTCATTTTTTAATTTAGAGAACCATGATCTTAGAAGATTACTTTAATTTTTTAGCTGACGATGACATTCGGCTAAAAGGCACGAGAATCGGCATTGAAACAATTTTGTTTGACCACCTTTTTCGGGCAAAAACTCCCGAAGAAATTGCTAACACCTATTCTTCATTAACTTTAGAACAGGTATATAATTTTGTACTATTTACATAATAAGCCAGCGGTTGAGGCTTACATGACCGATTGGTTAGAATGGGGGGATAGAATGCGAGCCGAACAACAGCGTCATCCTCGCCCAATTGTCGAGAAACTGCGAAAAATGAAAGCCCAAAAGCTGGCGAAATTAACGGAGAATGCTCAAGTATCTTATTGATGAAAATGTCGATCCCACTTATACCAATCAAGCCGATTAAACTCAGATTTATTCGCGATCGCCGTTGGGGATATCACTGCTCCACCGAAAGGAACTTTAGATCCAGAAATTTTACTTTGGTGTGAAGCGCATGATTGTATTTTAGTGACTAACAATCGCAAATCTATGCCAGTCCATCTGGCCGAACATATCGCTTTAAACCATCATATCCCTGGGATTTTTATCCTCAGTCCCAAGTTAAGTATTGGTGAAAATTTGGAGCAGTTAATTTTAATCGCTGAAGGTTCATTTAATGATGAGTATCAGGACAGAATAGAATTTTTGCCTCTCTTTTGACCAATTTTTTTCAGGTATTTGATTATCCCGGATTTGGTGGGTTACGGCGGAGCCAAATATGGGGATATTTTCCGCCCAATTTTCACCGCCTAACCCACCCTACTAATAACTTTTTCTGACCCCGACCCAAAACCCAGAAACAGTCAGAAACCGGGTTTCTTTAGACCATTTGGGTAAGGATGCAAATATTATGACAGAAACCAGGTTTCTGGGTCGGGGCATCGGCGTGAGAAATCCCGTTTCTGCCCATAAAAAAATAGACAAGAATGCAAAATAAATATCTTGATCCCCCCAACCCCCCTTCCCAAGGGGGGCTTTTTGGAATTTTGCCAGAGTTGTCTAATGAACTGTGTCACGAATTCTCGACGATCGCGATCGCTTGTATCTGTTTCGGAGATTCAATTTGAGGTACGGTGAGAAGAAATCCGATCGCCCGGGTAGGGCAGGAGAATCGATCGTGCAGGCATTAAAAGGACGTGATTTTTTAAGTTTGCTGGATTTAAGCCCAGCAGAACTGGCAGAGTTACTGGAATTGGCGGTTAACATGAAGTCGGGCAAAGTGACTGCCCGATGCGAAAAAATCCTGGGATTGTTGTTTTCCAAGGCATCCACCCGCACGCGGGTCAGCTTTTCGGCGGCGATGTACCAACTGGGGGGTCAAGTCCTGGATCTCAACCCGATGGTGACACAGGTGAGTCGGGGCGAACCTTTGCAGGATACGGCGAGAGTTTTAGACCGCTATTTAGATGTGTTGGCCATCCGCACTTTTGCCCAAGCGGATTTGGAAATTTACGCCAAATATGCCGAAATTCCCGTGATTAATGCCCTGACTGATTGGGCTCACCCTTGTCAAGCTTTGGCGGATTTAATGACGATTAAGGAATGCTTTGGTCAGTTTGACGGGGTGACGGTGAGTTATTTCGGCGATGGAAATAATGTGGCTCATTCTTTGATGTTGGGTTGCGCCATGATGGGCATGAATGTGAGAGTGGCCACTCCCCCAGATTATCAGCCCAATGGGTCAGTGGTGGGCAAGGCGAAAACTTTTGCGGGCGATCGCTCTGAAGTGGTTGTGACGACTGATGCGATCGCTGCTGCCAAAGGGACCCATGTGCTTTATACCGATGTTTGGGCCAGCATGGGGCAAGAGGCAGAAGCAGATAGCCGGATTCCCCTGTTCCAACCCTATCAAATTAATTCAGAACTATTAAAGTATGCCGATCCAGAGGCGATCGTCTTGCATTGTTTGCCGGCCCACCGTGGGGAAGAAATTACCGATGCAGCGATCGAGGGCGATCGATCCCGCGTTTGGGATCAGGCAGAAAACCGGATGCACGCCCAAAAAGCTTTGTTAGCCAGTGTTCTCGGTGCGACATTTGAGGGTTAAGATATTTTGTTATTGGTTGTTGGTTAGTGATGATAGGGGTTCTCGATCGCTATCAAATAAATTTCTAACAAATAACCAGTAACTTCTTAACTATTATCTGACTTTCAACCACTGACTATGGCTATCTTCCGTCAATACATTGCCCCCTTTTTCATTTTGCTGGTATTCTTGTTTACCCTGATGGTGGTCAGTGCCCGGATCTGGTTGCCGTCGGATATGATTGCCCCAGCCCCCGTTGATGAGGAAATCATGGAGGAACAAGCACTTTTTCCGGCTTCGGAAAGACTGTCTGTGTTGATTAAAGGTTTACCTGATTTTCCGGGTATGGCGGGAAATTCATAAGTAGACCTCTATAAAATAAATTCACCACAGACCCCATCAGAAGAAAAGCTGTCATTCCCGCCGATGGCGGCCTTCGCGGGGGTAAACTCCGACGGGAATCCAAATATTGACGCCTGGATAACGAAAAGTGCCATTAATTATGTTCACCTACTTGCCGAACATGATTTCGTCAACGATTTTCATGGTCTGATTTTATAGTTTGATTTTGATGTTTATTTTCAGGAATGCCCGTGTCTAAAATGCTGATTCCAGGCTACGAGTTGCGTGCCGGTTCGACTTTAGAACGGGCATTGTTATTAAAGTTTTTACAGCGCACTTATAAGGAAGCTTACCCTAAGCAAGATTTTTCCCATTTGGCGATGACGGTGGATCAGTATTTGTCCCCAGAAACGCCGATTTGGTGGGTGGAAGTTGCCGCTAAAGATGCCGGTCAAGAAATATCCTCCAGCCGGGATTTTTCTCCTTTTGCTCCAGTTTTGCCCGTGGGTTGTTTGTGGGTGGGGAATTCGATCGACCAGGTTAAGGGCGATCGCCATAGTCATATTTTTATGGTGTATGTTGCCCCAAAACATCGTCGTCAAGGTATCGGGGCGGCGTTAGTTCAGCAGGCAGAAAATTGGGCAAGAGAAAGGGGCGATCGACAGATTACTTTACAAGTATTTCTCGATAATGAACCGGCGCTCAATTTGTATCAAAAAATGGGTTATCAGCCTTATTCTTTGTTGATGCATAAACCTTTGAGTTAATTTTGTTTATTTCACCACAAAGACACAGAGGACACAGAGAATTTTTCAGAAAACGGGTTTTTTGAAAAAACCTGTTTTTTGAAGTTGATTGCCTCAGTTTTTCCCCACGATAAAATTAACCACATATAAACTCGATCTAAACTTGAAATTGTTATTTTATAGCGGTAAGCCGATGATTTCAGCCAGGGTTTTAAACAGCCGATCGCAGTAGGGAGAAGCAGCCCTAACTTTTGCTGGATCTATCTTCCCAAGAAGCGCCGATCCATGTTGAATTTTTTGATATTCTCCCTTGGATTTCGTGTTGCGGGTTGCTGCCTTTAGGCTGGATTCTAATAAGTCTTTGGGGATAGATTCTACCAGGCGATTTTTCGGAATTAAGTTTTCTTGAAATCCCTGGCCATAGAATTGTTTCAAAGCCTCAATATCGGCGATAAACCACGCTTCCATTGCTTGAACCATTAAATGACAATGGCGATCGCCAACCCCTGGCGAATTCCAACGATCTTGCAATTTTAAATGCTGCCAAGGAGGTTCGGCGATCGGGCTTTCTGCGTCCACTAATAAAATATTAAATGCCTCTGGATGGTCTGTCAAAGCATGGGTAAAATCTCGATAAGCATTATTCCGCGATCCGCAAACAATAATTTCCCACTGAATCTGCTGTTTTCGGGCAAGATTTCGCAGAGGGGTGAGAAACTGACCAAACCCGGTTTTGAACAATGTTTTTGTTTTTTTCCCATCACCCCCACCTTCGATATAAATGCGAATTTCTTTTACCATCGATCGCCTCCAATTTCACCCATTAACCACAAATCTCCTAGAGTATAATTGTCAAGCCATTTTTTTAAGCGTTCCGGATCGAGACGACGTAAATTGCTGCCGCGATCGTCGCGATCGCACACTAGGACAGACTCAGGATTTAATGCGGAAACCAAGGCATCCGAATGAGTCGTAACAATTAATTGAGTTTTCTGGGAAGCTGAAATCAGCATTTCCGCAACCATTGGCAAAATATCTGGATGAAAACCGATTTCTGGTTCTTCAATACATAACACGGGGGGTGGAGTTGGATCTAGTAATAAAGCCATCAGGAATAAATAGCGTAATGTTCCATCGGATAGACGATTTGCGGGAATCGGTTGAATTAAGCCTTTTTCCCGAATCAATATCTGGACTGTTCCGCCATAAATTTTCAGACTTAATTCTTCGGCTTCATCATAAAACTTTTGCAGCATTTCAACCATTTTCCTGCTGCCAATTTGATTTTGTAAGTTATTTAAAACTAACCCCAAATTACTGCCATCTTCCCAAAGCGGATGTTCTGGTAAATCAGTTTTCTGAGGCAACCGGGGGATTGATTCCTGTCCAATTTCCCAATTCCTATAGATAGCTATCCGGGAAAATTGACTGCCAATATAACTGAGTTCTGGATATAAATCTGGATCTTTAATTTGGGATAAAATAGATTGATTTTGGCTAACATTTTCTGGGCTTAAATAGCGTTTAATTTTTAGAGGTTCTGCCGCTGATTTGAGCGTAATTTCTGGTCGTCCTTGTTGGTATCGATAGAAAAAATCCGGTTGATTTTCTTCTAGTCCACTTCGGTTATTGTCGATCGCTTCATCGACTATCTCCAATCGCTGACCAGACATAGTAAAACTTAGGTGATATCTCAGGGATATCTGCCGTTCATGGTCTTCTACAACCGCATCAATTTCCGCCACGGGGTTCGGTTCTCCTTTCCAGAGAAAATCAGCAATTCCTCCCCCTTTACGAATAGGAGCCATTAAATCCACCGGAGTAGCTTTCAGCATACTAATGGCCTCAATTAAGTTAGATTTGCCAGAACCGTTTCGACCAATTAAAACATTTAACGGTTCTAGTTCTATCGCCTCGTTATTGCTGCCATAAGAAAGAAAATTGCGTAATTGCAATTGGCGGATAAATCGTTTTGCTTGCACTGATTTCTCCTCATCTAATGTGAGATTATACGGATAAATTTACCACAGAGACACAGAGGACACAGAGAAGAACAGAGAAGAGTTGATTTGAGAAACCGGTTTTCTGGGAAAATTTGGGTTATTATCTAAGTAGGTGAACATAATTAATTGCACTTTTCGTTCCCCGCCGATAGGCTTTGGATTCCCGCCTTCGCGGGAATGACAGTTTTTCTTCTAATGGGGTCTGTGGTGCATTTATTTATGCCCACCTACTTATATTTCAGAACAGAAACCCGGTTTCTTTTTTACCGCTGAGAAATTAATCGCTGATAAGCCTGATTAAAATCATCATTAGTAATAGAAATTTCCTCTGGGTTAATGATACCATTAGCGCGAGCCCGACGAATAGCCGCTAATGCCGCTTGATTACTTAATAAGGCTAAGTCGGCACCATTCCAGCCATCAGTTGTAGCCGCCCAATAGGGCAGATCCACATCAACTAAAGGCCGATTTTGGTTATGAATGGATAAAATAGCGGAACGACTGTCGAGGTCCGGTAAGTCCACTTTTAACTGAAGGTCTAAACGCCCCGATCGCATCAATGCGGGGTCGATCGCCTCTGGTCGGTTCGTGGCACCAATTAATAGCACATTGGGACAACCTTGCAGACCGTCCAACTCTGACAGCAGTTGCCCCACCAGGCGATCGCCCACCCCAGAGTCGCCGATATTCATGCCTCGACTGGGGGCGATCGTATCCAATTCATCGATAAAAATCACACAGGGGGCGGCTTGTCGGGCTTTAGCGAACAACTCGCGGACAGCTTGTTCCGCAGCCCCCACCCAGCGACTCAGCAACTCCGAACCGGATACCCCGATAAAATTCGCCCGTCCTTGGGAGGCGATCGCTTTTGCCAGCAGGGTTTTGCCCGTTCCCGGCGGCCCAAAAAGCAAAATTCCCCGTGGGGCTTGGGCGCCCGTGCGCTGGTACAATTCGGGATAAAGTAGTTGCCCTTCCACGGACTCTTGCAAGGTTTGCTTAATTTCCGCCAGTCCGCCGATATCTTCCCAGGACAATGCCGGGGTTTCCACTTCCAGCGATCGCAACACCGAAGGGCTGACCTCTTTCAGGGCTTGCAGAAAGTCGGGCCGAGTCACGGTCATATTCTCTGGGGCCGGGGAGTCGGGAGTGGGAACCAGCCGCCGCAACGCCCCATAAGCGGCTTTTTGGCAAATCGCTTTTAGGTCCGCGCCGACAAAACCCACGGACAATGAGGCAATTTCCCCTAAGTCCACGGTGGTATCTAAGGGCATTTCTGCGGTGAGAATTTGCAGAATTTCTAACCGTCCGGCTTGGTCGGGGACGCGGAAATGCACCTCGCGATCGAACCGACCGGGACGCCGCAGGGCTGGATCTAAATGGTTCGGGCGGTTCGTGGCTGCCAAAACGACCGTTCCTTGCCGTTCTGCCGCAAACCCATCCATCAGTCCCAACAACTGACCCACTACCCGTTTTTCCACTTCCCCCTCTACCTTGCTGCGATCGGGGGCCAGACTATCCAATTCATCGATAAAAATTAAACAAGGGGCCGATCGCGCCGCCTTTTCAAACAGCGATCGCAGTCGTCCTTCCGCTTCCCCATAATATTTGCCCATAATTTCCGGGCCATTAATCGCAATATAATTAATCCCCAAACTTTCCGCCAGCGATCGGGCAGTCAAAGTCTTCCCCGTCCCTGGTGGCCCCACCATCAACACCCCACCACCATCCGGTTCCAAACCCAACTGCTGCAACAACTCTGGCCGTTTCAGGGGAATTTCCAGCAACTCGCGCAGTTCTCGAATCACCTCACTCAAGCCGCCCACTTTCCCCAAGCTATAGGGACACGGCATTGCCGTGTCCCTACTCCCCTGTTCCGACGGCGGGCTCCCCTGCACAAGAGCTTCCCCGCTCCCCGGCTGCCTGGGCGGTGGCGTCACAATAACCTCTGGTTCTGGAGTCGGGCTTGTGGCAGGGCGGCGGGGAATATTTCCTTGTCGGGGAATACTACTATAAGTATTCACTCTAACGTCTGTCACCACCTCGCCTTTTTCGATCTTTTCTTCCAAAGTTTTCGCCAGTTCGATTAACTCTTCCAACCCTTTAAATAGATTATTCATCCGCTTATCCTTAATTAGAAACCAGACCCAGAAACCAGGCCCAGAAACCGGGTTTCTTTTTCGCGATCGCCAGTTATCTTTATTCTCCACCACAGAAACCCGGTTTCTTTTGCCCCACGCAACAACCCCCAGAAACCGGGTTTCTTGTTCGCCCCCAGCCGTTATTTTGCCGGTTCTTCAATAATAATCGTCACAGCATATTTTCCGGGTTTAACTTCAGCAAACCCCTCAGCAATTAATTGACCATTATCAGCGATCGTGGCTTCAGTTTCAATCGTGCGTAAATTAACATATCTCTCCCCGTTAGCCGATTCTATTCTTACCGGAACTGTGCCATTTAGTTGGCGATAATCTTGATGATATTTACCTCGCACTGCTTTAGCCCTCCCAGAAGCGATCGCTTCTGAATAGTCAGCCAACATTTCCGAGTCATCCTGTTGCTTAGATAAATTACTCATATAAACTCCTTTTTTCTTTCGCCCCACCCAACCAACAAACCCCAGAAACCAGGCCCAGAAACCGGGTTTCTTGGAAAGCGATCGACAGTTATCTTTATTCTCCACAAAAGAAACCCGGTTTCTTTCCCCCAACGAACAAACCCCAGAAACCAGACCCAGAAACCGGACCCAGAAACCGGGTTTCTTTTCGGGATATCACAGTTATCTTTGGAAACCAACCCCAGAAACCCGGTTTCTTTCTCTCCACTTTTTCCCGTCCCTATGTTTGCTGCCCAAAGGAAGACTCAACTCCCTTGAGAACTTCCAATAAACCAACGGTTCCCACAAAAAAAGTATAAATCCCTGATTTGAGGGGATTTTTTCCTTGCCCTTGGGCAGAAAATCCGGCAATTATGGCTTCAATTAAATGGCTGATTAAGGCAAATCTCTCAATAATAATCACCCACTTAAATATATCAGGCAGAGGTCGATCTATAAAGTGGGTGATTAAGTTCCATGTTTCTAAAATGATTGCCCCGCTAATTAGCAAAGTTGAAACTATCTTGATTGTTTGGATCAAAATAGGGGCGATCGCATTCCATCTCATTTTCCACATTCCTCCTGAAAATGTTTCCGTCACTATCTTAGAACACGATCGGGATGAGTTTTGATGAGATTATGGTAGGCGATCGCCTTTCATAATTAAATTCGTTATATATGCCGCATTCGGCGATGTTTCCGAGATGAATGATCTTGATGCAGGGTGTCATTGGCAATATAAAATTCACGAGAAAGAGTTATTAAAGCAATAACTATATTTCTCATGCCGCGAACCACTGGATTTTTTGCCAAACGAGCTTTTATTTGGGACAGATTAGAAACCACTGGGTGTTTAACTTTGGTCATGGCCGTTGCCCCCAGAAAATTTAATAGATTTATTTTTAATTCTATTATAATCCTTTTTTAGGAAAAATTTGCTATTTTAAGCATTTAGTTTAAAAATTTTAATAATATTTGGTCATGGTTGGCTTTTTGGTCTTATAGAAAGCTGTACTATTAACATAATCTGTTGGCAATTGTTAATCGATCGCGACGTGACAAATAACAAACAACAAATCACCAACAAGTAACATAATTTGCTACACAAAAACATCCTCTTTAAATTTCGTCAAGATAAAAATATTATCAGTAATTTAATCATTTATAATCGATGATTAACGCGATCGCCTCTTATTTCCTCTCATTATTTTCCTTCAGCGAACCAATCACCAAGAACGAATAAATAAAAATCACTAAAAATCACTAAAAACAGGTAAAAACCATGACAAATAAAACTCAATTACCCATACCCCCTCACTTCGATCGCCGCCAAGTTGGTCAAGTTTGGCGGGTACATTATCAAGACCGGGCAGCGGCGGCAAAAACTTGGGCAAAAGACCATGAAATTCAACCCGCAGCCGAAGATAAAACTCGCATTTGTTTAGTGGCGATCGACGTACAAAACACCTTTTGTATTCCCGAATTTGAATTATTTGTCGGCGATCGCAGTGGTACTGGGGCAGTAGATGATAATGTCCGTTTGTGTGAGTTTATTTATCGGAATTTAGGGGGAATTACCAACATTATACCCACAATGGATACTCACACCGCCATGCAGATTTTTCATCCAATTTTTTGGGTGAATCATGCCGGAAAACATCCCGCACCCGCTGCCACGATGATTACTTTAGAAGATGTAGAAAAAGGTTTGTGGCAGGTTAATCCAGCCGTCGCCTATAGTTTAACTGGTAGCTTGAATGAGGCCAATTATTCGCTATTGCAAAAATATGCTTTACATTATGTGCAAAAGCTGAGTCAAGATGGCAAATATCCTCTGACTATTTGGCCTTATCATTCTATGTTAGGGGGAATTGGTCATGCCCTGGTTTCCGCCGTAGAAGAAGCGGTATTTTTCCACAACATTGCCCGTCACAGTCAAACTATGTTTGAAATTAAAGGGAACAATCCTTTAACGGAGAATTATTCCGTCCTCCGTCCAGAGGTCTTGCAAGGGCCCGACGGTCAGGCGATCGCGCAAAAAAATACTCGTCTAATCCAAAAACTATTAGACTTTGATGTAATAATTATTGCCGGTCAAGCCAAAAGTCACTGTGTAGCTTGGACAATCGATGATTTACTCACAGAAATCACGGCGATCGACCCAAATTTAGCCCAAAAAGTCTATTTATTAGAAGATTGCACTTCCCCAGTAGTTGTCCCTGGAGTGATTGATTTCACCGACCAAGCAAATGCCGCATTTCAGCGCTTTGCCCAAGCGGGGATGAACCTAGTAAAATCTACTCAACCGATGGAAACTTGGCCAGGTATTGTTTTGTAAGGGAAGCAGGGGTGTGGGGGAGCAGGGAAGCAGGGGTGCAGGGTCAAACAATTAACAATTAACAATTGACAATTGACAATTAAACAAAATTATCAATTATCAATTGTCAATTATCAATTATTCCCTCTTCCCCCTACACCCCACACCCTACACCCTACACCCCACACCCCACACCATCAAGACATTTCACCAAGAATTCAGAATCAATCCCTGACAATGCCTCCTAATTCAACTAAAATGAATCAGTGGACACTTTTTTAGCTGTTCCCCATTCTCGGTTTCTCGTTCAACAGTCAAATCCTGAGATATCCAGAAACATCGAATAACAACCTTATGCAATCAGCAATTAAACCCGAAACGACCCTGACAGAACCTCTGACAATGGATGCCCCCAAACAAGGCTTACCTGTCACTATTATTACCGGATTTCTGGGCAGTGGTAAAACTACCCTCCTGAACCATATTTTAACCAACCAAACTGGCCTAAAAATTGCCGTTTTAGTTAATGAGTTTGGGGAAATTGGGATCGATAACGAACTCATTGTCGCCACCGAAGATAATATGGTGGAACTCAGTAATGGTTGTATTTGCTGCACCATTAATGAAGATTTGCTCAATTCGGTTTACAGCATTTTAGAACGTTCGGAAAAAATTGATTATTTAGTGGTCGAAACTACCGGGTTAGCTGACCCCTTGCCGGTAGCTTTAACATTTTTAGGCACCGAACTCCGAGATTTAACTCGTCTCGATTCAATTGTCACCGTAGTTGATGCGGAAAATTTCAGCGTGGATCTATTTAATAGTGAAGCCGCTTACAATCAAATTGCCTACGGTGATATTATTTTATTAAACAAATCTGATTTGGTTGAACCCAGCCGATTAGATGCGTTAGAAACCCGACTGCATGAGATTAAAAAAGACCCCAGAATTTTGCGAACCACTCAAGCAAAAGTTCCCTTGCCTTTAATTTTGAGTGTGGGTTTCTTTGAGTCCGATCAATATTTCGATGCCGCCGACGAAAAAGAAGCCCACGATCGCAGTCATAGCCATGACCACGACCATGACCATGACCATGAGGATCATGCTGAATGCGACCATGACCACGGCCATTGCGTTTATGACCATGACCATGACCATGACCATGACCATGACCATGAGGATCATACTGAATGCGACCATGACCACGGCCATTGCGTTCACGACCACGACCACGACCACGACCACGATCATAAGCATCATCATCATTCCGATCATTTGGCAATCGATGGGTTTACTTCCCTTTCTTTCCAAAGCGATCGCCCCCTTTCTGTCCGTAAATTCCAATATTTCTTGGATAACCAATTGCCAGAATCAGTGTTTCGGGCGAAAGGTATTTTATGGTTTGATGAAAGCGATCGCCGCCATATTTTCCACCTCAGCGGCAAACGCTTTACAATGGATGACGATCGATGGCCTTATGCGCCCAAAAATCAGCTAGTTCTCATTGGTCAAAACCTCGACCATGACACCCTGCGATCGCAGCTAGAAAACTGCATTTGTCTCCCCTCAAAAAGTCGAGCCAAAGGCTTTGGTAAATAACAATTAATTTTTGTTCATAGTTAATGGTTATTGGTTATTCGTTATTCGGACAACCAATAACCATTAACTATCAACCAACAACAACCAACAACCAACAACAACCAACAACAACCAACAACAACCAACCAACAACCAACAACAACCAACAACAACCAACAACAACCAACCAACAACCAACAACAACCAACCAACAACCAACAACAACCAACAACCAACAACAACCAACAACAACCAACCAACAACAACCAACAACAACCAACAACCAACAACCAACAACCAACAACAAATATGCGCGTTATCCTGCAACGAGTAAAATCATCTCAAGTCACAGTCAACGGCCAAATCATCGGTAAAATTGGCCAAGGATTAAACTTACTCGTAGGAATTGCCCCAACTGACAGCGAAAAAGAACTCGAATGGATGGCGCGAAAATGTTTAGAACTACGGCTATTTCCTGACCCAGAAAAACCCGCAGGCAGGTGGGATAAATCCGTATTAGAAATTAGTGGAGAAATCCTAGTAGTCAGTCAATTTACCCTCTATGGAGACTGTCGCAAAGGTCGCCGTCCCTCCTTCGATATGTCCGCACCTCCAGAAATCGCCGAAAAACTTTATCATAGTTTTGTCAACCGCTTAAAACAGAGTGGATTAAAAATAGAAACGGGCGAATTTGGGGCAATGATGAACGTAGAAATTGAAAATGACGGGCCGGTTACATTATTATTAGAAAAGTAGGATAACTTCGTGGGGGTTCAGAAACCGGGTTTCTGTCGTGAAAATTAAGGTTGTCGGTGGGAGGCATAAAAGAAACCCGGTTTCTTGGTCCTCGCGGATAACCTAGAAAGATAACCTAGATTATAGCACAAAAACAAGAGAACATAGTCATGGCAATTAAACTTAACACCCGCAAATTTACCATCAGCGAATATCACCAAATGGCTGAAAAAGGTATTTTCTTAGAAGATGACCGGATTGAATTAATTAAAGGAGAAATTATTCAAATGTCCCCCATTGGTTCTCGTCATGCTGCTTCTGTCCGCCGACTCACTCAACTTTTTTCTCAAAAGTTAGGACAAAATGCTTTAATTAGCGTTCAAAACCCGATATTTTTGGGGGATGATATATCAGAACCGCAACCGGACTTAGCCATAGTTTCCTATCAAGATGATTTTTATCTCAACGGTCATCCTCAACCCCAAGATATTTTACTATTAATCGAAATTGCTGACTCTTCCCTAACTTACGATCGCGAAGTAAAAGCACCCTTATATGCAGCAGCGGGAATCACTGAACTTTGGTTAGTAAACTTAATTGAACAGCGATTAGAAATTTATCGGCAACCGGCAGCAAATGGCTATCAAGAAATTAAATATTGCCGTAAAAATGACAGCATTTCTAGCCTAGCTTTTCCCGATATTTCTCTCACCGTAGCGGAAATTTTAGGATAATACATACTACCCAGAAACCGGGTTTCTGTCGTGAAAATTACGGTTGTCGGTGGGTGGCATAAAAGAAACCCGGTTTCTTGGTCCTTGGTGGAGGCTTAGAAACCCGGTTTCTTTGTTCGGGATTGCCCTTAGTCAGGGGTTCTGAATTCCGCCTCCGCTGCACTGACCAATTCAGCCAGAACCGCTCGAATGGCGACTAATTCTGCCGGTGGGTTGAGCAAGAATTCGTCATTACTGGCTTTAATTAAAGCATTGTAAGCAGCTACAGCCGCCAAAAGTTTTTTTGCATCTACTTGGCCACCGCGCAATAGTCCCAGTAAACTTTGTGCCAGTTTCCAGGCTGACAATTGTCCCGCCCCTCCCTGTCCTAAAGCCCTAATTAAAGGATTTTGTAGTGGATCGCCAAATAAGGATTTGCTGGTGGGGTCTCCGGTTAGCAAGCTGAGTACCGCTTGCTGTGTGGAAGCTGGAACGGAGACACCCCCCGCACCACCCGCACCGTCACCGCTACTGCTAAAAGTCCCCGCCCCTAATTGCGCGATCGCGGCTTCTGCAACAACTTGTGTCGGTGAACCCACTTCTCCAACGGGGGCGAATTCTACTTGCGGCGCGGAAACGGTGTCTCCTGGGGCGTTTATTGGAGTTGGCTGTGTTGCCTGTGAAGTTTCGCCGGTTTCTGTAGTTTCGGCTTCTGCGGCTTCTGTCTCTACTCCCTCTGTTGCCTCTGTTCCTTCTGAGTTTGCTTCAGGCAGCAGTTCAAAAGGATCATCTTGAATAACATTGTTGGTTGTGTTTGTTTGCTCAACTTCTGGGTCAACTTCTGGGTCAACTTCTGGGTCAACTTCTGGGTCAACTTCTGGGTCAACTTCTGGGTCAACTTCTGGGTCAACTTCTGGGTCAACTTCTGGGTCAACTTCTGGGTCAACTTCTGTTTCCTCATGTGGAGGATCCCCAGCAGTTGAGTGTGCGTCGTGATATGGTGATAAAGCTAATATTTTTTTTGAACTAAATAGCAATAGACTACTATTACTTAACAGTAATACCAAACTTATTCTGAATAAAAATGATTGCATTTTCATGGCTTTATGAGTCGCGATAATAATTTCAAAAGTTCCAACCCGTAGGGGCGAAGCATTCCGGCAGGTATTTATCGGTTAACAGATTAACTTTTATCCCGGAATGCTTCGCCCTTTCTGGCAGGTATTTGTGGATTAACCGATTACAACAAAAGTCATAAAGGTGCGTTACGGCTGGAATAAAAGTTAATTTTTTATGGCCAAATTAATTGCCAGCCTAACACACCCTACACTTACAGGCTACAGGTTATAAAGGTGCGTTACGGCTGGAATAAAAGTTAATTTTTTATGGCCAAATTAATTGCCAGCCTAACACACCCTACACTTACAGGCTACAGGTGATAAAGGTGCGTTACGGCTGGAATAAAAGTTAATTTTTTATGGCCAAATTAATTGCCAGCCTAACACACCCTACACTTACAGGCTACAGGTTATAAAGGTGCGTTACGGCTGGAATAAAAGTTAATTTTTTATGGCCAAATTAATTGCCAGCCTAACACACCCTACAGGCTAGAAAAAATAGCTGTAGCCGACTCCGACCCGGAACCGAACTCCGTCCCCCGCACTACCAGTAATATCGGAAAATGCTGGACTAATTACTAGGGGAATATTCGGCAATGGCACAACGGAAACTCCTAGGGATAAATCTTGGCCATACCAGTCCGCGATCACCGAAACAGGTTGGGCAATTCTCAAGCCAACACTGCCAAAAACATTCACGGTATTTTTATCGTTAGTAGCATCATCTTCCGTGCGAAATCGCCCATTACCTAATCCCAGAGAAACCGTCAATCTACTTAAAGGTTCGGCGGTACTTTCTTTGAGGTTAAATGTTCTCGAAGCGACCCCATAAACGCTAGTTCCAGAATCCGTAAAACCCCAGATAATAGCGTTTTCTATGCCTACAGAAACCATCCAATTATTCGCAACTATTCGACCGGCTTTAAAGCTAAAACTACCTCGTTTCATAAAGCCGTCATCATAATCGTTGTTATTAGTTAGATCCAGTATATTCATTGTAGTCTGAAAAGCTACGTTTTTCCGAGGATCGCCGACTCCAAAACCCATCGATACTCCCCCGTCAGAGCGATCGCTATATCGAGCTCTTTCCTGAAACCCTGCCCCGGTGAATCCTTGACCCCATCGCGCAGTAAAAGCGGTGGGAGAAAGAATACTGGAACTGGGGGC
This sequence comes from Oscillatoriales cyanobacterium, assembly GCA_011390955.1. GTDB lineage: Bacteria > Cyanobacteriota > Cyanobacteriia > Cyanobacteriales > Laspinemataceae > Planktothricoides. Next base: position 15,731 of record JAABRM010000067.1, on the reverse strand, counting down.
AACGCGACGTTGTGAACCAACTCCTTGAACTTGTTGGGGCACCGTAACTTCTACGTCAGGAGGAAGCGGCAATAACCACTGTCCTTCTAATGAGTCCCGTGATGTTTCGCCCCTGGTAGGAGTTTCCACATTCGGAGGATCTGGGGGGGCAAATTGAGCAAATTGGCCTAATTCTTGGGCGCAAATACTCTGACCAAACATCTGACTAAACATTTGCATCGCCAAAATAGATATAAAGGCGATCGCGCCCTCGGTATGTTTTCTCAACTCACCGGAAACAGACTTAAATATCATTGCGATACACCTCCCAAACCTGACTGCGAATCATCCAACTGTTCTAGCTGCGTTAATATTGCTAAAGCATCTAAAGTTGCTGCATCTTTGGGATTAATTTCTAGGGCTTTTTCAAAAGCTAATCGGGCTTCGGCATAGCGGTTATCCACAATTAAAGTTAGCCCCTTCGCTGCCCAAGCTGCGGCATCATTAGAATTACGGTTAGTCGCTTCGCTAAAAGTTGCGATCGCCCCTTCTCGGTCTGTTAAACCAAATTGGGCTAAACCCAGCCGTTGTAAACCATCAGCCTGTTCTAAATTAATCGCCAAAATTTCCGCCAACGCCCCTGAATTATCTGAATTATCCCCATTTTGGCGTAAAAATTCGGCCAAAACATCAGCCCGTTGGAACGCAGCATTATAATAATTTGGCTGAATTTTTAACACCTGTTCATAAGCGGCAACTGCATCAGGTAAACGGTCTAACTTCGCTAAAGCATCCCCTTTATGAACCCAAGCAAAAATATACTCTGGATTAAGCTCAATTGCCCGTTCAAAAGATGCTAAAGCTGCCTCATTTTCTCCTAACTCCATCTGGGCAAAACCTTTTAAGTCTACCGCCACAAAGTCAGTTTCATTAACTTCTAAGACTCGATCGAAAGCCCCAACTGCTTCATCATTGCGGTTTAACTTAGACAAAACCAAGCCCTTATAGCGCCACAGACTAGCATATAAATCTAAATCTCGTTTAGCCTGGGTTTTCTCTTCTTCTTTTTTCGGATTTTGGTAAGTCTCACGAGTTTGCTCATAAGGGAAATTTTCAATGGCTTTTTCATAAGAAATTAGCGCATTTTTAAAGTCTCCTAAATCAGTAAACACATTGCCTCGCGCCAACCAAGCTTGATAGAAAGATGGGGCTTTTTCTACCGCAGTATCATAAGCCGCGATCGCATCATTTTGGTATTTAATTCCTTCCTGATTTCCCGTAGACTTAAAAACATCTCCAATGCGCCATAATTCATTCCCATAATTCACCCATGCCCGAGGATCGTCTGCCCGTTCACCTTCGGGAGGTTTTGGCTGAAAAGAAGTCAAAGACAATGCCACTTCTTCCCGGCTTAAATTAGTCGGTGCTTCCGTAGTTGTTTGCAAAGCTGTTTCAATTTCTTGGGCGGTTTGATGACTTAAAAAAGTTTGAATGGGAATTCCCATGCTATACCCTAAACGAACCCGAAAATCATTAGTTCCGGCTTCAGCTTCATCGACTTTATCCCCTTCTGACTGACCATGAATGGCAATCACATAGCCATTAGCATCCAACACCGGGCCACCACTCATACCGGGGTAAGTAATACTGGTATAAAGTAACTCATAGCCTAATTGAGTTGAACGATTCGCTAAAGCCGCAGCCAAATCTTTGCCTACTCGTAATCCTGGGCTAAATAATCGCTGTGCTTCCTCTCTTCCTGCGGGCCAACCAGAAGCAAAAACCAATTGAGAAGTATTGCTGCCTACTTGAGATTTTAAATCATAATTAGCCAAGGTCGCTATGCGATAATCGCGATCGCTGGTAAACTGCAAAATTGCCAAATCCACCAGTTCCCCATTCTCGTCCGTCAACTGTTGAACCGTACTATAATCGAGGATAATTTCTTCATTTGCCGTATCTTCTTTGCCTGGGGTGACAATCGTATATCCCTGATTTTCTCCTAAATCCCGATTTTTTACAACGTGATGGGCAGTCAGCACATAATAGACCTGGGGATTTGCTCCACTTTTGCCAATAATCACCCCAGAACCAGAGGCGGTCAAAGGAGACAAATTATTTCTAATTAAAACTGTAATTTCTTCAGCTTGTTGAGCAAGTTCTTCCGCAGTTAAAGCTTGGGCAACTTGCGGCTGAAACATCACGATCGCCGCTGTAGTTCCGATCAACGCGGCAGAAAGTTCGTAGGGAAATCTCATGGCTTACCTCTTTTTCATTCTTATTTTTATTTTTATTTTTTCTCGTTCCCAGGGTTTTCTCGTTTCTCGTGTTTCTCGTGTTTCTCGTTGTTTCTCGTTGTTTCTCGTTCCCAGGGTCTCCCTGGGAATGCCCTTCTGGAGGCTCTGCCTCGTGCGCGGAGTCGCTTTTTAGGGTGCGAGGCAGGGGGGCAGAGGTGCAGGGGTGCAGGGGTGCAGGGGTGCAGGGGTGCAGGGGTGCAGGGGTGCTTTTGGAGGAAAGAGGAAAGAGGATGTATAGGAAAGAGGAAAGATCCTCTCTCTTCTCTTTTCTCTCTTCTCTTTTCTCTCTTCGCAGGGGTGCCCACCATCTGCAGGGGAGAAATTTTCCCCTCTGCTCCTCTGCTCCTCTGCTCCTCTGCTCCTCTGCTCCTCTGCTCCTCTGCCCCTCTCCCCCTAACTACCAAGCAGTCCGTCCAGATGGATTTGCCAACTGAGGAGACGTTACCTCTGGGGCAAAATTAGAGAAATTATTCTCCGTTCCCGATTCCAAGGGTTGAATTAACAAGCCATCGGACGTAGAAAGCGCTCCCCCTAATTGTGGGTTTAGCTGCGAGTTCCGCTGCGAGTTCAGTTGCGGATTCAGGAAACTATCCTGGTCGGGAAATAACGGTGCTAATGGTTGATTGTTCATCGTTGACCGTTGACCGTTACTGGTTGACGGCGGAATTGCCCCCAGACCAGTCCCGTTATCTCCCGGTAACGGTTGAATCAAAAAGCCATCCTCAGTGGGTAATCCAGTGTCTCCCCCGGTTCCTTGACCAGCACCTCCCCAAGCTATTGGCGGCAAATTGGCCGATGAATTTGCTGGTAGATTGCCGGATAAATCTGGCCATAACCCTGCCGAGGGATTACTGGGCAAACTTGCGGATAAACCGGAATGCCGTAAGGACAAACCTGCCGCCAATTGCACCAAAGTTTCCATGGGAATCGCCCAACTAGAGCGCACCATTACCTCACGAGTTGCGGCGCTCGGTTCGGAACCATCTATATATATGTAAGGATTGCCCCACAGAGGATAAGCGTGCATTCCGTTAATCCCCACCACTTCACCGCGATCGTTCAGCAACGGCCCGCCGCTCATCCCCTTATCAATCCGATTGGTAAAACCAAGTTGATAGCCTTTTTCCAAGGCGCGATCGGGCAACAACGTCACCGTCCCATCCCGGAACACGAAGCCCCCAGCCTGAGACGAATCGACTCCATTGGGAAATCCCCCGGCATAGACGCGATCGCCCACTGCCAAACTTGCCCCCGCCCCCAGAGAAGCCACGGGATAATCCTGGCCACTAGAAAACTGCAACAGCGCCAAATCATTGCCGCCGAAAGCCACATTTTCCAGCACCTCAGCCGAATAAACCCGACCGTCTGCCGTCTCCACTCGGTAAGGAGCCCCAGGAGTCAGCACATGACGATTCGTCACCATCGTATAAACCGACCCCTGGCGCTGGATAATCAACCCGGAACCATTAGTAGAGCCGGTATAAACCTTCACTGAAATAGACCGGGCGACCTGGTAAAGCCTAGTAGCATCAAAGCTTGCCTGCGCCGAACTTTCCTCCGGCGCAAACTCTGTCTCTGTTGATTCCGAAAAGCCTTCGGAAAAAACCCCTGGTTGTGCCTGTGATGGCCAAGCCAAACAAACCGTACCCAAACAAGCCGCTGTCGATAGCCAAAGAAAATTCATCATTAAACTGTGATAAGTTACTTTCAACATAAAAAGCCCCCGGCTTTTGCCGAACTTACGCCGTATTAACTATCAAGCGCTGAATTGTAGGAGCGATCGCGAGTCAAACCTTCAATACCAAGCCTTCGATATATAAGTAGATGTGCATAAATAAATAAGAACACAGACCCCATCAAATAAAAACTGTCATTCCCGCGAATGCGGGAATCCAAGGATTTACGTCGGGGAACGAAAAGTGCAATTAATTTGTTCATCTACTTAGAAATAATGCGTAAGCTCTGTTTTGGCATCGCCGGGGATTTCCCTGGGATATCAGAATTCCCCGGCTCCTAGGAAAAGCCGAGGAATTCATTGGCATATCCGAGCGGCCTAAATCCTCTGCTTTTCATCTCTGGAGATCCTCGCTTGGTGGCACAAGCTGAGGATCTTTTTTTGCGAAAAACCACAAAACAAAACCTACCAAGCGGTTCCACCACCCCCACTGCTGGGTTGAGGCATCGGAGTCGGAGAAGTCGCCCCTGGTGCTGGCGAAGGAGTTGGGGACGAAACGTTTGAACCACCAGCCCCTTGAATTTGACTGGCATCCACAGGTGAAGTCCCTTCCAAGAAGGCATTCATATCCAGATAAACTTCATCATCTTCCGATTCATACAACGCGCCAGCGGCCAAGTTGCGGATATCGAATAACTGTTGAACCGTCCGACTGGCATCGCTACCGGGTTTGAGAGTGAACAACACCATGCTGCATGGTCCCCCATTGCTGCTGCTGGTGCAAACCACGGGCTGCCCGTTTTTATAGCCAGTGGTGATGTAATTCAAAGTCCCCTGGTTATAAGCACTTTGGAATCGGCCTGAAACTTCCTGGCAACGGCGTTCTGGGGTATAGCCAGAATCGCTGAACTGATGAGATACCCAGTTAATAATCGGAATCGCGCCGATGGGGGTGCGAGCGTAGGTGACGGGAACACCTGTATTTGGACCTGTCAGCCAAACTCCGCAGTGGAAGCTCGTACCATTGGCTTTGCTAGGTGATTGGAAAGCGGCTACGGCAGTTAAAGTTAGCGCGGCTGTAGTGAAAAAGCTGGCTAACGATCGCGTATTCATCATATATATGCTCCTAAGTTTTGAATGATATATTCAGTTGTTCGGGGCGATCGTTGCAAAATAAATTCTGCTTTTTTTATTTTAACTGCTTGTCAAAAAAAAGCAAATATTTTTTCAAAAGTTTACATAAATTAAATATCTTTTTTTTCTGATTTTTTTTATTGTTAACTGAGCCATGCCTGAGCCAAAACCAACCAAAAAACGATATTAACTGAGCCGTAAATGACGCTAACTAAACCATCGTTGAGCCGAAAAACAATATTAACTGAGCCGTAAATCGCGATAACTGAGCCGTAAATCACCTTAACTGAGCCGCAACTGAGCCGTAAATCACCTTAACTGAGCCGCAACTGAGCCAAAATAATTTCTCAATTTTTCAACCAAAATCATAGCCAATTACATAATTATTGTAAGTAAATCGTCTTAATTAAAGGATGATAACTTGTTAAAATCCCAAAACTGACTTTAAACTGGATCGAAACTAACAAGTAATGATCCAGATTTACTGTTAACCGATCCGTGAAATACCCCCAACTGAGCCGCAGGTGATCCGTAAACCCCCCTTAACTGAGCCGCAGGTGATCCGTAAACCCCCCTTAACTGAGCCGCAGGTGATCCGTAAACCCCCCTTAACTGAGCCGCAGGTGATCCGTGAACTACCCTCAACTGAGCCATAAGCGATCGAGGTTCAACGGGTTTCTTCTGTGGGGGATCTCAGAAACCGGGTTTCTGTGGTGAAAATTACGGTTATCGGTGGGATCCAAGCAAGAAACCCGGTTTCTTAGTCCTTGGTGGGGGTTCAGAAACCGGATTTCTTTGCATATGGTCAGGGGTTTTATTTTCGGATCTAGTCACCGTGCAGCAATTCCAGCAAACTTTTCCAGGTAATCAATAATCTCTAAAATATTACGGGATTCACTGGGATGAACATTGGTTTCTTCGAGAATATGGACATGGTGGGGAAAGTTGGGTAAATCAGGAAAATGTTCCACATTATCCCAGCGTTTACGAAGTTTTTGCTTGGTTGCATCCATCCATTGATAGCGATAACTTTCTGTGACATGAGTTTGATTTTGTACAGTGAAAAATTCAACAATTTCGCAAAAGTCACCATTTTTTAAAGTTAAGCGGGCGCGAAAATAGCCTTGATTTCCAATTACCCTTTCTTTGACAATGACAAAAGATGAAATCACCGGACTCGTCAATAGTTTGACTTTTACTGCTGTAATGTAATCATCAAGCATGATTAATTTTCGGTAGATTGGAGGAGTTTAATTTGCTTTTGTAGTTCCTGCCACATTTGATAAAAAGCATTCCACTCTACAAAGTCGATATCATCCCCAAGTTCTCCCGCATGAAAGCGTTGATAAAATTCAGCCGATGACATTTGATACTCTTGCTCAAATTTTTTTATATCCGCTTCTAATTCGGCATTTTTTTGTTGACATATAGCGAGTTCTTGCTTGATAATTTTATCCAAAGTTTTCTCAATAGCATCGTTAGTTTGGCCTTGTAGATAAAGTGTTTCTAAAATTTTTAGTTTAGTGAGAATGTTAGATGACATTGTTTTTTACTGTTGGGCGATCGGAAACCGGGTTTCTTTTCAGGATATCACGAGTATCTCTGGGATCCAAGTAAGAAACCCGGTTTCTAGGTCCTTGGTGGGGGCTCAGAAACCGGGTTTCTGTGGTGAAAATTACGGTTATCGGTGGGATGCCCAAAAGAAACCCGGTTTCTTCTTCCTGGAAGCGATCGCTATCCAAAAATAAAATAGCCAATTCATCCGCTGCCAATCCGTTATCCCATCCGCTGCCAATCCTTACTATTACGATGTAGTAAACAACCAACAACCAACAATCAACAACCAACAACCAACAATCAACAACCAACAACCAACAACCAACAACCAACAACCAACAACCAACAACCAACAAAAAACCCTTGACATTCTGATTCATCCTTGCTATCGTACTATTACGATGTAGTAAAAACCCCGGAAAAATGAGCAACCCAACCAGCACCCCCACCCATATCGGCACCACCGAAGCAGCATATCATCTAGGCATTTCCACCGTCAGACTCCGCATTCTCCTGCAACAAGGCCGAGTCAGAGGAGCCGAAAAGCAAGGCCGCAACTGGGTTATCCCCTTATTTAACGGAATGCCGGTCATCGAAGAACGGGGCAAGGGACCCAAGGGCACCTGGTACAAGCGCCCCCGCCAAGTTGAAACCTGCATCCTGGTCAACCGGCAAACCATCGGCAAGAACGCCAAAGAAGGCCAGAACGAGCCGCCGATTGTGGTCAAAGAAGGCAAAAATCAACACGAATGCCACGAATTAGAGATAAATGGCCCATGCCGCATCGTGTACACTCCCCACGAAACCGGCCCATGCGGTGCTCGGCTGTGGATTGAAGCGGCGGCTCATGTGCCTTTAGTGAGAAAGATTTTTGCCACCTATCAGCCGGTCAGTCAATTGATAATTGATAATTGATAATTGATAATTGATAATTGATAATTGATAATTGATAATTAATAATTGATAATTAATAATTGATAATTGATAATGAATAGAGGGTGTAGGGTGTAGGGTGTAGGGTGTAGGGTGTAGGGTGTAGGGTGTAGGGGAAGCCGCCACACCTCCCCTGCACCCCCGCACCCCCGCTCCTCTGCTCCCCCGCTCCCCCGCTCCCCCGCACCCCTGGCTCAAAATAATTATCCTGACCTGCCTAGAGTTGGTTTGTACATCCTAGTAAATGTTGGCGTTTCAGTAGTGAAACCACTGCCGATCGCCTGACAGTGACGGAAAACTTTCGAGCGACTAAATCAACCAAGCAAAGCAGGAGTACAAAAAAGAATATGGCCAGCAATCCCGCGCATATTAAACGCTTATTATCCAGCAAACAATGTCAAGGAGGGGATCTGCGCGATGCCCAACTGGCAGGTTTCAATCTGAGTAAGGCTGACCTCAGTGGGGCGCATCTAATCTTTGCTAATTTGAATGGGGCAAATCTGAGTCATGCCAATCTCAGCGGGGCTGATTTAAGTTTTGCTAATTTTGTCGGGTCGGATTTACAGGGAGCAAATCTGAGTGGCATTGATGCTCAAGGGGTGAATTTTTTGGATGCTAAATTGATCCAAGCCCATTTGGGGGGTTCGGATTTGGTGTTTGCGAATTTAGTTAATAGCGATTTAACCAATGCTGACCTGAGTGGAGCCAACCTGGAAGGGGCGAATCTAATTGGAATTACGTTGAATGGCAGTAAGCTGACTGGGGCAAATCTGACTGGGGCGAATTTGGGACAAAGCAAGCTGAGAGGCGCTAATCTAAGCAATGCTCAACTGACGGATGCTCGGTTGGTGGATGCGGATCTGACTGATGCGGATTTGACCGGGGTAAATTTGAGAAACGCTAATTTGCTGAATGCGAATTTAACCGGGGCAAATTTAACCGGGGCAGATTTGGCGGGGGCGAATTTGGCTCAGGCGAAATTGGATGGGGCGATCGGTTTATATCAATCGCCGCCGATGGAAAGACATCCGATGGATAGTCAGGCTTCTCCCCATTATCCCCCAGGCGGGCAACAGCCCACTTATCTGAGTTTGCTTCACTCTGGGAGCGATCGCGATCGCGCCTCTTCCCCCCGATCGCCTTATGCGCCGCAACTTCAGTATTAAATCAATGCTGAATCCCCATGCTGAATATCCATGCTGAATATCCATGTTAAATATCCATGTTAAATAACATTGTCAGACATTAATCCTGTTGATGCTTACAGTGAATCTCTTTAATCCATTAGCGATCGCATCTACAAATACCAGGAATAAATACCAGGGACTCGATCGCCTCTGTGATGGCATCCAGATTATTGTCTGACAAACAAGCCGCTATAATGCAAAGCAACCTAGGGGCAAGCCGATGGGATCAACTTCGGCTAAAATACTAGACCCAGAGGCTTTTTTTCACAGGCTTTTTCATAAATCATGGGCAACACATTCGGACATCTTTTCAGAATTACCACGTTTGGCGAATCTCATGGCGGTGGCGTCGGCGTTGCGATCGATGGGTGTCCTCCACAACTCGAAATTTCTGCCGCCGAAATCCAGTTTGAGCTAGATCGGCGGCGTCCCGGACAAAGTAAAATCACCACCCCACGCAAAGAAACGGACACTTGTGAAATTCTTTCGGGGGTTTTTCAGGGTAAAACCCTGGGGACACCGATCGCCATTTTGGTGCGGAACCAGGACACTCGACCCCAAGACTACAGCGACATGGCGACTAAATATCGCCCCTCTCATGCGGATGCCACTTACGATGCTAAATATGGCATTAGAAACTGGCAAGGAGGGGGGCGATCTTCAGCGCGAGAAACTATTGGTCGAGTCGCTGCCGGGGCGATCGCCAAAAAAATCCTCGCCCAAGTCGCCGGGGTAGAAATTATCGGCTATGTCAAACGGATCAAAGACTTAGAAGGGGCGATCGACCCAGCCACCGTCACCCTGGAACAAGTAGAAAGCAACATCGTGCGTTGCCCTGACACGGCGATCGCCGAACAAATGATCGCCCTCATCGAAAAAATTGGCCGCGAAGGGGACTCCCTTGGCGGTGTTGTTGAATGTGTCGCCCGAAAAGTCCCCAAAGGCTTAGGTTCTCCAGTCTTTGACAAACTCGAAGCGGACTTAGCCAAAGGAGTCATGTCCCTACCTGCCTCAAAAGGCTTTGAAATTGGTTCGGGGTTTGCGGGCACCGAACTCACCGGCAAAGAACATAACGATGAATTCTATATAGACGAAACCGGCAATATTCGCACCGCCACCAACCAATCCGGGGGAATTCAAGGTGGCATTGCCAACGGTGAAGACATTATTATCCGAGTGGCCTTTAAACCAACTGCTACAATTCGGAAAGAACAACGCACAGTCACCAATACCGGAGAAGAAGCCATGTTGACTGCCAAAGGTCGCCACGATCCCTGCGTCCTACCCAGGGCAGTGCCAATGGTTGAAGCAATGGTCGCACTGGTACTATGCGATCATCTTTTGCGTCATCAGGGTCAATGTGGCACATTAAATATAAATTAGTGGTTAGTTGTTTGTTGTTGGTTATTTGTTGTTAGTTATTTGTTATTTGTTATTTGTTTTTTGTCATTTGGGGTAAAGTTGGCTTCAACCAACAACCAACCAACAACAACCAACCAACAACAACCAACTAACAACAAACAACGAATAATATAGACAGAAAAACGGTAAGACCCGCCCCGTTTTTCTCTCATCCCTTCCTCAGCATATTTTCCGCAACGGAAAACCAGGGAAGCAGATGCCCACCTAGCGGGAATCGTCAAATAAACTATGAGCCATTCTTCTGATTTTTTCATTCAATTCTGGGGGGTACGCGGCAGCGTTCCCACTCCAGGAAAAGATACCGTCCGCTATGGTGGCAATACTTCCTGTTTGGAAATGTACATCGGCGGCAAACACATGATTTTTGACGGGGGAACCGGCTTGCAAGTTCTCGGTCAAAGCTTAATCGAAGCACACCCTTTAGAAGCCTATATGTTTTTCACCCATTATCACTGGGATCATATTCAAGGCTTTCCCTTTTTTAAACCAGTATTTATCCCCGGAAATCGCTTTCATATTTATGGGTCTGTTCCCCCCAATGGCGAATCCATGAAACAGCATTTTCTCGAACGGGTACTTCATCCGAATTCCCCTGTACCCCTTTCTGGAATGAAAGCCGATATCACCTTCCATGAATTAATCTGTGGGGAACCGTTTTATATTGATGATATTCTGTTTGAAACCGGGCCATTAAATCACCCAAATACCGCAATGGGCTATCGAATTACTTGGCAAGGGCATTCGGTATTTTACTGTACCGATACGGAACATTTCCCCGATCGCATGGATGAAAATGTGCTGCATCTTGCCCAAAATGCTGATGTCTTAATCTATGATGCCATGTACACCGATGAAGAATACAATAGCCCCAAATCCCCTAAATATGGATGGGGACATTCTACCTGGCAAGAAGCGGTGAGAATTGCCAAAGCAGCAGGAGTGAAAAAGTTAATTATTTTCCACCACGAACCCACCCATAGCGATCAAGTTCTCGATGGCATTGGGGCGCAAGTTAAAGAAGTATTTCCTAACTCAGTGATGGCCAGAGAAGGCTTGATTTTAGATATCATTCATGGTTAATTATACAGTTAATCATCGCCTAATCAGCGCCTTTTTTAATGTGCTTTAGTTTGCTTCGCTTTGCTTGAATTTGCTTTAATTGGCTTTTGCGATCGGGGAAAATACCAATGACCAATGACCAATAACTAATGACTAATGACCTTTCAACCAAAGATAATCCTGTCCAGGTTGATATTTTATTGATAAGATTATTTCTAAGAATAGCCTGATATGCCAAGAATCTGCTGACAATTCCTCGGCTGTTTTTCATTTGTTGAATATTGCGATCGTAGGGACACAGCAATGCTGTGTCCTTCATAATTGTTATAGCGCTTCGCGGTAGGCAACAGGCAACAGGGAACAGGGAACAGGGAACAGGGAACAGGAACATGAAGGACGTTGTGCCCTTCCAGACTAGAACTTGGGAACTAAACCTAGTAATTGTAGCAATAATTGTTGAAATTGGTATAAATATCATCAGGTGAAAAAACCATCAAATAATCTCCCATTGAATAATTCTTAAATCAAATTAATGCTATTTCCTAATTTGACAGCTAAAATTATTACTTATAGTCCAGCTTATACCCTGGTACACACTTACGAATGTTTTAATCGTTGTAGTTATTGTAATTTTCGGGAAGAACCGGGTAAAAGTCCGTGGCTAAGTTTGCTGGAAGCGGAAAAAATTCTGAAGTCTTTAGCGGATACAGATACCATAGAAATTTTAATTCTCAGTGGAGAAGTTCATCCCGAAAGTTACCGCCGTAAAGCCTGGTTTCAAGGAATTTATGAGTTAGGAGAATTGGCTTTAAAAATGGGATTTTTACCCCATACAAATGCGGGTATTTTGACTTTTGCAGAAATGGCAAACCTGAAGGAAGTAAATGTGTCAATGGGGTTAATGTTGGAACAAATAACCCCAAACCTATTGACAAATGTGCATAAATATGCTCCAAGTAAACTGCCATCTTTACGACTGGAACAGTTAGAATGGGCGGGAAAATTAGAGATTCCTTTTACGACGGGATTATTATTAGGAATTGGCGAATCTGATGCGGATCGACAAGAAACTTTAGGGGCGATCGCGCAGATCCAGGAAAAGTGGGGACATATCCAAGAAGTTATCCTGCAACCTTATAGTTTAGGCAGCCAACAAACCTCAGATGCACCGGGTTTTAATCTGGAAGAATTGCCGGAAGTAGTGGCGATCGCGCGTCAAATTCTCCCGGGTAACATAACTATTCAAATTCCCCCTAATCTTGTCACCCAACCCCAAATATTACTTGCTTGTTTAGAAGCAGGGGCTAGAGACTTAGGAGGAATCGGGCCGTGGGATGAAGTAAATCCTGATTATCCCCATCCCCACCATCAACAACTGGCGGAAATTTTAGCCCCAGGGGGTTGGGAATTAGTCCCCCGTTTGCCGGTATATCCGCAATATTACCATCGTTTGTCAGAAAGGCTACAAAATTCCGTCCAGGGACGACGGTTAGATGGTAAAATTTATTCGGAAATAGCATGAAAAATATTCATTAAATAGTTATTTAAGATTATGACCCTAGTAACAACCACTGAGTATAAACATATTCTCCTTGATGAGCATCAAGTGCCATTTATTAACGGAACATCGATGAAAGTTGTAGAATTAGTGACTTCTGTTCAGGCTTATGGATGGAGTCCAGAAGAACTACATTTTCAGTATCCTCATTTGAATATGAGTCAGATTCATTCAGCTTTAGCTTATTATTGGGAACACAAAGAAGAAATTGATGCGGATATGAAAAGTCGCTTTGAGTATAGCGAGAAACTACGCTTAGAAGCCGGAGAATCTCCTTTATCAAAAAGACTGCGTAAAGAAGGATTGATTTAATGAGCATTGCTTTTTATATCGATGAAAATGTCCATCGAGCGATTACCACTGGGTTAAGAATGCGAGATGTAGATGTATTGACGGTGCAAGAAGATGGACGTAGTGGCTTTGCAGATCCGGTGATACTCGATCGAGCTACTGAATTGAAGCGGGTTTTATTCTCTCAAGATGATGACTTTTTAACAGAGGCAACCAGACGACAACAAGCAGAAATCGACTTTTATGGTGTTGTTTATGCTCATAAGCTCAGAATTTCCGTGGGTGACTGTGTTCGTGATTTAGAAATTATTGCTAAAACTGCTTATGCTGAAGAATTAGCGAATCGTGTTTAATATTTACCTTTGTAGCGATCGCCATATTTTAGCGATCGCTCAATTTGACTTATTAACATCTCCGATAATTTATCAGTCTTTTCCCAGGTGAGGGGGATAGGCAAAAGCCACGCGCTCAACTTTGGTTTCCCAACCACCATCAGGATAAATCGTTAATAACCGATATCCGGGAAATGCTTCGGGATCGATCGCAAAATCCACACTCTTGGGCAGAAACTGCACGCAAGTAGAGGGGGTGGTGAAATAGCGGATTTGTTCTCGCTTCGTGTCCCAGGTTTGGTGAACGTGACCGCAGAGCATAATTTTAATTTGCGGATAGCGATCGAGAATGGCAAATAAAGCATCGGCATTTTTCAAACCCAGGCGATCGATCCATTCCGACCCGATCGCCAATGGGGGATGATGCATCACGATCGCTACATGGCGATCGCCTGCCAATTTTAACTGCTTCTCCAACCAACTCAAACTCGTCGCCGAAACTTCCCCATCAACGCGACCCGGAACATTAGAACACAACAGAATAAAATGCCAATTGCCCACCTGCACCGACTTATTCAGATAAATCGGCGATTTCGACAAAATCCGCCTCATTGCCAACAAATCATCATGGTTGCCCGGTATCCAATAAGTCGGAATCCCTAAAGGACGTAAAATATTAGCCAAATACTCATAAGACTGCGGGCTCTCATCCTGAGACAAATCTCCAGTCAGCAACAAGATATCAGGCTGATGCTCTAACTCTTGCAAATGTGCGATCGCGGCTTGGAAAGACCGAGCCGTTGCCAGACCCATCATCTTCTTCCCAGGGTCGGCAAACAAATGCAAATCTGTCAATTGAGCAATTCGCAGGGGGGCAGGATAAACCATTGATGCGCTTCCAAAACCGGCAACTAATATTTATATATCAGCTTATGCGCCCCCCAGAAAAAATTTTTTTGCCAAATCCTTGCCTTTTTCTGGATCGGTCTGCTACAATGATAAGTCGGAAGCAAGGCGGCATGGCCAAGTGGTAAGGCAGAGGACTGCAAATCCTTTACCCCCAGTTCAAATCTGGGTGCCGCCTTCATTATCGGGGTTCGGGGTCGGAAAATAGCGTCAGCTATTATCCGACTCTTTTTTTATTCGTTATTAGTTGTTAGTTATTAGTTGTTAGTTATTAAGTAGGTGAGCAGAAATAAATGCAGACCATATCGGAAGAAAAACTGTCATTCCCGCGTTAGGCGAAGCCCATGCCAAAGGCTATAGGCGGGAATCCAAGGATTTACGGTGGGGAACGAAAAGTGCAATTAATTATGTTCACCTACTTAGTTGTTAGTTATTAGTTGTTAGTTATTGGTTGACCGTTTAGATGGAGTTTGGGAACCCCAGTCAAGAGACTGGAGCAAATATTTGCCTGAAGGAACTGATTTATCTGTGGGGGGTTAATTTATTAAGCTTTAATAGTCATTGACCTTTACATTATATCAAATAGATATACCTAAATTAGGAGGAAAAATTTAATGACAATGATATTAGTTAGATATTGTGAAACTGCTTTAAAGTATGCTCAGTATAAAAAGCTAGATGATGGTACTTGGTTTGCTGAAATAGCTGGGTTTGAAGGAGTTTGGGGAAATGGAGTCACGGTGGAAGAATGCCGCAATGATTTAATTTCAGCCTTAGAAGAATGGTTAATCATTAAATTGCAAGATGGCGATGAATTGCCGGTTGTCGATGACTTAGAAATTAAAGTTTCTGAAGTCGCGGAGGTTTAATTATGCCATCAGTTATTTCACGCCGAGAATTAATTAGAAAATTCAAAGCTTTGGGTTATGCTGGGCCATTTGCAGGCAAAAATCATCAATTTATGAAAAAAAATGGGCAAAAAATTCGGATTCCTAACCCTCATGGCAGTCAGGATATTTCAGTAAGCTTAGTTAAAGAAATACTCAGACAAGCAGGAATCAGCGATCGCGAATGGGATGAAGCTTAGAGAAATAACACACCCTACGATGAAAAATACGATGAAAAAATTGCCTCCGGTTTGGTGCGTTACGGTGAGCCACTGCGGTCTTGGGGAGCCACTGCGGTCTTGGGGAGCCACTGCGGTCTTGGGGAGCCACTGCGGTCTTGGGGAGCCACTGCGGTCTTGGGGTCTCCCCAAGTAGAGCAAGTGGCGTGTCTCCCCAAGTAGAGCAAGTGGCGTGTCTCCCCAAGTAGAGCAAGTGGCGTGTCTCCCCAAGTAGAGCAACTGGTGAGTCAGTGCGGTCTTGGGGTCTCCCCAAGTAGAGAAGCCACTGCGGTCTT
>JAABRM010000066.1 GCA_011390955.1 Oscillatoriales cyanobacterium | reverse complement strand
GTACCATGCAGAAGCCGTCCGGGGTTTGAAAGGCATCAATATATTTGGCAATTCCGGGATGATTTAGCTGCCGCAGCATGGTAATTTCTTGGGAGTAGGCGTCGTATTCTGCCCAAGTTGCCCCCATAAGGGCAAATTGAAATTGCTTGATGACGACTTTATCGGTTTGTGTTGCAGAGGTTTGGCGTTCTGCGAGGTAGGTGACGCGACCACCGAGGTGGTTTTCACCGAGTTGGCTGATGATTTGATAGCCGTGTTGGGAGAAGTCAGTAAAGTTGCTCATGGTTTTGTGATGATTTATAGACAATTCTGAGGATTATTTTTGAAAAGACTATTCTATGGTAATATTTCCCAGATTTGTGGCGATCGCGATCGGGCGTTTGGGTGAGGCGCGGTTATTTTTTTGCCGTACAGCAATAGGGCGAAGCATTCGCGGCAATCATTGGTTGGTTTATCCCACAGATAAATGCGCGAATGCTTCGCCCCTACAGGTGAATGCTCACCTTAAAATTTTAATTCAGGTAAGGTTTGTTTGAAAGGCAAATCCTGATTAATAGCATCGATTTGTTGTTGTTCAATTTTGTTGACTTCATTTAAATAAGGCCGTAAAATTTGACCAAAACGCTGATTATAAAAGCGATGTAAACTATGATTGGGCATAGCAGGAAATCCTCGGCGTTTTTTATGTTGTCCCCCAGCCCCAGGGTCAAAGAGTTGGATGCCATTTTGAATTCCCCATTCAATCGGTGAATAGTAACAAGCGTCAAAGTGGAGACAATCAATTTCTTGATTGCAGCCCCAATATCGCCCATAAAGCCGATCGCCTTTAGTCACACAAAAAGACATAGCTACCGGGTGATGTTCTTCCCCTTCGGGATAAGCGGCAATAAATACCACTCGGTGGCGATAATTATGATGGAGCATTTCAAAGAAATTTTTGGTTAAATATTTGCTGCCCCACCAGCCAAACTTATCGCAATGGTCGCTATAAAATTTATACATTTGAGGGAATAAACTATGGGGAATGTCTTCGCCGTGGTGTATTTTTACCACTAAACCCGCTTGGCCGATCGCCTTTCGTTCTCGTTTAATATTCCGCCGTTGGTTAGCGTTAAAAATTCCCAGGTAATCATCAAAGGTATTAAAACCTTTATTTTCCCAAATATAGCTATGGTGCAACCAACTGACAAAGCCGTGACGTTCCATGACTAAACGCCATTCTGGATCGACATAGAGAAAATTGCAACCGGATACATTTTCGCGATCGCAAAAGCGATCGATTTCCCTGACCATTAACTCGGTCAATGTATCTTCATCTTCTCCAGGGGCGATTAAAAATCGATATCCCGTAGCGGGGGTAAATGGGCTCATACCCAGCATTTTGGGATAGTATTCAATGCCCAAACGATAAGCTAAATCCGCCCATTGATGATCGAAAACAAATTCCCCATAACTGTGACCTTTTAAATAAAGCGGGGCGGCAGCAATTAGTTCTTTTCCACGCCAAACGGTTAAATGAGTGGGCAACCAACCAGCTTTTCCCACCGCACTATTCGATCTTTCGAGATTATGCAACCAATTCCACTCTAAAAAAGGCGTTTTTAAAGAAGTGGCCATGGCATCCCACGGTTCTTGGGGAATTTCTTGAATACTGTGAATCCAGGCAACAGAAATATGAGATTTAATCTGTTCGAGCATAATCACAAAAGAATAGAGGGTTAAACTCTAGGGTAATCCAATCTCACGAGAAAAGCTAACTAAAACCTAAGAAACTCAATTTTTGATTGAATAGTGCAAAAATAACTCTTGATCCACCTGTTTAACTTCCAAGAGTTGCAAGCGGGGCGCCTTATAGGTGGGCAAGCCTGGGCCATCTACCGGAGTTGGGGCGCGATCGCCCCCAATAAGTAAAGGACAGACGGTCAACCATAACTCATCAATGGCATCAATGGTCAGCAAAGAACCCACCAGTTCACCACCGCCCAAAACTGCTAGGCGATCGAGTCCCATTTGGGCAAAATGGGCTAAAGCCGCCAATAAATCCACCTCTCCTTCTGGAGTTTCAAAGGTAAAAATCTGCTCCCATTTATTATTTAATTCATTTAATTCATCAGAGGAAGACTGGGATTGCCAATTTTTTACTCCTATTTTAGTGGTGACTAACCAACGGGAAATCGGTTGCTGAAAAAAACGGATTTGCGGGTCAATTTTGCCCGATCGCGAACAAATAATTTGTATCGGTTGTGGAGGTTTTCCCTGTTGCTTTCTTTCGGCTAATAATTCTGGATTGCTTACGGGCATAGCCGAACCGCCAGACCGCAGAGTTCCCGCCCCACCTAACACCGCATCCGCTAGGGCAACCTGTGTTTCTAAATGGGCTTTATCTGCGGCAGAACCAAATAAGATGGGCGATCGCATGGCATCAGAAATTTTCCCATCAGCACTCATAGCCAATACCACCGTTGTATGGGGTCGATTTAACCGATTTTCGTTCATAATCATAAAAATTAATTATTAACATTTATTCGCAAAATATAGCATAGCACTTTTCAGAGTTATAAAGTAAAAAAACTGTCATTCCCGCGAAGGCGGGAATCCAGAAAAGCTTTGTAATCAGAATAATAACTGCTATGTAGGCAAACACGGAAGCATTGCCTCTACAAAAATTGTCTATTTTTGTCTATTTTTTACGGCGATCGCCGATGTTCTAAACTGAGCATGGCGACACTCAATGTCACAATTATCACACCGAAAAGTTGCCAATAATTCAAAGTTTCTCGAATTGTCAACCAGGCCAAAATTACCGTCAAAGCGGGGTTACTGGCGCCGATCATAGAGGCGGAAGTTGCCCCAATTAAACGAATCCCA
This sequence comes from Oscillatoriales cyanobacterium, assembly GCA_011390955.1. GTDB lineage: Bacteria > Cyanobacteriota > Cyanobacteriia > Cyanobacteriales > Laspinemataceae > Planktothricoides. The sequence continues at coordinate 26,573 of JAABRM010000066.1, read as the reverse complement.
AAATTATTCATCAAATGTCCGGTCAAAGTGACGATCGCCGATAAAAGTCCCCCCACCCACAGGGGTGCCCAGTTCAGTTCATAGTTAGGGTTATGCCAAATGAATAAACTGATGCCAGCAAGTACCAAAGTAGTAGCAAAACTGATCCAAGTAAAGGGAACGGGATGCATTTTGTCTTCAAATATTTTTTGGGCATTCACCGTATAAAGGGCATAAGTAATTCCCGATGCAATGCCCAAAATTACCCCCACCAGACTATAACTCTGGTCGCTACTTTGGTGATGGGGAATTGTTAAAAAACTGCCAGATAAAATTAAACCCATGACTAGCCAGCGAAACCGACTGGGAGAACTGCCAAATAATTGCCAAGAAAATAGGGCAGTAAAGACGGGATAAGTAAAAAATAAGGTCAGGGCAATTCCCGTTTCAATTAAGCCAATGGAGAGATAAAGGAGGGCTAAATAGAGAAACATTAACAGTCCTCCAGCAAGCGATCGCCACAACATAATGCGGGATTCAGAATGCTTTAATTCTCGAATATCTTGCCAAGTGTGGGAATATAGTTTGCTGGACAACCCTGCCATTAATGGCACCACTAAGATCATCCGCATAAACAGCAGCAAAAAAGAATTTTCTAAAGTGGGGACAACATATCCGCCAATCAAAAACTCTCCAAACATTGTGTATTGATTAAACAAAATTCTGACAATCACATTTTGGAAACAGAAAAAAAACGAGGCCAGTAAAACAATAGCAAATCCCAGCATACAATCAAAAGTAGACGGCATTATGATTGTACGCCTATTTTATTTAAATTATATCTAAATCAATTATTTTTTTTGAATTGGGTGAATTTTTTTCAAATTGTCCTGATAAACGAACCGCAAGTATGTATCAGGGAATAAGAGTGTTCTGGAGTCTTCCTAATGATCGCTAATTTATTTGCCAGTCAGACAACAATTCATCATCAGTATTTTCTCGGAAATTCGATCGCATTTATTGATAGCCGTCTAGATAATTGGCAGCTTTTATTCTCTGGAGTAGCTGAGAATAGCCCGGTTTTTGTCATCGATCGCACTGACAATGGTATAGACAAAATTACTCAAGCGATCGCCGAATATACCGCAGAAGTTGGTAGGGTTGATGCGGTGCATATTTTCTGCCACGGGAGTCCGGGATGCCTTTACTTAGGCGATCGCAGCATTAACCTATCTAACTTAGAACATTATACCCCGCAATTAAAACAATGGCAAGCGGCAGAAATACTGCTTTATAGTTGCCACGTTGCCGCTGAATCCGGTCGTGATTTTGTCAATAAACTCAGTGAAATTACGGAAGCAAATGTCGCCGCATCCGTCAGCCTAACTGGTAGTAAAAAATATGGCGGCAACTGGGATTTAGAATTTACTACGGGAGAAATAAAAAGTGCCAACCCATTAGCGGCTAAAGTCCGAGAAAATTACGCCGGAATTTTAGCACTGTTAACCGTCACCAGTTTAGCGGATAGTGGGTCGGGTTCCCTGCGAGAAATCATCAACCAAGCCCAAAATGGGGATACGATTAAATTCGCCTCAAATTTAGCCAATCAAACTATTACTCTTACCTCTGGTCAGATAGAAATTCCCGTAGGCAAAAATCTCACCATTGACGGTGCAGAAGCGGCGGGTTTAACCATCAGTGGGAATAATGCTTCGCGGATCTTTCTGCTAAAATCTACTTCAGTCAATCCTACCACATTAACCGTTAAAGATTTAACCCTAGAAAAGGCTTATACTCCTGAACGGGGTGGGGCGATCGCTACGGAACACCAAGGGAGTGTCAACCTAGAAAATGTCCAATTAAATAATAATGTGGCCGACCAAGGAGGTGGGGCAGTTTTTATCGCCTTTGAAGGCAATCTCACCGTTAACAACAGTAAATTTGACAGTAATATTGCCACTGCTGCCAACGATGAACGAGGGGCAGGAGCGATCGCTTTTTGGGGACCAAATAACCTAATTGTCAGAAATAGCGAGTTTACCAACAACAAAGGGATTAACGGCGCCGCTATTAACAGTCTCAATGGCAAAGTCACCATTGAAGATTCCACATTTCTCAACAACGATACCACCGCTGCTTTCTACGATACTGGCAAATCAAATCCATTTTTAAGAGGCTATGGCGGGGCGATTTATACTGACCGCGCCAGTACCAGAGATGATAGTACATCTGGGACAATTAAAATTACAAATAGTCGATTTGAAGGCAATAAAGGTCGGGGCGAAGGTGGGGCAGCTTATTTATACACCGGCACTCAAGATAATGTGGAGATTTCTGGCAGCACTTTTATCAATAATCAAATCTTAGAACTGCCAAATGGCGGGGGTCCCGGAAATGGCGGGGCGATCGCGCAATTAAACAATGCAGCCAATAAAGGCTTCACAATTACTGACACCACATTTGCCAATAATACCGCTACTAATTCCGGGGGTGGAGTCTGGTTTAATTTCGCACCCACCACAATTACCAACAGCACTTTTTCCGGGAATAAAGCCCTCAGCCAAACCACCAGTGGTAACGGTGGGGCAATGGTTATTGGTGCTCCAACAGATATTATTAATACCACCTTTGCCAACAATTCCGCCGGATGGGTTGGCGGTGCTCTGGTAGCGCCTGCTAACCAAGCTGTCAGCGTCAAAAATACCATTTTTGCTAACAACACCGCTGATAATGGACCAAATGATTGGAACATTCAACAACATACAAGTCGGCAATTAACTGACCTCGGTGGCAACATTCAATGGCCAGCAAAACTGACAAATTTGGCGAATGATTACAATGCCACAGCCACCATTACCATTGCTGACCCCAAACTAGGCCCATTACAAGATAATGGCAATGGCCGATTAACCCATGCTTTACTAGCAGGAAGTGCCGCCATTGATGCAGGAGTAAATACCGGCGCACCGACCGCCGATCAGAATGGCAATTCTCGTCCGGTTGATGGAGACAATAATGGCACAACTATGGTGGACAGTGGCGCTTATGAATTTTCTCTGGCTGCCCCAGAAGTCCCTGAAATTGAAGTCCTTGAAAGCAGTAATAACATTGTTGATGGCACCCCTACACCATTGGATTTTGGCAGTACCACTGTTGGCAGCATTATTACTAAAACATTCACCGTCAAAAACACTGGCAATGTGGCATTAAATCTGAGTAATTTACAACTGCCAACTGGATTTAGTTTAGTCGGCAGTTTACCTGCTACCTTGGCCGCAGCTTCTCAGGCAAATTTTGCTGTCCAAGTAGATGCTAATACCGCAGGTTCTTTATCCGGTGAACTCTCTTTCACTACCAATGATAGTGATGAAAACCCCTTTAATTTTTTCATTGCAGCGACGGTGACGACTGACCCCGGTACGACCGACCCCGGTACGACTGACCCCGGTACGACCGACCCCGGTACGACTGACCCCGGTACGACTGACCCCGGTACGACTGACCCCGGTACGACTGACCCCGGTACGACTGACCCCGGTACGACTGACCCCGGTACGACCGACCCCGGTACGACTGACTCTTTAACTGGAGGCAGTAATAGTGATGCGATCGCCAATAATACCGCCAATTTTTCTGACAATTGCCAAGAAGTTCCTAACCCAACTTTCACCCTGAATATTGTCGAAAACATTCTGAATGGTACTGATTTAGATGACATAATCACTGGTAGCGATATCCCGGAAGAACTACAAGGGTTTGGCGGCAATGATTTTATTCGGGGAATGAGTGGCAACGACAACATTTTCGGCGGCGATGGAAATGACATATTGCACGGGAATATGGGCAATGATTTCCTTAATGGTCAAGCCGGAAATGACCTAATTCATGGGGGGCAAGATAATGATGTTTTATTCGGCAATATTGGCGATGATATCTTGTTTGGAGATTTAGGAAATGATACCCTCATGGGCGGAGATGGCAATGACTTTATGAATGGAAATCAAGACGAAGATTTCTTAGATGGCGGGTTGGGCAATGATACCTTGCATGGTGGTCAAAACAATGACATTCTCAAAGGCAACTTAGGGTCAGATATTCTATTCGGTGATTTAGGAGATGACACCCTTTACGGGGGCGCAGAAAATGATTTTCTCAACGGCAATCAAGGCAATGATTTTCTCTGTGGTGGCGAAGGAAATGATACCTTACACGGTGGCAAAGAAAATGACATTCTCAATGGAGGAAGTGGGGATGATTTCCTCAGTGGTGACTTAGGCAATGATACCTTAATGGGAGGAACAGGTCGTGATACTTTTGTTTTCAGAATCGAAGACGGTAGCAACACAATTCTTGATTTTGAGTTAGGACAAGATTTGATTGGGTTAGCCAGTGGTTTAACCTTTGACCAGTTAACCATAGATGGCGATGTAAATAATACATTTATTCGCACGAGCGATCGCCTATTAGTGACTGTCACTGGAGTGGATGTCAGTGCCATGACCGCCGATAATTTTACTTTAGTGTAAAAACATTCTGGTTATTCAACTATTCATGTTGAAACCCTTGCCCTAAGTAATTATTAGTTTGGTTCTGGCTGTTTAATTACAGCCTTTTTTTTGTGACAAAATAAATTAGCATAATTCCAAGTCAGAAACTTTTTTTTCAGAATTATAGTCTTTTAATGTTATCGGTATATTTAAAATATTTCCAGGAATTATCCGTAAAATTACGGATAATTTCAACCAGACATCGGGCGATCGCATCAAAAAAAATCACAGAACTATTTCACAGAAATCTTTCACAGAACAATCTCACAGAACTCTAGGAGTGTATCTACCAGCTAATTGTCCCCTGGAGTATGTAGTATGGCTTATCCTGGAATTTCCGCTAATTTTTCTTTCCCTGAAACTTTCAATGGATTCAATCGTTTAGTTTTTATTGATGCCAGCATTGAAAACTATCCTATCTTAGTCAAGAGTATCAATAATCAAGCTGAAGTCATCGTGCTAGATGAGGCAGGCGATCGCCTCATGCAAATCACCAACATCCTGAAAAACTATCAGCAACAAAATCGGCAAATTGACGCGATTTATTTATTTGCTCATGGTCGTCCCGGTTGTCTTTACTTAGGCGATCGGGCCATCAATCAACTTAATCTCAACCATTACGCCCCGCAGCTTCAACAATGGAACATCCCAGAAATTTTCCTCTATAGCTGTCAAATTGCGGCGGGATATGGAGCCAAGTTCATCCAAAAACTGAGTCAACTGACTCAAGCCACCATTGCCGCCACAGATCGGTTAATTGGGCATCAGAATTTAGGGGGAACCTGGGACTTAAATTATACCACAGGTGTGGTAAAAAATCCCCTTAATTTATCAGAAACTTTTCGGAATAATTACCCCGGAGTTTTGGGAATTATTACCGTAACCAGTTTAGCGGATAGTGGCGCTGGTTCTCTGCGAGAAGCGATCGCCACGGCTAATTCTGGGGATACCATTCAATTTGATTCTAGTCTGGCAAACAACACCATCACCCTGACCACCGGGCAAATAGACATCAACAAAAACTTAATTATTGATGGTAGCAATTCGGCGGGTTTAACCATTAGTGGTAATAATGCTTCTCGCGTATTTGACCTGCGTTGGACTCCCGACTTTCAACCCACCAATTTAACCCTAAAAAATTTAACCATTGCCAATGGTCAAACTACGGGAATTGGCAAAGCTGGTGCCGGGGGGGGAATTAGAACCGAACAACAAACTACCCTCACCGTAGAAAATACCACATTTAACAATAACAAAGCCAGCGGTTTAGGTGGAGGGGCGATTTATAGTGGTTATCGCAGTAAACTCACAATTATTAATAGTGAATTTGACAACAATGATAGCAGTCAAGCCCTAGATGATAATAGTCAACTCAGCGAACATGGTGGTGGGGCAATTTTAATTTGGAGCGATAGTCAAGCCACCATTCAAGGCAGCCAATTTACCAACAACAAAGGCATTAATGGGGGAGCAATTAACAATCTCCTCAGCCAACTAGCGATCGAACAATCTACTTTTCTGAATAATAATTCAACCCCAGGTTTAACTGCGAATCATGGGTATGGTGGTGCGATTTATACTGATGGCGCTTCCCCGAACGATGGCATAAATCCTGGGACAATTCGGATTAGCCAAAGTCGGTTTGAGGGCAATCAAGGGGCAGGCCAAGGTGGGGCTTTATTTCTCTTTATGTATCCCCCAGATCAAGCCATTGTTGAAGAAAGTACCATTCTTAATAATACGGTAATTAAAAATGCCAAAGGAGATGCCCTCGGCGGTGGTTTAAGAGCCGGAAATGGTCAATTAACAATTACTAAAACCACCTTGGCCGATAACATTGCTGATTCTCAGGGGGGTGGTTTGTGGATTGGAGAAGGCACGCCAACCACCATTATAAATAGTACCTTTAGTGGCAACCAAGCCCTCAAAGGAGCCGATGGCAGTGGCACTGGTGTGGGGGCAGCGATGGCGATTAATACCACCCAACCAGCCCAAATTATTAATAGCACAATCAGCGATAATTATGCCGCTTTTATGGGCGGGGCGTTTTGGGGCAATAATCAGAATACCACTGCAACCAATTCAATTTTTAACAACAATAAAGGGGGAAATCCTTGGAATATTAAGCACCAAACCGGAGGTCAACTTCTCGATGGGGGTGGCAACATTGAATGGCCGGGGCCACAAACTACCGCTGCCAATGATGTCACCGTCACGGCCAATATTACCATTGCTGACCCCAAACTCGGCCCATTACAAGATAATGGCAATGGCCAATTATCTTATGCTTTACTAGCAGGAAGTCCCGCCATTGATGCCGGAGTCAATACCGGCGCACCGACCACCGATCAAAACGGCCAACCTCGTCCGGTTGACGGCGATAATAATGGCACAGCTATGGTGGATAGTGGCGCTTATGAATTTCCTCTGGCTGCCCCAGAAATACCAGAAATTGAAGTTATTGAAAGCAGTAATAATATTGTTGATGGCACCCCTACACCCTTGGATTTTGGCAGTACCACTGTTGGCAGCATTATTACTAAAACATTCACCGTCAAAAACACTGGCAATGTGGCATTAAATCTGAGTAATTTACAACTGCCAACTGGATTTAGTTTAGTGGGAAATTTACCGACAACTATAGCCCCAGAATCTCAGGCAACTTTTGATGTCCAAGTAGATGCTAATACCGCCGGTAATTTATCCGGTGAACTCTCTTTCACTACCAATGATAGTGATGAAAATCCGTTCAATTTTACTATTTCTGCCACGGTAAATGCCCAGACAGACAATCAGAATTCACTACCCCCCGATTCAGACAATCTTTCACCTATCAGTAATTGGACTCCTGTGTTGCCACCAGAACCTTTACCGGATACCGAGATGGCAACGGTCAGTGATAATTCAAGTAATGCTATTCCAAATAATTGTGGTTGCCCAGAAGTTCCTACCCCAAATATCACCCCAAATATTGTCGAAACCATTCTGAATGGTACAGATTTAGATGACATAATCACTGGTAGCGATATCCCGGAAGAATTACAAGGGTTTGGCGGCAATGATTTTATCCGGGGCATGAGTGGCAACGACAATATTTTTGGCGGCGACGGGAATGACATATTGCACGGGAATATGGGCAATGACTTCCTTGATGGTCAAGGGGGAAATGACCTAATTCATGGAGGTCAAGATAATGATATTTTATTCGGCAATATTGGCGATGATATCTTGTTTGGAGATTTCGGCAATGACACCCTGCTGGGCGGGGATGGCAATGACTTTATGAATGGAAATCAAGACGACGATTTCTTAGATGGAGGGGCGGGCAATGATACCTTACATGGGGGCAAACAAAATGACATTCTTAAAGGCAACCTAGGGGCAGATATTCTATTTGGTGACTTAGGAAATGATACTCTTTACGGCGGTGGAGATAATGATTTTCTCAATGGCAATCAAGGGAATGATTTTCTCTGTGGTGGCGAAGGAAATGATACCTTACACGGTGGGAAAAATGATGACTACCTTTGCGGTTCAACTGGGGATGATTTCCTCAGTGGTGACTTAGGGAATGATACCTTAATGGGAGGCGAAGGTCGTGATACTTTTGTCTTCAGGGTCGAAGACGGTAGCAATACAATTCTTGATTTTGAATTAGGGCAAGATATGATTGGGTTAGCCAGTGGTTTAACCTTTGACCAGTTAACTATAGATGGCGATGTAAATAATACATTTATTCGCACGAGCGATCGCCTATTAGTGACTGCGATCGGCGTAAGTGTCAGTGAAATTACGGAAAATAATTTTACGTTAGTTTAATCAAGTAATTTGCCACACCCGCAGTGGCAAAGTAAGCCCAAAAGCGATCGGCAGTGAGACATCAGCAGTCAGGTATCAGCCAAAAGCTGATACCCGATCGCTTAAACCTAATACCTGCTTGGATCTCAATGGTTGAAGAGAAAATCATTTAGATACATACCATAATCATGCTGATTTGTCAAGCCAAAATTAGTGAAACTAATATTTAGTAACTTTTTGAGTAACTTGAGGCTCTTAGATGGCTCAAAAACTCATAAAAATTTAACCCAACCTTTCCAAAGGTTGTTTTTTTTGGTCTAATTAACTAAAATTATCAGCATTTGATCAAAAGGTCTTAAGATCCAAGTAAATTTAAGTGGTTTCCAGAAAATAAAGGGAACTATCTTTATCTAACATGATTCTCTAGTGAATAAATCAAGTTATGCTCCAAAACAGTCACAAGGAATCAAACTGTAGTGACCCTAGAGGAGATGATACAGTTCCCATGATGCAGCAAATGCTACTCAAAACTCTGGCAACTGCCATTAAAAAGGCAGCCGCCTCATTATCTAGGCAACAGAAGCACGGACTTCTCCTCAGCCTAGACCTTTGTTTATTTGTCATCGCGATTTACGGTGCCTTTGGACTGCGGTTTGGTTCCCTTAGTGCTTTTTCTGAAGCATTTCAGTACAGTTGGTTATTGGTCTTGCTGATTACCACCAAGACCTTGGTGTTTGTGGCAACGGGGTTATATCGACCTGTACTACGCTATGCGGGCTTAGAATTCTTATTCACCAGTGCCAAGGCTGTACTGTACAGTTCCGGTGCTTTTGTTTTACTGGCGTACTTACTAGAATTTTTACAACTACCTCGCTCAGTTTTAATTAATGATGCTCTGCTGACCCTCAGCTTGGTCAGTGGCTTGCGGCTATCAATCTGTTGGCTAGTCAATACCGTCAATTTCCTCGATCGCCAAAGTCCTGCCCCAGAGAGAGTCATTATTTACGGGGCCGGATCGGCGGGTTCTCAACTGGCCCAATCTCTAGCCATCCATCCAGCATATAACGCCGTTGCTTTCGTGGATGATGACCCTTCATTAACCAAGCAAATGATTCAAGGGTTAACGGTTTATGCGGCGAAAGACATACCCAGACTAATCGTCCAAAAATCAGCGGATAGTATTTTATTGGCCATGCCTTCGGTGGGCTGGGTCAAAAAACGAGAAATTCTGGAGCGGCTGCAAAATTTTGCCATTCCCGTCAAAACTGTCCCCTGTATTAGCGAAATCCTCTCTGGAAAAGTTTCTCTCAGCGAAATCCGCGATATTGATATTGCTGATTTACTCGGTCGCGAAGAAGTGGCACCAGACCCAGACCTCTTGGGCATGAACATTACAGGTAAAAATGTTCTGGTGACAGGGGCGGGCGGGTCGATTGGTTCCGAGTTATGTCGGCAAATTGCCAAGCAGCAACCTAGATGCCTGGTTTTATATGAACTGAGCGAATTTGCCCTCTACACCATCGATATGGAATTAGGGGAAACCTATCCCCAGCTAACCAAAGTACCTTGTCTGGGTTCAGTAGCCGATGAAAACCAGCTTAGTTCTGCTTTATCCAAATATAAAATTGATACGGTCTATCATGCGGCAGCTTATAAGCACGTCCCCTTGGTCGAAGCAAACCCCTCACCCGGTATTTTGAACAACGTTTTAGGGACTTTAACCGCTGCTAAGACCTGTATTGACTGTGGAGTCAAACAATTTGTCTTAATTTCCACCGATAAAGCGGTGCGTCCCACTAATGTCATGGGTGCCACCAAACGAGTGGCGGAATTAATTATCCAGGGATTAGCCGATCGCCCCGGTATTCCCACCCGCTTCACCATCGTCAGATTTGGCAATGTTTTAGATAGCAGTGGTTCTGTGGTGCCCCGGTTCCGCAAACAAATTGCCGAAGGGAAACCCATTACCGTGACTCACCCGGAAATGACTCGTTATTTTATGTCAATTCCCGAAGCCGCTCGTTTAGTAATTCAGGCAGGCGCCTTGAGTGAAGGGGGAGAAATCTTTTTACTGGATATGGGCGATCCCGTGCGGATTTACGATCTGGCGATTCAGATGATTAAATTGAGTGGCTTAACTCCTGGAAAAGATATTGAAATTAAAATTACCGGATTACGACCGGGAGAAAAGCTCCATGAAGAATTGCTGGTTGATAGCGCCACCGCTCGATCTACAAAACACCCGAAGATTTTCTGCGCTCTCGAACCAAAAATTCATTGGGAATTTTTACATCCTTGTCTAGATGTCCTGTTTAATGCAGCTTTATCTAATAAAACTGCCGCGATCAAAACAGAATTGCAAAGATTAGTTCCCGAGTATAAACCCAGTGTTATTCAGCCAAAAACTCCCAGATTCATTCCGCCTACTTCTATGCCCAAAGCGGTGGGAGCTACGGGAAGCGATCGCCTATCTTGAAGATATTTCCATTAGCTGAAATAATAGACTTCTTGCTGTTATACCCCAGAACATCCCCCAAAACCCCCTTCTTAAGGGGGTATTTTTACAATTATAATTCTCATAATTCAAAAGGGGCAATCCGTTAGTTAGGATTGCCCCTTTTATAATTAAAAAATCAGGATTGATTTTATTAGTTAAAAGGTGAATATTTCTTGAGCATATTCACCTTTTACTCCCAATTTTGCTGCCCAAAAACTATCTGGTCGATCCAGCAAAATAATCGGGATAAATCTTCAGAAAATTACAGCTTGACCTCGATATCCACACCCGCAGGCAGGTCGAGTTTCATTAAAGCATCAATGGTCTTAGAAGAAGGTTGATAAATATCAATAATCCGGCGATGAGTCCGAGTTTCAAAGTGCTCGCGAGAATCCTTATCAATATGAGGCGATCGCAGCACACAATAAATTTTGCGCTTGGTAGGGAGAGGAATTGGCCCGACCGCTGTAGCGTTAGTGCGGTTGGCGGTATCGACAATCTTTTCACAAGAAGTGTCTAGTAAGCGGCGATCGAATGCCTTGAGACGAATCCGAATTTTTTGCTGTGCAATAGTAGCCATGTTTAATTTCTTACTCAGTTCAATTGTCTAGGTTCGGTTGTCAGACGGAAAATGCTGGAGTCTTCAAGTGAATCAATAACTGATGACTCCAGGCAATAGAGAAACAGCAGTCAACTAATCGACTTAGCTGATGCTGTTTCACGGCGTCATCCTACTTGATGATCTTGGAAACGACGCCAGCACCGACGGTGCGACCGCCTTCACGGATAGCGAAACGCATCCCTTGTTCAATCGCGATCGGGTTAATCAGTTCAACGGTCATCTTGATGCGATCGCCGGGCATCACCATTTCAGCTTCACTGCCATCATCAGCAGTAAATGCACTAATCTTTCCGGTCACATCAGTGGTTCGCACATAGAACTGAGGACGATAGCCGGGGAAAAAGGGAGTATGACGACCGCCTTCTTCCTTCTTGAGAATATACACTTCAGACTCAAACTGAGTGTGAGGGGTAATCGAACCGGGTTTAGCAATCACCATCCCGCGCTCAATCTGCTCTTTTTGGATCCCACGGAGTAGCAACCCCACGTTATCTCCAGCCATCCCTTCATCCAGACTTTTCTGGAACATTTCCACGCCGGTGACAGTAGTGGTTTTGGTATCTTTGATGCCTACCAGAGCCACAGTTTCACCCACTTTCACCTTACCGCGCTCAATCCGGCCAGTGGCGACAGTTCCCCGACCTGTGATCGAGAATACATCTTCCACAGCCATCAGCAAAGGCTTATCGATATCCCGCTCTGGAGTCGGAATATAAGCATCCACCTCATCCATCAGAGCGTAGATCTTATCGATCCATTCGTTGTCACCTTTCTTAATGGTTGGTTTTTCCGTAATCGCTTCCAGAGCCTTCAGGGCTGAACCAGAAACAATGGGAATATCATCACCGGGGAAATCGTAAGAACTCAAGAGTTCGCGAATTTCCAATTCCACCAGTTCCAGCAGTTCTGCGTCATCCACTTGGTCTTCTTTATTCATAAAGACCACAATATTGGGAACCCCGACCTGCTTGGCCAACAGGATATGTTCGCGGGTTTGAGGCATTGGGCCATCAGCCGCAGACACCACCAGGATCGCTCCATCCATTTGAGCCGCCCCGGTAATCATGTTCTTCACATAGTCAGCGTGTCCTGGGCAGTCCACGTGAGCATAGTGACGAGTCGTGGTTTCATATTCCACGTGAGCGGTGTTAATGGTAATCCCGCGAGCTTTTTCTTCGGGAGCCGCATCGATATCATCATACTTTCTGGCTTTTGCCTGACCGAGAGCCGCCAAGGTCATGGTAATTGCCGCAGTTAAGGTAGTTTTACCGTGGTCAACGTGACCAATGGTGCCGATATTAACGTGGGGTTTAGTCCGTTCAAACTTTGCGCGTGCCATGAATTATTTGTTCCTCTTTCGATTTGCTTATGCGTTCCCTTTATTTTTACCAATGATGGTTTCAGCCACGTTCCGAGGCACCTCATCATAATGGCTAAATTCCATCGTAAAGATTCCCCGGCCTTGGGTCTTAGATCGGATATCCGTAGCATAGCCAAACATTTCTGCCAATGGCACTTTAGCATTTACCTTGGCAATTCCGGCATCACTACCCATCCCTTCTATTTGGCCACGGCGGGAATTCAGGTCGCCGATCGCGTCCCCAAGAAAGTTCTCAGGAACCTCGATCTCAACTTTCATAATCGGCTCTAAAAGCACTGGAGAAGCTTTTAGCGCCCCTTCTTTAACCGCGATCGAGCCAGCGATCTTAAAGGCCATTTCCGAAGAATCGACCTCATGGTATGACCCATCGATTAATGTCACCTTGACATCAATTAGCGGATACCCTGCCAAAATCCCAGATTCACAAGCTTCTTTCATTCCTTGCTCCGCTGGGCCAATATATTCTTTTGGCACTGTACCGCCAACAATCTTGGAAACAAATTCAAATCCGCTACCGGGTTCTCCTGGCTCCAGAGAGATCGCGACATGACCATATTGGCCTTTCCCACCACTCTGGCGGATGAACTTACCTTCACACTTAATCGCTTTACGAATTGTTTCTCGGTAAGCCACTTGCGGTGCCCCAATACCAGCCTCTACCTTAAATTCCCGAAGCATCCGATCCACCAAAATTTCCAAGTGGAGCTCGCCCATCCCCGCAATCACTGTTTGATTGGTTTCTGGGTCAATACTCACACGGAAAGTGGGGTCTTCTTGAGACAAGGATTGCAAAGCCTTGGACAGCTTGTCCATGTCTTGCTTTGTTCTCGGTTCAACCGCCACGGAAATGACGGGTTCAGGAACATAAAGTGATTCAAGAATAATGGGTCGATCGGCATCGCAGATGGTATCTCCAGTAAAGGTATCTTTGAGACCCAAAGCCGCACCCAGATCCCCCGATCGCAGTTCCTCGACTTCAATTCGTTCATCGGCTTTGAGAACAATTAAACGAGAAACTCGCTCTTTCTTATCCTTGGTGGAGTTATAAACATAACTCCCCTTGGTTAAGACTCCAGAATAAACCCGGATAAAAGTGAGACGACCGTAAGGATCCGCTTGAATCTTGAATGCTAACGCTGATAAGGGGGCTTCATCGTCGGCTTGACGAGCAGCGGTTTCACCATCGGGGAGAATTCCCTGAATCGGCGGCACATCTATTGGAGCCGGCATATAGTCTACCACTGCATCCAATAAAAGCTGTACTCCCTTGTTTTTAAAGGCAGAGCCACACAACATCGGGACAATCCTACCCGTAACCGTGCCTTGACGCAGAGCATGAGTGATTTCCGCTTCAGTCAATGGTTGACCTTCGAGATATTTCTCAGTCAAGGCATCATCAGTTTCCGCCACTGACTCGATCAATAAAGTGCGATATTCGTTAGCTAACTCAAGCACCTCAGCGGGAATTTCTGTATCTTCCTGATCGGTGCCCAGGTCATTGGTATAGATTCTGGCTCGCATTCGCACCAAATCTATAATTCCCTGAAAGTTATCTTCGCTGCCGATCGGGATCTGAATTGGAACGGCATTAGCCTTTAAGCGATCGCGAATTTGGTCATAAACTTTAAAAAAGTTAGCTCCCGTGCGATCCATCTTATTGACGAATACCATTCTCGGTACTTTATACCGATCTGCTTGACGCCAGACCGTTTCAGACTGTGGTTGGACGCCCCCTACAGAGCAGAACACAGCAATCACACCATCGAGCACTCGCATGGAACGTTCGACTTCTATGGTGAAATCGACGTGACCGGGGGTATCAATAATATTGATCTGGTGGTCTTTCCAGCTAGTGCTAATGGCAGCCGCAGTAATGGTAATGCCCCGCTCCCGCTCTTGCTCCATCCAGTCTGTAACGGCTGTTCCTTCGTGGACTTCACCAAGTTTGTGAACGACTCCGGAGTAGAATAGAATTCGCTCAGTCGTTGTCGTTTTACCCGCATCAATGTGGGCGGCGATTCCGATATTGCGTATCCTTTCAAGCGGGACAATACGTGCCACAGCTACCTCCTTCTTTGTTTCTGCTGCAAATGTTTAGTCACAAAAATTAATTGTTGGGTATTGACGCAATTAGATGATATTTATGGCGTAAGACTCAACCAACGAAGAGATATAGATAGATGACGGCGTTTTTTTAGCCATCAAAATCTGCTCCGGTAAGGAAGGTTGTTTACAGACTGCCATCATCCCTAGAAATCTTCTAAAGATTGACCGCTGTCATTGTTTTTGTCTGGCCTAATCATGATTCATGCGTCTGCCCTCAGTATTGCTATGCTTCTAAACTCTTTCCGGGTCACATTTTAATATTTTTTGCAAGATTTGTTTACACATCAAAACAAAATCCTTGCAGAAACTGGTGGATTTTGACTAAGCTCTGAAATTTTTTAACCGTGCCTAGTTTCGATCTAGTCTTGGTCAAACCCCGCATCAGTAACGATAATGTGCAAATGCTTTGTTTGCTTCTGCCATCCGGTGAGTTTCTTCTCGCTTGCGAATTGCTCCCCCGGTTTCATTGGCAGCATCCATTAACTCTGACGCGAGTTTATTGGCCATTGTCCGACCGGATCTGGTGCGGGCAAAGCGAATAATCCAGCGAAGTGCCAAAGCAGTCCCTCGATCCGAGCGAACTTCCATTGGTACTTGGTAGGTAGCCCCCCCAACCCGCCGAGCTTTGACCTCGACCAGGGGAGTGGCATTTTTCACCGCTCGCTCAAAGAGTTCCAGAGGTTCGGATCCGGTTTTTTCTTCAATGCTTTTCATCGCCTTATAAACCAAGTTCGAGGCGATCGATTTTTTACCCCGACCCATGACCCTGCGAACTAACATACTCACAAGGCGGCTGTTGTACACTGGATCTGGGGGCACCGGACGTTTTTGAATAGTCGTGCGACGAGACATAGTAACTTTTAAAACTAATTCACTTCACTGTACTGTTGTCTGTTCAACTCCCATCCACTTAATTTCCGCAGGCTGGGGGAAGCGAATCATTCGCTCCCGGTGCGGTTGCAGATTTCAGGTGGATTGGATGGCACCAAGAAGACTGATGAACGGTAGCTTTAGCCATAGAAATTTGATTTCACCGTTCATCTTGATTTTTTTCAAGCTTCCCGTTACCCGTTGTACTTTATTGTTTCGGACGTTTAGCACCGTACTTGGATCTACCCTGACGTCGATCTTTGACGCCCGCAGTATCCAAAGTGCCCCGAATAATGTGATATCGGACTCCAGGGAGATCCTTTACCCGACCGCCTCGGATTAAAACCACCGAGTGTTCTTGTAAATTGTGACCAATTCCGGGGATATAAGCCGTCACTTCAAAGCCAGAAGTGAGGCGAACCCGGGCCACTTTACGCAAAGCCGAGTTGGGTTTTTTCGGCGTGGTGGTGTAAACTCTGGTGCAAACGCCACGACGCTGAGGGCAACTCTTCAGAGCCGGTGACTTGGTTTTCTTTTGTGCCTTTTGGCGTTCACTACGAATGAGTTGCTGAATAGTGGGCATGAGTTAAAGCCTGTGCAGCTTGTTTATATTCCAACTTTCTTACAAACTATAACTATATCGGATTTAATTCGCTTCTGTCAAATTTTTGGCAAAAAAATTTGGCCAACTCGCAACCTTGTTGTGGTATGCTTCGGCGAAGATTTGGCAACAATCACGGATTTCTCTGGTTTATGGATTTAGCTTCAGCCCGCATCTGCTACCGAGAAGGAATGACCGCAGCTACAGTGAGCCGTGGCTTGGGGATTATGAAAGCGGAAACCTCCCCCCATCAGATCCTCGGAGTAGTCGATGCTCAGGTTGCTAATAGATTTTAAGCTTTCACGATCTACTACCACTTGGATGCCATCACATTCTTGAACCTGGTCTTGTTCGGTCATTTCGGTGACAAATGCGATCGTGTAGGACAAACCCGAACAGCCGCCGGGAGTCACTCCCAGGCGAAACAAAGCATTTTGGCTGGGCTGCTTGGACCGTAGCCTGATTACTTCACGGATTGCCGCTTGGCTCAGATGAATCATTGAATCTACGCTGTTTGAGGCTAATTGGATAATTTTTATGGGGGTGTAGTCTCTATCTACTAACCTTTGTTGCTTATCTTGACACAAAATGATGCGGATCAGTCACCTAGACCGTGATTCGGCTCCTTTTTCACCACTGCTAAAATTTCGCTTCCGGGTTTTAAGTGAGTCAACCGCTGCTGAATCAAGGGGCATGGGTCTAGTGGCTTGGATTTCACCAGCGGCTTAAATGAGTAGCTAAAATAATTAGCTCAAATCAGTAGCTAATTATTTTACTGGGGTTTGGCTCGCGCATAGTCATCTTGAAAGCGCACGATGTCATCTTCGCCCAAATATTCACCGTTCTGCACTTCAATCAAAATCAAATCGATGACCCCGGGATTTTCTAGCCGGTGGTTGGTGCATTGGGGGACATAAGTGGACTGGTTGCTGGTCAGCATTAATTCGCGATCGCCACAAGTGACTTTAGCGGTTCCAGAAACTACGATCCAATGTTCGCTTCTGTGATGGTGCATTTGTAGGCTGAGACGATGACCGGGCTTGACTTCAATGCGTTTGATTTTGTAACCCACTCCTTCTTCCAGGGTGGTGAAAGAACCCCAAGGGCGCATTTCCGTGGCCGCAAGTTTCAAAGAGGCGGCAGCAGTTGACAAGTCATTCCCTTGAGCTAATTCTTGAGTTGTCACCATAATTTTTTCTCCAAAGGTTTAATAGGGTGTAATACGGTCTAATGGTAGGATTTTATGGTAGCCAAAAATTCTGGGTTTTTCCTGGGTTAAGGAGCCTGCCCTTAAGAAGGCTGACAAAGCTTGCGATCTTGCGGCAATTTTTCGCGTTCGCGAAGCGTCCCGCAAGGGAATCGCGAAGCGTCCCGCGAGGGAATCGCACCCTGTTCTTCACCGATCTTCTTTCCGCACATACTGGTCTGGTCAGCCCCTTGCCGCTGTTTAACCCCCCCTTAACCAGTTAACAATTCCCGGTGGTAATTTTCTTGCCTTCTACTCGATCCAAGATAACAAGTTCTATTTTGACTGGCTAATCAGTAATTATACTCATTTTATGGCGATCGCGCTATTTTTTTAGCCTCCTGAAAAATTTTTTGATGATTCTTTCATTCCAATATTAATTTTCCCCAAATGTTTATTTTTGATTTATTTTTGGCGAAATCATGGTCTGCGATCGCTTCCTAACTGGTTTAGCTGTATTTCCATCATTTTTTATCGATTTTACTATTCTATTGTTTTTTATTATTTTGATAAAGCAACGATGATACTTAAATTTTTTATCACCTATTTTTTCTGAGATAAATGTTAATAAATAAATGGCAAAAGAATCAATTAAGTAATTGCTAATCCATTGTATAAACGTATTAATTAAACTGAGCTTTAAAGTCTTTGCTATAAAAAAAATGCCTAGATACTCGATCGGCTTTTGAAAAAAATTAATCATTTTATTTGATTTTTACAGCCAGGTAATTTTTTTGATATTATTTGAATAATGTTTTGTAAAAAATGTTACAGACAAAAAATCAAATTATCAATCCGCATTCCGAATAAACCGGGCTTGTTTTCCGGCAAAAAACAATGAGTCACCTAGTTAATTGGAGAATATGAAGATTTCCTGATATAACTTTTTGAGGGATAACAAAAAAATCGAAGATTGATTTAGAATATCAGTTGTTGCGGATGGGGTTAGCTAAAATTTTCCTTAAGAATACCCAGGGATCGGGGATTTTTGTTAGAGAATAAGGTCTAGCCGATCGGATGCAAAGGCTCGTCATAATACCTGAGATAGATTTGTGCGATTCGCTTTCAGGATCCGCCCGGAGGGAATCGCCAAGAAATGACAAGTGACTTATGACTTATGACAAATAACATTTGTCCGCAAAGCTTAACCAACCTTGAATTAGTAAAATCTACATCAAAATGAATAGCAACGAAAATAATCCCTACCCAAGAAACCCTGGCTTATACGATCCAAACAACGAACACGATGCTTGTGGCGTTGGATTCGTGGTCAACATGAAGGGCAAAAAATCACACCAAATCATCCAACAAGCCCTAACAATCCTGGTCAACCTAGACCACCGGGGAGCCTGCGGCTGCGAAGCAAATACCGGGGATGGTGCAGGGATTTTGATGCAGGTGCCCGATAAATTTTTGCGGAAAGTGGCAGCCCAAGAGAATCTCAGCTTGCCAGAGGCGGGATCTTATGGGGTGGGGATGATTTATGGCTCGCCCGATCCCGCTATCCGCGAGCAGGGTAGACAAATTTTTGCCAGAATTGCCGCTGAAGCAGGCCAACAGGTGATTGGCTGGCGGGATGTCCCCACGGATAATTCATCATTGGGCAATACGGCAAAGGCTAGTGAACCCTTTATGCAGCAGGTATTCCTGCTGCGGGGCGCGGATGTCACCGACGAAGCAGCTTTCGATCGCAAACTTTATATAATTCGCAAGCGATCGGAGATGGAAATTCACGGGTCTGGGTTAGACCCGGTTTGGTATGTCAGCAGCCTTTCCTGCCGAACTCTGGTCTATAAGGGGATGTTAATGCCAATCCAGGTGGGGCAGTATTATCCCGACTTGGCAGATCCAGACATAGAAAGCGCCCTGGCATTGGTGCATTCTCGCTTCAGTACCAATACTTTCCCCAGTTGGGAGCGATCGCACCCTTATCGGTACATCGCCCATAACGGCGAAATCAACACCCTCCGGGGCAACATCAACTGGATGTATGCTCGTCAGTCCTTATTCGATTCCGAGTTATTTGGGGATGACCTGAAAAAAATCCTGCCGGTAATCGACTTAGAAGGCAGTGACTCGGCCATCTTCGACAACGCCCTGGAACTGCTGGTGCTTTCCGGTCGCTCATTGCCCCATGCGATGATGATGATGATTCCAGAACCTTGGACGGGTCACGAGTCCATGAGTGATGAGAAAAAAGCATTCTATGAGTATCACTCTTGTTTGATGGAACCGTGGGATGGCCCCGCGTCGATCGCCTTTACGGACGGGACGACCATTGGGGCAGTGCTTGACCGGAATGGTTTACGGCCTTCTCGGTACTATGTCACCAAAGATGATTTGGTGATTATGGCGTCTGAGGCGGGAGTTTTACCCGTGGAACCGGAACGGGTGGCTTATAAGGGACGCTTACAACCCGGTCGGATGTTCTTGGTGAACATGGCCGAAGGTCGGATTGTCACTGATGAGGAAGTGAAAAATAAAATTGTCACGGCGCATCCTTATCGCGAGTGGATCGATCGAAATATGGTGGAACTGGCCAGTCTACCGTCCCCTGCCGGGGTAGAACCGATTTCGTCCACCAGCACGATCCAACGCCAGATGGCTTTTGGCTATACTTTTGAGGAGTTACGCTTGCTGCTGACCCCGATGGCCATGAATGGGGTAGAAGCGGTCGGGGCAATGGGAACGGATACGCCTTTGGCGGCTTTGTCTGACCGGCCAAAACTCCTTTATGATTACTTCCAGCAGCTATTCGCCCAGGTGACGAACCCGCCGATTGATTCGATTCGCGAGGCGATTATTACTTCCGCAGAAACCACGATTGGGTCTGAGCGGAATTTGCTGAAACCAGAACCAGAAAGCTGTCATCTGATTGAGCTAAAAACTCCCATTCTGAGTAACGCGGAACTAGCCAAGCTCAAGCACGTTAACCAAGGACAGTTTAAATCTATTACCTTGTCGATTCTGTTCGATCCCCAGCAAGGGGTGAAGGGATTGGAAGCGATGATGGATCGGATTTACGCCAAGGCTGACGAGGCGATCGCTTCTGGCATCAATATTATTATTCTGTCCGATCGCGGTGTGGATAAAGATCGCGCCCCGATTCCCGCATTGCTGGCGGTGGCTGGGCTGCATCACCATTTAATCCGTCAAGAAACGCGGACACAAGTGGGCATTGTCCTCGAATCCGGCGAACCTCGCGAAGTGCATCATTATGCGGTGTTGATTGGCTATGGCTGCGGGGCAATTAATCCCTATTTGGCCTTTGAGACAATCGATCTTATGATTGCCGATGGCTTATTGGTGAATATTGATTCCAAGACTGCCCATAAGAATTATGTCAAGGCTGTCACCAAAGGCACGATCAAGATTGCCTCTAAGATTGGCATTTCTACCATCCAAAGTTATCGCGGTGCCCAGATTTTTGAGGCGATCGGGCTGAATCGTTCGGTGATTAAGAAATATTTCACCTGGACGGCTTCGCGCATTGAGGGCGTAGACCTAGAAACGATCGCCCAAGAAGCCATCTTACGTCACAGTCATGCGTTCCCAGACCGTCAGACCAATGGCCATACTCTTGATGTCGGTGGCGAATACCAATGGCGGAAGGACGGGGAAGAACATTTGCTGAGTCCGCAAGTCATCCATGCCCTGCAACAAGCGGTACAGCAAAATGACTATAACCTCTACAAGCAATATGCCGCCGGAATTAATGAGCAAAACCAGAAATTCTTTACTCTGCGGGGATTGCTGGAGTTCAAGCAACGGCAGCCGATTCCCTTAGAAGAGGTTGAACCCATTGAAGCGATTATGAAACGCTTTAAGACCGGGGCAATGAGCTATGGGTCTATTTCTAAAGAAGCCCATGAAGCATTGGCGATCGCCATGAACCGGATTGGAGGTAAATCCAACACTGGGGAAGGGGGAGAAGACCCGGAACGGTACACCTGGACCAATGAACGAGGGGATTCCAAAAACAGCGCCATTAAACAAGTGGCTTCCGGTCGTTTTGGGGTGACATCCTTATATTTATCCCAGGCGAAAGAAATCCAAATTAAAATGGCTCAAGGGGCGAAACCGGGCGAAGGCGGGCAGTTGCCTGGGGGTAAAGTTTACCCCTGGATTGCCAAAGTACGCCACTCTACCCCAGGGGTGGGTTTGATTTCCCCACCGCCGCACCACGATATCTATAGTATTGAAGACTTGGGGCAGTTAATCCACGACCTGAAAAATGCCAACCGGCAAGCGCGGATTAATGTCAAGTTAGTGTCAGAAGTAGGTGTGGGCACCATTGCCGCTGGGGTGGCCAAAGCTCACGCTGATGTGGTGCTGATTTCTGGCTTCGATGGCGGCACGGGCGCCTCACCGCAGACCTCGATTAAACACGCGGGTTTGCCTTGGGAGTTGGGTTTAGCCGAAACTCACCAAACTCTGGTGTTAAATAATCTGCGTAGCCGGATTGTGGTTGAAACCGACGGACAGCTTAAGACCGGACGAGATGTGGCGATCGCGGCTTTATTAGGGGCCGAAGAATTTGGCTTCTCCACCGC
The DNA here is from genome assembly GCA_011390955.1 of Oscillatoriales cyanobacterium. GTDB lineage: Bacteria > Cyanobacteriota > Cyanobacteriia > Cyanobacteriales > Laspinemataceae > Planktothricoides. The sequence continues at coordinate 4,373 of JAABRM010000066.1, read as the reverse complement.
GCCCTTAGTCACCCTGGGCTGCATTATGATGCGAGTCTGCCATAAAAATACTTGCCCTGTGGGGATTGCCACCCAAAACCCCGAACTGCGGGCAAAATTTATGGGCGACCCAGCTTATGTGGTCAACTATATGCAGTTTGTCGCCCAAGAAGTGCGAGAAATTATGGCTCAACTCGGTTTCCGCACCCTCAATGAGCTAGTGGGACGGACTGATGTGTTGGAAGCCAAGCCAGCAGTAGATCACTGGAAAGCCAAAGGTATTGACCTGTCGAAGATTCTCTATCAGCCCGAAGTTGGCCCCGAAGTTGGTCGTTATTGCCAAATTCCCCAAGACCACGGTTTAGACATGTCCCTGGATATGACCGTGTTGTTGGATTTGTGCAAAGGGGCGATCGAAAAAGGGGAAAAAGTTAAAGCGACTTTACCGATTAAAAACACTAACCGGGTGGTCGGCACTATTTTAGGCTATGAAATCAGCAAACGGCACTGGGATGGGTTGCCGGAAGACACGGTTCATCTGCATTTCCAAGGCAGTGCGGGTCAGAGTTTTGGGGCTTTTGTACCCAAAGGGGTGACTCTGGAACTGGAAGGAGATGCTAACGATTATTTCGGCAAAGGCTTGAGTGGCGGCAAGATGATGGTCTATCCCCCAGCGGGTTCTACCTTTGTGGCGGAAGAAAATATCATTATTGGTAACGTGGCGTTTTATGGCGCTACCAGTGGGGAAGCCTATATTTCCGGTGTCGCGGGCGAACGGTTCTGCGTCCGCAACTCCGGGGTTCACACGGTGGTAGAAGCGGTGGGCGATCATGCTTGCGAATATATGACCGGCGGTCAAGTGGTGGTCATTGGTCCAACCGGGCGGAACTTCGCTGCCGGTATGAGTGGCGGTGTGGCTTATATCTTGGATGAAGCCGGTGATTTTGCCAGCCGTTGCAATAACGAAATGGCGGATATTGAACCGCTGGATGCCGAGGACATTGACAAGATCCGGAAGGCGATCGAGAAGCACGTTCATTACACCAAGAGTCAGAAAGGGCAAAAAGTATTGGCGAACTGGGAGGAAATGTTGCCCAAGTTTGTCAAAGTAATGCCTCGCGATTATAAGCGGGTGTTGAACTGTCTGAAGAAAGCCTTTGAAGCAGGTTTGAGTGGCGATGATGCCCTCAGCGCAGCGTTTGAAGAAAATGCCCGTGACTTAGCCCGGATTGGTGGTAGTTAGGGTTTGATTCAGAAACCCGGTTTCTCAAGAGAAACCGGGTTTCTTGCACCTGGAAGTTAACCCAGAAACCGGGTTTCTTTTCGGGGGACAAAGTTAACTTTTTGGTAGCAACAAAGAAACCGGGTTTCTCGCCCCTAAAAGTTAACTTAGAAACCACCCAGAAACCGGGTTTCTTTTAGGAATCCTCGTTCCCTGGCTCCAGCCTGGGAATGCCCGTCTAGAGGCTCTGCCTCCCGTGAATTTCTTTATACTAAACTAGGCATTTTTAACCCTAAAACACACTATGCCTCAGCTAGATATCATTCATAATGCTGTAAAAAACGCACTGATTAAAGACGGTTGGACAATTACTGACGATCCCTATATTATTCAGTACCAGAGTACAAAGCTTTATGCAGACCTGGGCGCGGAAAGACCCATTGCTGCTGAACGGGGTTCTGATAAAATTGTAGTAGAAGTTAAAAGTTTTGTCGGGGCGTCAAAATTTCAGAATTTAAAAGAGGCACTCGGTCAGTATGATATTTATCTTTATCTTTTAGAGGAAATTAAAGCCGATCGCAAACTATATGTTGCCATTGGCAATCTTATTTACAAAAACTTTTTTCAACAAGATGTCATACAACTCATTATCAAGAAACATCAACTGCCAATGATTATTGTAGATACAGAAAAAGAGGAAATTGTACAATGGATAAATTAACAGAATATCCCAAAATCATTCAGCAAATTTTAAATGAGTATGTTGAACTGTGCGATCGCCGTCCCAATCCCAACTTAGAAACATTTTTGGTGATAGATGAACAAAAGCAGCACTATATCTGGATGAATCTTGGTTGGAACAACGGCGATCGCACTGCTGGTATGACTGTTTATGTAAGAATTCGCGACGGGAAATTTTGGATTGAAGAAGACTGGACAGAAGATGGTATTGCCAATGATTTAGTCCGTGCAGGGGTGCCGAAAGAAGATATCGTCCTGGCATTTCACGAACCGAAAATGCGTCAATATACAGATTTTGCCTTAGCTTGATAATGATAGAAGAAATTCGCGATAAAATAAAAACCGGCCAATATGAATTGTCCAAACACGCAGTCGATCAAAGTATTTTACGGCAGATTGCCATATCTGAGATCCGACAAGCAATAGACAGCGGAGAGATAATAGAAGATTATCCGGCTGATAAATATGGCCCAAGTTGTTTAATTTTCGGTTATACTGAAGTTCAAAGACCCTTACATATTCATTGCAGCTATCCATCTAGACCTCTGATAAAAATCATTACCTTGTACGAACCAGATACGAATAGATGGATTGATTTTAAAATAAGGAGAAAATGATATGACGACTAATTTTAGACAAGAGAATTTTATTGAACAGAAGGTGACTTACACTTTAGAATTTGATGGTAAATTCTTTATTATAGAAAACGTTCCAGCAAGAGTTTGCCAAGAAACAGGGGAATCTTTCTTTTCTCCTGAAACCGTAGAACGCATTCAAGAAATTATTTGGCAAAATAAATCACCAAAACGAGTAATAGAAACACCAGTTTACGAATTTAGTGTGGCTCGATTAGCCTAGTACAGAAACGCTAGATGCCATAATTTATATTCATATAAATTTATTGGAGGTAAAATATGCCAAACCTGACCTTCTACGAGCAATTTCTCAATATTTCATAACATAATCGTTTCCCAAACGTAGGGGCGAAGCATTCGGGCAAATAATTTATCGGATCAAACCCCAAATTTTTTACCCGAATGCTTCGCCCTGACCGCCGATTCAGGGCGAAGCATTCCGGCACTAGGGTTAATATTTTTACCCATAAATTATCTGCCGGAATGCTTCGCCCCTACCGCACCGATCGCGCTTCGTCAGGGCGAAGCATTCCGGGATTAGGGTTAATATTTTTACCCATAAATTATCTGCCGGAATGCTTCGCCCCTACCGCACCGATCGCGCTTCGTCAGGGCGAAGCATTCCGGGATTAGGGTTAATATTTTTACCCATAAATTATCTGCCGGAATGCTTCGCCCCTACCGCACCGATCGCGCTTCGTCCTGATTCCTTAACATGATTAACCTTAAATAAAGGTTACAATAAAGACCCTCATTGGCGGGTACTCTGTATAATAGTCAAGATAGTGGTCAAGATTGTCCTCTCGTCCATCATCCCTATTAGATTAAAACATACATTGATTTACTTAACGATTGACATAACTTAGTCCTTTGTCCTTAGTCCAATGACATAAGACTAATGACCACAAAGAAATGCTTTCAGAGAAACCCCCAGAAACCGGGTTTCTTTTGGGGATACAAAGTTAAATTTTTGGTAGCGTCAAAGAAACCCGGTTTCTCCTACTTAGGTAGGGTCAAAGAAACCCAGATTCTAGAACCTTGCATTAATCTTGCATTCATTATTTGAGAGAGAGAACTATGGGAAAACCAACCGGCTTTATCGAATATCTCCGTGAAGTAGCAGCAGAAGTTTCCCCGGGCGATCGCGTCGGTAACTGGGATGAATTCCACCTGCATATGCCGGAGGAAAAACTCCGCACCCAAGCGGCCCGGTGTATGGACTGCGGCACACCTTTTTGCCATACGGGCACCACGATCAAAGGGATGGCTAGTGGTTGCCCGATCAATAACTTAATTCCTGAGTGGAATGACCTAATTTATCGGGGACTTTGGCAGGAAGCCCTCGATCGCCTCCACAAAACCAACAATTTCCCCGAATTCACTGGTCGGGTTTGCCCAGCCCCCTGCGAAGGTTCCTGCGTTTTAGGCATCACCAGCCCCCCTGTCACCATCAAAAATATCGAATATTCGATTATCGAGAAAGGTTGGGAAGAAGACTGGGTAAAACCAGAACCCCCAGCCATGCGGACGGGTAAAAAAGTGGCGGTGATTGGTTCTGGACCCGCTGGTTTGGCCGCAGCAGCACAATTAAATAAAGCCGGACATTGGGTGACAGTGTATGAACGGGCCGATCGCCCTGGTGGTTTGCTGATGTACGGCATTCCTAACATGAAATTGGATAAGGAAAAAATTGTGCTACGACGCCTGAAAGTCTTAGAAGCCGAAGGGGTCAAATTTGTCTGTAACACGGAAGTGGGCAAGGACTTACCGGCAGAAAACCTGCTGAAAGAATTCCC
>JAABRM010000065.1 GCA_011390955.1 Oscillatoriales cyanobacterium | reverse complement strand
GGTAATTCTGGCAACCGGCGCCACTAAACCCCGTGACCTGCCCATTGAAGGCCGCGATCTCAAAGGAATTCACTTTGCGATGGAATTCCTCAGCGCCAATACTCAGGCAATTTTGGATCGAAACCAGAATGGGAACGGTAATGGTAATGGTGAGATGGCCGGAGAAACCCGGTTTCTTGGAGAAACCGGGTTTCTTAACCCTGTGAAATATCCTTATATTTCTGCGGAAGGTAAGGATGTGGTGATTATTGGCGGTGGTGATACCGGGACTGACTGTGTGGGCACCTCGATCCGGCATGGATGTAATAGTGTAGTGCAAGTGGAAATTTTGCCGAAACCACCCCTAGAACGGGCAGCGGATAATCCTTGGCCCGAATGGCCGAAAGTTTATAAGATGGACTACGGTCAAGAAGAAGCAGCGGCTAAGTTTGGGTCCGATCCTCGTGTTTATTTGAACACCGCTACGAAGTTCGAGGGGGATGAAAACGGCCATGTGAAAGCGGTGCATACGGTACAAGTGGAATGGGAAAAAGACGCCCAAGGTCGGTTTATTCCTAAGCAGATACCGGGCACAGAACGAGTTATCCCCACCCAATTGGTACTGCTGGCAATGGGTTTCCTCGGTCCAGAACAACCTTTATTAGATGCTTTGGGATGCGATCGCGATGCCCGGAGTAACGTGAAAGCGGAATATGGCAAATATGCCACCAGTATTCCTGGGGTGTTTGCTGCCGGTGACTGCCGTCGCGGTCAAAGTTTGGTAGTCTGGGCGATTAATGAAGGTCGCGGAGTTGCCCGTGAGTGCGATCGCTTTTTAATGGGTCACACTGACTTACCCGCGTAAAAGTAGTAGGGTGGGCATTGCCCACCAAATTACCGTTCGCGGGGTTGGGCATTGCCCACCAAATTCCCGTTCGTAGGGTGGGCATTGCCCACCAAATTACCGTTCGTAGGGTGGGCATTGCCCACCAAATTACCGTTCGTAGTTCCTAGGGTGGGCATTGCCCACCAAATTACCGTTCGTAGGGTGGGCATTGCTCTTTACTGTTGCATTAATTGTTGTAAATCGGATTATTTAGCGATTAATTAATAATTAATTGCTTCTTGAAAATAACAACAAAAAACCGAGGATTTTTCCTCTGTTTGCTTAATTGCTTTAGGAAATTCCTAGAGATATTAGTAGAAATAAATTTCCCAAAACAAACCGTAATTAATGCTTCCCGTGGTTTCGCATCGAACCTTTGTCTCAACTTCTAAGCTCATATCTTGACTCTTTATGCTTGCCATAGAAAACGATTCGGAGCGGAGAAAATGGGGAATTTGACCTCGAAACCGGCGATCGGGAAACCGGCATAAACCAGCAGTTTAAAGGTGGGTATTATATTTACAAAAACCAAGTTTTGTAAAGATTTGTTGCATAATAATTCGCAATACCAATCCCCAATCCGCGTAAATACTTAGTCGATCGCCCCAGAATTGTCAGAATTACATAAAAAAACGGGCAGCCGCAGCGCCCGTACAAAAATTGACAATTAACAATTGATAATTGACAATTAAAAAAATTATCAATTATCAATTATCAATTATCAATTATTCCCTACACCCTACACCCTCTACAAGCGCTGCCTAACTCGGATCGAGACAAACGTCATAAGTAGCGCCTGCATGATCGATCGCCAATACCTTGACCTCAGCCTTAACTCCTTGCTCATCCCAGGTAGCTGCAATGGTAGTTGCGACTTCTGTGGCATAGTTGGGAGATGTTAAGGCTAATAAAGTCGGCCCCGCGCCACTAATCACGACACCTAATGCGCCGGAATTAATGGCCGCTTGACGCACCATGTCGTAGCCTGCAATTAAGGTTTTTCGGTAGGGCTGGTGAATGCGATCGCGCATAGCCACTCGCAACCAATCCCCATTCGCTGTTTCTAATGCCAGAAGCAGCAACCCGAAATTAGAAGTGTTAAAAATTACGTCAGCCCGACTATAACTTGCGGGCAATACTTTGCGGGCAGTTTCGGTTGAAAGTTCAAAATCAGGAATCGCCAACACTGGGACAATTTCTGAATGCCAAGCAACCGGACAAATCATCCAGTTAGCAGCTTCATAATAAGCAGCATCATTACTGACCGCTAAACGACAGCCACCAATTAAAGCTGGAACTACATTATCCGGGTGGCCTTCCATCGCGATCGCCAAATGCATCACTTCTTCTATACTTAGCGGCGCCCCAGCCAATTGATTGGCTCCCACCAACCCACCAACAATCGCCGTAGCAGAACTACCTAGCCCTCTGGCTAAAGGCACATTCAAATGAATGTCGATCGCCACACTCGGAGGGACTTGGCCAATTTTTTCATAAACCTTTACAAACGCCTGGTAAACCAGATTTTGTTTGCCAGTGGTCACGCGATCGGCGTCCAGTCCAGTCACGGTAATTTTCACCCCATCCGCAGCCTCCTCAAGCGTGCTTGAACAGACGCGAGAGAATTGAAACTGGTTGTATAGGGTTAATGCTGCACCCAGACAGTCGAAACCCGGTCCCAAGTTCGCGGTAGTGGCAGGAACCTTTACAGTCACACTATGTATCATGTCGTCACCGCAAATTTATTGGAGATCGATTGCGATCGGGATTCGGTTAAAGTCATTCGCCACCCCATGTAATTGCCTAATTGCCGACTTTCTAGAATATCGTGGGTTAGACTTCAAGGAAACCCCACCATCAGAATATACTCTACCATTTTCTTTGACTTTTCGTAGAGCGCGATCGCCTGCACAACCAGCGATCGGTCAATTATGAAAATTTGGTTAAAATTTTAGCCAGTATCCCTGAGAATTTTTTTGCTTTCAGGAAAAATTTTTCACCAAAAAGAAACTTGCTGAAGCTGAATATAAATTATCAGGATAAAATAAATTTATCAACCTATCTATAAATGTTTTAGCCATAAATACCATATTCGCTGAAAAATCAACCTGTTAAAATTACTCAAGCATTTCTAAAAAATGTGACATTCTTTATCCAGGTGACAATTGTCACAACAAAGGATCAATATGGGTCACAAACTCCCTGACACTCGGCAATCGGACATATCCCCAAGAATTCAACGGAAGTTTAGGCACAGAATACCGCGAAAAGTTAAGATTTATTAAGGGTTTACGCCCATATCAATACCCCTAAACCCGCGCTAAAAATACCCGACATCAACACAAATCACTAGGGATTACCTACGGTGGCATAAGCCAGCGACAACCCAAAAACATCCCCGAAAATCCTGACAAACATTTAAAAAACTAAATCCAAGCATCAGCGTCAAGATATCTTTACCCTTTTCGATGTCGAGACGAGCGAGTCAAGCCATTTTTAAAGATTCTGTAAAGATAATCGAAATTATCGAGATTTCTCAAGACAACATGAGAGAATTGTACTAAGAGAACGGATGTCCTTAAGCTCCGAGCAGCTAGACGAAATCCAGTGAGATTGCACCGATGCAGTTCATATGAATTTCCAAGATACTAGCTCAGACCGATGCAACAGACCATGTTTGCTTGGTTTGGCCGTTAGATTAACCCTTCTTGGGAACCGATCGCGGACAAAAACCACCAGACCTCAAAAGTTTTTCCAGGACATCGGGCGCTTTTGGGGGTTGTCCTTAAAAATGGCATCTGGTCAGCAGCCCCAACAATAGCTATCAATTGCTGGGTTCACCTCTAATCTCTAACTGGATTTATCAAGTCTAAATGAGTCTCTAGAGTAAATTAGTTAAACAGAGTTAAACAGGGGCATTGTTTGCCAGTATCACTTAAGGGGGGGATTATGCTCAACCAACAGAACAACCAAAACACCAACAAGCCTATCCGAGACGAAGCTAACACTGGTAAAAACTCACAAGATTTGCCGCCAATCAAGTCGGGAAAATCGCTGGCGTCTGTATCCTTGGCTTTGGGAGCTTTACTTGCTACCAGTCCTTCAGCGCAAGCCTTAAACATCCATTTTGATTATGCAGCCAACACTTCCTTACAAGTTAGGGCAAGCTTTGAAATGGCTGCGAATATTTGGGAAGGTTTGTTGTCTGACAACGTAGATGTCCGCATTGAAGTGGGGATGGTCAACTTTGCCACCGCATTTGGCAATGGAAGCAACGGCACAGAAAACTATTCCAACATCTTGGGTTTGGCTTTGCCAAAATTCTGGGAACCAGACAATGGCTTCCAAGCATTTAAAACGGCTTTGGCAGCAGATGCCAAATCCGCTAACGATGCGACGGCAGTTGCTAATCTGAATATTTCTCAGGAGATTAAAGATAACTACGATATGATTCTGACCCAAGCCAACGCCAAATCTTTGGGACTGTACAACGGCAGTGGCAGTACCTTTGATGGTCAGATTCGGATTAATAGCGCCTTTAATTGGGACTTGGATCTGACTCCCAACTCAGGCAGTACCGGAGTCGATCGGTTTCACTATTTAAGTGTGGCGATCCATGAAATTGCTCACGTTCTTGGTTTCACCAGTGGACTCGATAGTAATGACTGGGTGACGGCCAACAGTGAAGGGTCTGCTACTCCAGGGACCACAACCGCCAGAAATCAATTTACTTCTTTGGACTCCTTCCGCTTTAACGAAAACGGCGTGCTGGATGTCGCCCAAGTCACCAATGCCACGGCGAAACGTTATTTTTCCATTAATGGTGGGGCAACTAATCTGGCTCAATTCTCCACAGGAGTCAACGGTGATGGTTATCAAGCCAGCCACTGGAAAAATGACAAGTTCTTGGATGCCAATGGTAATTTGGTGGTGAATGAGATGCTGGGGATTATGGATCCGGCATTTGGCATGGGCGAACGGGGCAAAATTTCTGGTCTGGATTTGACGGCTTTGGATGCGATCGGCTGGGATTTGTCCGGGAAATCTTGGCATAACCTGAATATGGACGCTTTGGCAGCACAAGCTAGTGCCAAGGCACAAGTTTCTTTCCTACAAGACATCCTGATGCAGTTTGCGGCTGAAAAGGGTCTTAAATGGGCTTGGTGGAATCGCCGTTGGGCGGTGACAGAGGATGAGCTATTGGCTGCCGCTGGTTTGACCTCTTTAGATCAATTAAATCAGAGCAATCAAGATGAAGCATTTAAGAATATGCTCTCATACGCCGCTACGGTAGAATCTGTTAATCCCAATTCTTTGCCCCCGGCAACCTCAGTTCCCGAACCCACAACAACCGTTGCTTTGATGGGTGTGGGTCTGTTGGGTCTGAGTGTTCGGCGCAAGCGTCGTCAAAGCAAATCGAAATCGTCTGACTAATTGATTTCATAGATTTGGTTTGACCCTGGGAAAAAGATCGGCGGCGATTCTAGTAGGGCATTGCCCACCCGACAACAATTCAACAGCAGAAAGCTAAAATGGTCGGCAATGGTGGGCATTGCCCACCCGACAACAATTCAACAGCAGAAAGCTAAAATGGTCGGCAATGGTGGGCATTGCCTAAAATGGTGGGCAATGCCCACCCTACAACAACTACATGAAATAACGATTTTTGGTCATCAAATTTATCCCCTTGACAGGGCTGGCAATGCCCAGCCTACATCAGCCTATAATTGTTGCGATAAACTAAGGACAAATGCTACCCGTTGTCAGCAACGGAAATCAGCAACGCAAAATCGTTAGGTGCCGAATATGAGCCTTTTTTCCCCTTCACCATCCTCTACCAGAGAGCGATTACAATGGAGTCTCGGAACTCTGGTTAGTGGTCTAGCGAGTAGTCTGTCTGTTTGGCTGGTGCCTATCCCCCAAATTTCCGCCCAAGTGATCCCCGATGGGACTTTGCCGAATAACTCTATCGTTACACCTGATGGCAACACCACGGTCATCACTGGGGGCACCACTACTGGCAGCTATCTATTCCACAGCTTCGAGCAGTTTTCCCTCTCTACAGGAAATACCGCCTTTTTTAATAACGGCCTAACGATTTCTCATATTATTACCCGCGTTACTGGGCGATCGCTTTCTAATATTGATGGCATTATCCGAGCGAATGGCACCGCTAACTTATTTTTGCTAAATCCCAATGGGATTGTGTTTGGCCCAAATGCCAGCCTGAATATTGGCGGTTCATTTCTTGGCACCACTGCCAGCCGGATTACCTTTGCGGATGGGAGTGAGTTCAGTGCCACTGACCCCAATGCCCCACCTTTACTGACAGTTAATGTTCCTATTGGCTTACAGTTTGATTCCTCCGCTGGTTCGATTCAGGTGCAAGGGCCGGGAAATGGTGTAGTTCCAGATCCACAGACGGGGCTGCCGAATAGAGATGCGCGACCAGTTGGGCTGCAAGTGAATCCTGGTGACACTTTGGCTTTGTTGGGTGGCGACCTATCTGTTACTGGGGGAAATATCACCGCTGAAGCGGGGCGAGTTGAGCTATGGTCGGTGAGTAATGGTGAGTTATCGGTCAATATTGATGGGTCAAATTTCCAAGTGAATCATCAAACCGGCACAGAATTTAAAGATATTAATTTCACCCAAGCCGCATCTATTGATATTAGTGGCAACCGCAGTGGAGAGATTCAAATGCAGGGCAGACAGATTCGCTTTGCCGATGGTTCGCTGATTTTGGCTCTAAATCTAGGAAATCAAGATGGGGGAAATATTGCCATTCGGGGCAATGAATCGGTGGAATTAACCGGCATTTCACCGGAGAATTTTGTGCCGAGTTCCTTTTTAGCAGAGGTGACACCAGAAGCAACCGGATCCGGAAGCAATTTGTCAATTGAAACTGGTCGCTTAGTCGCAACTGATGGGGGACAGGTTTCTACGTTAACTTTCGGTTTTGGCAATGCGGGAGATTTGACGATAAAAGCGAAGTCCGTTGAGGTTATTGGTGGTTCTGAACTTACTGGTCCCAGCGGGTTTTTTAGTTCATCAGTTAACCAAGGCAATGGGGGTAATTTAATTATTGAAACAGATAGTTTGTTGGTAGCAGATGGGGCGCAAATTGGTTCTAATACGTTAGGTTCTGGCAATGCTGGAGATGTGACTGTGATTGCGAATGATTTTGTGGAAATCATTGGCGAATCTGTCCAGGGAACAAGCGCCTTAAGTGCCACAGCATCATCAGGTACGGGAAATGGCGGCAACCTGACTATTCAAACTAACAGTCTAAGGGTAGCTGATAGCGGGCAGATAGCTGCCAGTACCGCAGGTCTAGGAAATGCCGGAAATTTAACAATTGATGCCCAAGAGATAGAACTGGTTGGTCGAGGGGATCTATCTCGCAGTGGGTTGTTTGCTAGTGCAATTTTATCTGAATCCCCCGATTCATCCTCAGATTCAGAAAATGCTATTCAAGGAGGAAATGGAGGAGACATTGAAATTACCACTGATAAATTAACGGTGCGTGACGGAGCAATCATTAGTGTCAGTAATTTCCCCAGTAGTTCACGTCTTGGTGATTTACCGGGAACCGGGGCGGCTGGAAATATTAGGATTAATGCTGGGTCACGAGTGCTACTGGATAATGATGGCTTGATTACGGCAGATACCCAGCAAGGTGACAACGCCAATATTATCGTGAATGCGCGGGATATTCAGTTGCGGCGAGCCAGTAAGATCACCACCAATTCCACACAGCTTGCTAATGGCGGTAATATTACCCTGACGATGGATAATTTGGTGGGTCTGGAAAATAGCGATATTACCGCTAATGCGGAAGTCCTTGATGGCGGAAAGGTGACTATTAATGCGGAGGCTTTGTTTGGGATTGCTTTTCGTCAGGAAGTCACCCTAGATAGTGATATTACGGCGACGGGAGGCAGTGAAGGGGTTGCCGGTACGGTGGAAATTAATACCCCAGATGTTGACCCAGCGGCTGGTTTAATTGAGTTATCCGGTTCCGTGATTGACGTTACCGCCTTGGTGGGGAAAGACCTCTGTTCGCCGGAAATTTTGGCTAATAGTTCGTTTACGATTACTGGACGCGGGGGCATTCCACCGACGCCGATGGATTTGCTTGGTTTTGAGCCGATCGCCTTAGAGTGGGCTAGACCGAATAGCACCTTATCCGGTCGGTCTAGGTTATCTTATGGGTCGAGGACTCTGGGGGTGAATGCCTCACGGAGGACTGGGGGAAATTCTCGACCCATATCCCCAATACTGGAAGCACAAGGCTGGACTGAAAAAGCCGATGGCACTATTGTCCTGACGGCAAAACCCTCAACGGTTACTCCTAATGTTTCAGGATTTATTCATCCTGCCTGTCGTTAACAATTGTTGTTAAAAATTGTAGGGTGGGCAAACTATTGCCCACCCTACGGTGATTTCAGTTAACCTAGGAATAACTTTTTCAAAAGTTTTAATTTGTCTGGAGTGTAGGGCGCATATCGCCAATCTAAGTCGAACGTAAACGATTTACTTAAGACACTTTTTTTATGAGAAAATGTGTCGAAAGAAGCTTTGCCATGATAGCTGCCAATGCCACTGTCCCCTACTCCACCAAAGGGTAAGTCAGGAGAGGCAATATGTACGATGGTGTCATTGATGCAAACTCCCCCAGATGAGGTGTTTGTTAATACTTGCTGTTGTTTGGTTTTGTCTTGGGAAAATATATACAAGGCGAGGGGTTTTGGCCGACTATTAATCAACGCGATCGCCTCTGATAAATCCCGATATGTTAAAATGGGTAAAATTGGCCCAAATATCTCATCTTCCATGATGGCTGAATCAGGAGAAATATTATCAATTAATGTGGGGGCAATATAGCGTTTTTCTAGCTCGCTTTGTCCCCCAATCAGAATTTCTCCTTCTGCCAAAAATGATGTCAGCCGTTCAAAATGGCGATCGGAAATAATTCGAGGATAGTCTGGGCTACTGGCTGGATCGCTGCCATAAAAATCCTCAATATATTTTGTAATTTCGGCAATTAATTGAGATTTAATCTCTTGATTGACTAACAAGTAATCCGGGGCAATACAAGTTTGGCCACCATTAATAAATTTGCCCCAAGTAATTCTTTTTGCGGCAACTTTTACATCAATATCTGGTTCGACAATACAGGGAGTTTTTCCCCCAAGTTCTAAAGTGACAGGGGTTAAGTGTTTGGCCGCTGCTTCCATGACAATTTGGCCGATTTTTGTGCCGCCGGTAAAGAATATATGGTCAAATTTTTCGGCAAGTAACTGTTGACTTGTTTCCACTCCTCCTTCGATGATAGCAATATAATTGGGGTCGAAGGTTTTGCGGATTACTTCAGTGACGATCGCCGATGTATTCGGGGCAAGTTCTGAGGGCTTGAGGATGGCACAGTTGCCAGCAGCGATCGCGCCTAATAACGGTGCAATCATTAAAGAAAATGGGTAATTCCACGGCCCAATAATCAGCACAACCCCCAAAGGTTCTGCATAAATTTTGGCGGATGCCGGAAATTGATCCAAAGGCGTTTTTACTTTCTGGGGTTTGACCCAAGATTTCAGATGTTTCAGGATATAATTAATGTCCTGAATTACCGCCAGTTCCAACATTCCCTCTAACTCTGGCTTATTTAAATCAGCCTTTAACGCATCCAGGATTTTTTGTTCAGAGTCTTGAATGGTTTTTTTCAGCCGTTGCAGTTGTTCTAGGCGAAATGCCAGTTCTTTGGTTTGCCCCGTGGCAAAAAACTGTCGTTGGGCTTGGATTAGTTCCTTGACATTAGATTTTGCGATCGTCTGAGTCATTTTTGCTGATTAATAGATGACGGTTCTATACACAGGTTAACCAAATTCAACCTAATTTTTCAAGGCTTACTACATCGATGTAGTAAAATAGTAGCACTTCGTAGTAGCACTTCGTAGGGTGCGTTAGTGGAACGGAGTGGAACGTAACGCACCTTCTGATTGACTACATTTCGTAGGGTGCGTTAGTGGAACGGAGTGGAACGTAACGCACCTTCTGATTGACTACATTTCGTAGGGTGCGTTAGTGGAACGTAACGCACCTTCTGATTGACTACATTTCGTAGGGTGCGTTAGTGGAACGGAGTGGAACGTAACGCACCTTCTGATTGACTACATTTCGTAGGGTGTCTTAGTGGAACGTAACGCACCTTCTGATTGACTGAGGACAATTTCCAGCACTTTTTGATAAGCAATTTCCACGTCGTGAAAATAAAGTGTTTCATCTTTATGGTCGGCGACGAAAAACAAGGTAATTCCGGGCATCACCACCTCTTCGGATTCTACTGGATCGTCCCCGATCGCCACTTTGACCGAATTATCGGCAATTTGCTGGTTGGTTAATTTGGCTAAATGATGAAACAGATTAAAGAATCGCTCATATTCTTGGGGCGTCCGGGGCAAAATAGCCACATATCTCGGTCGCATGACAGCATCGTTGGTGGTCGCATGACCCTGACAACTGGAGTAGGTGATGCAGTTATATTTCCGAATTAAGGCGATCGCTAATTCTCTAATTCCCGCTTCCAGGGATTTTTTAAAGTAGCGATGATATTTGGGAAAAATTGCTGAGTTATAGCAAGCGGAAGTTCCCTCACTATTAATATTGCCCTGGGGACTGGTGGCAAATACGTCAGTCTCCGTGACTTCCACAAAGCAATCATCCCAAGACCGAATAAACTCTTTAACGTCACTTACAAAAGTCATAGTTGTTTGTTGTTTGTTGTTTGTTGGTTGGTTGTTGGTTGTTTGTTGTTGGTTGTTTGTTGTTGGTTGTTGGTTGTTGGTTGTTGGTTGTTGGTTGTTGGTTGTTGGTTGCCCCCCCTTGAAGGGGGGGTTGGGGGGGTGTTGTTGTTTGTTGGTTGTTGA
>JAABRM010000064.1 GCA_011390955.1 Oscillatoriales cyanobacterium | reverse complement strand
GCTCCCCTGCACCCCTGCTCCCCTGCACCCCTGCTCCTCCGCACCCCTGCACCCCTGCTCCCCTGCACCCCTGCTCCTCCGCACCCCTGCACCCCTGCTCCCCTGCACCCCTGCTCCCCTGCACCCCTGCTCCCCTGCACCCCTGCTCCTCCGCACCCCTGCACCCCTGCTCCCCTGCACCCCTGCTCCTCCGCACCCCTGCTCCCCTGCTCCTCCGCACCCCTGCTCCTCCGCACCCCTGCTCCTCCGCACCCCTGCTCCCCTGCTCCTCCGCACCCCTGTTCCCTGTTCCCTGTTCCCTGTTCCCTTTTATTTGTCATTCAA
>JAABRM010000103.1 GCA_011390955.1 Oscillatoriales cyanobacterium | reverse complement strand
GTTTTTCCGTTAGGCAGGCTAATTTATTAGACCAGAATCCTTGAGATTTGTTCTCTTTAATTGTTGCCACCTGTTTGTTATACCATTGGTTGACGGATTTTAAATGTTTGCCATCAATAATGAAGCTTGTTCCTACATTGCTAACACAACTCAACCAATTGTCAACCCCGTGGTCAATCCCTAGCACTTTACCTTTGTCTAGTTGAGATTTTTCGATTTCCAATTGATAAACCCACTCGACATAAAAGCAACCGTTACGAGGGAGAATCCTAATTTCTCGAATATTGTTAAAATCAAGATTTGTGGGAAAATCTAAGAAAAAACTATCGACTTTAAAGGCAGCTTTAACTTTTTTTCCCAGAGGTACTCTCACCTTGCCTTATTGAAATCTCAAAGCTTGTTTAGGATAAGTTATGACTCCTAGTCCTCCCTTTTTTCGATATTTGGGAAGCTGAGGCTTGTGCTCCAGTTCTCCAGCTAAGTGCTTGTAAGAAAGCTCCTTGTAGGACTTAAAGGATTCCGCTACTCCTCTCAAGGTTTGCTGTGCTGCTTGAGAATGGAGAAATTGATAATTAGAATTTGACCTTAAATTTTTTTCTAAGTCGTATTTTCCCGTGATGTGCCTTAGTTTAAAGTACCACTGTCTGGCTAAATAAATTCCACAATTAATTAGCTTGTTAGCCGTAGCACACAAATACTCTAAAAAGGGAAGATTTTCGGGATTTTTAATTAGCTCTTGCTGACATCCATACAATTTGCTTAATCTCCTTTTTTTACTTAATCTGATTGTAGCATAAGCGGTTAGGCATTTAAACTACAGCTCGATATTTTGTCGCTTGGCACTATTGTACTATTGCTCTATTGCTACAAAAGTTGTGCATTTTAAATCCGTCTTAGCTTATTAATAAGTTGCAAGTTAACAACCTAAAATAAATAAGTCGCCCTAAAAGCGCGAGGTTTTAAACCCAGCTTTTTGGTAAGATAAATCTTATTTGCCATTGCACTAATCCGCCGTGGCTGAAGACCCGATCTGTTATGTAACCTTTTAACCACAAGGAACAGGAAATGACTATTGCCACAGAGAATGCTGCAACCATTGCCATTGTTATGCTGGCTCTCGGCATATTGGCTTGGGGATATAATCGAGCGAAACCGTTTGGCAAACTGGGCATCTTAGCTTGGCTGCAATCCGTTGTGCTGATGGCTCCCTGGTTGCTATTCTTTGGTTTATTTGCGATCGGGATTTATCTGAACCTGGCGGGGATTTTATTTTTAATTGTTGCATCGGCAGGTTTATATATTTACCTCGGAAAACAATTACGAGCCGCAGGTCAAGATGAAATCTTGCAACAACGAGCCGCCAAACTGATCGCCGAAAAGCAACAAGAAGAAGAGCAAATCCGAGAACAAAAAGCGGATCAATTCTCTTCTTTGCCAAATTCAACCGATCCCCGCAGTCCAGAAATGATCCGAATGCCTATGGAAGATTTAAAGCAAATCCAGGGTATTTTTGGCATTGATACTTTTTTTGCCACGGAAACTATTCCTTATCAAGAAGGAGTGATTTTTAAGGGCAATTTACGGGGAGAAATTGAGGCATCATACCAACATTTATCGGCCTCCTTACAGGAACGGATGGGCGATCGCTACCGACTATTTTTTATTGCTAACCCAGAAGAAAAGCCGGTGGTGATTGTCTTACCCAAGTCCACAGACCCTCAACCCGCTACCATTGCCCAAAAATCCCTCTCGGTGGTTTTGTTCTTGGCGACAATTGCCACGACCTTAGAAACTGGCGGTTTATTTTTCGGCTTCGACTTTTTTAATAACCCCAGTCGATTCACCGAAGTCCTGCCGATCGCTTTGGGAATTTGGCTAATTTTACTCACCCATGAAATCGCCCATCAAGTGTTAGCTAAACGCCACAATGTGCGCTTATCTTGGCCGTTTTTCATTCCTACTTGGCAAATTGGCTCATTTGGTGCCTTCAACCGATTTGAGTCACTTTTACCCAATCGTCAGGTACTTTTTGATGTAGCGTTTGCTGGCCCTGCGGCTAGTGGACTGGTTTCTTTGGGGATGTTACTGATTGGTTTAGTTCTCTCCCATGAAGGCAGTTTCTTTCAAATTCCTTCTGACTTTTTCCAAGGTTCAATTTTAGTCGGCACTTTATCCAAAGTTGTCCTGGGAGACGCCTTACAACAGCCCGTTGTAGATGTTCATCCCCTGATGATTATGGGCTGGTTAGGGTTAGTGATTAACGCGATTAATTTAATGCCTGCGGGTCAGTTAGATGGGGGGCGAATTATGCAGGCAATTTATGGGCGAAAAATTGCGGGCAGGGCTACTTTGGCCACGATTCTGGTCTTGGGACTTGCCTCATTTGTGAATCCTTTGGCGCTTTATTGGGCGGTGGTGATTCTGATTTTGCAACGCAATTTAGAACGTCCTTGTCTGAATGATTTGAAGGAAACTGATGATGCTCGCGCTGCATTAGGTTTGCTGGCGTTATTTCTGATGTTAGCCACCTTATTGCCTTTAACTCCCGGTTTAGCCGGTCGTCTGGGAATTGGTGGTTAAAAATTAGATGATTTCCGGGATTTGGCTGTGAAAAAAGGCGCAACAATTGTTGCGCCTTTTTTTGTTGATTCTGAAACCGGGTTTTGACTCCTGGAAGTGTTTGCCACTGTTTGCCACTGATGCTATATATGTCAACCTTCCGGTCAAGGGGCAACCAGACCGTGGGCGATCGCGGCAACCATATCCTGTAGTGGCGATCGCGAATATATCGCAAATATTAAGAAATAATAATATATCCCAGCAATCAGAGAGAGTAACACTTCCGATTGGATGAATTTATGTTGCATATGCTCAATATGAGCATATTATCCGGTAAATATACTGGATAAAATATTATTAATATTGTTAAGCTTGACTAAGGTTGAATAAGTTTTATGTTCAGCTTGAATAATTTTTCAAATCAATCTGATACAAGTCACTGGCACCGCACTGGAGGGTGAGCAAACGGTTTCAGGTATCGTAATAGCGAGTTCACAATCAATTCACACATAATGAACGAAAATGAGCTAAAGAATAAAAATGCTATTTCAGAAGAGATGACGATCGACGCGAGTCGGGGTGAGATTACTAAGTCCGCTAAAGTTTTACCAGATTATGCCTATCAGCAAGCGCTGAAGCGGCTGAATCGGGCGATCGCGCTGTCTCAAGGCCAATTTTCTTTGATTTTGGTCTGCTGTAATGATGCACCGTTGCAACAACAAGTGGTCAAACAAGTGACTGAACAATTTTCCGGCAATATCCAAAATCTAGTCATCAATCAATCCCCGAATACGCTTTATACCACGATCAAAAAAACCATCAGAAACCCCGAACCAAAAGCTTTAATGATTGTTGGGTTAGAGTCGGTGACTCAAATCGATCGACTGTTAACCTCAAGTAATTTAGTGCGCGGACAATTCGATCGATGTTTTTCATTTCCCCTGGTCTTATGGGTAAATAATGAAATTATGAAAAAATTAGTTCGTTTAGCACCAGATTTTAAGAATTGGGGTACGACGATCCGGTTCACTATGCCGCAAAATCCTAAAGCTATGACCACGGACAAATCTTTATCCATCTGTAGTTACCCCGATAGTTAAGCCGATGCATATTACTGGAATTCATCATCTGGCGATCATTTGCTCAAACTATGAGCAATCTAAGCAGTTTTATGTAGAAGTTCTGGGTTGGGAAATTATCCAAGAAACCTACAGAAAAGACAGAGACTCTTATAAATTAGATTTGAAAGTCGGCAGTTCGGGAGTGCAAATCGAGTTGTTTTCTTTCCCCAACCCACCCAAACGAGTGAATCGTCCTGAAGCCTGTGGTTTGAGACATTTTGCCTTTGCGGTGGAGGATCTCGATCGCTCTGTAGCCGAATTAAGAGCGAAAAATATCGCCGTGGAAGAAATTAGAGTGGATGAACTGACCCATAAACGCTTTACTTTTTTTGCTGACCCTGATGGTTTGCCCTGGGAACTTTACGAACGGTAAAAATTGAATTGACTTCTGTCCTGTCAGAAATTGCGCTGTGATTTATTTTCTCTGATGAGTGAAAAAAATCCCGATAAGATGAATCAAAAGTTGCCTAAATTTGGTGCAGATATATCCCTTAAAACCCAATCAGCGTAAGCGTTGTGATTTAGCTCACTAATATGCGGTGTCGCGATCGCACTTCTGGAGAGACGGCGATCGCACCCAATTAAACTCTCTGGCTTTTAATAGAGATAGTAGGATTGGTGACGAGTTCACCGGGCTGCTCAGTCAAACACGAGAGGTTTCCACCATGTCTACGCAACTTTTACTGGCTTTAGCGATCGCCACCATTGCCTCTAGCTTCTACCTGATGCTTTCTGAAGAAGTTCCCCGCATGATGGCGGCGATCGTGGCAATTGTCTGCTTTTTCGTCTGCTTAGTTTCGGCTCCTTTGCCGGTGCAACTATTAATTTTCTGCTGTATTTTATCCATTCATCGTCACCAGACCGCCGTCTAGGAATGGGTCAAAAAAATTATTTATTTTTAAACTTGTTCGCCCTTTTATTGTCAGTTAATCTTCGGGGCAATTAATCATTTTAAACCACAAGTATTTGCCCTGGTGAATCTGCTAATTGTAATCCTAATGCAAACAATTTGAAAATTACTTTAGTAATTTAGATTATTCAAAATTAATTTATCTAATTTATCCTCAAAACCATCCATATATTTGGCTGCCAAAATCCGCTCCCTTGGCGCGAATGGACAGCTAACGCGATCGATGGTTACTTTTTGTGATAATTGCCCCAGCCAACAGAAGGCGATCCATGAGCAATTCATCAAACCAAGCTGCTTGAGAGTAATCATACCAAATTAAAAAAATTTTGCTACAATTCCGAGATTTATTTGGGCGCAAGCATTGCGCCCAAATAGATGCATGAATTTTTGGAAATGGTATTAGCCCTGCAAATGTCATAAATTTACCACATATATTTCTCACTTAATTTCCCCTAACTAGAGTATTTTTATGAGAGATTTTGTTAGAGGCTTAAGTGAATTCACTGAAATGAGAAAAAATACCAACCTCAGAAACTAATTAGCCATAGTCGTGGTCATAGAAATCAGTAATCCCGAAAAATATGCTGATTACGCGATCGGCTGAATAATTAATGAAGATTATATTCAGAGGAAAATTTTATGGATTTCCGGAATTTTTCACAATCGGGTTGTAACTTCTAGGACAAAATTTTTAACATCACCGCTGATGTAGCCAGTAGGAGAATTGCTATGAACCGAACCCCTTTAGATGATTGCCAACTAGAAACAATAGATCCCATCAAAGCACGGTTCCATCGGATTTCCCTTGCTTTACTGTTTACTGGGGTTTTATACTTTAATGTGGAGCCGAATCAGAAACAAGTGACGCGAACTGTTTCTCCATTAGAGCATACACCAATTCTGAGTACACCCATCAAGCAGGTGGCTTTATCCGATACCTCAACTTCTGCATCGGATAAGTTATCTCTACCCAATCAGTGTCAGTCGGAACGGACTTCAGAAACATTGCCCGTCAGGTGTCCGACTCCAGAAAGAAAGTTGCTGAATTGAAAGTCCTCACCCTTGCTCTCAGATAAGCACAGAGGCTTTTTTAACATCAAAGCTGGTCGGGAAAGGAACATAAGTGCGCGATCGCCGATGATTTTACCCTCTCCCGGGGATCGGATCGATCGATCCCCGGTGTCACCTAGATATTTGTCACCTAGATATTTTTGGTCTTGGTCAAGTAACGATGTTCCGATGGTCAATTGCCAAAAAATTTTTACTGCTCTCAAAGCAGATTTTCTACGATAATCTACTATCCTGGATAAGATGAGCGTCTAACCCGCGAATTCATTAAGCGAATTCACCAGCCGATGACCAGAAAGAAAACCTGTCTGGGTTTCACCGTGCCAAGGGTGTTTGTCTCATCCCTGAACTTTTGAATCAATATTTAGTTTGAATATGTTAGCACTTTCTGAAATTCCCATTCTCAGTTCTTTGATTTTTCAAATTTCTTTTACTTTGGTGCTTTCTGGTCTTTTCTTCTGGCAAGCACTCCAAGCTTTGAATGAAGTCAAAGATAAGTAATTGAATGTATGCACCAGAAACCCGGTTGCTTCGGCGCAACCGGGTTTCTTTTATCCTGGCGGTTCCATGACATAAGAATTGGCGATCGCGAAACTCTTAGAAAACCGCGATCGGATGAGCGATAATTTTGCCATTATTGTCTAATAACCATCAGCTAACCATCAGCTAACCATCGTCGATCGCCGAATTTCCACCCATAAATCTTGATACTGTTGGGCGGATTCTGGGGGCAAAGGTTGGATAAATTCACTCTTTTCTAAGATATCCGCTTTTGGCAATAAGAGGGGATTTTTTTGTAATTCTTTGGGTAAGTCCGATTGATGATGGTTCAACATGGGGGAAGCGGCTTTGGTTCTTAAAGATATTTGCTGCATAATCGATGGTTCCCAGCAAAAGTCAATCCATTGAGGCCAAAGGTCTTTAGACTTTGAATTGTTGGCTGAATTGTTGGCTGAATTTGTCTCTTTATTTGTCTCTTTATTTGCCTCTTTTTTAGCTGCCGGTCGCACCCATAAGTCAGCCCATAACGCAGTCCCAGAAGCGGGAACGATCGCTGCCAGATTAGAATACCGTTGCAGCATGGGCAAAATATCTGTAGACCAACCCACCGCAACCCAGGTATCTCCCAGAATTAAGGGTTGTAGATAACTATCGGAACTGTAGAATTTAACCAGTGCGTGTAAATTTTGCAGTTCTGGTTTGAGTTGAGGAATTTTGGTTAAATCTTCGGTGTTGTAAGAATGACCGAGTTTTTTTAAGGCTAGACCAATTACTTCTCTGGGTTGGTCAAGTAAGGAAAGGCGATCGCGCAATTCTGGACGCCACAAATCACTCCAATCATTCGGTTGCCAACCGAGTTTTTGTAGTTTATCCACCCGATAAACGATCGCGGTACTGCCCCAGCGATAGGGTGCGCCCCAAATTTGACCATTGGGATCGAGGTTTCCCTGGCGATCGCGCTGCACCAAAGTTTGCCAACGGGGGGGTAACTGTTGCCATTGTTGGAGTTGCTCAATATCCAGGGGTTGAATCAGTCCTTGGGCGATCGCCGGGGCCAACCAATAATCTCCCAATGTCACCAAGTCAGAAATCCCTGCATCATCTTTGGATCTACCGAAAAACGGCAGAGTAAACCGTTGACGGGTTTCGGCAACCGGAGGTTGCTGCCAAGTTTGTAACTGAGTAAAAATATCTTGCAACTGGGCAGTGGGAACAAAATTCAACACCACCTGATTTTGAACTTGTTTCCTGTACTGATTTAACACTACTGCCGGAATCGAATTTTGCAGCAAGCGAACTTGGAGGGTGGATTTTTTCTCACCCCCACAAGCGGGTAATAATTGCCCTAAAGTCAGGGTTCCGGCACCAAGAATAAAAGATCGTCGCTTCAATTTTTCCTGAAAATGTTTATTGGATACGTTTTTCTAGGTACTGACCAATCATAATTTGTTCACCGGCACGGGAAATAATCGATTGCCTGGTGCGGTACTGTTGGCCAATATGTTTAATTTCTTCTTCAAAGACTGACCCATTGTACTCTGTTCGCAGACACAATGTTTCTGGATTCGGCAGGTAAAATTTTGCCGTAACCGGATTCACCGTCGCAAAGCCGCGATCGCGATACAAAATATTTTCCAAAGCGCCAAACACCGTAGAACCCGCTGACTTTTTCCTGTTGTTAGTCGCATCTCGACTTTCCCAGCGTACCTTAGTCCCGCAGAGGGCTTGACTTTCTGCCATAGACAACTGATGCAAAGACCCCAATTCTAACAGAAATTGATTGCCCGGTTCGAGAAACTCAACGGTAACCATGCTCACCAGTTCTTCCGTCGGCCCTTCCGGTAGGGTGTAATACCGGCGTTCTGAACGCCATGTTCCTTCGGTAAATTGGAAAAATGCTCGAATCAATTCAAAATTTTTCCAGGAGCGATTCGCCTCACCATGAGTCTGACCGTCAGTCCGATGACTGGTTGGTTGGGCAAGCTGTGGCGATAATGTCATGCGGTAAACCCCTCAATTTAATCGAATATGGACAAGGTAACAAGTAAACATCCCGCAAAGATGTCAATTTCGTTACTTTTCTTAATATAACTTCATATTTTACTGACAATTTTCGGTGATGGGGAGCAAATTCGCTTTTGGCCGAGATTGCAGATGAATCTAATCCAGTTAATGTTAAGAATTGTTGCGTAACAGCTTTTTTATAAAGAAAATCAACACTTTCGCAATAAATGTTAAATAAATGTAGAAATAATCGTCATTTGACTAAATCATTCCTTAAGATTGATCGTAAGCTTTTTTTACAATCGAGGAGGTCTGGTATGGATTCGGTAGGAAGCCAGATAATGACATTAATTCATAAAGTCGATATTCTTTATCAGATGATCGAGCAGCTTAACCGGAAAATTGCGCTGCTCGGTACTGAAAGTGGCTGTACTAATCACCATTCGGTTTCTGCATCTCAGTTTGATGTGAGAATCTCTGATTACTATGTCAATGGAGAGATCATTGGTGCTTGTGAAGCATCTGAGAATTTGTCCTCCGATGGCGCCAGTTGGCCATCCAGCGATCGCCGGAAAAATTCTCTGTCAAAGGGCAAAAGTTTACCATCATCCTTAAAGGATGTGAATGTATTGTCCCCAGTGGATAGTTCAGCTTTATATCTAGATGATGAAACTTGCTATCCCAGTGGTGAAATGCATTATGGATCGCTGGTTCATCACGATGTTTTGCGGAATGAAGACCATCTGGAGGATATGATTCAAGGTGATACACCCCTGATGACCGAAGATATCCAAATTCAGCGACTCACGGCACAACTTACCGCTGCTTATAATCGGATTGCCGCATTAGAAGAGCAGCTTGTAGCTAATAGAATTCACGCTTAAAAATTAAACATGAGAAATTACTGGCTTTCCCAGAAAGCGGAGAACAGGGGCGATTCCGCGCAGCGGATCCAGAGACGGGAATCGCTCCACTAACACTTGAGAATACCACAAATCTATCAAATTAATTTACGATAAAATATCATAGGAGAAAAAAACCAGCAAATAAAACCAATAGTGATGAGAGTTTTGTTAGTGGAAGATGAGCCGGATTTAGGGGCAGCGATTAAACGCACCTTAACTCAAGAAGCCTATATTGTAGACTGGGTAGAAAATGGTCAAGAAGCTTGGAACTATCTAGAGAGTGACACTCAATATACCCTGGCCATTTTTGATTGGTTACTGCCCGGATTATCTGGGTTAGAATTATGCCAGCGATTGCGGCGCAAAAGTAATCCTTTGCCGGTGATGATGCTGACGGCAAAAGATACTCAAGCAGATAAAGTCGCGGGGTTGGATGCGGGGGCTGATGATTATTTAGTCAAGCCATTTGGCATGGCAGAATTATTAGCCCGGTTGCGGGCATTACAGCGGCGATCGCCCCAAATTCAACCCCAGCAACTTCACTTAAAAAATAGCACTTTAGATTATGGGACTCGTAATCTGTATCAACCACAGAAATCCGGTGAAGTGGTGGCGATCGCGCTGACAAATAAAGAATTTCAACTATTAGAGTATTTCATGCGTCATCCCAACCAAATTGTCACCCGCGACCAAATTTTTAACCAACTTTGGGCATTTGAGGCTGAACCGGAAAGTAATGTGGTTGCGGCACAAATTCGCCTCCTCCGACGCAAGCTGGCTGAACATGACTGTGATTTAATAATTGAAACCGTTTATGGTTTGGGATATCGGTTAATGGTTAATGGTTGTTAGTTGTTAGTTGGTTGTTGTTTGTTGTTTGTTGTTTGTTGGTTGTTGTTTGTTGTTTGTTGTTTGTTGGTTGTTGTTTGTTGTTTGTTGTTTGTTGTTTGTTGTTTGTTGTTTGTTGTTTGTTGTTTGTGGGTAGGGATTCTTTTGTTTGTTGTTTGTTGTTAATTGTTAATTTGTGGTTATTTATTCGGGCATCTAGCCCAGATAACAAGTAACCACCAACCACCAACCACCAACCACCAACCAAAGAATCCCTACCCACCAACCAATAACCACCAACCAACAACCAATAACCAAGAACCAATAACCAATAACTAATCGCAAAAAAATGCAACAAAATCAGCTTTTTGAAAAGACTCGTTGGCAACTTGCTTGTTGGTATGCTGGAGTTATGGGGGTGATTTTAAGTATTTGTGGCTTTGGGGTTTATGAAGCGATCGCCCATGCCCACAAAATTACTCTAGATCGAGAACTTGAATCGGTGGCGGGAACTATCCATGATAGTCTAGAAACAGTGTTAGAAGAACCGGGTATTTTAGCCCCAGATTTGCGGCGTTTTTTACCCAATTTATGTATTGCTACGGAAAAATGTGCCACGGAGCCGAGAAACCCCCATCTTCATTTAGTCGGTGCGA
The DNA here is from genome assembly GCA_011390955.1 of Oscillatoriales cyanobacterium. Lineage (GTDB taxonomy): Bacteria > Cyanobacteriota > Cyanobacteriia > Cyanobacteriales > Laspinemataceae > Planktothricoides. Next base: position 1,723 of record JAABRM010000103.1, on the reverse strand, counting down.
TCGCCCAAGGAGATTATTATCTCCGCTTAGTCAATTTATCCGGTAATTTAGTGGCATTGGCAGGCATTCATCCCCCAGGTTTATCCACCCAATCCATCCCAGGAAAGTGGCAAACTGTGGTAGATGGTAATGGCATTCGTTACCATCAAATTTCTGTCACCCTCCATACCCAAGATTATCGAGATTGGGGCTATTTACAATTAGGGCGATCGCTGGCAGAATGGGAGCATTATTTATCCTTTATTAAACTCAGTTTAATATTTGGCTTACCCCTCGCTTTACTATTAGTTGGATTTGCGAGTTGGTGGTTAGCGGGATTAGCCATGCAACCGATTTATCAATCTTACCAGCAAATTCAACAGTTTACCGCTGATGCTGCCCACGAGTTACGCACCCCCCTAGCCGCAGTCCGCGCTACCGTTGAATCCACTTTAAGAATTACCCAATTAAATGAAGTAGAAATTAGAGAAACTTTAAATAGTATTCACCGGCAAAATCACCGTCTATCTCAACTGGTGAAAGACTTATTATGGTTATCGCGCATGGATCGGCAAAACCGGGCAAAAGAAAAAAAATTATGTTGTTTAAATGATATAATTAGTGATGTCCAAGAAGAACTCGCAGCTTTAGCGATCGCTGCCAATCTCACTCTAATTAAAAATATTAATGTTGCTCAACCTTTAACCATTGTAGCTGATGAAGAACAACTTTATCGGCTGGTGATGAATTTAGTCAGTAATGCCATTCAATATAGCCATTCTGGTGGTGAAGTGACGCTGATTTTAGAGAAGTCTGCCAGCGATGCTATAATTCAGATCCAAGATACGGGAATTGGCATCAGTCCAGAAGAACAAACCCGGATTTTCGATCGGTTTTATCGGGTGAATAGCGATCGATCGCGCAGTACCGGAGGCGCCGGTTTAGGATTAGCCATTGCCGAGGCGATCGTCAAAAACCACAATGGCCAAATTCAGCTTCAAAGTCAACTGGCAAAAGGGAGTATTTTTACCATTAGATTACCTCTAGCAAAAACTCCATCTCCATTTGGCAACAAAATTAAACCAGCCAAAATTTAGTGATTCGTGATTGGTGTTCCAAACCCAATAACCAAAGAATCCCTACCCAATAGCAAATAACCAAAAAAAATCCCAGCTTGACTAGCAAGCCGGGAAGCGTCAATCAGGGTGCATCTACCATTCCTTTTTCCTGGATAATATACTTAACATCCGGAAAGTTTTGGGGAAATTTCTGCTATTTTAAGGGAAGCGTCTTAAATCGGGTCTATTCTTTACCAAAGAAAAAAAATCCCAGCTTGACTAGCAAGCCGGGAAGCGTCAATCAGGGTGCATCTACCATTCCTTTTTCCTGGATAATATACTTAACATCCGGAAAGTTTTGGGGAAATTTCTGCTATTTTAAGGGAAGCGTCTTAAATCGGGTCTATTCTTTACCAAAGAAAAAAAATCCCAGCTTGACTAGCAAGCCGGGAAGCGTCAATCAGGGTGCATCTACCATTCCTTTTTCCTGGATAATATACTTAACATCCGGAAAGTTTTGGGGAAATTTCTGCTATTTTAAGGGAAGCGTCTTAAATCGGGTCTATTCTTTACCAAAACTTACGCAACGACTCTAGATATATGGGGGATTGGTGCGTTACGCTTCGCTAACACACCCTACCAATAGCGTTGATGCGTAATTCCTGTTTACCAAAGAAAAAAAAATC
>JAABRM010000063.1 GCA_011390955.1 Oscillatoriales cyanobacterium | reverse complement strand
AACAATTAACCTCTATTCCAGCCGTAACGCACCATTCCGAGGCAAAATGGAGCAAAATGTAGGGTGTGTTAGGCTGGCAACTAACTTTGACATAAACAATTAACCTCTATTCCAGCCGTAACGCACCATTCCGAAGCAAAATGTAGCAAAATGTAGGGTGTGTTAGGCTGGCAACTAACTTTGACATAAACAATTAACCTCTATTCCAGCCGTAACGCACCATTCCGAGGCAAAATGGAGCAAAATGTAGGGTGTGTTAGGCTGGCAACTAACTTTGACATAAACAATTAACCTCTATTCCAGCCGTAACGCACCATTCCGAAGCAAAATGTAGCAAAATGTAGGGTGTGTTAGGCTGGCAACTAACTTTGACATAAACAATTAACCTCTATTCCAGCCGTAACGCACCATTCCGAGGCAAAATGGAGCAAAATGTAGGGTGTGTTAGGCTGGCAACTAACTTTGACATAAACAATTAACCTCTATTCCAGCCGTAACGCACCTTTTGGTGGGTTACTGATAAACAAAATATGGTTTTGGTGGGTTACGACGCGGAATAAATGTTATCGGTTTTATGCCAAAATTATCGCCGCGTCTAACCCACCCTACGAATGCTATGAATGCTGGTTTTGGTGGGTTACGACGCGGAATAAATGTTATCGGTTTTATGCCAAAATTATCGCCGCGTCTAACCCACCCTACGAATGCTATGAATGCTGGTTTTGGTGGGTTACGACGCGGAATAAATGTTATCGGTTTTATGCCAAAATTATCGCCGCGTCTAACCCACCCTACGAATGCTATGAATGCTGGTTTTGGTGGGTTACGACGCGGAATAAATGTTATCGGTTTTATGCCAAAATTATCGCCGCGTCTAACCCACCCTACGAATGCTATGAATGCTGGTTTTGGTGGGTTACGACGCGGAATAAATGTTATCGGTTTTATGCCAAAATTGCCGCCGCGTCTAACCCACCCTACGAATGCTGAGGGGCGGAGGGGCAAGGGGGCAGAGTCAACAAACAACAATCAACAATCAACAATCAACCACCAACAATCAACAATCAACCATCAACAAACAACCATCAACAAACAACAATATATATATGTCGGCACATTTTCCCACTTTAGCATTATCTATAGGATACAACATATTTTTCGAGTTGTCAATAGTTTTTGAGCAAAAAGTTGAGAAAAATTTCACCACAGAAATCGGGCGAAACCAGAGAAATCTGTGGTGACAATTTGGGCTTTATTATACCAAATCCGGTTCTCCTAGACTGACTACGATAATCCCGTAAAACGCTTGTGGATTCCCGCATTCGCGGGAATGACAGATGGCTTTATAAACGGGTTTTGACAACCGGATTTGATATTAGGCGTTATTTGCCCTGATAATTTGCTTGAGAATTAGGCCAAGGAATCAATGGATCTTGGGATAAACGTTCAGTAATCCGTTGAGCACCGAGGGCATTCAAATGACTAGGGTCGGAAAAAAGTTGATGATCGTTCGGCCATTCTTGACTAAAATCTCGGAAGATAAAACCATGTTTTAAAGCCAAACCTAACATATATTTTTGAAAGGTGCGCTCATGTTCCAACCGAATGGGATCTAAATAGTCCTCAGTCAGGGGCATATTAACAAAGAGCAGGGATACTTGATGCTGATTGAGAAAGTTGAGTAAGTTAACGGTGGCATTTGTTTGCTCGCCATTGAGATTAAAGGATTCATAATCGGCGTCATAGTCCCCAGAAACTAGGGCGAATTGATCGTAATAAGTCGCCGGATCGAACTGAATCCCGATCGCTAAAAAGCCATTAAATTGACTAGCAGATTTAGGGTCGGAAATTGTAATTGCATCTAAAGGATTCGGCGCACCATTTAAGGCCGGGTCGCAAGTTAAACTCGAATTGCCGTCAGCATCTTGGCATTCCTTGGGAGACTCGTTTAACCCTGCGAATGTGTACTGCTGACTAACCGAATTCCGCAGACCATCACTAAACCATTGATTCAAATTATCTCGTTGGCTGTATGTGGCAGACAACGATCCGACTTGTTCGTTCAGCCATTTATCGAGTTGCTGATAAGCATGGGAGAAAGACAAGCCTTTTTTCGCGCGATCGGCTAAGGTAGCGGTCAAGGAAGCGAGGGAATTCTCTGGTTTTGATTCCGGGGCTAAAATTGCGGGAGGCGAACCAAATCGTAATTCTTTGTAGCCTTCCGAGGCGGTAATCATAAGAAAGGTGCGATCGCTTCTCCCACTATTAAAAGCCCGTGCGCCATCAGCCCAAACAATCACACGGGGCAACTGTTTTGCTCCCAAGAGTTCGCGCACCAGCAAATCCACTACTTGAGCCGTAGCGCCATTAATCCCAAAATTAAAAATGCGTAAATTAGGATGGCGGTCAGCCAGTTGGCGACGGAGCAACCCCGGATCGACACCGCGTAAAGCGCGGGAACTGCCCACAATCAGCACATCAGGCACCCCATAGTTGGCCACATACTGAGCATAAATCGCCAGTTGTTCGTCCATTTGCTGACTATTAAAGGAAGGGTACTTAAAGTTTTGGGCAGATTTCGCGGGGAATGATGCCTCGTCGCCGTTGAGGGCTTGAGTAAAACCAGAGGAGTTAAACACCTCGGTATGGTCTTCAGCCTTTGACCAGTCGATCGCCGACAAATCCGAGTCATTAGCCGCAGTAAAATCCGTCAACTGGGGATTACCCATTTGGGGAGAAGCGGAGAATACCCTTGACGAATCAAAAGCAGCGGTGGCTTGTTGTAACTGACGTTGGCGGATTTGCAGCAATTCCGCTAACAACCAATCCATTTGCAGGGTAAACAATAATCCCAACAATCCCCAAATAATCGTCACTTTCGTCCCGTTTAAATTGCGATCGGGGGAAGCAGTCACCGGAATCACCAGTCCAGAGAGGACTAGCCATTGCTTGAGGGGATGGACTGACTCTTCTTTCTTTTTCCGTAGTTTAGTCGTGACGGGCTTGGTCAGACAAGATTGTAAATCTTCTGAGTTGAGATTGGGATGAATCACCAAGTTGCCCGGTTGCGGCAGCAAGTCAGGCGCACCGATCGCCGGTGTAGGTTCTGAAACCGTAAACTCTGGGGTGATATCGCTGCGGGAGGATCGGGCTTGAAAATCCAGACCATAGCGCCATTGGTTCTCTTTTTGGCCCGATCGCTTGCCGTAGACGCGAACGCCGCCAATGTGGGGGAAATTCACCGTAGCCACAAACTTGGCAACTTTTGCCCCCACCGCGCGGGGGGGACAATTGGGGGCATCCACCATAATATGTAGCAAATCTGCTTTCTGGCGCAGGGAAATCCGAATCCCTCCGGTATCGAGTTTTTCCTCTAGATCCGGGTTCAGAAGGCGATCGAGCAAGAAAGTTAAAGCGGCCAAATCCCCACTACTGGCTAACTCCATCGGCGTTGGGGCGAGATGGCTGAATCGAGAGGCGGGCAAATCCAGCCAATCTACCCATAGAGGAGTAGCATCAATATCCAGAGAACTGCTGGATTTATCCCCTTTCAGACCATAAATAGTGACGCCGTAAATATTCTGGGGGGCAATAGCTTCCAGAACAGGGGCGATCGCAGCTTTAACCGCTTCTTTATTCAAAGTAGTGGAATCTGCCCCATAAGCCGCTGAATCGATCGCAAACCCCGGATCGCTCAAAAAGATATGTAAAGTACACTCCTTCAGCACCCCAGAAACTTGTAAATCATCGCCAAAACTGCCCGGTAAACTTTCCCTTAACCGTTGATATAACAGTTTCGTAATCGCTTGGACATCGCCCCATCTTGCCCAACCTGCCAACATCTGTTTTGCCGGGGTCAAATCAACTCTGAGAATCCATTCCGGCTGTTTTTCCCCACTAACTTGACCGAGAATCACCGCATCTTTAAATCCGACTAAATCCAAATCTCGCAACCGGGCACCGAGGGGAGGGGCAATAGATGAAGGTTCTGGACTATAAGCAGACTGGCAAACCACCCAAAGCCGCTTTTGGGGTTGACTGCTGGCATGGAGAGAAAGCACAGAGTCAGAGGACACAAATGTCCCATTGGGGTTGAGATTGTTTGCCAACCAAGGATTAGGGGGATGCAACTCTGGTGTCCGAACCCCTGCATCCTCTGCGGTTTCCGGGTTCGGCTTTTCCAGGGCTTGAATTTTGACCATAACTTTCACCCCCAAGCCCCAAGACTTTAGGGTGTGACTGAGATAATCAGCGATCGCCTTGGGATTTCCCTGACGGGCAGCCTGCCAATCCCGACTGGGGGGCAAAGTTGCGGCAATCTTCCGGGTTCGGGACTCAGTGGCTAATGCCGTCCGGCACGCTCCGCGAACGGGGCGAGTCATTTCGGTCGTTGGGTTGGTTTCTGGGGGAGGCGGCGCCGCCATCTCTGGATGTTCGGGATTCAGTCGCACCGTCCAGTTGGGACGCTTTTGGCCAAAAATTCGCCCGTGGACGCAAACCAGGGACACTGGGGAAGAACCTGAAGGTGACAACTTTTGGAGATTGGTTTGTTTCAGACCAAGAGTTAACAGGTCAACAATCGTCGAGACATCTGGACAAGTCTCACCTTCGCAAAGAATATCTAACATATTCTGCCGTTCGTTCAGCCAGCATTGCACCTGGATCCCAGGAAGGTTGACACAGCGACTTGCCCAGTCATTCAGAGATAATTGGCTGGTTGCGGTTGGGGGGGTTAAAGGAGGGGGCGAAGAGGGTGACATAATTACTTGTCCAGTGAATGCCTTGAGAGATATCATAATCTATCCAAATTTTGGCATAGTTGCATAAGGAACAACGTATTCCCAAAAATTTAGGAGGAATCAATGCCGAAATTTCAGCCTGATTCTCAAGTAGAGATGACTGCCAACTCCGCAGAAATGTTTAAACAACTCAACATTGCTTCAGAGTTCCCGATCGCCTGTCTCACCGTGCCAATGCTCCTAGGACTGGTCGGAGGAAAGGCGATCGCTGATACTTTACAAAGCCTAGGTCAAGCCAGTGAAGAAATCTTTCGCGGCGATCGGCTTCCAGTGCTTCACTTTCCGGTGGCAGAGGCGGTAAATCCCGAAGAATAGTTAGGGGAGCAGAGGAGCAGAGGGGCAGAGGGGCAGGGGAGCGGGGGAGCGGGGAATAATTAACAATTAACAATTAACAATTGATAATTAACAATTGACAATTAAAAAAATTATCAATTATCAATTATCAATTATCAATTGTTAATTAATGACTATCAATTATCAATTATCAATTATCAATTATCAATTATCAATTATCAATTATCAATTATCAATTATCAATTATTCCCTACACCCGGTATCGACGCGGAAAATTATAAATGATTTATCCACAGTAATGGTGGGTTGTGCTGAATTGCTCCTAAAATTATGGCGTAAGCTCCATCAAACCCGTCTATGATTACCCAAACATCAGACACCCAAGTTAACTTAAGCTCAACGGAAATCCTGCTGCGGCATCGCCTCAAAATTGTAGAAGATATTTGGGAATTGGTTCTCTCTCAGGAGTGCGGCGCAGAATTTGTGGAGCAACTGAATCAAATGCGTTCGATGTGTTCTCCTGCCCGACAAGCGACGGAATTTTCGGCGTTTCCGATTCTCAAAATCGTGGAACTTATGGAAGTTGAGGAAGCGATTCGTTTTTCGCGGGCTTTTGCTCTGTATTTTCAGATCATTAACATTGTTGAACAGCACTACGATCAGCGCTCTCAATTGGCTTACCGGACTTCAGGCGATCGCCAAAATGCCCATAAACTTCAGGGGTCAAAAACATCGAGTTCGGTCACGGCGCGATCGACCCCCGCGCTGAACGGAGAGGCGCAGGTTGCCGCCACGGAAATCGAGTCACCTGCGGTCACACCGCGTGGGGTGAAGGTGGCGAGTTCCCGCTCTCAGGTAGATTTACCAGAAAACTCGATTATCTCCTATCCACATTTATCGGATATGAGCATTTTCGCGGCCAATCCAATGCAGCGGCGAGATTTAGGGACTTTTAACCAACTATTTAGCAATTTATTGCGGTTGAACGTGCCGCCGCAGCAAATCCAAAAATTGTTAAATGAATTAGATGTCCGGCTGGTATTTACCGCTCACCCTACGGAAATCGTGCGCCATACCCTGCGTACCAAGCAACGACGCATTGCCAAACTGCTGCAAAAGTTAGACCGACTGGCAGATGCCCAAATGTTGCTAGATTTTGAGGATTCTGAGGATGAAGAAACGCTCAATGCACAACTCACCGAAGAAATCCGCCTGTGGTGGCGGACTGATGAGTTGCATCAGTTTAAACCCACGGTGATGGATGAAGTGGACTATACGTTGCACTATTTTGAGGAAGTGCTGTTTGATGTCTTGCCCTTATTGCACGAACGGCTGAAACGTTCTTTGCAAGGTTGTTTCCCTTATCTGAAACCGCCGCAATATAATTTTTGTAAGTTTGGCTCTTGGGTGGGGGCCGATCGCGATGGCAACCCATTTTGTACCCCGGATGTCACCTGGAAAACCGCTTGCTATCAACGGCACCTAGTGCTGGATAAATATATCGATTCCATCGAGCAGTTAGTAGAAATTCTCAGTGTCTCGCTGCACTGGAGTGAAGTTTTGCCGGAACTGTTGGACTCTTTAGAACAAGACCGGCTGGATTTGCCAGATATTTATGAGGAACTGGCGATTCGTTATCGTCAAGAACCCTATCGCCTGAAGTTGACTTATATCCTGCGGCGGCTGAAAAACACCCGCGATCGCAACTCTCGTTTAAATGAACAAAACATCCTGGATTTGCGATCGCGCACAGAAAAGACCAATCTGCCCATGTATCATTCGGGGGCAGAATTTCTGGCGGAACTGCGTTTAATTCAACGCAACTTAGACGCCACAGGTCTAACTTGTCGGGCGATCGAAACTTTGATTGCTCAAGTAGAAATTTATGGCTTCCACTTGGCAGCTTTAGATATCCGGCAAGAGTCAACCCGTCACTCGGATAGCGTCAACGAAATTCTGGAATATTTGCAAATCTTGCCCCAACCTTACAACGAGATGCCCGAAGATCGGCGGATTGAATGGTTGAGTCACGAACTAAAAACTCGGCGTCCGTTAATTCCTGATTCATTACCCTTTTCTGAATCAACCAGCGAAATTATTGAAACATTTCGCATTGTCCGCAAGTTGCAACAGGAATTTGGCCAAGAAATTTGCCAGACTTATATTATCAGTATGACCAAATCGGTCAGCAACTTACTGGAAGTGTTGCTATTAGCAAAAGAAGCCGGATTATACGATCCTGCCACGGGTATTAGTACCCTCCATGTGATTCCCCTATTTGAAACTGTAGAAGACCTGAAAAATGCCCCCGGAGTGATGAAACAGTTGTTCGATCTGCCGCTGTATCGCTCGTTACTCAGCGGGGGTTATCAGCCCTTATCTGGGGAGCAGCGATCGCAGTCTGAGTCGGGGTTAAAAAATCTCCATCAGCCAGCAAACTCAGAATCGTTGCAAGAAATTATGTTAGGCTATTCTGATAGTAACAAAGATTCGGGTTTTCTGAGCAGTAATTGGGAGATTCATAAAGCACAAAAACACCTGCAAAAAGTAGCCGAAAATTATAACATTGTCTTACGCATTTTTCACGGACGCGGCGGCTCGGTGGGACGCGGCGGCGGCCCTGCTTATGAGGCTATTTTAGCCCAACCTAATCGCACGGTAAACGGACGAATTAAAATTACCGAACAAGGGGAAGTTTTAGGCAGTAAATATACCTTGCCAGAGTTGGCGCTTTATAACTTAGAAAGCATTTCTACGGCAACGATCCAAGCCAGTTTATTAGGATCGGGCTTTGATGACATTGAACCGTGGAATGAGATATTAGAAGAGTTATCAGCGCGATCGCGTGCTTGTTACCGGGCGTTGATTTATGAACAACCGGACTTTGTAGATTTCTTCATGGAAGTTACCCCCATTCAAGAAATCAGTCAACTGCAAATTTCCTCTCGTCCGGCCCGTCGTCGTACTGGCAAAAAAGACCTCAGCACTTTACGCGCAATTCCTTGGGTATTTAGCTGGACGCAAACTCGTTTTCTGGTGCCAGCCTGGTATGGAGTCGGCACCGCTTTAAACGAATTTTTGCAACAGGAACCCGTGGAACATCTAAAACTTTTACGCTATTTCTACCTAAAATGGCCATTCTTTAAAATGGTGATTAGTAAAGTAGAAATGACCCTATCTAAAGTGGACTTAGAAATTAGCCATCACTACGTCAACGAACTTTCAACCCCAGAAAAACGTGAGGCATTTCAACAACTTTTTGCCCAAATTAGCAATGAATACAATCTCACCCGTGAGTTGGTGCTGAAAGTGACCGGGCATGAACGCTTATTAGATGGCGATCGCGCCCTCCAACGCTCAGTCCAGTTACGCAACCAAACCATTGTTCCCTTGAGTTTATTGCAAGTATCTCTGCTCAAACGACTGCGGGAACACAATACCCCACTGCCTTCAGGAGTCATTCACTCTCGCTATAATAAAAATGAACTATTGCGGGGTGCATTACTGACAATTAACGGCATTGCCGCTGGCATGAGAAATACGGGTTGATGGTTATTGGTTAGTTGATGGTTATTGGTTATTAGTTATTCGTTCTTTGTGGTTGGTGAGCGAAGCCGAACCAGTGATTGACCATTGACCGTTCCCCGTTACCCCAAAGGGGCGAATGGCCATTCGCCCCTACCGACGGCGGACCCCTCCGCCCCTCCGCCCCCCTGCCCCCCTGCCCCCTATTCCTTCCCCAAAATGCTTGGCAAACTTTTTTCCAAAAAACGAATATTAATTTGTACGTTTGTTGCTCTGGCGTCAGGTTTTTTTGGCTCTTATTTAGGTGGCCAAATCAGTTGGTTGGCTCGTACTGCCCAATGTCAAAATCAGCCAGAAGGATTGGATCGGCTTTGTCGGGCATGGCAAACCCCCGGCGCTCTCTGGAAAGGCAGTGTAGCCGGTGCTTGGACTGGGACAATTCTCGGTGTATTTGTCGCCGGGTTAGCCACCAGAGATGCCGAAAAACAAGATCGTCAACCGGAATTAATCGAAAAAGATCGGGCGATCGCGAAATCGGGCAATTCACCGCCATTAGAAGGATTAACCGCCGATGAAATTGCCACCCTGCGCCGGATATTGCGATCGCTCCTAGAAGCGGAAAAAAAATCCTCCTCAAATCCTCAGCAACCCGTTAATGTCACAGACTCAGACCCCTCAGCCAGCAATAACAGTAAGCTCTCATTTTCACAGTTTCTCGATTGGGCTGATGCGGTAGCAAAATCTGCTCAAATTTCCCCTAGTTTGACTCGCAACCAGGGGCGAGAAATCTTAATTTATCTCGGTCTTCCGGAAACCACTATCGATAAAGTGTGGCAGAACTTAAACCAATTAAACCAATCAAAAGATAATTGATAATTGATAATTGATAATTGATAATTGATCATTGATAATGATAATTATCAATTAATGCCAACCAACAAAGAACAAAGAACAAAGAACAAAGAACAAAGAACAAAGAACAAAGAACAAAGAACAAAGAACAAAGAACAACCAAACCAGAGGATATGTACCAAGCAACTGAACTATTGATTGCCGATTTTGGCCAAAAACTGCGATCGGCGTACCGACGCACCTATGGTGGACTGAAACCCGACTACCCTGATATCTTGGTTTGGGCTGGAGGAATGGCCTTAGAAAATATTGCCAATAGTGATGCCCTTTATCACAATATTGAACATACCATCCTCGTCACCTTAGTGGGCTTGGAAATTTTACGGGGCAAACATATCCAAGAAGGGGGAGTTTCTTGTGAGGATTGGTTAAATTTTACGATTTCTTTGTTGTGCCATGATATCGGCTATGTCAAGGGAGTTTGTCGGGAAGATAGACCGGGATTATATGCCACGGGAATTAATGACACGATGGTAGAATTACCCAGGGGAAAAACTGACGCTAGTCTCACCCCTTATCATGTAGACCGCAGTAAGTTATTTGTGCAAGAAAGGTTTGGCGGTCATAAGCTAATTAATACCAAAGAAATTCAGCAAAATATTGAATTGACTCGTTTTCCTTTGCCGACAGTTTTTGCCCCCCAAGAAACCAAGACTTACCCAGGGCTAGTCCGAGCGGCGGATTTAATCGGTCAATTGAGCGATCCGCGCTATTTATTGAAAGCCCCCGCGTTATTTTATGAGTTTGAAGAAACTGGCTATAATCAAAAACTGGGTTATAAGGAACCAGGGGATTTACGCCAAAATTATCCGATGTTTTACTGGAATGCGGCTCATCCCTTTATTGAAGATGCCATGAGTTACCTTGAGTTTACCCAGCAGGGAAAACAAGTTCTGGCTAATCTTTATGCGAATGTCTTTGTGATGGAACATAAAAAAAATCATTGGCATGAGGCGAAAAGCCATGAGGCTAAAGGATGAATCCGCCAGTATCCCCAAGGTAAGGTGAATCAAAGAGTTAAAGATATCAAAACTTAATGATTTTGCTGGCTAATTTATGGCGTAAAATTCGGTGAACAATATTATTTTATGATGTAAATAACAATTAAAAATAATTAAATTGTCGCCAGATAATTTTTATCCGGTTAATTTGTTGACTGAGCGGAATTATGCCAGCGGATTCAAGAGGCTAAACCATTGGCAGGGCGATCGTGAATATAGTTCCTTGTCCTAGGATTGATTTACATTCAATTTTACCCCCGTGTTTTTCCGTAATAATTTGGTGGGCGATCGCCATTCCCAGTCCTGTCCCTTTGCCCACGGGTTTGGTGGTAAAACCGGGCTCAAAAATCCGTTGTTTGACGGCTTGACTCATACCCACCCCGCGATCGCTAATTCGCACAATCACTTGGGGATATATCGCCTCAGTTTCAATCTGAATCTGAAGCGGTTTCCGAGAAATTTCCCGATCGGCGCGATCGCTCATACATTCATCTAAAGCATCGATCGCATTTGCCAGTAAATTCATAAAGACTTGATTCAGCGGGCCGGGAAAACAATTGACCTTCGGCAAGTCACCATACTTTTTAATCACTTGAATATCCGGTCGTTGTTGGTTAGCCTTCAAACGATGTTGTAAAATCAGCAAGGTACTCTCCAAACCCTCATTCAGATCGAAAGGCACCGGATGCTTCAAATCAGACCGAGAGAAAATCCGCAAAGAAGCGCTAATCTGATTCAAACGATTAATTCCTTGTGCCATTGATGAAAGCAAATTAGGCCAATCTTCTCTAAAATAATCCAGTTCGATTTTCTCGGCATTTTTTTGAATTTCCACCGTGGGTGGATATGCGGCCTGGTACAGGTCTAAATGACCCAACAAGCTGTCAATATATGAACTCAAAAAATTTAAATTACCCCCAATACAAGCGAGAGGATTATTAATTTCGTGACCAATTCCTGCCACCAAATTGCCTAATGTTGCCATTTTTTCAGTTTGTACCAGTTGCAATTGAGCTTTTTGCAGTTGTTCGTAGTTTTTTTGCAGTTCTTGGTTAGCCTTTTCTAAGGCTTGATTGAGTTGGGTTAGCTGGCGATTTTGTGCGATAATTTGTTGCGATTGAATCTGATTCGTTGCTTCGAGATTTCTTTTCATCTGATACAATTGTAAGTGGGTCGCAACTCTGGCCAGGACTTCCTCCGATTGAAAAGGCTTACTAATATAATCAACTCCTCCCAGGCGAAAAGCTTTGACTTTATCAAAAGTTTCATTTAAAGCACTAATAAAAATTACCGGAATATTGCGGGTTAATTCATTGGCCTTGAGTTGCTCGCAGACCTGATAGCCATTAATTCCGGGCATTTGAATATCCAGTAAGATTAAATCGGGCAAGGAATAATTAATTCCCTCAAGGGCCAGATTTCCTCTGGGAAATAGACGGACATCATAGCCAGCTTCTTCTAATAATTGAGAGAGAAGATGCAAGTTTGCTGGAGTATCGTCAACCACAGCAATTTGACCCAAGCATAAATGGGGATGACTCATTGTGATATGTCCTCTCTGGGAATTAAGTTTAAGATCCGATCGTATTCAAAATTATGAAAACAACGAGCGATCGCCTCGGCCAGATCGGGATTTTCCCCCTGAACGATCGCCAAAACCTCGGTCATTTCGCGTTTACTGGCACTCAGCACGGCGAGGCGTAATTGGCTTAACACCTCTGAAGACAAAGCCTGAAAATTTTCTGCGGTTAATACATTAATTTCGGGAATTTTTCGCTCCGGGATAGAGGTTAAATCTTGATAAATATAGCGCACGCCTAAATGCTTTTCCATCAGCCCCAGAATATCTTTAGCGCGAAAAGGCTTGCTGAGGAAATCGTCGCATCCCACCGATAACACCATCGATCTTTCTGCTTCTAACACACTAGCAGTTAAAGCAATCACAACGGTCCTCGATCCGGAAACAGTTGCTTTAATTTCCTCAGTAGCTTTTAACCCATCCATTACCGGCATTCGCAGATCCATCCAGATTAAGTGAGGCTGCCATTCCTGCCAAATTTGTACGGCCTCTTGACCATTCCTGGCTTCTTGAAGCTGAAACCCAAAACGACTCAATAATTTGACCAATAATTGCCGATTAACTAGATTATCATCGGCGATTAAAATCCGATAATCAGGTTGGTTGGGGGCTAGGGCGATCGCTTGCGGCTGGTTAACCGGCTGACTTTCTGCTTCAGGGGCATCCACTTGCTGAATTTCAATATCAAAATTAAAAATCGTTCCTTGTCCCACTAGAGAACTGACCCGCATTTCACCACCCATAAGTTGCACAAACTTGCGGCTAATCGAGAGTCCTAAACCCGTTCCTTCTTGAGTTTCTTTTCCGCTGTGAGTTTGCGTAAACGGTTCAAAAATTTGCTCCAGTTCTTCCGGGTCGATTCCCACGCCCGTGTCCTCTACTTCAAAAGTAATCTTATTCACAGCTTTCTGATGAATTTTCACCGAAACCCCGCCCTCCTCTGTAAACTTAAGGGCATTGTTAATCAGATTAATCAGGACTTGCCGGAGTTTCAGTTCGTCAGTGCGAATGTACCGAGGCAAATTCGGGTCTAGATCGAATAAAAGTTGCAAACTTTTATCGGCGGCTTTGATCTCAAACATATCATGGATATCGTTAAGCATCCGGTAGAGGTCGAAGCTTTTTCGGTTCAGAGTGATGCGTCCGGATTCGATTGTAGAAAGGTCGAGGACATTGTTAATTAAAGTCAGCAGATGTTCCCCACTGCGGTTAATAATTCTGACACTTTCTTGGTGTTCTGCCTGGAGTGTTTGGGAACTAGCCATTATTTGGGTAAAACCGAGAATAGCGTTCAGGGGAGAGCGTAATTCGTGACTCATGTTGGCGATAAAAGTGCTTTTAGCTTGGTTGGCAACTTCCGCTTTTTCTTTCGCTGCTTCCAGTTCTAGGGTGCGTTGTTTTACCCGATCTTCTAATTCCTGGTTAGTTTCGGCTAGGCGATCGAGGGCTAAATTTAATTGGGTTTCCGCCTGGGTTCGTTCGGCGATCGCTGCCATAAGCATTAATGAAGTTAAAGCAATCACCGCAATAAAAGATTGCAAGAAAATTAAAGATTCGTTCAGGTCTTCTCGGACAAACACCCCAAACCCTCTCACAGTTCCCATAACCGCCGTAGCGGATATGATTGTAATCAGAAAAGTTGTGGCGATTAGACCAAAACGAAAGGCCGACCAAATCAGCAGGGGAACCAGTATATACTCAATGGGATCGCCCCCAAAAAAAGAATGTTTACTCACCAAAATTACGGCAAATAATAACACCAATGCTTCAATTAATTTAGGCGATTTAACCTGAATAATTGGCAGATTTATGTAGTAATTAAAAAAACGCAAAACATAAAATTTTTGCCGAGGATTGGTTGCGGCTTGGCGAATTTGAAACCAACGATGTACAGCTAACATCAGCGGCGTCACTACAAATATACTCACCGTATTGGAGACCCACCAAATTAGCCATGCTTTCGGGTAAGCACTTGCCGGAAATTTTCCCTCAACGTAAAGTGCGGTGATCCCCAAAGTGGCATCGATCGCCGAACCCAATATTCCCGCAAAAAGTAAAAATTTTAAAACGTCTTGAATTCGCTCGAATGGGTAGCGATTTTTCATAATTCGCTGAAAACAAAAACCCCCAAACCAAGGATTCAAGGTATTTCCTAAAGCAATTACTATCACCGCTAAAGTGGAAATCAAAGCAGCAGTGAAACTCGTTCCCTGAAAAAAGGCAAAAAAGTTGCCTAAAAATCCACCCAAGAAACATCCTGGGATGACTCTATTGCCCCAGATTAAAACTCCGCCTAACGTAATACCTATGGCTGGCCACACCGGAGTGATATCTTGGGGAGTATAGGTAAGATAACGAGAAATTTCTGCGGCAAAGTAATAGGCTAAAGCCAACCCAATATTTAGGCAAATATTAATAATTTTTTTGGGTAATTGACTATTTTTGGTAAAAAGTAATTGAGGTTTAACCATAGGGTAAATGATGATTGTAATAGAGTTAATTTATCTAAAAAGATCGACATGATGATTTTAGACAAATATTGTCGAGAAATTTCACAGGGGTAATCAGGGGTAATCAAGGGTAATCAGGGGCAGTTGAAAATATATAATTTTATGTCTATAGCATTTTTATAAAAATGCATCAAATTATTGAGCGAATTATCAAATTTATAGGATCCGTCCCAGGGTCGTCCTTGTTTCCTATGGTTCCTTTAAATTTCATCAGAAAATGCTAGATCAACTTACTTTACCATAAATAGTAGCCAGAAAAAATTATAATTTAAATCCGCATTAGAGTTAATCTTACTCAAGAATCGGTATTTTAAGGGTAAATTTGGTTCCTTGCCCCAGAGTAGATTCACATTCAATTTTTCCTCCGTGTTTTTCCGTAATAATTTGGTGGGCGATCGCCAATCCCAAACCCGTGCCCTTGCCCACCGCTTTGGTGGTAAATAAATGCTCAAAGATTTTATCCTGCAATGCTTCAGTCATACCAATGCCATTGTCTTGAATTTGAATCAGGACTTGCTTGCGATCGCTGGATAACTCAGTTTTAATCGTAATTTGATTGTGAATTTCGCGATAACTTTTTCCTTGGTTAGCTTCTTCCAAGGCATCGATCGCATTACTCAAAATATTCATAAACACTTGATTGAGTTGTCCGGCATAACATTTGATATGGGGTAAATCACCATAATCCTTGATAACTTGAATTTCCGGGTGATGTTCGTTAGCTTTCAGGCGATGCTTGAGAATCATCAGAGTGCTATCAATCCCATCGTGAATATTGCAGGCCACGGGATAGTCTTTATCCGCACGAGAGAAAGTTCTCAGGCTGGTACTGATACTTTGAATTCGCTTGATTCCTTCTCGCATTGAACCCACTAAGTTCGGCAAATCTTCGCGGAGATATTCCATATCAATTTGGTTTATTTTTGCTTTAATTTCCGGATCTACTTGAGGATATTTTGCCTGATATAAATCAATTAAGGTAAACAAGTCTTGGATATAATCAAGAGCTAGTTGGATATTACCTTTAAGGAAGCCCACGGGATTATTAATTTCATGGGCAATCCCCGCCACCAAATTGCCTAAAGCGGACATTTTTTCATTCTGCACCAGTTGCAGTTGCATGGTTTGAAGTTCTTGCAAAGTTTGCTCCAACTGTTGAGATTTTTCCCGCAGCTTATCTTCCGCACGTCTGCGAGCATCAATATCATTGCAAGTGCCAATCCATTCTTTGACGCTGCCATCTTCCGCGAAAATGGGAACTCCTTGGACATCAAAATAACGGTAAACGCCATCAGCCCCGCGAATCCGGTATTCTGTCTTGTATTGGGTTTTGGTGGCAACCGCTTGCAGCCAAGCTTTAGCGGTATGTTCTAAATCATCGGGATGCAAAGCATTCAGCCAACCAGTTCCCTGGACTTCTTTTTCACTTTGTCCAGTGTAGGCGATCCAATGGACGGTATCGAGGCTTTCTCCTTCGGGACTTGCCAGCCAAATAATTTGAGATGTGGCTGTGGCTAGATAACGATAACGGGCTTCACTAATTTGTAGTTTTTCTAAAGATTGTTCGAGTTGTTGGGCATAAATTTGAGATTCTTGATAGAGTCGCCCATTTTCTAGAGAAATTGCCGCCTGCGAACAGATAAATTTCAGCAAACCGACGCGATCGCGAGTAAATGCGCCGATAGTTAGATTGTTTTCCAAGTATAAAATCCCAATTAACTGCCCTTGATTCAAAATGGGACTACAAAGAACACTTTTCGGCTGTTTTCTTTGCAGGTAGCTATCCGCGATCGCCTCTGGATAAATGCGGGCATCGGCGAGGACTAGAGAGGTTAAAGTCCGCTTCACCTTATTGATAATACTAATCGGCACATCTGGACTAGATTCTAGGGGAATAGAGGGCAATCTTTGGGGTGATTTTCCATTGTCTAAGCGGGCGACTACTTTTAACTCCATATCTTGCAACAAGAGTAAGACACATTTATCTGCCCCCGCATTAGCAACGACAATTTTTAAAAGAGTATTTACCAGTTTATTCAGGTCAATTTCGCTAGAAATGGCCTGAGACGCTTGCAGCAAAGTAGCCAAATCAAGGGCATCACCGATCCGGCTAGAAGTCTGGTTTGAAGATAACGTTGACCGGGCGATTGTTTCTGTTAATAAGTCAGTTGGATGAGATTTTTGCAGAATCGTTTCGAGGAGTTGGGGATAGCGTTTTTCTAAGTCGGCAATTTTGGCTTTTGCGCCCCATTTTGCATAACCATAGTAGGCTTCTTGCATATAGCCAGCGGCGACTTTTTCTTTACCCCAATTCAGATAGAATTTAGCCGCCAGTTCATTGGCTAAGGCTTCTTCCTGGATGTAACCATTTTTTTTCGCCCCGGCAATGGCGCGATCGTATAAATCGATCGCCGCCGCATTTTTTCCCTCAACTCGACATTTTTCCGCCGCGACTAAATCAACCTTATGCTGATGATTCATCGGGGCATGAATAGCCCACTGATTAAGGGTTGTTTGGTGAACTTCTATTTGATTCAGGGTGAAATTCAGGTCAATTACAGGGGTTTCTGGCGAAATCAATGCCATAAGAGTTAAGCCAGCATAGAAATAGAAAACCGGCGTTTGAATCGAACCTGTTACTGCCTGTAAAGCCACCTCAGCTTGAGTAATGTAGTCTAGGGCATTGGTGTAATGACTAAACAGATAAGCCAGCATCAGCTTATAGGTATAGAGATAAGCCAAACCCGTTAATTCATTATTTTGCTGGTACTTGGGAAGAATCACTAATTCATCATAAACTTCGCCACTCAAAATATCAGGTTGACTGACATTTTCTCTCAAATTTTCGACCATTTGTTCGGTCATTCTCATATACAAAACGGGAGAATCTTGCTTGACTTTTTCTAAGACCGCACAGTAACCGGGAATTTCTGCTGACCAGTCCTCTAAAGGCACTCCCGCGAAGAACTGGTTATAAA
This sequence comes from Oscillatoriales cyanobacterium, assembly GCA_011390955.1. Lineage (GTDB taxonomy): Bacteria > Cyanobacteriota > Cyanobacteriia > Cyanobacteriales > Laspinemataceae > Planktothricoides. The sequence goes on along the minus strand of JAABRM010000063.1, from coordinate 23,634 downwards.
AATATACGTCGATATTGTAGCCAGCATTGAGGAAATCTCCCACTTCCATTCCCGCGAGATAACCCTCTTTTAAATGGGGCAGGGTGGCCTTTAAAGGTTCTTGACGATGGAGTACAAATAAACCCAACCACAGTAAGGTCAGGGACTTTAATTCCCGCACATTTAATTGATGCAGTAAACTCATGGCTACTCGTCCGAAGCGATAGCCCCGTTCCACCTCTCCCTGGAGGGCAGATAAGACCATGCCATAACTGGTATAGGCGATCGTGGATGCCTGGGCATTGCCAAATTGCAGGGATAAATTGACCATCGTCGAGCATAGTAGGGGTTGCAGACCCGGACTTGCCTGGTAAATTGCCGGAAACAATAAGGCTAAAAGCTGCATTGCCGCAATGGTGCGAGGTTCGCTCATCACCGGCAGGTTGACCAGTGCCTCAATTTGGCGCCCTTGGAGTTGCGCTGCTACTACTTGGAGTGCTTTTTCTGTTAAGGCAGTATCCGGTTCAGTGGCAAAATCAACCCCTAATTCTGCCAGGGCATTTCTGCCGACAGCGATCGCCTCAAACATCTGTCTCTGGGTGGTTCTGGCATTAATTTGAATCTCGTAAATCTTCACTTTATCGAGGACGGTTCGCGCTGCTGGTAAAACCAGTGCCGCCATCTGTTCCATCGCCGCAAAATCGGCATTTAAATAAGCGGAAACCGCTCCGACAATATAAAGGTTTAAAGTTAATTCATATTGACTTTCCCAGCAGTTAGCCTGGAGTAAGTCTAGCCCGATTTGCACAAATTTTCTGGCAGAGGAATAGGCTGTAGAATTTATCGCTTTTTGTCCAGCGGTTAAGTTAAGTCTGGCTAAAGCTTCCCGTTCTTGGGGTTGAGTAATTAACGCAATCCCTAAGTTAAAATGGCCGACAATATCAAACAGTTTTTCTTTTTTTTCTGAGTCTGGTAATTTCTCTTGCAGCAGTTGACCAATTTTTAAATGAGTCGTTTGTTTTTGCTCGTCAGGAATTAAGGAATAGGCGGCTTGTTGCACGCGGTCATGTAGAAATCGGTGAAAGGGATTGGCACCAGCATTGGGAATGACTTCACTGTCGGATTTTGTGAAGAATTTATAAACTTTCGTGGAGGGAATAACAAAGCCCTCTTGCAAAGCTGGCCATAACTCTGTCGCGATCGCTTCTGGGGATTTTTCCCGGACAACGGCCAAAGTATGCAAATCAAATTCCGCGCCCACGCAGGCAGCTAATTTAAGAACTTCCTGGGTTTCTGTGGGCAATTTTTGTAACTGCAAAGTCATAAACTCCACCACATCTTCCGTCAGGGATAAAGATTCCACTTGCGCCATATCGCACTGCCAATGTTGGAAATCCCAATTAAAGGTAATTAAGCGATCGCTATGTAATGCTTTGAGAAACTGGGTAGCAAAAAAAGGATTTCCTTGGGTTTTTTGATAGACTAATTTAGTTAAAGGTTCAGCGAGGGACAAATCACAATTTAGGGTATCTGCCACTAATCGATTAATATCCGATCGCTTTAAAGCAGGCAAAGCGATCGTTTTGGCCGTTGCCCCAGTTTTGACCAGTTCATCGACGGTTAAGATCAAGGAATGAGCGGGAGAAACTTCGTTGTCTCGATAAGCGCCTAAAATCAGGAGATACCCAGAATCTTGCATCAATAATTTCAGCAAATTCAAGGAAGCCAAATCAGCCCATTGTAAGTCATCTAAAAAAATGACCAGGGGATGTGATTTATTGGTGAAAACTTGGACAAATTTTTGCCAGAGTAAGTTAAAGCGATTTTGGGCGGCGGTGCCGAATAACTCTGGGGCAGGAGGTTGTTCGCCAATGATGTTTTTTAACTCAGGAATGACATCAATTAGCACTTGTCCGCTGTCGCCAACGGCGGCGATAATCTGGTCTTTCCAGATTTGTAATTGCCGATCTGACTCTGATAATAATTGTCCGATTAAGTCCCGGAAAGCTTGGACAAAAGCACTGAGGGGAATATTCCGATTAAATTGGTCATATTTGCCGGTGATAAAATAACCCCGTTGCCGGACAATGGGTTTATGCACTTCATGGACTACAGCGGTTTTTCCTATGCCAGAAAACCCCGCCACGAGCATCAGTTTTGTGATGCCCATGCTGACTTTTTCAAAGGCGGTTAAAATTTGCTCGACTTCGGTTTCTCGCCCATAGAGTTTTTCGGGAATGATGAAGCGATCGCTGATATCTCTGGTGGCGATTTCAAAATCCGCAATTTTGCCGGTTTCTTGGAGTTGCGTTAAACAGGCTTCTAAATCATGCTGAATGCCCAAAGCACTTTGATAACGCTCTTCCGCATTTTTGGCCATCAATTTACCGACAATTTTGGAAAATACTAGGGGAATTGTGGGATTAATTTGATGAAGAGGAATCGCCTGTTTTGCCAGATGACAGTGCAATAATTCCATTGCATCTTCTGAGACAAAGGGCAATTTTCCCGTCAATAATTCATAAAAAGTCACCCCTAAGTTATAAAAGTCACTGCGATAATCGACGCTTCGATTCATCCGTCCGGTTTGTTCGGGAGAGATATAAGCTAAGGTGCCTTCTAGGGCATTGGCATTTTCAACATCTTGGGTTTCTTTAGCTAACAGCGAGGCAATACTAAAGTCAATTAACTTAATTTTTTTGGTTTCGGGATTAATCAGAATATTGGCGGGTTTGATATCTTTGTGAATTACTCGCTGTTGATAAAGATAATGCAGGGTTTGGGTAATTTGAATGGCAATTTCCAGAAATTCCCCTAAAGGTAGAGGTTTAGATGGGGAATTTTTATCGGCGCCGCTTTGGAGATAATTCGCGAGAGAAATACCGCCAAAGTCTTCCATAACTAAGGCATAGCTATGGCGATAGATTTCTAACGTTAGGGGTTTGATAATGCTAGGGCAATCGAGATTTTTGGCAATGGTGTATTGGTTGCGAAATTGCACCAATTCGTTGACATTGGGGTATTCGTTGCGGAGGATTTTAATCACAACGGGTTTTTGGTCGTTGGTCCGAACACCTCGGTAGACCAAGGTGCGATTCCCTCGGTAGATTTGCTCGGTGATTTGATAGCCTGATATATGGGCGATCGCACTCATAGCTGGTTTCTCCTTCCCCAGAAAATTTATCATATTTTACGATTTAGCGAATCGGGATATCGGTATGATGGGCAAGTTATAAATTGATTGATTAGACAATTCTGGCAAACAGGACGGATCGATCCCCCCAACCCCCCTGAAAAGCGCGATCGGCTTTTTGTAATTTTGCACTCGTGTCTATTGTTCTAGCATAACATTTAATTTGAGATCGATGATTATACTATGACTGATAGATGAGTGAGATTTTTCAAGGATTTTTATCCTACTAACACTTTAAATCCCCTGGGTTCCTGAGTGAAAAAAAATATCAGATCCAGATCGTAAACCTCTGCGCGATCGCCACTGCCTCGGTTGAGGCATTCGGTATGTTCCGGGGACGGATCGACCAGGTTTCCGGGGAAAATCCGAGGGTTAATCCGGGGAAAATCCGAGGTCTAGTCAGCGATTTTCGCTCCATTTCTTAGTTTAACCGATCGGGAAAGCGATCGCCGCAACGGGATTTCGGCATCTCGGCATCTACCCATCTTGTCCCACAAAGCTGATGGCGCCTAGACAATTCGGGCAAAAATACCCTCGGCTTTTTGGATTCGCGGCAGAATTACTTAGGGAATTAGTGATACAATATTGCGGACAACGGATCTATCGGTAATCTAGCCTCAGAAAAATCACTAAAATTACCAATATCTGAGGTATTTTATCCCGGCGATCGCTGTCATGCCAAGTTACAGTTTATCAACGATTTTATGGATCGATTTCGTGTAGAAGTGATTGCCAAAACCCCCAATCCTCAGCAAGTCATTTATGGGGCAATGCACCAAGATTATTGTGAGGATTTTGTCATAGATCAACGGGACACATGGCCGTCGGAAACCAAAAGTGGGGAGGTTATTGTCAAGCGATTATTAGCAGGCGATCGCGGGCACTATGGATGCACTGAGCACCCCAGTATTGTCTTTAATTGCGGCTATTTTCCCCATAGCGTGATGCAACAAATTAGAACTCACCGCGTAGGAATTTCTTTCGACGTGCAATGTCTGGCAGGAAATGCTGAGGTGACATTCGTTCATGCTAGTGGCAGTTTACGCAAAATCAAAATTGCGGAACTTTACGAGTTGTGGACGAATGGCGAAAAAGCGATTCGCCAACGATTAAAACAAGGTCGAAACGGAGAAACCCCTGGAGAATATCGTCGTGATTGCAAAACCCGAATCAAAAAAATGCGGCTAAGGGTTCTGAATGAAACCACTGGTTTTTTTGAGTTCGGACATATTAAGGATGTGATGGCTAAAGGGATTCAACCTGTTTATCGCCTAACTTTAGAAGATGGTAAAACCTTAGATTGTACGACTAATCACCGCTTATTTACCACATTCGGCTGGCAAACAATGGGGGAAGCGGTCGGTTTAATTACAGCCGAAAATGGTCAGGTAATTAATATGACCAAAAATTGCTTTGTCTTATGTAATGGCATCGCAGTAGCAGGCAATGGACTTTATAGGAATAAAGAGTTTCTAGAACAGAAAAATAACAAAGAGGCGGAGTTTGCCAAAAATTATCAACCAATTCTTGAACCAAAAAATTGGCATCCTAAACCGAAATCACCAGGGAATAAACTCCGATCGCATCCAATCAAGGTAAAAAGCGTTGAATTCCTGGGATTTGAAATGACTTATGACCTAGAAGTAGAAGGCCCTTGGCATAATTTTGTCGCCAATGGGATGGTGGTGCATAACTCTAACCGCTATACGGGAAATCGGATCGTTGATGCTGCGGAAGGAAAACGCGATCTCGAAGATGTATTTTATCTGCGTCCCGTGGGCAGTTACACCGATCGCCAAGGGAAACGTTATCAGTACACCAAAGAACAACGCGATCGCGATTTAGCCTGGTGTTTAGAAGCGGCAAAACGCTACCAACAATTAATCGCTGAAGGGGCTGCGGAAGAACACGCGAGAGGGATTATTCCCTTCGACGTGCGGCAACATTGGGTGATGTCTTTAAATGTGCGATCGCTGATGCATTTATTAGATATGCGCTGGAAAAAAGACGCCCAATTAGAATGCCAAAAACTCTGCGATTTAATTTGGCCGCATTTCCAAGCATGGGTGCCAGAAATTGCCGAATGGTATCTCCAAAATCGGGCAAAAAAATCTCGTTTAGCCCCGTAGCTGACCGCAAACAATTAACAGGGTGTGGGGTGTAGGGTGTAGGGTGTAGGGGGAAGAGAGGGGCGGAGGGGCAGAGGGGCGGAGGGGCAGGGGAGAGAGTGAAAAGTGAATAGTGAATAGTGAATAGTGAATAGTGAATAATGATACTTAGGCATAACTTTTAACTTTTCAATGCATAACTTTTCACTTTCCCCAACCAACAACCAAGAACAAACAACCAAGAACAAACAACCAAGAACAAACAACCAAGAACAAACAACCAAGAACAAACAACCAAGAACAAACAACCAAGAACAAACAACCAAGAACAAACAACCAAGAACTAATTACAAGTTCACAGGGAATTTAACCATCACCGTTGTTCCCTGATTTTCTTGACTTTTTACTTCAATTGCCCCGTGATGTAAATTCACCACTCGCTTAACGATCGCCAGTCCTAAACCATTGCCAGGAATTTCCTTCACATTGCTACCCCGGTGAAATAACTGAAATAAATTTTTTTGGTCTTTAGCGGGAATGCCCACGCCAGAATCTTTGACTTCCAAGCAAATATTGTCGGGTTCGCCAATAAAAGTCAAAGAAATTTCGCTGCCTTTGGGAGAATATTTAAGCGCATTATCTAGTAAATTATTCAGCAGATGCCAGCATAACTGCTCATCGATACAAGCGTTAGTATACTCCCCTTGATATTCAAACTTGATGGTGTAATTATGGCCAGCACGGTACTGGATTTTGTCCATAAAGTTTTGACATAGAGATAGCAAATTTAACATCCGAGGATGAAAATTATTTTCCGGATTTTCCGTTCGCGCCATTACTAATATTTCTTCTAGTAAAACATTCATCCGGTCAGCGGCTTTTTCGATCTCTTTGAGGGCGTTGTATTTTTTTTCTTCCGACCATTTTTCGGCAGACAAGTAAAATAATTGCGCCCAAGCTTTAATATTGGTAATTGGGCTGCGTAAATCATGGGAAGCCATCCGCAGGTATTCAGACTTCTGCTCATTTTCTTCTTGGGCTTTTGCTTTTTCTGCTTCTGCCCAATTCAGGGCTTGTTTCATCTCCCGTTCTTTTTGATACCGCGATCGCGCAATTTCAATCGCCGCCATCAGTTCTTTATCCTTAAAAGGTTTCAGTAAATAACCAAAAGGATAAGTAATTTGAGCTTGTTTAACGGTTTTATCATCCCCATAAGCTGTTAAATAAATCACCGGCTTATGTAGCTGAGTATAAATTTCTTGAGCGGCTTGAATCCCACTCATTTCATTTTGCAACATAATGTCCATCAAGACTAAATCCGGTTGAGTGCGGATAGCAGCAGAAATAGCCTCTTCTCCAGAAGCCACAATATCGGCGATCGCATAGCCCATTTTTTCTAAACGAATCGCGATATCTTCTGCCACAATTGCTTCATCTTCGACAATCAAAATTTTCAACTCAGACATGGCTAAAATCTCCTATGTTCTTGCGGTTGAGGAAAAGTCAAATGAAACACCGTACCCCCTTGATTTTGAATCTCTAACTGGCCTCGAAGTTGACGAGTAAGCGCTCTTACTAGACGTAATCCCAGGGAATTCGTTTCCCCGATATTGACTTCTTTGGGCAACCCCACTCCATTATCTTTAACCTCTAAAAATAGAGTTCCCTGAGAAACTTGAGAAAACACAATCGTGATTTCGCCCATCATTTCCGCATCTTCTGTCGCTTCTCGGTGGGGAAAACCATGTTTCAGCGCATTGGATACCAGTTCATTAATTAACAAACCACAGGCGATCGCGGTATCCAAGTTCAGATCCACATTGTTCACCTGCAAATTCAGGGCGATCGCATGGGGGTTCACATTATAAGAATCAAACAAATTGCGGGTTAAACTGTTTAAGTAATCCGCAAAATCAACCCGAGCCAGATTATTAGATTGATAGAGCTTTTCATGGATCAGCGCCATTGAGCGAATCCGATTTTGACTTTCGGAGAGAATCGACAGGATTTGCGGGTCTTGAATATACAAAGACTGCAAGGAAAAAATACTGGAAATCACCTGCAAGTTATTTTTCACCCGATGGTGAACTTCTTTCAGCAGCAGTTCTTTTTCTTGTAAAGACGCTTGCAATTCCTGTTCCGCTTGCTTGCGGGCGGTAATGTCCGTAATCACGGAGACGAAACCAATCACCTCCCCAGAACGATCCCTTCGATAGTTCCAGCTTACTTCTACATCAATAATACTGCCATCTTGGCGACGATGTTGCGTCGTGTAGATACTGGGCGGAAATTTGTGGTTAATTAAATGCCTAAAATATGTGGCTAAATGTTCTGGTGGTGATTCTCCAGCACCTAAAGACCAAATGGATTTTCCCTGAATTTCTTCTCGTTGATAACCCAATATTTGCAAACCCGCTGAATTAATCAACGTAATCCGACCGCTTAAATCAATTTCCCGAATCCCACAAGGTAATGTTTCCACCAGGACGCGATATTTTTCCTCACTTTGGCGCAATGCCTCCTCGGTCCGGTAGCGATCGCTGATATCTCTGACCATAGAAATCACCCATTTCTGTCGATCGTAGGTCAAAAGTTTGGTGGAAATCAGCACCGTGCGTGTCGATCCATCTTTATGCAATATCTGCCAATCTTGGTTACTAATATTTCTGCCCCGGAAAGTAGCACTTTTCGCCGCCAAAGCCTTAGCCCGGTATAAATAATCGGGATAAATCCAACTCAAGTAGTCAGGGTGTTCGGCTTCTTCTTTGGCATAGCCGGTAATTTCCTGCATTTTCTGATTGTAAAGAATAAATTCACCCTGCTCGTTACTTACGGTAATTCCTTCATTTGCAGTTTCTAAAACCGCGTCCAAGAAATCCCTAGACGATCGCAACGCCTCTTTCACCTCTTTGATTTCTGTAATATCCCGACTAACAGCCATGACGAATTCTACCGAACCATTCCGGCCATATTCGGGCACAAAATGAGACTGATAAGTTTTCACTCCATTGCTGGTGGCAAATTCAACTTCGATTAGTCGATCTTCTGCGGTATTAAATACTTGCTCAATTCCTTGATTCCAGACTAACAAAAGGTCTGGGGAAATTCCCAAGTCTTCATTGGTTTTACCGATTAATGTTTCCGGGGATATTCCCGTGACCCCTTCCACTGCTGGGTTAACATAAACATGGCGCAATTGGCGATCGAACCGGGTAATTATATCTGGGGAATTTTCCACTAAGGCTTTAAATTCTTGTTCTCGTTGATATAGTTGTTCTTGGGCTTCTTTGAGGGCAGTAATATCGCGATCGACCCCGATCAAACCAAAGGGTTTTCCCGTAGAATCCTTGGCCACAGAAATGGTGGTATTTGCCCAAAAACATGAACCATCTTGGCGTTTTTGCCAATATTGACCCGTCCAATAACCAGTCTCGATCGCTTGATGCATTCTGGCAGTTTCTGCTTCTGCCTCATCGGGTTCCACAAGAAAATTCACCAATTTACCCATGACTTCTGCGGCAGAATAACCGTAGAGTATTTCCGATGCTGGACTCCAATAAATAATATGACCCGTTAGGTCTGTGGCGATAATTGACTCGCGCACATTGTTGAGTAATTGGGCTTGAAATTGTAATTTTTCTTCGTTTTTTTTGCGATCGGTGACATCAATGGCTGTCCCGACAATTTGTTCTGGTAAACCCTCTGGAGTCCGGCTGAGAATCACATCGGAACTATGCAGCCACCGCCATTCTCCTGCGGCATTTTTAACCCTCAACTCATTTTGCAATACTTCCCCATCTTTTGCCGTGGCTAATTTGGCTTCAAATTCTCGCATTATCTCTATATCGTCAGGATGGAATCGGTTCCAGAAAAAGCCGAATCCCCCATCTTGAATTTCTTCTGGCGAACAGCCGTAAAATTCCCGATGGCGATCGTTTGCATAAACATTCCGCTGTTGAACTACGTCATATATATACAGCAATTGCGGAGTGGTATCGGCAATAGTTTTAATTAAATATTGTGCCTGAGTTTTTTCCAGTACCTCTTGCTGTAATTGCTCGTTAATTTTCTTTAACTTAGCCGTGCGTTTAGCCACTTTTAACTCTAAATTTTTATTCTGATGTTCAATCTTTTTTAAAGCTTTTTTCAGGGTTTTTTCCGTTTGTTTCCGGTGGGTGACATCTTGAACCAGAGATAAAATCGAGATTATTTCTCCTGAATCATCGGTCAGAGCGGAATTATACCATTCACAATCCACCACTGACCCATTTTTGGTGTAATTGCGATTGGCGATGAAATTGCCAGTTTCACCCTCTTTGAGTAATTGGTCTATTTGGCGATTAGTCATAAAAATATCTTCGGGGTGAATCAATTGCCAATAATTTAAATAGTTTCCTATCACCTCTCTCGCTTGCCAACCAAATATTTTTTCGGCATTTTTTGACCAATATTTAATTTGAAAATTTTTGCTCCATTCTATCACGCCTAGCGGAGTATTCTCTACATGAAATTTTAATCGTTTATACGCTTCTTTTAAAGCAATATCTGCTTGCTTGCGATCGGTAATTTTCATCGTAGCACAGGTGACGCCGACCAAATTTTGGTTGCTGTCATATAACGGTTCAACAGTAATATCGTAGAAATTAACTTGTCCGGCGATGGTAATTTCAACTTCTTCTCTACAACCGATGCCCGTATCTAACACTCGCTGTTTTATCTGCACCAAATGAAGAGCCTCTTCAGGGAGCAAAAGTTCTAAATCGGTTTTACCTAAAATTGCTTCAGCATCAACATCGTGGGGATTATAAGCCCAAGTATAACGCAACTGTCGATCTTGTTGAAACACAGCAATTGCCGAATTTTTTAGGGCGGTTTCAAACCGAGTTTGAGTTGGCACCAGGTGATTTTCTGCCCTTTGCCGATCGCCGCTATTGGTGAAAATTGATAATGCTTGATTTTTTTGACATTCGGTGAGATTGACACTGACCCCAATCAGCCGGTTAACTGGGCAATTTTTCCCCATATTTACCGGAAAATTACCGGCGCGATCGCCCGACAGAACCTCATCGCGATCGTCCGGGCGATCTTCCCCTGATGACGCTTCATTACTTAAAGGAAATAACGTAACGATCCAGCAATCTTCTCCCCCAGGGGCTGGCCACAATTCCTCATAAGAAATACTCTGATTTAATTGCCAACTGCGCGTAAAATTCGCCGCCATCTTTTGCGCGATCGCCTCTGGAAATAGCTGGCTTAGGGTTTTGCCCTGAATCATTTCTGGAGCCAGTCCCATCACCGATTCATCCAGTGAGTTCACCCTGACAAACCGAAATTCACCAGATGGCAGAAAATCCACCACAAATGTTACATGAGGCAATCCAGGATTAAAATAATTTAAGCCTTCTAAATTTTCTTGATTTTGGGGCTTTTCAATATTAAAATTGCTCATAATCTTCAAATTCCCTGGTAAGCATTTTAGCGATGACTTATCCTCAAATCACCGCCTAACTGATTATATCAAATCCCCCCGTGGTTGCCCCGGAGCGGGGGTGCAGAGGAGCAGAGGAGCAGAGGAGCAGAGGAGCAGAGGAGCAGAGGAGCAGGGGTGCAGAGGAGCAGAGGAGCAGAGGAGCAGGGGTGCAGGGGTGCAGGGGTGCAGAGGAGCAGAGGAGCAGGGGTGCAGAGGAGCAGAGGAGCAGAGGAGCAGAGGAGCAGAGGAGCAGAGGAGCAGAGGAGCAGGGGAAAACAATTATCAATTATCAATTATCAATTATCAATTATCACTTATCACTTATCAATTATCAATTATTCCCTACACCCCTTAATCTGCCGGATCCGATCTGGTTAGTCGTGAAGAAGGAATTAGAGGGCGCAGAAAATTGGCGGCTGACTTGTCGCAATTACGGTAAACCCGTCAAGAGCGATCGCCGATCGAAAGCCGCAGGAGAAACTATTTCCGCGATCGCCAGGTCTTTTACTCTAAAGGCCAAAAATTCGGCGGATAATTGAGACGATCGTCTGGGGCGATCGGAATTGAGAGCAAGTCCACTGCCGATAATTAGGCGATCGCCACAAAGGTTTAGGAGGTGTTTTTGGTGAAGGGTAAATTTGTCAAAGCGGTAATTCTGATCCCATTGGTCATGGGAACTGTCAGTGTGGGAACCAAATCAGTGTTAGCTATCGGTGATTTAACTAGGCAAAAAGTGCCAATAACCTATCCCATTAACGGGGTAAATCGAGAGATAATTCCCTCCAGCAATCAGGAGAATCCCCAAACGTCGCCACTGATATCAGCGAGAGGAGAAGTGACCGAAGATTGTCTCCTCTATGGCATTTGTGGTGATGAAAAAAAGGATAATTAAATAATATTTATTTTTGCTTATTTGTTATTGGTTTATTTGAAAATAAGAAACCGGGTTTCTTTTGCGCTGAAAACAGATAATTTAAAATTTTACCACAGAAACCCCGGTTTCTGGAAAACAAGAAACCGGGTTTCTTTTATGCTGAAAACAGATAACTTTGATTCTCACCACAGAAATCCGGTTTCTGGAGTTATCTGCTAGGAAGAAGAAACCGGGTTTCTTTTGCTCACCACAGAAACCCGGTTTCTGTGGCCTTACCAAAAATGAACTTATCGATCCCCCAGTAAGTCTATATAATAAAATTTACGGTTAGTCAAGATTTTTAGATCGGCTGGCGCTGCTTAATGCCGCCATAAATATTGCCTATTCAGGGTACATTTATGGCAAAACTTTCAACAATTTAGTGTTTTTGTTTAAGAATAATGCTAATATTTTCTGAAACCGATTTGGTAAAATGAAACTCAATTTACGTCAATTTTATCATGCTTGTAATCCGAGTAAAACTCTGGTGGTTGGTAATCCAGAGGAACGACGCTATTATATTGATTTTTCATCGGTACGGGGTGGCAAGATTATTGAAGAATTAAGCCGGACGATCGCCCGGTTATCTCCAAACGAACCCACTTGTCAGCTATTTACGGGACATATTGGCTGTGGCAAGTCTACGGAGTTGTTACGGCTGAAAACAATTTTAGAAGAAAATGGGTTTTATGTGGTCTATTTTGAGTCATCAGAAGACTTGGAAATGGCCGATGTGGATCTGACAGATATTTTATTAGCGATCGCCCACCAAGTTAGCGAAAATCTGAAAAATCAATCGATTTATACTCACTCGGACTATTTCCAAAACTTATTTACTGAACTGGCGCATATTTTCCCGAATTCTCTGGAATATATGGACAGTTTAGACTTTGATTTAGTCATGGGGCAAATTACCGCCCAATCTAAAGAAAGTCCCAAATTACGCAATCAACTCCGCCAATATTTAGAACCGCGTACCAGTGGAATTTTAAACTCAATTAATACGGAAATTATTCATCCGGCCACTACCCAGTTAAAGCAACAGGGAAAGAAAGGCTTAGTGGTGATTGTGGATAATTTAGACCGGGTGGACAATAAACCCGTCGCTTCCGGGCGATCGCAGCCAGAATATTTATTTGTCGATCGCGGAGAACAACTGCGTAAACTGAATTGTCACTTAGTTTATACCATTCCCCTTTCTTTAATTTTCTCCGGTTCTTCGGAATTCTTAAAAAATCGTTTAGGCGGTGGCGTCGCGCCCAAAGTTTTGCCGATGGTTCCCGTCCATTTGCGATCGGGAGCAGAATGCAAAAAAGGCTTAAGTCTCTTGCGACAAACTATATTAGCGAGAGCATTTCCTGACCTCAACGCAGGGGCACAATTTAATTTAATTACCGAAGTAGTGGATCGTCCAGAAACTTTAGATCGCCTTTGTCGCGTCAGTGGCGGACATATTAGAAATTTACTAGGGCTAATTTATCGGTGTCTCCAAAGTGAAGACCCCCCATTTCCTAGGCATTTAATCGAAATGGTGATTTCTGAACGGGCTGCCGAATTGAGTTTAGCCATGCAACCCGGTGATTGGGAATTATTGCGAGAAGTCTCCCAAACCAAACAAGTCCGTGGGGAAAGCAACTATCAAAGATTGTTAAGAAGTATGTCAGTGTTTGAATACCGAGTCGGCAATGAAGGTCGCTGGTTTGACGTTAATCCCATGTTATTTTATCTTATTAATGATAGTTGATCGTTGGAAAGTTGTTTGTTGGAAAGTTGTTTGTTGGAAAGTTGTTTGTTGACCCTGCCGATGGCGGGCCCCCTGCCGATCGCAGACCCTTGTCCCCCACCCCCCAGCCCCGGAAGCACCTATGCACCACCAATCTCCTGACAATTCAGAAAAACGTAATCAAGGCACCCTGAAAATGCTGCGTCGCGCGATCGCCTTTTCTGGGGGCGAGTTTTCCTTAATTTTGGTGCGATGTAACTATCAGTTATTGCGCGATCGCTTCCTGGAAAAACTGCGAGAATTCAACGAGTTAGAAATTCGCACCATTTCCTTGATGCCCTCGACCCAAACGTTATATCAAACCATTGCTAATGCCATCCGGCACGCTTCGCGAACGGGACTGGGGGAAACCATGCCCGATGCCCTGATGGTTTTTGGCTTAGAATTGTTAGAAAATATTGACGCTTTAGTGACCGCCACCAACCAAGTTCGGGATGAATTTAGGAAGAATTTCCCTTTTGTGGTAGTTTTGTGGGTCAACGACCAGGTACTCAAAGTTTTAATTCAAAAAGCCCCTGATTTTCACAGTTGGGCGACCACTTCTGAGGTGTTATTAAGCCATGATGAGTTGATTGCTTTACTGCAAAAAATGAGCGATCGCGTTTTAACCGCTGCCTTAGAAGATGGTTCGATGCAGTTTCGCTCAAATCAAGAATTGCTGGGCGATCGCTATCGTTGGGAATTAGATGCTGCTTGCAAAGATTTGCGTTCTGCCCAAGTTACTTTACCCCCCAGATTAAATGCCTACATTGAGTTTATTTTGGGACGGGATGATTATGCGGGCGATCGCCTCAATCAAGCATTAGATCGCTATCAAGCCAGCTTAAACTGTTGGTCTAATGCCATCCGGCACGCTAATGCCGTCCGGCACGCTCCGCGAACGCGAACAGAATTTACCGCCCTTGGAGAAAATAGTCAAGAGGAAACAGAAAAGAAAAAAAATCTCCCCTCTCTTTTCTCTCCTTTCTTTTCTCTTTCAGACAGGGCAGCTTCAGACTGGGTTAATTTAGGACTGGTGAGATTTTACCGAGGTTTATGTTTTTGTCGCCAAGCCGATCTTCAACAAACGAAACGGCAAGAATATTTAATCCAAGCCCGACGGGAATTAGAAAAATGTAAAGAAGCCTTGGAAGAGTCCGGGCAGCGAGATTTACTAGCCAAGTTTTTGGGACAATTAGGGTTAGTGTTTCAGCGGTTGTCTGATTGGTCAGCCTTGGAACAACAAGCCAAGCAATTACTTAAATTAGGGTCAGTGGAGCGTCACCCTTATTTTCTCGCCCAAAATTATGGGTTTCTCGCCCAAGTTGCCGGGGAAAAGCGGCAGTGGAAAAAAGCCGAAGCACGGGCAAAAAAAGCTTTAGAAATCATTACTAAGTCAGAACAATTTAGTCGAGTTCGGGGCTTATATGTGCTGTTATTAGCCCGATCGCAAGCCCAATTAGGTCAGCGAGATGCAGCGATCGCTAATTTAATTGATAACCTAAAAATTGCCCGCACCGATCCAGATTATGACCCCCAAGTTTATCTAGATAGCCTTAAGGAATTGCGATCGCTTTATTTTGAGCAAGAAGACTATCCAGCGGCCTTTGCCTTGAAGCAAGAACAACGGGCGATCGAAGCGCAATTAGGGCTCCGGGCTTTTATTGGCGCCGGACGGCTACATTCTCAACGGCATTCCCTCAACCCTACGATTTCCCAAATATCCCTGAATACCACCGTAGCCGAAGAAATTAAAGCCTCCGGACGACAGCAAGATGTGAATAATTTAATTAGTCGTTTAGGACGCAATGACTATAAACTCACGGTCATTCACGGGCCTTCTGGAGTGGGCAAAAGTTCCTTAGTTCAAGCGGGACTGGTGCCACAACTCCGACAACAAGCGATCGATGCCCGCACCCCATTACCACTGGTAGTCCAAGTTTACACCGATTGGTTAAATACCCTGGATGTCTCTTTAGACCGGGAGTTGCAATGCCTCGGTATCAGTAGGGGCGATTCGCGAATCGCCCCTACTTCCGCAGCGGCGATTCCCGTAAGGGATCCGCTGCGCGGAATCGCCCCTACTGCCAATACCGATGAAACCGAAATATTCGCCCAAAAACGCGGGAGAATTTTGGCAGAATTAGAGCAAAATGCCGATCGCAATTTGCTGACGGTGTTGATTTTTGACCAATTTGAGGAGTTTTCCTTCGTCCGGAAAACCGTCAAAGAAAAATACCAGTTTTATGAGTTTTTACGGGATTGTTTGCAATTGCCATTTGTCAAAGCGATCGTGTCTTTAAGAGAAGACTCTTTACATTATTTATTAGAGGGCGATCGCCTTTGTCCCGTGGAAAGCTTTGATGGGGATATTTTAAATAAAAATATCCGCTATTATTTAGGTAACTTTACCAAGAAAAACGCCTACAATGTCATTCATAGTTTAACCGAACGTTCCCAAATCCAACTAACCCCAGAACTCCTGGATCGGTTAGTGGATGATTTAGCGGATCAACTAGGGGAAGTGCGACCCATTGAGTTACAAGTGGTCGGCGCCCAACTCCAAGCCCAAAATATTAGAACCCTGGAGGAATATCAAGAGTATGGGCCAAAAGAAAAGCTAGTGGAGCGGTTTTTAGAAGAAGTAATTGCCGATTGTGGCCCAAAAAACCAACGAGCAGCCCGATTATTATTATACTTTTTAACGGAAGAAAATGGGATTCGTCCGTTAAAAACCTTAGCAGAATTAGGCAGTGAGTTAGTCGCTTCTGGAGTGAATGTTAAGCAATTAGAATCGATTTTAGAAATATTAGAAAAATCCGGGCTATTGTTCAAACTGCCGGAAGTCACCACCAATCGCTATCAATTAGTTCACGATTATTTAGTCACCTTTATTCGCCAGCAGCCGGAAATCCAACAAGAACTCCGCGACTTGCAAAAAAAATACCAAAAACTAGCACAAGAAAAAGAAATCTCTGATGAATTAGCCGTCATCAAGGAAAAAGAGAAAAAAAACCTGCAATTTACCCGTAATTTAACCGCCGTCGGGCTAATGATTTTTGTTGGCTTATCGGCGATCGCATGGCATCAAGCGCAAATCACCAAACAAGCCGAACAAAAAGCCAATATCTCCGCCCAAAAAGCGGAAACTGCTGCCCTCGCAGCCAATGAAGCCCGCCAACGAGCGCAAATTGCCGAAATTGAAGCTACCAACGCCGCCACCAAAGCCCTGTTACTTTCTAATAATCAATTAGATGCATTAATTTCCGGGGTGAAAGCGGCGACCAAAATTCAAAACCTAAATACACCAAATACACCACCGTCTGATATTCAAGCGGAAACAATTAATCAACTTTACAAAACAGTCCATCAAACTTCAGAAATCAACCGATTACAATCCCATCGGGATAGCGTGGTGACAGTCAACTTTTCCCCCAAAGGTGATTTTCTGGTTACAGGCAGTATCGACAATACCGTGAAAATTTGGCATCCGAAAGGCACACTTTTACGGACTATTTTTGCTCACGATCGCCCCATCACCAGAGTCGCGGTCAGTCCCGATGGTAAACTGATTGCTTCTGCCAGTGTCGATCAAACTGTAAAAATCTGGCAACCGGACGGCAATCAAACAGCCACATTGCAAGGGCATACCGAGGGGGTGACAGGGGTGAGTTTTGCCCCCAACGGCGATTTAATTGCTACCTCCAGCCAAGATAAAACTATTAAATTGTGGCAACCAGACGGCACCTTGGTCAGAACCTTAACCGGACACGATCGAGCCGTCACCAGTGTAACTTTTAGCCCCACCGGGCGAATGTTGGCTTCCACCTCTGTGGATAACACCGTCAAACTGTGGAGCGATCGAGGCATCTTACTCAAAACCCTCAGAGGTCATACCGAGGCTGTCACCACTGTGAGTTTTTCCCCAAATGGCCAGCAGATCGCCACCGCGAGTGGGGATAGAACGGTGAAACTGTGGAACGCTGATGGCACTTTGTGGAAAACCTTAAGCGGTCATCGCGATCGCGTCTTGGGGGTCAGTTTTAGCCCCGACGGGAAAATCTTAGCCTCTGCTGGGGCGGATTTTACGGTAATTTTATGGAAAAGTGACGGCACCAAAATCCGCGAATTGGGCGGACACCGGGGGGACGTCCGCAGCGTCAGTTTTTCCCCGGATAGCCAAATCTTGGCTTCTGCCAGCAGTGACAATACGGTGAAACTCTGGAAAACCTTTGCCAGCGGCGAATTACCCACCCTGAAAGCTCATAATATGCCGGTGTTGGCGGTTTCTTATTCTCCCGATGGGCAAATCCTGGCTTCTGCCAGTGAAGATCGAACCGTGAAACTTTGGTCGGCAAAGGGGAGGCAAATAACTTCATTGATCGGCCACCAGGGGGCGGTCTGGGATGTGAGTTTTTCCCCGGATAATAAGTTAATTGCTACTGCCAGTGGGGATAAAACCGTGCGACTTTGGACTATTGGCGATTCCTCGAAGGAAAATCCAGGCAAGGGCCAAATTTTAGGGGAACATTCAGGCAGAGTGCTGGCGGTTTCTTTTAGTCCCAATGGCAAAACCATTGCCTCTGCGAGTGAAGATGGGATGATTCATTTTTGGGATTTAAACGGTAAAAAACTCCAATCAATTAAAGGCCATTCATCGGCAATTAATCGAATTAGTTTTTCTCCTAATGGCGATCGCTTTGCCACGGCTTCCAGCGATCGAACCGTAAAAATTTGGCAAGCCGATGGCACTTTGCAGACCACTTTATCCGATCATAAAGGAGAAGTATGGAGTGCGACTTTTTCCCCGACAGGCGATCGCCTTGCCACTGCCAGTAATGATAATACCATTAAACTCTGGGATAACGAAGGAAATTTGCTCAAAACTTTAGAAGGCAACATAGGTTCAGTTTATTGGGTCAGTTTTAGTCGGGATGGCCAATTAATTGCCAGTGCTAGTAAAGACCAAACCGTGAAACTTTGGGACGCGGCAGGAAATTTGCTGACCACTTTAGAAGGTCATTCAGGACAGGTACTCAGTCTCAGTTTTAGTCCCGATGGAAACACCATTGCTTCCGCTGCTCAAAATCAAGTGATTCTCTGGAATTTATCTTTAGATCGACTTTTGTCAGAAGGTTGTCATTGGTTAAAAGATTATTTGACCAGTCACCCGAATAATTTGCCGCGCGATCGCAATCTTTGTCAGAATCAAGGATAGAGGGTGTAGGGGGGAATAATTGATAATTAACAATTGATAATTGATAATTGACAATTAAACAGATCAATTATCAATTATCAATTATCAATTATCAATTATCAATTATTATATTGTCGGGTGGGGTGAATATTTTTGCCCACCCGAAGAATTTTTGGGGCAAGTTAAGTTAATCTCGGCGTTGAAAGATTTTAATCCGAGGATTGATTTTATCGAAGTTAGAATAAATGTAACGTTGATTAATGTTCCTGTATTCTACTTCTTCCCGATTCCATAAATACCAATTTGGGATTGAGTCATATTGCCAAATTAAATCATAGCCCATTGTGCCATCCTTAACCCCAGCAAAAAACTGATATTCTGGGGTATCTTCCGCAAAGCGGCGAATATCATGGCCACTACTAAAAACAATATAATCCGGTTGGATGGCTGATAAGGATTCTGGGGTGGGATATTTGACAATTTCCTCCTGCCAAGGTTCTAATCTGGGTAAAAATTTGCGATCGCCCGCACCAAATACTTTGGTATCTGATGGGATATTTTGTTTCATCCAAGCTTCCGCTGCATATCGGGAATCTTGCACCATTAAAGCATTAACGGTAAAACTATAACCCAGGGTATAAATCGTCAGCACCGTGACCGCGATCGCCTTGAGGGTAAATTGCCCATGCAATGGATTTAACCAATCCGCTAAAAATTTGCCCCCAAAAAAAGCCAACATGATGCCTAGGGGCATTAAATATCGGACATCATTATCCCGCAGTAAGGCAATATAAAATAAGTAGTAGGAAATAAAAGGAATCGTTAGCCAATAAAGTAAAATATTCTGCTTTATTTTCGGCAAATATCGGCAAAATCCGATTAAACATAAAGCATAAAATGGCCAACCCATTGAAAAGCGTATATGAGAAAAAGAATGTCGGATCATTTTTAATTGCCCGAAAATATTCGCCTCATACATGGGATGAATTCTGGCATTGCCCCCGATAATTAGGTCAACATGGTTGAAAAATCCCTGCAAGTTAAAAATCACGTTATGCAGGAGCAAAAATGACCCCAAGCCAACCCAAATAGAACGGGTAATTTTTCGGTCTAATAAAGATTGGGAGAAAGTAATATTCGGTTGTTGCTGTTGGCAGATGCGGTAATGCTGCCAAACAATAAACAAAGGGGTGATTAAGTAGAAAGCATAACCTTGGTCTTTGGTCGCCACCGTGAGAGCCGCCATCAAAGCAAATAATAAATAATCTTTGAGTTGATGGGACTTTAATATTTTTAGATAAAATAAAAGTGAAAGCATAAACCAGAATAGATAAGGAATCTCTAAGTTTATGACTTTTGCGTAGTAAATATAGTTGATACTTAAGCTGGTAATTAAAGTGGTAAACAGGGCGGATTTATGGTCGAAAATTTCTCGACCGCATAAGTAAACGATCGCCAACAATCCCCCGGCCATCAGCACGGTCAGGAAACGACCGAGATAAAATAGCAGGGTATATGTGGATAAGTCATCAACATTCACCAGATTGAGTTGATGCAGCAGCAGTACGGGAGAATAGAATAAAGCTAATAAATAAAATTGCACTGGGGGATATTTGTAATGCCAGCCATTAGCAAATCCTTTGTCCAGGGCTTCGAGAACTCGCCGAGGAACTATTTCATCCGCTGCCCAACTATTATAGTTAGCATTCGGTAAGCCCCAATTGATGCCAATTAAGTTAATCGCAAAGCTCAATAGTATAATCCCTAGCAGCGCGATCGCCTGGGGATTTGCGATCTGATTTGCTATTTTATTAGTGAAGATTTGCTCTAACTTCAAGTAAAACCTCCTCGGATCTAGTAATCATACCAAATCCGGTTCTCAAGTACGAGCGATAAAGCGAATCGCCCCTAGATCGTTACCTAAAACGCGCTCTGGATTCCCGCATTCGCGGGAATGACAGATGGCTTTATAAACGAGTTTTGAGAACCGAATTTGATATCAGTTAATGGTACAGTGTTTTTTACCGATCGGTAT
This sequence comes from Oscillatoriales cyanobacterium, assembly GCA_011390955.1. Taxonomy (GTDB): domain Bacteria; phylum Cyanobacteriota; class Cyanobacteriia; order Cyanobacteriales; family Laspinemataceae; genus Planktothricoides. Next base: position 2,977 of record JAABRM010000063.1, on the reverse strand, counting down.
CAGGGCTGGGATTAACTTTAGGCACCCGTCAGGAACCCGTCAGGAACCTAAAATTCTCAGTTTCGGGAGAATTTAAAGTCATAGTGGGCATTGCTCCCCATACAGACTACAGAAGGGCGATCGCCCCGATCGCCCTGAAAGATTTCACTAAGATTTCACCGGGAATCAATGTCAATGGCATAATCTTTGTACAATTTTGGGAAAACCTATTAGAAGCGACTCATGGACTGGACTACTCCGCTGAAATCTCAACAGGTTGACTTTATTGCCAGATTAGATGGCGATCCGGCAAAATTACTGCATTGTCCAATCCCAGGGATGCATAGCGAGGTGGTGGCGATCGCTCGCGACCAGCTAAAAAAAATTCGGGCATGGTGCCGCAAAAGCCTCGTGGAATCTACCCTGCCGTCGGTGGCCCCATCAATGCCAATCCGTCTGATGTTAGAAGAACAATTGCCATTAGAATTAGCCATTGAAGCGATCGCCACAGTTCTGGGCGATCGCGCCACCAAAGTACACCCACAAGAACGGCAAAGCATCAGCCGATGTGTGAATTTTGGCGTCAAAGACATCACTGGTCAACCCCAGGAAAATTTTGGCATCAGAGTCAAAGTTGCCCAAGGCATGACTCAGAATCCCCAATGGCAGATTACCCTTGAGGAAATCCAGCAAAATGTAGCGATCGTCTGCGTCATCCTGCCGCAAGAGACTCAAGCATCCCAAACGGAATACCAGCTTATTTTAGCTGGGTTTCTGCCGACAAAAATGCTCAATACTGCCGATCTGACTGGCAACTTAACTGGCAATTTAACCGGCAATTTAGCCGGCAATTTAACTGGCAATTTAACCGTAAATTTAAACCTATCCGACCTACTTTATATCGGGGGATTAATCAGCTATTTAGAAAACCTGAAAACGGAATCGACCAATCCCCCATCCCATCAAACGGAATGGTTGCAACCCCTGATCGGCGGTTCCAACTATGTGTATCCTTTAGCGGTCAGTGCTGATGGTCAAACCATCGTCAGTAGCAGTTATGACGGCAGCATCAAACTTTGGCATCTCAGTGCCGATCGCGATCGCCCGCTTTTAAACTTTCTCGGTGGTCAGCCCTGGTCATCCTACCCCAGCGCTGGCAGTGGATCGGGGCAGTATCCGAATCCCAATTCTGAGAAAAACACTGGTGACTCTCAACAAGGAACCGCTACATTAATCCGTTCTCTCCCCGGTCATAGCAGCGGCGTTAGTGCATTAGCCATCAGTCCCGACGGTCAGACCCTGGCTAGTGGCGGTTATGACGGCGTGATTTCCTTATGGAATCTCGCGACCGGAGAAATGCTGCGTAAGTTTTCCGGTCATTCAAACACGGTCAAACCGATCGCCATCAGTCCTGATGGTTGCTTCATGGCTACAGGGAGCACAGACAATATCCTCAAACTTTGGGAAATCGGCACGGGAACTACGATCCGGAGTTTTACTCTATCCGATTCACCCGTAGCGATCGCCATTAGTCCTGATGGTCAGACGATCGCCTGTGGTTCTACCGAAGGGATAGTCAACTTATGGCAAATCTCCACTGGCGAATTAAAATATCAATTCCCCGGTCATGCGGGTTTAGTGCGTTCTTTGTCGATCGGTCCCGACGGCCAAACCCTTGCCAGTAGCAGCACGGAAAAAACCATCAAGTTATGGGACATGACCACCGGGGAATTACGCCAGACTCTCACAGGTCATACAGACCCAATGATGGCATTGACGGTGAAACCAGATGGTCAGACCTTAGAATTGACCATTACCCAAAGGCAGCAACCTGGATGGCATTAACCTGTCTCCTGCCCCTGGAGGATTTCGATCGGCGTTGCGGCTAAAAAAGGTGAAAAAAATAGAATCCTGGTGGAAGCACGCTACACTTTCTACCAGGATCAAGATAAATGGTTTTCAAGGAAATTTCGATCAAAAAGTTTCAGGTTAGATTTCAGGTGCAGAAGAAGACCGGGACACCACTGGGGTGAGGAACGCGACTAAAGCGGCGACCCCGAAAGCGAGGACATTGCGGAGCAACGGCAACCATTCAGCAGTGCGGGTTACCACCGGGCCAACCCCAAACGCCACAAATAAAATCCCCCACAATGGCGAAAACATCAGCGCCCACTGCCAGGAAAACACTTGTGTGGAACTTCTCGGTTTACCGGCAAATCCCATCACCACCCCGCCTAATGCGGAGCAAATCATCGTCAAAATCCACTGCTCGCGGGGTAATCCGGGCACCACTTTGCAGCCTCCCTGACGCAAGCAAGTTTCTACGGACTGGAGGGATTTCAGAATGGATTGGTCTTCGCCGTTGTCCCGGACAAAAAACTGATTCCCATAACGGGTTTGTAATTCAATCCAAAAGGTTCTGGGCAAAAACTGATAGAGATCGTCTCCGACATTGAACGCTAACAAGTTGCCCCCACGGGGATCGGCAATCAGCAGAACACTTTTATCATCTAAGCCCCAAAATTGCTTAACCGCTCGTCCTGGGGAGCGATCGTATTGAGTTAAAACCCGGAGTTTCCAGCCGGTTTCCGCTTCAAAGTTTTCTAGTTCTTGAGCGAGATTTTCTTCTTGAACGCTGGTGAGAGATTTGGCTAGATCGATGATTGGGGTGGGTCGATCTGGGAGTAATTCGGGATTATCGTAGGCGATCGCACTATGTGGAAATAGCCCCCAAGTCGAGATGGCTAGGAACAACGCGGCCAAGGAGATCAAAAGTTTTCGCGGAAATAACTGTTGCATTTGCATTTCTATCAGAATCGAGATGGATAAAGAGCCGGAAAGTGAGATCAAACAATTTTTTCATTTAGAGTCTGTGCTACATTTAACCTGTTCAAACCTGTATAAAACTTGTAAAAGCTTTACGCAGATTGAAAAAGTATCGCATTGTCTTGGAAGACAACGGCAGTAGCCTGCAAAGCACGAAGCATAATGTTTCGTG
>JAABRM010000015.1 GCA_011390955.1 Oscillatoriales cyanobacterium | reverse complement strand
ATAGGGTGGGAATAGATTAATTATATATATATTAATTTATATAATATTTAATTATCTATATTTAATTGAATGATTGTTTTTTTATATAAAGATTGAATTTCCAAGAATGGTTACTCACTCTCAAAAACTATGTGATAGAGTGTTGTTGAGTGATAAATGAGTGAACCGATAGGATCAATGGTTGAGTGATAGCTTAAAAGCTTGCTGACTAAAGGTTTAACCTGACTAGACTGCTTTATTTATAGTGTATAAGATAAGTAGTTATTCGTTATTAGTTATTCGTTATTCGCTGCCAAAAAAACCTAAAGTAACAAATAACAAATAACCAACAACAAATAACCAACAACAAACAACTAAAACAATAAATCCATTAATTGAGCGAGTTCTTCGGTGCGTTGTTCGGTCATGCGAATTTTACAAAGATTTTCGCCTCCTGATGTTTGAGTCCCTTCAAACGCACAGTTGGTATCGCGAAATTTAATCCAAGCTAATTCAGCAGTTTGTAATTTATTTTTATTGACCCCATTTAGTTGGGCGATAAAATTTTGATAAACTTGGTTAAGTTTTTGGTCAACTTGTTGATAATTTCTGCTTGTGGGTTGGAGAATTTGACGAGATTGATACGTTTCTAGTTCACTTGTCCGCTGTTCTGTCATGCCGCCCAAACAGCCATTATAAATGCTTGGGGCGATGGTTCCTCCGGCAAAAAGACTTCTGGCAAAGTCGCAGTTGGTATCGCGAAAGTCAATCCAAGCTAACTGGGCTTGGGTAATTTGCGATCGCATTTGGGCGGATAATTGTTGATAAACTTGATTTAGTTTTCTATCCGCCGCTTCATAATATCTAGCGGCACAAATATTCATTTCCGCTTGAGTTTGAGGATTGTCACAGTTGGGGTTTTGTGCCAGTTTAGCTGGTAAATAGTTCTCTTCAAAGGCGATCGCGCTGCCATGAAAACCGACGACAATCAAACTACTGGCGAAAAGGTTGAGTAAAGATTTTGGTAAATTCATATTTTTTTGGTTGTTAATTGTTATTTGTTGGTTGTTATTTGTTGTTGGTTGTTGTTGGTTGGTTGTTATTTGCTGGTTGTTATTTGTTGGTTGTTATTTGTTGGTTGTTGGTTGGGGGGTAATTGATAATTGATAATTGATAATTGATAATGGTTAATTATGTTTAATTATCAATTATCAATTGTTAATTGTTAATTGTTTCCCCTACACCCTGTTGTTCTTGTCTAATCCAATCTAATAACCAACAACAAAGAACCAACAACAAATAACCAAGAACCAACAACAAACAACAAAGAACAAACAACAAAGAACCAACAACAAAGAACCAACAACAAATAACCAAGAAAATTAAGCGGGAACGGCAATTTTTTTCGTCCCGGAAAGTTCAAAGGCGGCGTGAACGGCTTGCAAGGCAGTAACCGCTTGATCTTCATACACTACACAGCTAATTTTAATCTCTGAAGTGGTGATCATTTGGATGTTAATTTGCTGTTTGGCTAAAGCATCAAACATTTTCGCGGCAACTCCGGGTTGGTTGACCATTCCGGCACCGACGATACTGACTTTGGCGATCGCTTTATCCACAGTAATTTCCCCAAATTGCCACCCCTGGACTAAGGGGGCTAAGACATCGCGGGCCTCATCCGCATCGGCTTGGGCAACGGTAAAAGCCATGTCACGGGTGGGGATACCGTCAATGATGCGACAACGCTGAGACTGAATAATCGTGTCTACGCTGACACCTTTTTCCGCTAAGAGGGTAAAAATTTTCGCGGCCATCCCAGGGCGATCGGGGACGAAGCGAATGGCGATTCGGGCTTGCTTGAGATCCAATGCGACACCGCGCACGGGTGGGGCGGATTTTTTCAACTCGGATAGTTCAATGTTAATGCTTTCGTCCACGGGAGAACTATTCACGGCGAAGGTTTCGCAGAGGGTATGAATGGCGCGATCGCAATCTTTTTGATGAATCACACAACTGACTTTCACCTCGGAGGTAGAAATCATCAGAATATTAATGTTTTCTGCGGCTAAGGCGGAGAACATTTGCGCCGCTACCCCCGGTCGCCCGATCATCCCGGCACCGGCAATGCTAATCTTGGCGATATTCCGTTCTACCATCACTTCCGCTTCATTGGTTAGGGGGTCTGCCCCGTTTCCAGAATTAGAACCAGAATTAGAACGCTGGCGAAGGGTGGGCGCGATCGCTGCGGTCACGGCTTCCGCTTGGTTCAGGGAATGCTTATTCACCGTAAAGGCAATATCATTGCTATTCCCTTCGTGAATTGACTGAATAATCAAATCCACATTCAATTTCTGGCGACCAATTTCCCCAAACATTTTTGCGGCTACCCCGGGGCGATCGGGCACCCGTAACAGCGCCACCTTTGCCTGATCCGTATCAAACTCCACCGCATCCACCGGACGCACCAGTTCCAACCCATCTAACGGACGGGGAATAGGAGACGGAGAAATCACTCTAGTCCCTGGGTCATCAGTCCAGCTAGACCGCACCACCAAAGTAATCCCATAATTTCGGGCAATTTCCACCGCCCTCGGATGCAGCACTTTAGCCCCTAAACTGGCTAATTCCAGCATTTCATCACTGGTAATTTCCGACATCAGGCAAGCATCGGGGACAATCCGGGGGTCAGCGGTCAAAATCCCCGGCACATCGGTATAAATTTCGCAACAATCCGCTTGCAATGCTGCCGCCAAAGCCACCGCTGAAGTATCGGATCCGCCGCGTCCCAGGGTGGTAATTTCTAAATCTTCGAGACTGGAAATGCCTTGGAACCCAGCCACGACCACCACTTTGCCGTCTTTTAAATGGGATTCTAGGCGTTCTTTGGGGATATGTAAAATTCGCGCCCGGGTATGTTCCGCTTCGGTAATAATCCCAACTTGCGCCCCGGTCAGAGAAATCGCCGGTTGACCGATTTGCTGTAAGGCCATACTCATCAGGGCGATCGAAACTTGTTCCCCCGTAGACAGCAGCATATCCATTTCCCGCCGACTGGGATTGGTGGAAATTTCGTTGGCCAGTTTCACCAATCCGTCCGTGGTTTTCCCCATTGCGGAAACCACCACCACCACGGAGTTACCGGCTTTTACGGTATTGACTACTCTTTGGGCTACCGCTTGGATGCGTTCCACTGACCCAACGGATGTCCCGCCATACTTTTGCACAATTAGCGCCATATTTTCCCACTCCAGAAAAATCGCCTATCTTAGCATGATTAATATATTGAATAATTACGTCCAAAAAACAAAGATTCTGCTGTTTTTTTAACCAAGTTATTTGTGTTTATTGGTTATTAGTTATTAGTTATTTGTTCTTAGATTTGTTGGCACATAACCAATAAACAATAACTAATAACCAACAACTAATAACTAATTAACTCTGATTCCCCACAGAAAAACTATAAATAGTTTGCAAGGCCAGGTTTTGACATACGGACGAGGGTAATTTGCTCAGAGGGAAGGTTTGACGGTTGAGATCCACCCCTAAACTGGTCAGGGGATCGACTCCCGAAGAAATGAGAAATTCCAAGCGGTTCAGATCGGGCCAAGTGGTCAAAGCATCAAGAATTTCCGAGATGGCTTTGACATAAGGGTGTTCTGGATTTTTATACCAATCAGGGGCGGCTAATTTGGCTTGATCGAAACCAAAGTGAACGGTAAATTCCGGGCTACCAAATACCGCTACGGTGACAGGTCGTTTTTCCTCTTGGGTTAATAAATGTTCTTCTTTTGCCAAAGACCGCAATTTTTCCATATATTGATAGCGTTCTTTGAGAGTCAGAGAATGATCTTGCCAGTGCAGGGCAACGGTGACTAAATAGGTCTGCAAGAGCAGATGACCGAGTTTTTCCGCTTTGGTGGCGAGATAGAGGCAGTTATATGGGTTGGACTCGATTAACAAGGGGACGCGATCGACAATTTCCAAACCATAACCTTTTAAACCGGCAATTTTGCGCGGGTTGTTGGTAATCAGTTTAATTTGCGAGATGCCCAAATCATTGAGCATTTGGGCGCCGACGCCATAGTTACGCAGATCCGCTGGAAAACCCAGCCGTTCATTGGCTTCTACGGTATCTAAACCCGTATCTTGAAGGGAGTATGCCTTGAGTTTATTGATTAAACCAATGCCGCGCCCTTCTTGGCGCAAATATAGCACCACCCCTTGACCGGCATTTTCAATCATTTTCAGGGCTGCTTGTAACTGCATCCGACAGTCACAACGGAGAGAACCCAAGGCATCCCCGGTTAAACATTCTGAATGCACCCGCACCATGACAGGTTTATCCTGAAAATCAGCGAGGTCGCCTTTGACAATGGCGACGTGCTCGGAGTCGTCTAAGGTGTTGTGGTAGCCATAGATTTGGAATTGACCAAATTCTGTGGGCAAAGCCGCGACGGTTTCCCGAACGACAAATCTTTCGTGTTTGAGTCGATAGCTGATTAAGTCAGCAATGCTGATAATTTTTAGCTTGTGAGTTTTGCTATATTCGATGAGTTCCGGCAACCGAGCCATTGAGCCATCAGGATTTTGAATTTCGCAGATGACTCCCGCTGGGTATAATCCAGCCAAGCGAGCGAGATCCACGGCGGCTTCCGTATGACCTGCCCTTTTTAAGACGCCGCCTTCCCTAGCCCGCAGGGGAAAGATATGACCGGGACGACGTAAGTCAGAGGGTTTGGTGTTGGGGTTAATCACCGCTTGGATGGTGCGAGATCGGTCTTCGGCGGAGATGCCGGTGGTGACGCCTAAGCTGGGAGAGCCATCAATACTGACGGTGAAGGCAGTTTGATTGCTTTCGGTGTTGTTCGTGACCATTAAGGGCAGGTTGAGTTGATCCAGGCGATCGCCCATTACGGCTAAACAGATTAGACCGCGACCATGTACCGCCATAAAGTTGATGGTGTCTGGGGTGGTAAACTGAGCGGCACCAATGAGATCCCCTTCATTTTCTCGGCCTTCATCATCGACCACAACCACGAGGCGTCCCGCTTTGATCTCTGCGAGGGCAGATTCTACAGAGTCAAAGACAAAGTTTTGTTTTGAAGCGTTTTCAGACGATTCCACGATCAAAGTAAAGCAAATAAACAATAATTTTTTGGCACTTATGTTTAAATTGTACCGAGTTTAGGGCGATTCCCTTGTCCTGACAAAGCGGAACGAGCGGTTTTTCTGGTTTGTCAAGATTTCCAGATGTTTAGATTGCTCATAAAATCGGTAATTATACTACCGCCAAATCAGAATTTTGATACTACAATGCAGCATTGGGCTTCGATCGGCAAGATTTGAGCAAAAATACCAGAAATCTCTATAGGTTTTGATTAGGAGAAGTGATATGGGTGATTCTAAGCCAGTGTCGGTGGGAATTGTCGGAGCATCTGGGTATGGTGGCGTGCAGTTGGTGCGACTGCTGATGGATCACCCAGGGGTGAAGGTGGTTTATTTGGGGGGAGATAGTAGTGCCGGGAAGCAATTTTCCGATATTTATCCCCATTTGAGTCATGCGACGGATTTGACGATCGCTCCGGTGGATCCAGAGGCGATCGCGGCTCAATGTGATGTGGTGTTTCTTTCGTTGCCGAATGGTTTGGCTTGCGAGATGACGCCCACCCTGATTCAAAGAGGCTGCAAGGTTTTGGATTTGTCGGCAGATTACCGATTTAGTAACCTAGAAACTTACAAGGCTTGGTATGGGGGAGATCGCACCGATGGAGACCTGGCGGCAACGGCGGTCTATGGTTTACCGGAACTGTATCGCGATCGCATTAAAGACGCCAAGTTAGTCGGTTGTGCCGGTTGTTATCCTACCGCCAGCTTACTAGCTTTAGCCCCCTTGCTGAAACAGGGGATGATTATCCCGGAAACGGCGGTGATCGATGCCAAGTCCGGCACTTCCGGCGGTGGTAGACAGGCGAAAACCAATATGTTACTAGCGGAAGCGGATAGTTCCGTGGCCGCTTATGGGGTGACTCGGCACCGTCACACCCCGGAAATTGAGCAAATTTGCAGTGATTTGGCCGGACATGAGGTGTTAGTCCAGTTTACCCCTCACTTGATGCCAATGGTGCGGGGGATCTTGGCTACGGTTTACGCTACTTTGCGGGATCCCGGACTGGTGCGAGAAGATTTGGCGACGATTTATAAGGCGTTTTACCGCAATTGTCCCTGGGTGACGATTCTACCCAATGGGATTTATCCCCAAACTAAATGGGCTTGCAGTAGCAATATGTGCTATATCGGCATCGAAGTGGATCAGCGCACCGATCGAGTCATCGTTATGTCGGCGATCGATAACTTGATTAAGGGGCAAGCGGGTCAAGCGGTGCAATGTTTGAACCTGATGATGGGTTGGGATGAAACCCTCGGTTTGCCGAAATTGGGCTTTTATCCTTAATTAATCTCTCTAAATAATAGTAAACAATAGTAGGGTGGGCAAAATTTTCCCCACCCTACATATTTCTCAAGACGGATGCTACAGAAGGATGTACTAATTCATCAGGAACTCGATTTTTCTCAATGTACTCATTAATCTCTGCTTGATTATCTAGATAAAAACTCAAGGCATCAAAAACTTGCGCCAAAGTCAGATGAGGTAAATGGTTAAGAATCTCTTCTGGCATAATACCCATCCGCCATAGACCAACAATAGCGCGAACCGATGTCCGAGTACCTATGATAATTGGTTCTCCGCCTAGAATCTCAGAGTTGCGATTAACATACCGTGAGAGGGTTTGAGTTGGCATAGGACAAATTTATTTATTTACTGATTTTTTCTTTAGTCTAGCAGGGAGGGATATTCTGAGGAAGAATCTATATTGACATTGCCTAGTTTGCGAACAATTCCCTAGTTACTCTGGTTTCTATGCTTGGCAACCTGAATTTTATTCTCTCAGAATTAGACGATTAATGGGCGATCGCTATGCCAAGACAGTGCTGCTATAAAAGCCATTTCCATTATAACCTATAAACGAGCAAAAGTCTAGTTTTTGGTTATTTTTTGGATAGCTGATACATTTGAGCAAAATGATCTCTGAGAAGTGCGTGGAGAAATCGATATCCCCCACCAACCCGCTGAAGCAAACGGCGATCGGTGGCATAGTCCAGAAATGCCGCATAGTTCCAGGGAATATATCCATGAGACCACAAAATTAACCGCAGGGCAAAGTGTTGAATTGCCGCCATTCCCGCTTGACTAAAACCAAAAAACAACCCCAGTACACCGATCGCTAAGGCAGAGTATGGTTTGGATATGACGACGTATCCTCCCAATATTTCGTAGGTTAGTATATCGTTGAAAAAAAACCCCAACGAGGCACAGACAGCGACTCCCCAACCAGCAAAAAATAGGCCGTATTTTAGCGATTGAAAAGTTTCTTGATTGGGTTTGATGGTTTTTTCTATTTGAGGGGCGCTAATAGAAAGCATCACCGCCAAATTCAGTCCCAAAAAAATGCTGAAATTTTGCACTATTGTCGTAAATTCGGGAACTATTTGGCTCACCCCATACAGAATTAACCAAGTTATCAAGCTGACAACTCCTAGCATAATTCCTAATTTTAATAAATTGCTAAAAGTCAAATTTAATTGGGATACGGGTTGAATTTTTTCCCGCAGAGAACCCAATGCCCAAGCCCCCCATAGTCCGAAGCCAAAACCACCAAAACTGGTGCCAATAACTCCTGCGACAATTAGAGCCCCTTTGAAGCCAAAAATGGGAAAGGCGATCGAAAAACAACATAAGCTTAAGATAATAAAGCCGCAACTTCCTAAGATTCCCCAGATAATCAGCCGATATTTTACTTCCGCCCAAGGAATATTTTTGGGTTCTTTTTTCAACCAATTCGGTTGAATATCTTCTATCCTAAAAAAATCCGTATTATTTTCTTGAATTAGCCGATAGGCCATCCAGCCTAACCAATCTTGGATCTTTTTATTAGTGAAGTTATATTTTTTACATTTTCCTTCGTATGGCCGCTTTAACATATCTTTAATATACGCAGCAAATAAATAACTCTTGCGGTCATTATCCGATTCAATTCGCTGCCAGTCTCGCAGGTTTATTTCATCTTTCAATGCGGCGATTATATAGAGAAATAAGGGTATTCTAGCCAGTCCTATTTCGGGAAAATTATCCGATATTAAAACATGATATTTCTGGATATTTGGCCATATCTCTATACTATTTATTTGTTCTAGATATGTTTGAATTTGACGGTCAGTCAAAGGTTTAAGTATAATACCAAGATCGAGATTTAACAAAAGCGGATAATTATTATATTCTTCCAGCCTACTGCAAACAACTAAAGAGTGATACTGCCAATCTTCCCGTAAAAAATGATTAATTTTATCAACACATAATTCCTGGCGGTCTGCCGCCAGTTCATCTAATCCATCCAACAAAGGGATAATTCGGGCATTTTCAATAATATTTTCGGCAATTTGACGAGATATTTTGAATGATGGTTTATGGTCGATTAGTTCGTTGATTAGCCAAAATTTGATACTTTGCTCGTCTTTTTTCCAGGAAGATAAGTTAAACAAAATTGGCATAGCTGCTTGATGATTTTCTTCGGCTGTTTTCAGCAATGTTTCTGCTATTTTCAGTAATTCAGTGGTCTTTCCCGAACCGGGTTGTCCTAAGATGAGTAGTCTGATGCCAAATTCGGCGCGATCGCCTGATAAAATATCCTGAATACTGGTTCCAGGAGGCCAATCAAAGGCGGGTTTTTTCCCATGTTGCACCTGACCCGCCCAAAGGGTCTCAATTTGGCTGGGATCTTCCCGTTTATTCAAATTAATATATGCGGCAGCATTGTGTAAAGACTCTTTCAGCCTGGTTGTGACTTCAAGTTTCATTAAATTTAACAAAGCTTGTTCGTGGGCAGGACGCGATGGTTTTTCCGGCAAAGGATGGAAAATTTGCCGCACTTTTGTGATAAAATTTACCGTAGACCCAGGCCCAATATGAACCCCACCTTCAATATTGGTTTGATTTTCTACGTTTTGACCGCGTTGGTCATATTTTTGTGCATACTTTATTTCTTTTCTTTCTTGGTTGGGTTCAGGTTCCATAACCGGGTTTTATCTTGGCATGAAATCATGGTTAAAATTGTTAGCAGCATCCCATATTGGTAAGGACAAAGCATAAAGCCCTGATACAAATATGAGATTCTTTCTTATGGTTGGACAATATCCGATCGCTTTTTGGGCTTTTCCACGGAAATACCAAAGTTTACCGTAGACCCAGACCCCAGATGAACCCCACCTTGAATATTGGTTTGATTTTCTACGGTTTGGCCACTTTGATTGTATATTATTTCTGTTTTGGGTTCGGGTTTCGTCTCCGGGGTTTCTACTTCCATGAATTCATCGGGCAACCGCTTTGGTTTTAATTGCCCGCTGGCATAATAAGCCACAATAAAATTATCGCTTTCTTCCCAATGGATAATCGGATGTTGTCGATGTTGCGTCAGTCGGGGGACTTCTTCCCGACAATGCAGGGCAATATCCCCAACTCGCACATAACCATCAGCGATCGCCACTCCTTGACCGCACAATGCTTGAATTAATGCGGAAGTAAAGGCACTGTATCGCTTGCTGGGATAGGATCTCTCATGTTGTTTGCAAGAGGCAATCACGACCCGTCCGCGTCCTGCTTGGAACAATTTTAAGGCTTCCGGGGGCAACGGTGCGGAGGGTTCAGGGTCTTTGGCATTTCCCACTCCCCCCGCATGACAACAGTCGAGTAAAATTAACAGTTTTTTCGCCCGAATTGCCCGCAATTTCTGGGCAAATTCTTGACCGCTAATGGCGGTTTGATTCAGTTGGGCGCGATCGCAATTATAAGGAATCAGATAATATTGTGTGGAGGCAGTGTCACTGGATAAAATAACTTCCTGACCATGACCGGAAAAATAGATTGTCACCGCTGCCTCTGGGTCATTAATTTCTGCCAGTCGATCCAAAGCCGCGAGAATATTATCGCGAGTTGCAGCTTCACTGACTAATAAATTTACCTGTGATTCGGGATAGGCACATCTTCCCGGATCTGTGAGAATATTTGTTAATGCGTTGGCATCATCAACGGTATAAGGTAAGTCCGCACCAACCCCGATCGCGAGGGCAAAACCTTGGGTAAACATTTCCGCCATTCCTGGTTTTCTCCGATATTTTATCTAATTTTATCTAATTTTATCTAAGTAGGTGGGCAGAAATAAATGCACCACAGACCAGATCGGGAGAAAAACTGTCATTCCCGCGAAGGCGGGAATCCAAGGATTTACGGCGGGGAACGAAAAGTGCAATTAATTATGTTCACCTACTTATATTGGCATTTTTGATTGGATGCGGTAAGGGAGGCTATGCGGTTAGGGCGATCGCTGTTTCCCCAAAAAACAATGATGGTTTAGGGCGCTATTTTTTATGCTACTTTTTTATTCTATTGACCAGAAGTTGCGATCGTGCCTAAACCACCCTAGGAAATTTTCTTAATCTAAAGTCAAAATTTCGGCAAAAAAACCCACACTTAAGATATTTTTTTTGATTAAATTGCCCTGAAATCATACCCGATAACAAGCTCCGGTTTCATTAATACAGAAAAGGACGCATTCAGCATTCGGATACTTTTCATGGGCTTTTGCTTCGGCTACTGTTTCATCTTGGTCGATAAAATAGTCTCCACTTTCCGGTTCGATCGCCATAAACCAGTCATAATAATCGTTAATCAGATTTGGTTGAACTTGGGCAAAAATGAGTTCACACCGTTTCATTAAGGCTTGTCTGTCTGCCTCTCTTTGTTCAAGTTCTTCCTGAGAAAAATTGCTATTGGGAAAAACTCTGCCCAAACCAGGATTTCCCGGCGTAGTGTAAATTTTAAGTTGGGTCATTTTGGTTACTAAACAATATCAGCTACTTTTATTTTAGCATAATTTTAGGGAAAAAACCGTTTTTCCAACGGGCGATCGCTGTTTTTCCAAAAAAGAATGATGGTTTAGGTCGCTATTTTTTTTATGCTACTTTTTTATTCTATTGACCAGAAATTGCGATCGCGCCTAACCCAACCTAGCAAAAATCCCAATTTAATCGGAATCTAAATCTCCAGATAAACGCTTTAATTCAGGGATATTTAATAAAGTAATGACCGCGCCGTCGATTTCGATTAATCCTTCTTGACTCAACTTAGCAAAAACTCGCGAAAGGGTCTCAGGAATCGTCGCTAGTAACGCCGCTAACTGTCCTTTGGTAATATCTAATTTTACTTGATTTGGTTTAAAATTCAAGGCAAGATTATCTTGTTGTAACTTATTCAAATAGAGCAGATATGAGGCAAGTCGCCCAGGGACTTCTTTAAAAGAAAGATTTTCAATAATATTAGTAAACTGCCGTAATTTGCGAGAAAAAATTGCTAACATTTGCATCCCTAAACTGGGATATTTTTCCAGCAGCGAGATAAACGCGCCACGTGGAAAAAATAGCAGTTCTGTGGGTTCGATCGCTGCGGCAGAAGCGGGAAAACATTGGCCATCAAATGCCGGAACTTCGGCAAATTGTTCGCCAAATCCAAATATATGTAAAATTTGTTCTTTGCCCTCTGGAGACAGTTTAAAGACTTTGACTCGTCCGACAACGATGAGAAAAAAACCCCGCCCTTCATCTCCTTGCCAAAAGATGACTTCATTTTTTTGGTAAGTTTGCGCGATCGCAATTTGGGCCAAAGCCTGGATATTTTCTGGGGATAGTCCCTGAAAGAACTGGGTTTGGGTCAAGAATTCTTGGATCATAGCTTTGGTTGTTTGTTATTTGTTGTTGGTTCTTAGTTATTTTATCCTTAAAATTGGTTCTTTTATCCTCAAATAACCAATAACGAATCCTGTCAACGGTCAACAATGATCAATTTTTTGACTTAAGTCAAGGATCTTAGCTGTGGTGAGTCATAAGCTAGATATAGGCAACGGATAGATATCGGCAGCGGATAGATATCGGCAACGGATAGATATCGGCAACGGATAGATATCGGCAACGGATAGATATCGGCAACGGATAGTTAGTTTTTGGTTTTTTTATTGGTTTTTATTGGAGAATTTTTTTATGATTAGTGCTTCACAATTATCGAGTGACCAGTTAGATAAAATGCCCGGTCATTGGGTTTTGGCTAAGATGGGCAAACGGGTTTTGCGTCCGGGGGGACGGAAATTGACCGAAAAAATGTTGGATAGTTTAAATATCCAATCGGACGATCGCGTGGTGGAGTTTGCCCCCGGATTAGGGTTTACAGCCCAGCTAACTTTGCAACATCAACCGGCATTTTATACGGCGATTGAACGAGATGAAACCGCTGCCGAAAAAGTTCGGGGCTATTTGACAGGCGATCGCCAAAAATGTGTGGTTGCTAGTGCAGAAAATACCGGGTTAGCCACGAGTTCAGCAACGGTAGTTTATGGGGAAGCAATGTTATCAATGCAATCCCCCCAACAAAAACAAAAAATTGTTTCAGAAGCCGCCCGATTACTCCAAAATGGAGGTAGATATGGGATTCACGAGTTGTGTATAGAAATAGATCATTTAGATGCGGGGAAAAGAGAAGAAATTAGACGGGCGATCGCCCAAGATATTCATCACGGAACTTGGCCTTTAACCGCGACGGAATGGCAAAGTTTGTTAGCCTCTCAAGGGTTTACGACTCAGACTCATGCTACGGTTCCCATGCAATTACTGGAACCCCAAAGAGTTATTGAAGATGAAGGTCTGGCTGGAGCAATTCGTTTTGGTTGGAATTTAATCAATAACCCCATCGCCCGTCAGCGAGTTTTGTCCATGCGGCAAATGTTCCAAAAATATCAAGCCTACCTCAAAGGAATCATGTTAGTGGGCGTAAAATCCTAGGAGATGTAAAAATGAACTATCAATATATTGCTGATTTAGCCAAAGAAATGGAAATTCCCAAAGAGGGAATTCTCACGCGGGTTCTGTATCAAAACGAGCGAGTCAAAGCGGTAATTTTTGGTTTTGATACGGGTCAAGAACTTTCCGAACATACCGCCTCAGTCCCGGCGATTCTGTCAATAGTTAAAGGGTCAGCAAAAATTACTCTGGGAGAGGATAGTTTAGAAGCGGAACCCGGGGCTTGGGTTTATATGAATGCACAGTTGCCTCACAGTATTTTGGCCAAAACCCCGGTGGTGATGTTGCTGCTGTTGCTGAGATAAATCTTAGGGTGGGTTTTGTCCCACCCTACGCTGCCAAATAATGAGGAGAGAACAGAGAAGAGAGAATTTTTATCTTTTCTCTGTTCTCTTTTCTCCATATTTGGCGGATTTAGGAGCCAAGTCAGATAAAATTGATGTAATCTGAGGATAGTTGCCACAAGTAGGGGCGCGATCTTGCCCGCAGGAGAAACCGGTTTTCTAGGTTCATGCCGGGGCGTTCGCGCAGCGTGCCGGAGGCATATCGTTTAGAAGCCTACAAGAAATCCGGTTTCTGAAAGCGTGAATTCTTTCCGGGAAAGATCGCGCCCGTAATGTCGGCAATATGTTCCGGTTAATCCTCAATTTAAGATTGGCTTATGCATATCCACACTCCAAGGCTTCAAGATTGTTGCGATCGTTTTTTATCTTTGAGAGAAATTATTGGACTGATTCCATTATTCTCCCTGACGCTGTTACTGTTTCCCCTAAGTATTCCTGAAGCGCGATCGCAAATTATCCCCGATAGGACTTTGCCGAATAATTCCGCGATCGTCCCCCAGGGAAATACTTGGAACATTGAAGGAGGAACGACGGTGGGCGATCGCCTATTTCACAGTTTCCAAGAATTTTCTCTCCCCACAAATACCGAGGCATTTTTTAACAACGCTGTCAATATTTCTGACATCATCACTCGCATCACTGGTGGTCAAATTTCTAATATTGATGGCATCTTAAGATCGAATGGCACAGCCAACTTATTATTAATCAACCCCAATGGCATCATTTTTGGTCCCAATGCCCGCTTAAATATTGGAGGTTCTTTTTTTGCCACCACCGCCGATAGCGTTTTATTTAATGATGGCAATATTTTTAGTGCCAAAAACCCAAATCAACCCCCAATCTTGACGCTTAATACACCGATTGGGTTACAAATGGGAGCCAATCCGGGATCGATCGTCAACCAATCCCGATTTACCGATGATACAGGAAAACTGGTGGGATTGCAAGTACAACCGGGTCAAAAATTAGGCTTAATTGGCGGAAATATTTCCCTGGATGGCGGTTATGTAACTGCACCGGAGGGAAATATTTTTTTATTATCATTAGAAAAT
Source organism: Oscillatoriales cyanobacterium (assembly GCA_011390955.1). GTDB lineage: Bacteria > Cyanobacteriota > Cyanobacteriia > Cyanobacteriales > Laspinemataceae > Planktothricoides. The sequence continues at coordinate 125,580 of JAABRM010000015.1, read as the reverse complement.
AGTGCTTTAACCACAAATAGAGCAACTTCTCTGCTAACTGCCTCATTTTTAAATACCGATTTATTATCAGTCAGAAATAATATTAATTTGTCAAAATTAGCTGCCGTAGATACCAGTGGAAATGGCGGCGGTAGCATTCAAATCATTGGCAGAAATGTCAGTCTAGAAAATAATACTCGCATCACCGCAGATACCCTGGGAAATAATCCCGGTCAGGGCATTACCATTGCAGCAGATTTGCTAGACCTCCAAGTGGGGGCTGTAATTTCTTCCTCGACTTTTGCCGATGGAAACGCGGGAAATTTAACAGTTAATGCCACTGAATCAATTCAACTCCGTGGGGCAGCCCCAGTGGAATTTTTAGAACGAGTCGATGTCAAAGATCGAGTTTCCCAGCCCTCGGATATCAGTAGTGGTTTATTTGCTCTGAGTTTTGGGAATGGAAATGCGGGAAATTTAACCATTTCTACTCAAAGTTTACGCATGGAAAATGGGGCGACTGTGACTACGATGACCGAAGGTATGGGTAACGGTGGCAATATTTTAGTAAATGCTGCCCAATTCTTGCAACTAAATGATTCAGCAATTGCATCCTACACCAGGGGGCGTGATTTTGGCGAAGGCAACGGCGGAACTATTACCGTGAATACTGGTACAATTTCTTCCCAAGGCGGGGTGATTGAAACGACGACTCGCGGAATTGGCAAAGCAGGAGATATTAATTTAAATGCGGCTGAATTAATTGAAATAGCCGGTAAACAGACGAATTCTTTTTTTGTATTTCCGGGAGTATTTGCTAACAGTAGTCCTTCTTTTGCCGGAACCGAAGCATCATTAAGAGATGTGGATGCGGGAAGCAGTGGAAATGTGACGGTAAATACCGGACGATTAATTGTGAGAAATGGGGCACAAATTGGCGCGGGTACATTTAGTCCTGCCCCTGGGGGAAATTTGACGGTGAATGCGTTTGAATCGGTGGAAATAATTGGCACGACTCCCGATGAATTTCGCTTTCCCTCTGTGTTATTTGTGGATACGGCAGGGGCAGGAGATGCGGGCAATTTGATTGTGAATACTCAGCGATTGGTTCTGCGCGATGGGGGACAAATTACAGCGGGTACGTTTGACCGAGGTAACGGAGGTAGTTTAATCGTGAATGCCACTGAATCCGTGACCTTAAGTGGTGCTGCCCCGGTGAGTGCCGATGGTGTTGATTTCTTTTTTAATCGCAACGATCAATTTCCCAGTGCTTTGATCAGCAGCAGTGGTATTGCGGCTTCTGGGGATGCCGGGGATTTAACGATCGCCACCGGACGATTGCAAATTGAGAGTGGCGCTGCGGTGACGGTGGATAATCAAGGAGTAGGAAATGCGGGAAATTTAGCGATCGCGGCTAATTCGATTTTTTTGGATCGTGAAGGGGTGATTATTGCTAAAACTGCCTCTGGGGAAGGGGGAAATATTCAGTTACAAACTCAGGAAATAATTCAAAAGCACCAGAGTTTAATTAGTACCACCGCAGGCAACCTAGGAAATGGTGGCAATATGACCATCAATACCCAGACTTTAGTGTCATTAGAAAATAGCGATATTACCGCCAATGCCCAACGGGGGGCAGGGGGAAATATCACTCTTAATACTCAGGGAATGTTTGGCATTCAGTTGCGCGAACAACTGACACCAGAAAGTGATATTACCGCTAGTTCTGAATTTGGACTTTCTGGCACTATTACTATTAATAACCCTGATGTAGATCCGACTTACGGGCTGATTAAATTACCAGAAAATATCACCGATCCTACCCAACAAATTATCACCGGATGTGCGGCTAACCAAGGCAATTCTTTTACTGTCACCGGACGGGGGGGTTTACCACCGGATCCCACTTCAGTCATCCGCAGCACCACTGTCTGGCAGGATTGGCGAGATATTTCTTTAATCGGAGACAATGAACCGGCAAGTTTTTCCCCTTCGTCCGCAACCCGGACTCCTTCCGCCAATCGCCCTGATGAAATCATCGAAGCAACCGGGTGGGTCATTACGGCTAATGGCAAGGTAGAATTAATTGGCGATGCCGCAAAGCGGATCGCGAACGCGAATCGCCCAAATCCCATTAGAATTAATCCAGTTGAATGTGGCCAAAATTTTCATCCCTAGGTCAGGAAATACAATTGATAATTGATAATTGATAATTGATAATTGATAATTGATAATTGATAATTGATAATTGATCTCCTCTGCCCCTCCGCTCCTCTGCCTCTCCGCTCCTCTGCCCCTCCGCTCCTCTGCCCCCCCCGCTCCTCTGCCCCCTCTCTCCTCTATCCTCTATCCGGTAGCTTTACTCAAACAAAAAATATGTTAATAAATCAGTTAATCATGCCTGTAGTAGAAATTGTTCTATCAATCATCGCAGCCATACTTTTTATTCCCATTACTGTGCTGTCGATCGAATGTTTTGCCGCTATTTTAACTAATAAAAAAGTCGGCAAAAATGATGAGACATATAGACCAACAGTAGCAATTTTGATGCCAGCCCACAATGAAGCATCGGTGATTAGTCAAACCCTAAAAACCTTGCTGCCGCAGTTAAGAAACGATGACAAATTAGTGGTTATTGCGGATAATTGTAGCGATGAAACTGCCAAAATTGCTCGCGAATTAGGGGCAACGGCGATCGATCGCCAAGACTCGGAACGTAGAGGCAAAGGCTATGCCTTAGACTATGGTTTAAAGTTTATTGAAAAGGAACCACCAGAGGTGGTTGTCCTGGTTGACGCTGACTGTATTTGTCACCCAGATAGTATCGATCGCATTGCCCGTTTAGCAATAGCAGAAAATCGACCAGTTCAAGCCCTCTACTTGATGGAACAGCCACCCAAACCCAGTCCCAGAGATGCCGTTTCTGCCTTGGCATTTATGGTCAAAAATTTAGTTCGACCGAGGGGCTTAAACCGCCTGGGTTTGCCTTGTTTGCTAACCGGGACGGGGATGGCTTTTCCTTGGTCGGTGATTAGCCGAGCTTCCCTGGCTTCCGGTAATATTGTGGAAGATTTACAACTGGGTCTAGATTTGGCGATCGCGGGATATGCACCTCGATTTTGTGGCGATGCCAATGTCACCGGAATTTTGCCCCAACAGCAGGAAGCAGCAAAAAGCCAAAGAACCCGCTGGGAACATGGATATTTACAAACTTTGTTAGCCCAAGTTCCCCAAATGCTCACAGCCGCTTTAACCCAAAAACGGTTAGATTTATTCGCCTTAGCCCTAGAGTTGTGCGTCCCGCCCCTCTCATTTTTGGTAATGATTTGGGTCGGAGGGGCGATCGCGGCCTTATTAGCCACGACCTTGGGCGGATCAGGGCTACCGGCAATAATTTTCGGCATCCAAGGGCTGCTCATATTCCTTTCAATTCTGGTAGCTTGGGCGAAATTTGGCCGAGAAAGCTTACCCGCCCTCACCTTATTAGCGGTTCCGTTGTACTTACTTTGGAAAATTCCCCTGTATCTGGCTTTTCTGTTCAAGCCGCAAACCAAGTGGGTCCGCACCGAACGGGATACCCTTGATTCGCCGGATTGATGAATGATCAAATCAATCGGAAATTTTACTGGGTACTGGCTGGTTCTACCGGGGTGCTGGTCTTATATTCAATCAAATACCGGCGGCGTCCTAATAATCGGTTGAAGTGAAACTGCATCTGACCCCGTACCTGGGGAAATTTACCCAGAGTGCAAAACACCGCATAAAGGGCGGCGTCCTTCGAGGCCAAACCCTGAGCCTGCATATAATAACGATAAGTCCGATAGGTACTAATCGGGTAGCCCGCCAATAACAACAAGGAAAATCCGTGGGATGGCCATGCAATTCCCAATGCCAGTATTGGTAAAATTAACCCCCAAACCCAAATACTGCGGCTTTCTTTGACCCAATGGCGTTCTGGAGGTTGACCATGTAACCAGGCTCCTTCCGCATACGCATGACCAGACCGCATAGTTCGCTTCCACCACTGACCGAAAGCAGTCATTTGGGCATCATGCAGGGTCATTTCTGCATCCAGACGGAAAATTTTCCAACCTTTCTGCCGCAAGCGGACGCAGAGTTCTGGTTCTTCTCCCGCAATCAAAGTGGGATTAAAACCCTCGACTTCTTGGAAGGCTGCCACCCGCATCATGGTATCCCCACCACAATATTTGGTTTCGCCAACTGGGGTGTCCCACTCGATGTCGCACATCTTATTATATATAGAGAGTTCGGGAAAGCGTTCGCGCCTGCGACCGCAAACTAAGGCCACATCAGGTCTAGCATCGAGTTCCCCTGCGGCTTTCTCCAGCCACCCCGGTACTATCTCGCAGTCTCCATCCACAAATTGAACATATTTGGTGTCTGGAGCTACTTTGAGCAAATGCTCAAATCCAGCGTTCCTGGCACGAGCGGCAGTAAAGGGAATCGATAGGTCAAGTTCTACTACCTCTGCCCCCAGGGAACGAGCCATTTCCACGCTGCGATCGCTGGATCCCGAATCCACATAGACCACAGTATCTACCACGCCGATCGCTGAAACTAAGCATTGGCGTAGGCGATCGCCTTCATTCCGGCCAATGGCCACCAATCCGACTTGATTTAATTTTCCTTCCAATTGTTCAGCACTTGATTTTTTCAGAAGTAACACATACAATTAACTATACAATCATTGGGAGTGGATTAAATAGCGTATTAAATATTCTCAAAAAAATTATGATACCTTGAACTTAAAATTTATTTTCCTGAAAATATTATTGCTTAAGCTATAATATAAACCTTATACATTAATAAACTAGACTATGATTGGGTAGTACAAAAATGCGAATTATAAAAACAAATATTTATATAACCAATTAGTGATATAACTGAGCTAACATCCGATCGATTAATTAGTTTTAATTAAGTTAATTAAAAAAATAATGATATAAACTAATCTAATAGGGATTTACTGATTATATAGAAATTTTTGGCATATTGATTAAAGTTGTTTAACCTGATAGGACACCAAGATCGCAATTAAAGTTGTTTGGAGGCTAATTGATAAATAATCAGAAAATAAAAAAAAATAAAAAAATAAAAAAAAATCTTATAGCCGATCGATATATAATAAGCGAAAAAATATTTTTTCGATCTTAATCTCATTTAAAAGGCAAATAAATTTTGTTCAATATAACTAAAAAATAAATGCTTCTATAGAACAAATGAAAAGTAAAATTTTAGATTTTGATTTATTAATAAAAAAATAATTCTTGTCAATAAAAACAGTTAGATATGGTTTAAATCGCTTAATAATATTTTTATTTAGCCAGTATATTCGATAGCATATTGGAGTTTAGTAATGGCAAAGTATCTGATTCTAGGAGGATCCGGATTTATTGGAGGAAATTTGGCACGAGCATTAGTGGCTCGCGGTGAAAACACGAGAATTTTCACTCGATCCAGTTCCTCCATTAGGAACATAGAAGATATCTTAGACAATCTTGATATTGTCTATGGAGACTTCATGGATGATGTAGCACTGCGAACAGCAATGCAAGGAATTGATACAGTGTTTCATCTGATATCCACGACTTTTCCCAGTATGACCATTGAAAGTAGTGTTTACGATGTATTTTCTAATTTGATTCCAACTATTCGATTGGTGGAAATATGCCTTGCCAATGGAGTAAAAAAAATTGTTTATGCTTCTTCCGGTGGAACAATTTATGGGGAGCCTAAAAAAATTCCTATTTCTGAAGATCATCCCCTTGTCCCGAAATCAGCGTATGGTCAAAGTAAATTAACGATTGAAAACTACCTTAACTTTTATGCCCGATCTAGGGAAATTGATGTCAACGTTATGCGAATTTCCAATCCATTCGGTCCTGGACAAAAACTTTTGGGCATCCAAGGAATTATTGCAGTAGCTATGGGGTGTGCTTACTATAATCGAAACATAAAAATTTATGGCAAAGGAGACGCAATTCGAGATTATATCTATATTGATGATGTGATTGAGGCTTTGTTAATCGCTGCAAAAAAATCAGGAAGTTCTATTGTCAACATTTCCTCTGGAGTTGGCTATAGTGTGATGGAAATTGTAACCGCTATCGAAGATATTTCTGGAATAAAAATACATAAAACGTATATTCCTGAAAGACCAGGAGATGTCAAAACTAACATTTTGTCAAATCAGTTAGCGTATGAGATATATGGCTGGCAACCCAAAGTAAAATTAAAAGATGGTTTAGTAAAAACCTGGAATCATATTGTATAACATAAAAAAAATTTTTTTATCTCAATAAGGTATTTTTTAGTATGCTTAAGATCGGTTCTGTATATCCCATTCACTGTACCAATAGAGGCGCAAGTCATGCCTTATTTTCATTGTGCCAAGAATGGCAGAACACTGACATTCAGACTCGAATGGTATTTTCTAGCTGTGACCCTGGCTGTAGGATATCCAATATGGTAGAGGCGATACCGCCAATACTCCAAAAATTCTATTATCGATTCTTCCACTCTAAAGATTTGACAAATAGTATCACAGAAAAAAGATTTTTACAGGACATTAAAAATTTTGATGTTGCTTATTTATGGCCAGAAATTTCTCTAGAAAGTTTGAACAAAATCAAACAAAAAGACAAACCCATTGTACTAGAAAGGATTAACACCTATACTGGTTATAGTAAGCATATCATGGATAAAGCTTACCAAAATTTAGGAATTTCTCTGGAAAATTCACGGATTCCTACTCAAGAAAAAATTCGTAAAGAAAAAATTGCATCAGACCTAGCAGATTTCATCTTTTGTCCAAGTCCAGAAGTTAAGAAATCATTTCAAGATGCGGGAGTTCCAGACAGTAAGCTGATCCTAACTAGCTATGGCTGGGATCCAAAGAGGTTTGCCACTACAATATCAGCGGAAAAATCATCGGACAATACTGTAAAAGTGCTGTTTCTGGGAACCATTTGTGTGAGAAAAGGGGTTCACTTGCTCTTGCGTGCTTGGAAGAGATCGGGCATCCAGGGACGTCTGATCCTGTTCGGCCACATGGAACCGGCCATTGCCGAAACTTGTGGTGACCTTTTATCCCGTCCTGACGTTGTTCATATTGGCTACAGTAGTAAAAATTACGCTTATGCCTATCGCGAAGCCGACATTTTTGCCTTTCCCAGTCTAGAGGAAGGCAGTCCACTGGTGATGTATGAAGCAATGGCTCATGGTTTGCCCATTCTCACATCACCGATGGGGTCTGGTGGCATTGTGCGAGATGGGATTGATGGGATAATTCTCGATCCTTACGATGAGGATGCTTGGGTAGAGTCCCTAAGAAAGTTGGTTGATTCCTCTGATTTGCGAACTCAATATGGCACATCAGCTTGCCAGAGAGCACAAGAATTTACCTGGGACAAAGTTGCCGCCAAGCGTCGAGCCTTATTGTTGGAAAAGTTGAATATCTCTTGAAATTTTCCCAATTTCCCGTTCAAAAATGCTTTGGGGGCTTTGGATAACAAATATATGGGTTCCTGAAAAATTTTTGCTAACAGCAGTAAAGGGGATAGATAGGTCAAGTTCTACGACCTCTACCCCCAGGCAACGAGCCATTTCTAGGCTGTTATCAGTAGAACCCTAATCCACATAGACCAAGGTATTTACTCTGCCAATGACTGAAACTAAGCATTGGCGTAGGCGATCGCCTTCATTCCGGCCAATGGCCAATAATCCGACTTTGTTCACTGCTTACCTCCTGTTCGCCAGTTCTCCAATTTTCCCCCTTTCAATTATTTTGCTGGATAAAATCCATCAGCGCATCGGATCGCGGCGAACTTTGTTGGTAAACAGATTCCAAAGCCCCCCAACTGCCCCATTTACTCGGACGACCGATATCTGAAAAGTGCATAAACAAAGTCCGGTTTCCTGGGGTATTTTTCCATGCATTTAGCATTTCCATGTAGCGATCGTAAAACTCTGGTCTACGATGCAACTCTATAAAAAATTCTGTAATTTTCTGATTATTTTCTACTCCTCTGATGCCAACCACATGACTCCCCCCTTCATAAACAACTAATTCTAACCCTTTTTCCCTAGCTATTTCTGAATATTTAGTAAACCGCTCCAATAAATCTGACGTATTGTCCCCCTCCGTTGCCAATACAGTGCCATCCTTCAATTGAGTCATTGCCATCGCAAATTCATCAATGGTTGGATCGTTCAGCCAACCCATGATCGTCTGTTCATGTTCGCGCTTCCCTAGTCTGCCACTAAAATATCCGGTAATTGCCAGAGCATCAATTCCATGTTCGTAGCAAGGAGCTTCTGACCAGCGATCGCAATTCAGCACTTGACCAGCGACCCAAGGATTAGCTGTTTGAGTCCCCATCACACACTTAACTCGGTGACTTTCCTTGCCAAACACACCCTTCCAAATATCGCACATTTGAGAGGTGCGAACCCCTAATGGCTGAAATGATGTTTTCCCTCCTGGAATCGGGCCATTATCTCTCACCCAGTGAAACTGTTTAAACTGAGGATTCCACACCTCATTAGAATATTCCACATAAATCGTTAAATTTGGATCTACTGTTTCCTTCACCAAACGAGCAAAATTAGTCAAATATTCATCCGTTGCCTGATGTGGCATATTGAACCACGGATCGACCTGGAGACGATTGGTCAGTTCTACCATAATTTCTATGGGAGCGCCACCACCGTATGCGTAGGATGCCTTGTTTACTGTCGGTCTGTTTCTCCATTCTTTTTGCTCAGAATTATTTGTCTTCATCCAGTCCATAAACCGCAGAGCTTTAAACTGGTTAATTTTTGCTAAAAATTTAGGATTAAATAATTCCGTTGTGTAGGTTGCTTCATAATCTGCCGGAAGCACGCGGATATTGCGAATATAATTGCCCGTTCTCCGAGGATCTGTCTCCGTAATAATGAGATAGATCCCTTTTTTCGATCGAGTCACATCAATTACATCTCTGCCTGGAACCGAGACGGTTTCATCTTTACGAGCATCAAACTTGTATTCTATCTTCCCTTCTCCCTCATAAAGCACCACATACTTTCCTGTCGGATACCGTTCGACACCTGTAAATAGCAATGTCCCAACACGAGTATATTCCGGAGGATCTTCTGGCTTTGGTAAAGATTTCACCCACCCATATTCATCTAAATCTAATTTATCGAATTCTTGAGTACCCCAAGCCCCACTACATCCTGGTTCTTTAGCTTGACATTGAGTAATCCATTTCCTAGAGGATTTGAAAGCATCGATAAATGGCATTTGCGTTGACCAATCTGCAATTCGGTTAAGGTTAGTCCCCACAGCTAACTGATTAGATCCTCTGGCCTGAGATATAGCCATTGGCGGACTATCTATTTGAGATAAATTGGTAGTATTATGGGAGGTATTTATGATATTTTTGGATATCCATGAAGAAATTAACACGAAACTGAGTAACCCGAAGAATAAAAACATTACTCCGGGAATAATCTCAGCTATTTTTCTTAAATTTTGCCCAAATATTATTTTCATTAATTACTATTATAAAACCATCAATAATTTTTAATAGACATCTCCAATAATTGACTGTCACTCCAGATCGAGCGAGGCTTGATATCTAATTTGTGGAGATGTGTAATGCTCTTTTAAACCCATAGTCACTATTCAAAATTGACGGTTGCCAACAGCTAGGAGTCTTCAAATATTTCTCCTAGCTGTCACCGTTGCGTTGAACCATAAATCAGTTTAGTTTCATCGGAAAGCGCCCTCACCAGCAAGCCCTTATCGACAGTAAAATTAGCTCTATTCCAGCAAATTGCTCCCCAGAGCTAATTTTTCATCAATCCAATAATAACTTTCTTTCTACCAATAAATTGCGTAAATGTTCACGAGCCGATGCCTCTGAACAGTGTTCTTGGGCAAATTTCAAGCCATTTTCGCCAAGCTGCTGACATTTATCGGGATTTTTCCAGAGACTGCTAATTGCATCAGCCAAAGCATCCGCTGAAAAGGCTTCACAAGTGACGGCATTATGGTCATGGAAAACATAATCGCTCACTCCACTGGAATTAGTAATAATAAACCCTTTCCCCAGATGCATGGCCGCCACCAAAGTAACATGACCACAGGGAACTTCCGAACCCGTCAATGGGAGTACCATAAACCGAGAGTGCTTGATAATATTCATTGCATGAGGTTTGGGAATATTCACCAAAACTTTGACATTAGATGGAATATTCAGATTCTTGAGATTATGGGGTCTGGCTACAAGCACCAAGGGAATATCCGGCAGTTTTTCCATTGCCGCCATCAATGTCTGGTAGTCTCGGGCATTACCACCAATCGCACAAATATAATCCCCTGATTCCAAGGGTTCTTGCGGAGATACTTCTGGTGTTCCGACACTCCATAGCACAACATCAATCCGCTCTAATGGGATCCCAAAATAGTCGTGGTATAGCTGCTTTTCCATCGTGGAATAGACAATGAACCGACTGATATTTTTGAACGCCGAGGTCATCCAACGGCGCTTAAGACCACGAGGCAGATCGGGAAAGTTAAAGGAATAAGCAATATGCTCTGTTTTTACCCCTAACCTTTCCGCAAAAAAAGCACACCAGAAGGAAACTCGCGGGTCGTGAGTAAAAAGCAAGTCAACATGATTTTTTTGAGTAGCCTTGACTGCCTCTCGGCAAGTACGGATCATTGCCAGATTGGGCTGGCGGATATACTTTTCTATGAATCCCTGGGGTTTCTCGCAGTAAAAACTCCAGTGAATTTGTTTGTCATCAAACGAAGGAGCAAACCATTTCCAGTTGTTGTTAGTAAAAGGCGTACTGACAACCACAGAAGATTGTTTTTTCATTTTTTGGTTTATTTTTGATCCTCAATCAGTTACCCAGGTTAAACAATCCCACCCCAAAAGTTTTTCAAGTTCAGCAATATCTGGGACAAGTTTTTCCCCCTGTGGTCGCCCCAATGCATGAGCGCAAGCCGAAGCGACCCTAATGTTGTATGAATTTTTGTAAATGGTATTAGTTGAAGTTTCTGTAAATCGATTTACCCCAACAAAGTCACACATTCGCTCGATGCTTTATTGATGTTTTTCACTGAATTATTCATGGTTCAAAAACAATATATCTTGTTTGGCCAAATATTTCATAAATATCTTGATTTATTGATTTTGTTTTCCGATTTTATCCGCTAAAATAGCTATTATTCTCTAAAAAACAAAATCTCGATCCTATTGAAATTAGCACAAGAGAAATATTTTTGGCCTAACTTAATGATTAGAATTTTTAAATTTGGGAAAAACTCTTAGTGCCATATAAAGTTTTCCATTCAGGAAAGTCACGACCAAGTAACTGACAGAGTTCTTCAGTCTGTTTTTGCTGAATCGGTCGTAGATACTCAATCGTTGCTTCTACATAACTTTCGTCACGGTCAACAGGTCGAGAAAGTATTTTCATTAACTTTTGTTTTGTCGATTGTGGAATTGATTGCTTAAGCCAATCCCACACAGGAGTCCCGCGCAGTTGAGAAATTATCCGGGAACCTCTAACTGTGGGAACGGCTTTTGGAGAAACATTATAGCGTTCTTCTAAGCTAGGCGGAACAAAAGAGGAATCAACCCCCAGCCAATCAAACAAGTTTTTCAGAGTTTTAATAGGCGCAGTCTTGAGTTCCTCTAGGGTTAATGCCATGACCTGTTCTCGACCAAACGTCTCGATGTATGGTTTGATTTGCATGGCATAGTAGCTGATATCTGTGATATCTTTAACTTTTTTCATCACTGTCAGCAGATCACGACCTTCAGCGGAATATTGTACTTGCCACCAGTAGTTGCTAATACTACGTTCTACCGGATCCCGCATGATGTAGATAATCCGGGCTTCTGGGTTGAAATCAGCAATGCGTTGAACAACACCTTGGTAAAGAGGCAGTTTGGTGTAATCGGTTGATGATTCACCAATAATTGTAACATTACTGCCTGCTGCATCAAACAGGCTTAAATACCAATCTTCACCCTTAGACCAATTCAGTTCTTCCACGAAATATTGCGTTTCCTTCGGCTTTTGGCTCATAAAAATATTGGGATGAGTGTCTAAGTAATTGTGGAGAGAAGTCGTTCCCGATTTCATTGATCCGACAATAAATAAATTAGGAATTCGCTTGTTTACCATCAACCGCCTCTATTTATCTGTAGTAGTTTGATTAATTGCAATTTTGTCATTTCAAGGATGGATAAATTATATCCTTAGTTTTTTCAGATTTTTTTCATCGATGTTATTTAACTTTTATGAACTAATTTTAAGAAATAGTGTAATTTATAATTTTTGCTGGCACCCCAACCGCTGTTGCCCCTTCAGGCACATCGCAAAGCACCACAGCATTTGCCCCAATTTTAGCATAGTTTCCAATGGTGACAGGACCGAGAATTTTTGCCCCCGCGCCAATATCCACATGACCGCCAATTTTCACCCCTTTAGTAATTGTCACCTGCTGAAAAATCATGCAATTTGGTCCGATCTCCACGCTGGGGTGAATCACTACACCAGTCGGATGCGGTAGTCTTAAACCCCCGGAAAATCGCCAGTTCAGGGGAATATCCGTGGCCGTGACAACCGTCCAAAAACGATATTCAATGACTTTAAGCGCAGAAACCAAGCTTCCCAATAGATCGCCGCGATCGTGCCACTTTTGATATCCCCGGATCGATTTAAGCAATTGGCGGCTGGGATCCCACCAACAAGTAAGTTTTTCCCGCTCCCAGTCGGGTTCCGTAGCCGAAATTTGTCGAACTGTCTCTGATTCCAGATTCGTGGTTGATTTGTTCATTTCGCCTCCTGTTTTGGTAGCGCAACCCAATCTCTTGGATCATGTTTCACCACCGCTTTTAAATTTTTACAAGAGAGGGAAATCCCCAACCAAGAACCGAGTGTTGCCAAATCTTCATCAAAAATAGCCTGCAATTTTTCTATCTGTTGGGGTTCTAGCTCTGGTTTCTTTTTCATCATCCATAAACTTCTCACCCAAGTGCGGAAGCTTTTGGGGATGAACCAGCGGCGAAGCTGCTTGAGTCCTGGTGCTTCAACCAAGAAATCACGCCACCCACTTTGACGCATTCTTTCTGTGGATACATTTTGGGCGTTCAATTCATCATCCCAGACCGGTTTTCCCTCGTAACCAATAAACCGACAAACTCGTTCTAATTCTTGCTGGGGATGGGCGATCATTCTTTCAAAAAAGACCGGCAGCACTCGCTCTTGACCAAAGGTGTCAAAATATGGCTTTAGCTGCATACTGTACTGGCTGTAAGCAATCAATTCTGGATACTCATTAACTGCCTGATTAATACCTACAGAAATTACTTTTTCAGTCCACTCGTGAATATATTGTGAAACCAGGCGATCGATGGGATGGCGCATCACATAAATCAGCTTGACATTAGGAAAATGCTGGAGAAGGCGATCGATGGTTTGGGGATAAGTAGGTAACTTTGTATAGTGGGTACTAGATTCGCCGCAGATATCGTCGGGTTTGGCTGGCGCGAAATGAGATAGATACCATTCCATTCCCCGGTTATATTGCTCATCATTACTGAAAAAATTGGGTTCTTTCAACTCGGTCATAAAAATGCCCGGCTGCAAAGCGAGTTGCTCGTGTAGGCTACTGGTGGCGCATTTCATCGCGCCGATGATGATAAAGTCAGGACAATTACTCATGTATTTTCACTCCCAGGTAGTACCGGCGGTTTCATCGGGTTGCGCCAGTTGATCCAAATATCAGTAGATTCAGACTCGCAGGTATGTGGCTGTTTGTTGCCCACCACCTCGCGCACCAGTGAGATACTCCGACCCGCTAACCAAAGCAGGTTGGCCATCCAAAGTCCAGTATAGCCATAGAATTTGGTGAAGTAACGAGTTCTAGAAGCGTAGAGGTAGGCTTTTGGCCGTTTACGGGCAGCCATTGCCGCTTTCACCGGGCTACTGCCGCCCCGGAGGTGAACGACTCTGGCTTCCGGCCAATGGAGAATTTTCCAGCCCGCATTCCTGGCCATGCGACAATAATCAATATCATCGAAATACATAAAATACCCTTCATCCATCAAGCCAATTTGGTCAATCACCTCCCGTCGGATCAGGACGCAGGCAAAGCTAGTCCATTCTGGGAAGATCGCTTCATCGGATACAGGAATGGGGACATCATAACTATTCAGCAGTTGAGTAATTGGCCCAGTTGCGGCAGAAGCAATCAGTTCACTGACAGGGGAACGATATCGAAAACAGCTAATTTGGGGAGTAGCATCCGGCCATTCTAGGCGCGGACTAATTAGACCCGCTTGGGGATGAGTTTCCATTGCTTTGATTAGAGAGGCGATCGCGCCTGGTCGGACAATCGTGTCACTATTTAATAACAGATAAGCATCTGCGGTGACAGCTTTAATGCCCAAATTGTTGCCAGCGGAAAAACCGCCATTAACTGGTGAGGGTACAACCTTTACCCATTCACTCCAGTTATTTGCCGTAATTGCCTGCTGAATTTGCTCTACGGAATTATCCCCAGAGGCATTGTCTACAACAACAACAGAATGTTGCCCGACTTCGACTTCAGTTTGCAGTGAAGCTAAACAGTCGATCGTCAGGTTGGGGGTGCGATAGTTAACGATGACTATAGCAAGGCGCATGAGTATTTATAGAGTTAAAGTTGAGCATAATCGACAAAAAAGGCAAAAAACAATGACAGATGATAAGTTCTATCGCCCTGGGAACAATGCTATTTAATGTGGCGTTTTTCTATGGCAATAATTTCCTGTCTGACTTGTTTCTGCCATGACACAATCCCAAGATTTCGTGATAGATAATCTGAAACAAACAGGGGCAGGCCATAGCGCTGAAGTCGAAAATTCCAACGATACCACCAGTCTTGTAATCTCAGTCGTTTCTGGGTCAGGGAACTAATATTAATTATGGGTAAACCACTCAGTTCATAGCCCCGATCCTTCAGCATATTTGCAATCCTTGATTCCACCAACTGAATCTGAGCATCAGAAAATTTGCGTCGCCACTGCTGAGTAAATTTCGGATCGGGCAAATCGTAGGTAGTTTTGTCACTATAACTCAGCATTGCTTCGTTATAAGGCACCCCAATAAAATCACACAGGTCAGTCAGCGTCTTCACGGGTTCTGAAATTAGATTTTCATAGGTGATCTCAACTCTCCGTTCGGCGGGAACCCGATCGCTGAGATTTTCCCACAAACATTCAGCTTCGATCCAACGTTCAACACCAGTCCACAAATTACCCGCCCAGCCCATGACGATACAGGAATTGGCCACATCTCTGCCATCCCGAAGCAGATGAATAAATCGGGCATCAGGCCAGATGCGTAGTAATCTATCGAAATGACGATGAACTGTGGCACCGACGATCGGTTTGTTTTCGCGATCGCGCTTTTGAACTAAAAAACTATTGACCAGTTGAGGGTAGGTCAAGGCGCGATCGATCTCAAAACCCGTGGCCAAAAATATGCGATGATCTGCTAACCAATCATAATATTGATGGAGATTTGGCCATTCTCCCGTTTCAGAAACGCGATCGACGGCATATTCAAACTCATTGCACCACGCAATCTGTGGATGGTGATCTAGCATTAGCCGCAATACTGTCGTCCCTGAACGTTCCGCACCAACTAGAAAAATAGGTTGATTAATTAAAGATGAATCTGAGGACATAAAAATTTAACTCTCATATAAACGACATCAAAGGTTTTATGTTTATCTACGGTTATGCTGGACCGATCGCCTGCGAGATAACCTTCTTTGTTGGTTTGGTCGGCTTTGCACCTTGGAAGTGACGGCCACTGATGACCCCTGGTTGCGCTTCTTTTTCGGATTGAGTGGTTCGGGGGGTTTCAGTACCAAAGCAGATAGCCCGCCACTAATCAGGGGAAATATGGGATTAAACATATTATTCAAAACCGAGTCAAACATAAATAGTACGACGCTCACTGCCATTGAGGCGGCTGGAGCCACCCTGGGCTTCAGCCAGGTGCTGGCTGGATAATGAAAACAAAAGACCGCCGCAGGCAATAGGAGGGATGCAGTGACACTGGCTAAACCGACGACTCCACGAGTACCAAAAGCGATAATCCACATACTATCTGTGACGGAAATATCAACCAGGTCTCCCTTCCAGTCATAATCATACACGCGGTTGCGGCCCCAGCCTCCCCAGCCAAAGATTATTCTGTCCCGTGCTTTTTCTGCAAGTAGTTCTTCGTTATTAAATCTAAATTCCAGGGACTGAGCTCGTTCTGGATTAATATTCTCCGATATCCAATGAACAATCTCATCCCCGGCAAATGTTCCCGTGACTCCTGCGTATAAGTAATAAGATAATCCAAAGATAATCAGTAACACAGGTAAAGATGTCCGCAAATGCTTGGCTATAAATAAGATTACTAAACTCAAAACCATCAAGCCATAGGCACCTGTGGATCGGTTCCAGACCACGGTAAACAGCATCACCCAGACCAGGATGTTCATGGGCTTTCCCCATACTTCCTTGATCGCCCCAGCTTGCCACAGCCAAATGCCGATCAATGTACCAGTCATCACCCAATGCCCCACCATCAGACCGTGTGCCATAAATACATTCGGTCTATATCCACCATAACGGATGGATTGAAGGAGGCCAGATGAATGAGCCCAGTAGCCGTAAACCATCAAGTGCAAGTTGGGACTCATGCGACCTTCCCAAATGCAGAGGGGAACATAGATCAGGCAGCCCTTAAGAATGCCGATCGCCAATTCCTTTAGGGTATCCAAATTAGTGAAATATAATCGCCCCAGAAAATAGGGCAATCCCCAGGTGACTGTTGTGGTGAGACTTTCGTTAAAGCCATCGTAAGCCCCCAAACCATTACTCATTGAGGCCAAAAAAGAAGAAATGCACCAAATCAGCATTGGGATATCTGTCCAGCCCAGTTTCAAAGAACTAAACCGTTCAGAATCATAGACAGCCAGAGCCAACAGAATGCCATAGCAAGTGGCGGCCATTCCCTTATAGTCGGGTATTACGGGGAGAGAAAACCCGGCCCCCCGTTGTGGCAGGAACATCAATCCACCGAGGAAGCTAACCATCACCGCCGTCCGAGGTGGATAGCGGGTAAAAAAGTAGAAGACAATCGGCAACCAAGCGATCATCGCCAGTTGGGCTTGAGGAGTCATGGATTAGAAGCAGTGAAGATTATCCAAAATTGCGAAATCACATTAAAACTACTGTAGGATTTACCTTTATCAATCCTTAGTTTAAACATCCTTGGGTTAAGTGTATTAATTAACTTATTTTTTTCATAAAATACCATCAATTGGTAACCCAAAACCTAAATTGTACCGGCATATCAAAATAACAGCGATTAGTCCAATTAGTAATACCGTAGCATGAATATCCTGATGGATAACAGTGAGCTTTTCTCTCCACAGACCGTACATTACTAACACATAGAACGGAATATCATTTAGAGCTACAACAATTACAGATCCCATAACGCCCATCAGGGAAAAACCTAGGGGTAATGCAATCAACATATAAACAAACTTGAAAAAGTAACCAAAAGCTGAATAAAAAGGTTTGCCAAAAGCGTAAAGTGCTTTTTCAATTGTCTGGCACAGCACCAGTGGCCAAATCCCTAAAGCCAGGATTGGTAGTATCCAACCGGCTGCATCGTATCTTCGATCGTATAAAATATATACAATTAGATCGCCAAAGCAAATTAGAAAAGTCAAGCCCAATGCGAGTGCAACCAGAATCATCCAACGTTTTTTGAGAATTTTTTCTCTCAGGATCTGGCGAGGAATATCTTTCTGCTGCGAAAACATCGGAAAAATAACCTGACCGGAAAGCCTGCCGAGGATTTGTTTGGGAATATCCGCAAAAGTGAAAGCAATGGTATAAACCCCCAACATCTCAAATGAAAATAATTTGCCCAGAATTAGTCGGTCTGCCTGCATTGCCAAAAATGTCAGGGCGGTAGATACAAATATCCACTTGCCGAAAGATATCAGTTCTTTGAGGGATTCTTTGTCCCAGGCAAACCAATTGCCATGATCTGGAACTAAGCGATAACTCCACAACATTTTAAGAAATCCACTCACCAGCATTCCCCCGACGATCGCCCAAATTGAGCGATTAAACCAAGCTAAAACAATCATCACTGTCAGGCCGACAATTTGGTTCTGAAACTCAAATATGGTCAGCTTACCAATTGCCATTTTCCGGTTGAGGGTGGCTAGGGCAGTGGACTGAAAACCCTGGAAAATTGAATTCAGGGCAACGATGGGGAGCAGCCAAAGGAACCTAGGATCGTCATAGAACCTGGAAACCGGCCAAGCGATTACGGTACAACCAAACCAAATCCAAAAACCACGAATTACCTGCAATGTCCAAGCCGTGTTCAGAAAAATCGGGTCGTCACCGCGCTTATTTTGGATGATGCTGGGACGGATGCCAATGTCTGAAAATAGAGATATACCTGCTTGAAAGGTTTGAACCAAAGCCATGAGGCCAAAAACTTCTGGAACCAGCAGGCGAGTTAAGATCAGGTTGCTGACTAAGCGCAGGGATTGACTGCCACCATAGCCAAATAAAGTCCAAGCTGCCCCCCGAATCGCTTTCTTTTTTAAAGATGAACCTTGCTGGGTTTCTGCTTGTGTGGGCTGGTTTTGCGGTTCCGTTTCAGGCATTAGGGTTCCTAGTGGTGTGAATGCTGGGATGGTGAGTTAATTAGGCGCTGTACTTGTGAAACAGGGCAGCTAATTTTTTGGCCTCGGTGAGGGCATTGTGCTGACTCGCTACCCGATCGCACCCTATTTTACCCATCGTTTCCAGGTTTTCTACAGGGCTGGTTAATGCCGATCGCATTGCTGCCGTGAGGGGTTCGAGGGAACCCGCAGGCACCAACCAACCGCAAACACCGGGTTCGACCAATTCCGGTATTCCTGCCACATAAGTGCCGATCGCTGGACGACCCAGGGCTAATGCTTCCATGATTACCACGGGCAAACCTTCGGCAAAACTGGGTAAGACTAGGGCTCTTGAGGCCAACATTTGTTGGCGCACTTCGGTGCTACTCGCCCAGCCGGTAATCTCAATATAATCATGGAGATTAGATTTGGCAATTTCTGCCTCGATGTTTTCCCGCAATGGGCCATCGCCCACCAATATTAGCTTAAATTTTAATCCTTCAGTGGCTAACTGGCGGACTGCTTCTAAAAGTAGCAAATGTCCTTTCTGTTCGCCCAGTCTGCCGACACAAACTAAGCGCGGTTCATTGGGCACAGGGACATGGGTCTGGGTTAAAAATGTCTCGTCTACCCCACAGTGAATCACATGGATTTTTGACCAATGTTCATAATTACACCAGCGGCAGAGTTGACTTTTGCCAAAGGAACTTACCGCGACCACAAATGCAGCCCGGTTGATTTTTTCTGACAAGGCGATCGCTTCCACTTTGTCAAATTCTTCTGGTCCATGAACGGTGAAACTATAAGGTGGGCCGCCGAGCACTTCACATAACATTGCCACAGTGGTGGAATTTGTGCCAAAGTGGGCATGAATGTGGGTAATTGCTGATTTGGAACACCAACCGAGGAGAACGCAAGCTTCCGCTAGGTAAGCGAAATTACGCAAGATACCTCGTTCTGATTTCCAGCCAACTTTAATCGTTAGACTCAAAGCTTTGAGGAAAGGAACTGGTTTGGTAATGGCTACACGAAGTAAAGCAAATAGCAATCCAGCAATACCAATTCCTAAAATAGCTTGGGTTTTTTCTAACTCTTGTTTATCAGCTTCGTCAACCAGTTCTGGGGCACAAGTGCGGATGGAAAAACGAGCCACGGGAATGCCGTTAGCTTCGAGTCCGGCGATTTCACGTCGGATGAAGCTGTGACTGACCTTGGGATATTGATTGATTAAGTAAGCGATGGTCATATCCGTTGGTATGGTTTTCTCCCGAAGCTTTAGATAGTTTTAGTTGCTGCTGGTCTGGTTGTTTGATTTTTGGTTGAGGTTTATCTAAATCATAATATAGTTTTTATGATTTTAGATCAACACATTGGATTGTTACTATTGGTAACATTATGCTACGATCGCATTTAGCTGGCAAACAACTATTTTTTGCGCTGATTCTTATTCAGCACCGGGCGCAAGCTACTCTGGATTTCTTTAGGTAGGCATTGCCTAATCTAACTTGTTTATTTTGGCCATCGATATGATGGTTTAGCATATTTTTAGCCAATATGCCAATGCCAGCAATTGAAATCTATTATATTTGTTTTTGGCCGATCTTTTATAACTTTAATAAAACTTTACAATCTTTGATGTATTCTAAAGATTTTGTAAATTTTACTGCGGTTGGCGATATCGTCTCCACTAACAGGCGATCGCATCCGATATTTCGGGGGACTTGATTATCATTGGGGAGAGGAAAATCCCAGGGGAATATTGGCTTTTCCCCTTGGCAAAAATCAAGCAAAATGTCAAGTAAATTGTCAACAAATCACAAAAATTTACAAAATCTTTAACGTAATTTTCCCGATCGCAGAATACTGATAATTAACCATAAACCTAATAAGCTGGCCGTTGCAAATAATGCCTCACTGACCCAATAAACTTGGGCGATCGGTTCTTGGGAAGAAATAATCGCGGCGCCCATAATTAAAGAACCGACCAAAATACTAAAAGACAGACGGTTCGCAGAATCATCAATACTACGGCGCAGGTCATCTAATTCTTGGATCCGCAAATTCCAGCGCAGCCTTTCTGAGGTAATGCGATCTAATAACATTTCGACCTGTCGAGGTGATTGTAGGGATAAACTTTTTAGGTCTAAGGCGGTTCTGAGTAGGGCAGGAATTGGGGCTTCTCCAATCAGTTGCCGACTAAATAAATCGGTCATTAAGGGTTTAATTTGTTCGGAAATATTATATTCCGGATCTAGGGTACGGGCAACCCCTTCTAAATTGGCTAAAGTTTTAGCACATAAGCCCAAGTTTGCCGGTAAACGGACTTGGTTACTGCGGGCAGCTTCTAACACTTCATAAAATAACTCACCAAAGCTTATTTCTGATAGATTCAGATTGTAATATTTTCGCAATAGTCGGTCATAGTCTGTTTCTAAGCGGGCTAAGTTAATACTAATGGCTGAGGGAGAAAGTTCTAAGGTTAATTGGGCACAGCGTTGGGCATCTAAGTTGACCATTGCTAGGAGTAATTCAATTAAAACTTTCTGGGTTACGGGGTCAAGACGGCCAATCATACCACAGTCTAATAAAGCCACGCGACCATCGGTGAGATAAAATAAGTTGCCTGGGTGGGGATCGGCATGAAAGAAGCCATCCAGACAAATTTGTTGAAAGAATACGCGGGTTAATAAGGTGGCGATCGCCTTTTTTGTGGCTTGGTCTTCATTGCCATTGGGCAACTGAAAATCCCAGGTTAAAATTGGCTTACCATCCAACCATTCCATCACCAAAACTTTTTGGGTGGTCAGTTCCCAAACAATCTCTGGAATCACCAATTCTTTGGCGTCAAACCAACGACTTTTGGCTAAATTCCGCCGTAAGCGATCGGTATAACTGGCTTCTTGAGAAAAGTCTAACTCGTCGTTTAAAGAGGTGATAAATTCTGCCGCTAATCCCCGAAAATTATAGGTTTCTCCTAAATCGGTTAAATCCGCTAATTCCGCTAAAGATTTAATCAAGGCAATATCTTGATTGACGATTTCATCGATGCCCGGACGTTGCACTTTTACCGCCACTTCTCGACCATTGGGCAACGTTGCGCGATGGGTTTGGGCGATCGATCCGGCAGCCACAGGTCTAGAGTCAAAGGTGCGAAATTTATCCCGAAATAAACCGCCCATTTGTTCTTGTAGCAATGCTTCCACTTGTACCCAAGCGACCGGGGGAACATCCGCTTGCAATGCGGTTAACTCTTCAATATAAGCTTGGGGTAACAGGTCGGGACGAGTGCTTAAAAGTTGTCCTAATTTGACATAGACCGGCCCAAGTTCGATTAAGATATTTCGCAATACTGCTGGAGTGGGTAATTTGGGTTCGTCCGGTTTGCCACCAGTCAGCAAACTCCACATATAATCCCAGCCATTACGCAGGACTACTTCAAAAATTTCTTTTTGTCTGACACTGGCTTTGGCAATACTGGAAAACATAGTAATTTTGGTTGTTGGTTGGTTGTTGGTTGTTGTTGGTTGTTAGTTGTTGGTTGTTGGTTGTTGGTTGTTGGTTGTTGTTGGTTGTTGGTTGGTTGTTGGTTGTTGATTGTTGGTTGTTGATTGTAGGGTGGGCAAAAGCCCACCCTACGGTAAAAACATAAAAAAACATAAAAACCGGGTTTTTTTTCTGATAAAAAACCCGGTTTTTGAATCATCCTATTTCCAGGTTACTGCTTCTTCGTCCGATAAGCGAACGGTGTCATCATCCCCTAAATAGTCACCATTTTGGACTTCAATCATTACCAGGGGAATGACGCCCGGATTTTCTACATGGTGGGGGGTACAAGAGGGAACATAGGTGGACTGGTTGGGCATAACCAGGGTTTCTTGATTGTTACAAACCACTTTGGCTGTACCAGAAACTACGATCCAATGTTCACTGCGATGATAGTGAACTTGGGTCATCATCCGATGTCCGGGTTTGACTTCTACCCGACTAATCCGATAACGGGATCCGGTTTCTAAGACTGTAACTGCACCCCAATATTTAGACTCGGTTTCTCCTTCTGCTGCTTGGGTGGTGGGGATGGGATCTTGTTGACTTTCTTTGATTTCGTTGCTCATTATTTTCTCCGATAATTTTTGTTAGTTATTGGTTGTTGGTTGTTGGTTGTTGGTTGTTGGTTCTTGGTTCTTGGTTGGTTGTTGTTGGTTGTTTGTTGGTTGTTGTTGGTTGTTGGTTGGTTGTTGAACAAAGAACAATGAACAAAGAACAAAGAACAAATAACAATCAACAAATAACAATCAACCAACAACCAACAACCAACAACCAACAACCATTAACATTCTTGACTAAATTTAGGATGGTCTTGCAGTTTTTTCAGAACTTGCTTGATTTCTTGGGTGCGGTCTTTTTTGACGATTAGGGTGACTTTACCATCGCGGACTACCACCATGTCTTCTAGTCCAATGGTGACAATTAGATCGTCCTCCCCTGTGGCATAGAATAAAGTCCCGGTGGTGTCGAGTCCTAAATGTTGGGCGAGTTCTACGTTGGGTTTGTCCCCTTGAAGTAAGCGGGCGATCGCATTCCAGTCCCCCAAATCATCCCAACCAAAATCTACGGGTAAGACATAAGCCAATTTGGTCTTTTCCATCAGGGCGTAGTCAATACTTTTCTTGGGAACTTGCCCATAGCCAGCCACCCCTTTCTCGGCGATCGGGTTGACAATTTCCGGGGCATATTGCCTGAGTTCGTCGAGAACCACGCCTCCTCGGAAAATAAACATCCCACTATTCCAGCTAAACCGACCCGTGGCTAAAAATTCCTCAGCGGTGGCGAGATCGGGTTTTTCTGTAAACCGGCTAACTTGGTAAGCGGGCAACCCACCAAATTCCCCTACGGCTTCCCCTTGTTCAATATAGCCGTAGCCCGTGGCGGCATAACCCGGTTTGACCCCCAAGGTGACGATCGCCCGTTTTTCTTTGGCTAACTCACTGGCAGCGGTTAAAGTTTGCTCAAAAACTTCTGGTTTGTCAATCCAATGGTCGGCGGGGAAAAACCCGATCGCCGCATCTTCCCCATAACGTTGGACAATTTCCCAGGTACTCCAAGCCACTGCTGGGGCGGTGTCCCGTCCTTCCGGTTCTAGGAGTAAATTTTCCGGTGGCAAGTCCGGCAACTGTTCTCGCAAAGCGTCGATTAAATCACCCCGCGAGACTACCCATAAATTTTGCCAACCGCCACTAATATTTAATAGGCGATCGGCGGTAGCTTGTAACAGCGATCGGCCACTGCCATCTAAGCTTAAAAACTGCTTCGGTCGTTGCTGGCGGCTGAGGGGCCAGAAGCGTTCCCCTTTTCCCCCCGCCAGAATCACAGGTATCATTACTGTGTGGTTCATAATTATATTTGGTCTGCTTATTTTAGTTTATGCTTAGATGCGATCCTTGAGCGATCGCTTGATTATGGCTATAGATACACCGAGATAATATTTTTGCTACTCTTTAACAGGCGATCGACATCGGCTATCATCATAGACGATTAAAATAGACGATCATCATAGACCATTAAAAATAGGCCATTAAAATAGACCATTAAAATAGACCATTAAAATAGACCATCATCATAGACCATGAAAATAGACCATTAAAATAGGCCATTAACGCCTGCGGTCATACATAATAGGCGATCGCCGCCACTTCGCGGATCCCAGAAAAATACTCATTCCTCCGAAATCATGCATTGAGATGGTAGCACGGCTAATCTCCTGGGGCTTTACGGGTTTGCTCATCACCACCATCGGCGCCACACTTGGTGGGGTTGCCGCTTTACTGCGGCCAAATTTTCCCCCACTGCCCTTAGAATCTTATTTTTATCCCAAAAATGAATTAACTCCAGGATTTAAGCATTACCAACTCTCTCGACCAGTCACTATTTTGCTGATGGGAATCGATCCGGTGATTCCAGATTTAGCGCGAGAGGAATTACAGGCCGCCGATCGCTTGAACGGTCGTAGTGATACCATGATTCTAGTTAGATTCGATCCGACTAACTCCGCGATTAATTTGTTATGGATTCCTCGCGATACTCCAGTGCATATTCCTAAATACGGCAAAGGGAAAATTAATCAAGCAAATGCGATCGGGGGAGCGGCATTAGCGGCACGAGTTGTTAGTCTCAATTTTAACTATATTCCCATCGATCGCTATGTGAGAATTCACACCACCGCGTTAACGGAATTAGTCGATTTACTCGGAGGGGTAGAAATCCTGGTTCCGTCGCCCATGTCATACACAGATATCACCGGCCAATTAACCATTAACTTATCTCCCGGTTGGCAAACTCTCAATGGCAATCAAGCCATTCAATTTGCCCGATTTAGAAATGATGAATTGGGGGATATTAGTCGAATTCAAAGACAACAATCGTTATTAGCCGCTTTGCGTCAACGTATTTCTAATCCAGCCTTAATCACCGCTTTACCTCAAATAATTTCCGTCTGCCAACAGTACATTGACACTAACCTGACCACTGAAGAACTGTTCACTTTAGTGAATTTTATGGTGCAAAGTAATCCGCCGCAATTAAAAATGCTGTTGTTGCCAGGTAAATTTAGTGATTCAACCAGCGATGATAGTAGCGATTGGCTGGTCGATCCGGGAATTCAGCAGCAAATTATTCAAGAAAATTTTGAGGATAAACCCAGAAATATTCGGGAAAATCCCCCGATTCCTAAAACCATTAAAATTGCCATCCAAGATGCAACTAAAAATCCCAGAAATAGTGAACAATTAGCAGATTATTTAAAATCCCAAGGATTTAAAAATGTTTATCAAGTCGAACCTTGGGCGATCGCTCAAAGACCAACCCAAATTATCGCCCAACAAGGCAATATCCAAGAAGCAGAATGGCTGAGAAATTTATTAACGGTGGGAAAAGTTGAGCTTAGTTCAATCGGGGATATTAATTCTGATATTACCATTAGAGTGGGGTTAGATGTAAATAGTAAATTTACGATTGACAGAGAAGATTAAATGTAAATATTTCAATTGTAATTGATAAAATACATCAGGGGCGCAAGCCTTGCGCCCCTAAAGCAAATCAACAAATATGGTAGGGGCGCAATGCTTGCGCCCCTAGACAATTGTATTAATTTTAATTAAAATGAATATATAATATATAAGTTTAAGTAGTTTAGCATATTTAAAATTGTTCTAAAATAATGATAATTATTCAGAAGTCAAAAAAGATGAAAAAAATAATTGTTATCCTAATTAAATATTTATGTTTTGTAGGAATAATCAGCGGATTAGCGTGGTTGTGGGTGCTTTTGAGTGCCACACCAGTTAGCTGATTGTTTGATTTATAAAATTATCAATATTAGGGAGTTTAAAAAATTCAACTGACATAAATCTAGAAAAATAAACCATTAGGGAATATAGCGGTTTTTATTGAATTACAGAGGTTTTCTGGATTCTAGCGGGCGCGGGAATGACAGGTTTTTTTGTACTTTATAACTCAGAAAAGTGCTCTATAATAAATATAGACGTGCAGACAGGCTTACCCAAAAGGTTGAGATTCTGGATTGTCTCTGACCTAAACAGAGATTTTCCGGATTCCTGAGTGCCCGTTAAAATAAAGCTTCAATTTGTCAGGACTTACCTAAATTTAAAATTTAGTCAAATTTAGGGGATCTATCCGGTTCCTGCCTGGGCTTTTGTTCAGTCTACGACCTGGATCCAGTTCTATTGACAAATTGCACCAAAATTATCCCCATCAATCGTCAGTAATATGTATAACCGTCATTCTTCGCAGAATAACCAACTGATGCGTCAATCCGAAGAACTCATTAGCAAAGCGTCTAATCGTTACCGCATTACCGTCCAAGTGGCTAACCGGGCAAAACGTCGGCGTCAAGAAGATTTTGATAATATGGACGAACCCACGATGAAACCCGTGATCCAAGCGGTGATTGAAATGTGGGAAGAATTGAATCAACCAGAAATTCTCGCTGACTAAGTGCGGGCGAAATCTCAATTAACCGAACCGCGATCGCCCGATCGCCCCAGACTCTCCCGACTCTGCCTTTCCCGACTCTGCCTCTGCTGACTGATTGACAAACAAACAATGGCAAAATTACTCAAAAGTGGCCCTGGCTGGCGCATTGGCTGGGATCCAGATGCCCCGGAATATCAAGGCTTAGTTGGGACGGAAGACTGGGCGATCGAACTGACTCAGGCGGAATTAGATGATTTTTGTCGCTTGCTGATCCAATTGGCCCAAAACATGACTTTGATGGCTGATGAGTTGATGGACTCAGAAAAAATTGCCTGTGAAGCGGAGACGGATTTACTCTGGATGCAAGTAGAAGGCTATCCCCATGCTTATAATTTGCAGGCGATCTTCAATACCGGGCGCCGCTGTGAAGCCTTATGGCCAGAGGCCGTTGTTCCAGAAATTCTGCAAGCAGCACAAGTTCTGAAAACTTTTTGAAAAAAACTTAAAAAAACCCTTGCCAGGAAAAAATAATGTGCTATTATGATACAGGCAAGACGGGGCGTAGCGCAGTTTGGTAGCGCACTACCTTGGGGTGGTAGGGGTCGTGGGTTCGAATCCCGCCGCTCCGATTTGACAAAACCCTGAACCATGTTTCATGGGATAAAAATAAATCAAAAAACCGACTAATTTGTCAAAAAATTAGTCGGTTCTTTGTGATTATTTACACAATAGACAATTCTGGCTTTCATACCGTAGAAGATCCCCCCAACCCCCCTTCTTAAGGGGGGCTTTTTATTTGCGATCGCCGTGCGGGGGTTAGTTGGGGAAAAACGAGAAAACATGAGAACCCTTGACCCCTGATTCTATGGGTAATTCTAAGGATAATCATCAAGTATTTTGTTGATTTATGTAGAAATGTTAAAGTCTGTTGCATTTCATTGAAATTCCTCAAGAGAGAATTATCCGACTCCACAGTTCGTGGTACGATCGCAAAAGATTATTGAAAAAAATTTGGGAGAAAAGTTTTGGCACTACGGGTTGCTGTTGTTGGAGGGGGTCCCGCAGGATCTTCCGCTGCGGAAACATTGGTGAAAGCAGGAATTCAAACTTACCTCTTTGAGCGCAAGCTAGACAATGCCAAACCATGTGGCGGTGCGATTCCCCTGTGTATGGTCAGTGAGTTTGAACTGCCCCCGGAAATTGTGGATCGGCGAGTCAGAAATATGAAGATGATTTCGCCATCTAATATTGAAGTGGATCTGCACTTAATTAAACAAGATGAATATATTGGGATGTGCCGTCGGGAAATCCTGGATGGGTTCCTGCGCGATCGCGCTGCCAAGTTGGGTACGACGGTAATCAACGGCACCGTTCATAAGCTGGAAATTCCCACGAATAATACCAGTCCCTATGTTCTCCACTATGCCGATCATTCTGATGGCAGCACTACTGGAGTCCAAAAAACCCTGTCAGTGGATTTGGTGATTGGTGCAGATGGGGCAAACTCCCGCGTGGCTAAAGCCATTGATGCCGGTGACTATAATTATGCGATCGCTTTCCAAGAACGCATTCGGCTGCCGGAAGATAAAATGGCCTACTACCATGACCTAGCGGAAATGTATGTGGGCAACGATGTTTCCCCAGACTTCTACGCTTGGGTATTCCCCAAATATGACCATGTGGCCGTGGGAACCGGCACCATGAAAGTCAACCAAGCCAAAATTAAACAACTCCAGGCCGGAATTCGGGCTCGCGCTGCCAAACGTCTCGAAGGCGGCGAAATTATTAAAGTAGAAGCACACCCCATCCCGGAACATCCCCGTCCCCGTCGGGTGGTCGGTCGGGTTGCCCTGGTCGGTGATGCCGCAGGAACCGTCACCAAGTCTTCTGGTGAAGGGATTTACTTTGCCGCCAAATCAGCCCGGATGTGTGCGGAAACCATTGTGGAAGCTTCCAATGGTGGTCAACGGATTCCTACGGAAGATGACCTGAAAGGTTATCTGAAAAAGTGGGATAAACAGTATGGCATGACCTACTTGGTGCTGGATATTCTGCAACGAGTGTTTTACCGTTCCGACGCTACCCGCGAGGCTTTCGTGGAAATGTGCGCGGATATGGATGTCCAGAAACTCACCTTTGATAGCTATCTCTACAAAACGGTGGTTCCCGCGAATCCTTTGGTGCAGCTAAAGATTACTGCCAAGACCATTGGCAGCTTACTCCGTGGAAATGCTTTAGCCCCATAGAAAATAGCCCACTCTTTTGGAATCATAATGATTTCACAAAACCCCCCTGCATTGGCAGGGGGGTTTATTTATGATTTGTTGATTGTTGATTGTTGATTGTTGATTGTTGGTTGTTGATTGTTGATTGTTGGTTGTTGATTGTTGGTTGTTGGTTGTTGGTTGTTGATTGTTGGTTGTTGATTGTTGGTTGTTGGTTGTTGATTGTTGATTGTTGGTTGTTGATTGTTGGTTGAGCGTTCCCTTTAATAACGACCAACCAATAACTAACAACAAATAACTAACAACAAATAACTAACAACAAATAACCAACAACAAATAACCAACAACAAATAACCAACAACCAACAACAATTAACGAGTGACTAATAAGTTTTCTTCCCATTTACGCGGGGGAGAAGCCCGCCGAATGTTGCGCCAGATTT
The DNA here is from genome assembly GCA_011390955.1 of Oscillatoriales cyanobacterium. Lineage (GTDB taxonomy): Bacteria > Cyanobacteriota > Cyanobacteriia > Cyanobacteriales > Laspinemataceae > Planktothricoides. The sequence goes on along the minus strand of JAABRM010000015.1, from coordinate 96,173 downwards.
GCGTAGCGGCTAAAGTGCCATCCGCGACGGCGATCGAGACTTGATTGAGTCCTTGTTTGAGATCCCCTAAAGCAAAAATGCGCGGATGACTGGTTTGGGCCATATTGTTGGCGATTAAGTTTTCGCCGTCCCACTCTAGTCCTGGAATTCCTTTGAGGTATTGGTTGTGGTAAATCGAACCCATGCTGACTAAACCTGTGGTGGCTTCTACAATGGTGCCATCAACCAGTTCGACGCCACTGAGTTGATGGTTTTCGCCTAAAAAGCGAGCGATCGCTGCTTCATAGAGGGGATAGCCATGATCCGCGAGTTTCTGTTTCATGGCATCACTGACCGAGCACAGACCATGAGTGAGCACAGATATATAAGGAGTAAACCAGTTGAGGACAAATGCGGCATTAATTTGCCCTTCGGTCCCGGCAATTAACACCGCTTTTTGATCCCACATATCAAAGCCGTCACAAATCATACAAACATGGAGGGTGTAGCCTGCATAATCATAGACATTTTGCATATCATCTAGTTGGGGCAGCACATCGATAATTCCCGAAGCGGCGATTAAATATTTGCTGCGAAACACCGAACCTGTAGAATCTTTTTTGCCCACTTTCACTCGGACGGCAAAGGTTTCCCCTTCATCGATCGCGGATTCTACATAGCCCCGGAGATGATCCGCACCCCAGGCGATCGCTTGTTCGGTGCCATCCTTTAAAATATCCCGCCCAGGGGTATGGGGATCCAGTCCGACATAGTTACGCAGATCCTGCATCCAAAAAGATCGCCCTTTGCCTTTTTCCACCACCAGGCATTTCAGACCATAGCGGGCAAGATAAATGGCGGCAGAAATTCCCCCCATACCGCCACCGACTATGATGGCATCATAGAGGGTGTCCAGGCGAGTTTCCAGATTTTTACTAGAGAGTTTCATTCCTGATGCTCCGAAATCTATTTGTTTGATTAAAATTGTAGGTAAATTTTGAGCAAATAACAATTTTTCGGCTAAATATTTTGGCCAGCACCGGGATAGCTAACCGGCAAAAATGTTATAAATTCACGGCTATATTGCCTATATTAAACATGGTTACGGGAAATCTTGAAGCATCCCGGAGGACAGCGCCACCATAAATCTAAAAATAGATATAATATCAACAGATATTTTACCAATACTTTACCACAAAGCGATCGGATTCGATGCAATATTTTTTTGCCAAGGAGAAAAATATCTTGAATTATCAACCAAAACCCATAGACACGGAAAAGGTGATTCTGACCGCAGAACACCTAACACTCACGGAGTTGTTAGCGAAAAACACCCACGAACTTTGGTCACAGCAGCGATTAGCTGATGGGTGGAAATATGGGGAAAAACGGGATGATGTCAAAAAAGAACATCCCTGTTTAGTTCCTTATGAAGATTTGCCGGAATCGGAGAAAGAATACGATCGCCGCACCGCATTAGGTGCGATTAAAACTTTTTTGGCGTTAGGCTATCGGATTGAAGGAAATGCCACGAATTTATCAGCCTATCAAAATTGGTTTCCCAATCAGAATGAAAATAACGGCGATCCGACGGCAAATTTAGTGCCGATTTTAGAAAGTTTAAAAAAATCTTCAGGTTTAAATTTAGTTTCTTTACTGCAAATCAAACGAGAAACTATTCATCTCCATCCGAAAAGCCCGGATATTTATCGAGTTTTGGGGGATTCAATCCTCCGTTTAGGTGAGCCTTTAATGGCTTATGATGTGATTGCTGAAGGGTTAGAAAAATGGCCTAATGATATTCGTTTACAGCAATTAATGGCTTTAGCTTTGGCGCGTAGCGGTGCCACTCATCGGGCTAATTCTATGCTCTTAAAATTGCTAGAATCAGGCCATGAAGATGAAGAAACCATTAGTCTTTTGGCCCGGACTCATAAAGATTTATGGCTCCAGGCAACAGATCCAGAAGAGAAACAAGAACAGTTAAAATTAGCGGCAAAACGTTATAAAGAAGCCTATCAGCGTAGTGATAGTTATTATCCAGGAATTAACGCTGCAACAATGGCTATGTTAATGGGGGACAAAAAAGAGGCGTTCGCCCTGGCAGAAGAGGTGCGCGATCGCTGTTTAGGGCAGTTAAAACCGTTGCAGCCAAGAACCAGCGATGATTATTGGTTAATGGCAACTTTAGGCGAAAGTTGCCTAATTTTACAGCAATTTGCCGAAGCAAAAGAATGGTATGCCAGAGCGATTCAGTTAGGGGAAAAACGCTTTGGGGATTTAAGTTCTACTCGACGCAATGCTACTTTATTATTAAAACATTCAGAAACCGGGTGGCCATCGGCAACTATGCGGGACTTATTCCCCATTCCTCGCGTGGCGGTATTTACAGGACACATGATTGACCAACCCGATCGCTCATCTCCCAGATTTCCCCTAGAATTAGAAACCGAAGTTTATCAAGCTATTCGCGATCGCCTCCAAAAATTAGACGCTCGTTTGGGTTATGCTTCTGCCGCTTGCGGGGCCGATATTTTATTTCTAGAAGCGATCCTAGAATTAGGAGGTGAAGCCCATGTAGTTTTGCCCTACGAACGAGAACAATTTATTAAAGAATCAGTGGATATTATTCCTGGGAGCAATTGGGTAAAACGCTTCCATCGGGTAATGGAACAAGCCACAGAAGTAATCGTGCCTTCGCACCAATGTTTAGAACATGGCAACGTGGTTTATGAATATGCTAACCGGCTGCTTCATGGGTTAGCTAAAATGCGATCGGAACAGCTAGAAACTGACTTAGTACCCTTGGCAGTATGGGATGGCAAACCCGGAGGAGTTGGAGGGACTGGCAGTGTAGTTCAAGACTGGGAAAAATGGGGTTATCAAGTAGAGGTGATTGATTTAACAGCGATTTTGTCATCTTATGAAACTGCAATAGATCCCACCACTGTCACCGCCCCGAATATATCCCTGGCTTTGAAACAGCCGGGGATTTATGAATGGTCGATCGCCAAACGGATTTCAGACTCTCTGCACACGAAGCCGACATCTTGTGAACGGCAAATCGTGGCTTTGTTATTTGCCGACGTGGTGCAATTTTCCCGATTAACCGAGGATAGAATGTTACCATTTTTGCAAAATTTCCTCGGTGCCGTCGCCGATTTGATGAAGCGATCGCCTCATGCCCCCGTAATGAAAAACACCTGGGGCGATGGACTATATTTTGTCTTTAATACCGTCCGCGACGCCGGATTATTTGCCCTAGAACTCTGTGAATTTGTCACCAATACCAACTGGGAAGAAAAACACCTACCCAAAGATTTAAATTTACGCATTGCCTTACATTCAGGCCCAGTTTACCGACTCATCGATCCGATTACCGGACGAATTAATTATATTGGCTCTCATGTTTCTCATGCCGCCAGAATTGAACCCATTTCTCCCCCCGGAAAAGTTTACTCCAGTCAAGAATTTGCCGCCATGACTTCCTCGGAAGGAGTCACAGATTTTACCTGCGATTATGTGGGACAAATTCCCCTTGCCAAAGGTTATGGCACATTTCCCACCTATCATGTTCGGCGGCGGCAGCAGGATTAAATTTAGCATATTCTCATCCAGGGTTAACCGCATTCATTGGTTATTTGTTTTGGTTATTGGTTATTGGTTATTCGTTGTTGGTTCTGCCATAACCAAGGACAAAGAACAAATAACCAATAAAAAATAAAAAGGAGTAAAAATATGAACAATTATAAACATACTCAAATTGGCACGATGATTTTAATCGGGGCGGCTTTGATTGTCCCCATGATTATTTTCTTAGTATTTAATGGTTTTCTTTTAATTGCTGGATTCACGGCATTGCTGCTGATATTGACGATCATTTTATTTGGCACTTTGACCGTAGAAATTAATCAAACTAAAATTTATTGCTGGTTTGGGATTGGGTTGATTCGCAAACAGTTTGATTTAGCAGAAATTACCGCAGTGGAAACTATTCGTTATCCTTGGTATTACGGTTGGGGTATTCGGTTAACCCCCAAAGGTTGGATGTTTAACGTATCCGGCTTAGATGCGGTAGAAATTACCCGGCGATCGGGCAAACATTTTCTCATTGGCACCGATCGACCGCATAAATTAGCCGCCGCAATTAGTCAAGCAGCGGGATTATTATAACTGATAAAAAGGCAACCTAATTTGTTAGGAAATAAATGCTTGTGTCAGGTCAAGAAATTCTGTAATGACAGTAATTTGCTCGTTACTAAAAAAATCAAACTGGTCGCGATAAGGCTTTTTCAAATATTCAACCGTACTCCAGTAAGAGTTACTATCAACCTGTGCATATTTCAAGCACCAAATCATATAAGCTGGGATATAATAGCGAAAGCCTTTGCCATCCATAAAAGCAAAAACATCCGAGAAATTCTCCAGCCACTTATCTGGGATTTCCTGCCAGGGGAGATGAGCATCAATTTGGCGGGCTAGTTCCGGGTCTTCATAGTCATCTAATGCCCTGGCTTGATGGATGGTAATTCCTTTTTCCAGTTGGGTGTTTTGAAAGGCTAAAGTAATTTTAGAAATCAGGGCAGTTCGCCGCTGGTCAATAATAATATCTAGGGGTTGCCAATTTGGATCTCGAAAATCTTCAGGGGTAGGCGATCGCACCCAGTCTAACCATTCGGCTTCGCAAGCCCCAAATTCCATAAAGTTTCGTTGGGCTTGTCGTAAAGAAACTTGATTAGACTGACTAATGCGATCGCCAAATAACCCGCAGATATTTCCATCATCTTCCCAACAACAAATCGGACAAATTAAATAAGTTTCTGGTGGCTGTGCCGTTAAAGTGTGATAGCCACAGCAAGGACAGGGATAGAGGTTTTGATCCATGAGGAGGCAGGGGAGCGGAGGAGCGGCGGTTCGGCTTCGCTCACCGACCGGGGAGCGGGGGAGCGGGGGAGCAGAGGAGCAGAGGAGCAGAGGAGCAGAGGAGGAAAGAGGAAAATTCTCTTTTCTCTCTTCTATGCATCTCTTTTCTCTAAAGCGGGGGGCTGCCCCCGTGTTCACGGGGGCAGGCTTACAGCAATTTTCTGTTTAGTAAACCACAAATACCTGTAGGGGCGAAGCATTCCGGCAGATAAATTATTGCTTAAAAGATTAACCTACCTGCCGGAATGCTTCGCCCTACTACCGTGGTTCAGTAAGAAAGAAAACCGCTGTAAGGATGGGAAAAAGCCCGGTTTGTTAGCAAACCGGGCTTCTTAATGCAGAAGAAACGAAAGGATTAACTTAAAATCCCTTCTTTCTTGGCCATTGATGTCATTAGATCGATCACGCGGCAGGAATAACCCCACTCGTTGTCATACCAAGAAACCACCTTAAAGAAATGAGAGTTAAGTTCAATTCCGGCATCAGCATCAAAAATACTGGAATGAGCATCACCCACAAAGTCCATCGACACCACAGCATCTTCGGTGTAACCCAGAATGCCTTTAAGAGAAGTTTCCGAAGCCTCTTTCATAGCCGCGCAAATTTCTTTGTAGCTGGTGGCTTTTTCGGTGCGGAAAGTTAAATCGACCACGGAAACGTCAGGGGTGGGAACCCGGAAAGCCATCCCGGTGAGTTTGCCTTTCAGTTCTGGCAACACCAAAGTCACGGCTTTGGCGGCGCCGGTGGAAGCGGGGATAATATTTTGTCCGGCTCCACGACCACCGCGCCAGTCTTTTTTGCTCGGTCCGTCAACGGTGGGTTGAGTGGCCGTCATAGCATGAACCGTGGTCATCAGTCCTTCCAGCAGACCAAATTTGTCATTAATCACTTTGGCAATGGGTGCCAAGCAGTTGGTGGTGCAACTGGCGTTAGAGACTACGGTGTCTTTGGCGGGATCGAATTTGTCATGGTTGACGCCGACCAAAAAGGTTGCCACTTTCTCTGGATCTTTCGTCGGTGCAGACAGAATCACCCTTTTTGCCCCGGCAGTGATATGCTTGGCAGCGCCATCGTAGTTGGTAAATAATCCTGTAGATTCTACGACGTAATCCGCTCCGAGTTTACCCCAAGGCAATTCTTCAGGGTTTCTAACGGCGGTACAGGGAACAAATCTGCCATTGACAATTATGCCATCTTCTTTGGCTTCCACTGTGCCGGAGAATTTGCCCTGAGTGGAATCATATTTTAACAAGTAAGCCAGGTTATCAGGGGGAACTAGGTCGTTAATGCCCACAAATTCAATATTGGGGTTGTTGATGCCAGCCCGGAAAACCAAGCGTCCGATCCGACCAAATCCATTGATACCGACTTTTAAGGTAGCCATAATTTATCCAAAACTCCTGTGAGTCCACAGAATTAACAATACAACGAGTCTTTCAGGGGGTTTAGGGCTCGATCGCGGGCTGAAATCTAATTCCCGTCAAGCTTTAGAGTAGATTTGTGCTGAGTTTGGGTCTTTAGAAAGTTTTTGGCTTTATAAACGGGTTTTGACAACCGGATTTGCGATTACTCGGCGGAAAATCCCCAGGGTTTTCTGTAACTCTGGGGATTTGATCTAATCACTCAAACTCATTTTCTCTTAATAGATCTTTTGCAAAATAAATATTTCTATCCCCCCAACCCCCCTTTTTAAGGGGGGCTTTTAGGAATTTTGCAAGAGGTCTAATCGACATTGGGGCCAGCGGCAACAATTTCTGGGGCTGCTTCTGGGTAGCGGGTAAAGTTTTTCACAAAGAGACCGGCCAATTTCTTGGCTTGTTGGTCATAAGCTTCGCGATCGCTCCAGGTATTCTTGGGATCGAGCATACTGTCAGGAACGCCAGGAACCGATTCCGGCACTAAGATATTGAAAATCGGGTGCGGATGGAATTTAACATTTTTCAGTGACCCATCCAGGGCGGCAGAGATCATCGCCCGGGTATGTTTAATGGCAATCCGTTTGCCCACTCCATAGGGGCCACCAGACCAGCCGGTATTCACTAGGTAAACTCCCACGTCGTGAGTTTGTTCGGCCAGCCGTTTGCCCAGCATTTGAGCATAAGCGGTGGCAGATAAGGGCAGGAATGGTTTGCCAAAACAGGCAGAAAATGTCGCTTGGGGTTCAGTAATACCGCGTTCTGTCCCCGCTAATTTGCTGGTGTACCCGGAGATAAAATAGTACATCGCTTGTTCGGAAGTCAGCTTGGCGATCGGGGGCAGCACCCCAAAGGCATCAGCGGTGAGGAAAATCACCGCATCTGGATGACCACCGACACTAGGAATCACCGCATTGGGAATAAACTCCAGAGGATAACCGGCACGAGTATTTTCCGTCAGGCGATCGCTATCATAATCAGGCATCCGAGTCTCTGCATGGAGAATCACATTTTCCACGATCGCCCCAAAGCGAATTGCGTCCCAAATTTGCGGCTCATTTTCTCGGGATAGGCGAATCGTTTTGGCGTAGCAACCGCCCTCAAAGTTAAAGATCCCTTCCGCCGACCAACCATGTTCATCGTCGCCAATCAGCTTACGATTTGGGTCAGCGGACAGAGTGGTTTTACCCGTACCGGATAGACCAAAAAATAGAGCGGTTTTGCCGTTTTCATCCATATTCGCCGAACAGTGCATCGGCAGCACATCCCGCTTAGTCATAAAGTAATTCATCATGCCAAAGATAGATTTCTTGATTTCTCCGGCATATTTAGAACCACCAATGATGACTAATTTCTTGGCGAAATGAACCACGATAAACGCTTCAGAATTAATCCCATCATCAACTTCAGGATCTCCATGTAAACCAGGAACGGCAATCACGGTAAAATCTGCTTGATGAGTGCTGAGTTCTTCGGCGGTGGGGCGAATAAATAGTTGATGGGCAAATAAGTTTTGGGCGGCGTGTTCGGTGATAATTCTCACCCCAAAACGGTATTTAGGATCGGCCCCAACGTAGCCGTCAAAGAGATAAAGGTCACGACCTTGAACGTAGGAAATCACTCTTCGATAGAGGCGATTAAAGTTTTTCTCGGTGATGGGTACATTGGTTTTGCCCCAGTCTACTTCGTCGTGACAAGAAGACTCATCAACAATGAACTTGTCATCTGGAGAACGCCCGGTATATTTGCCAGTTTTGATACATAACGCCCCATTCTCCGCTAAAACACCTTCGCCACGGGCTAGGGCGTGTTCAGTCAGTTTGGCAACCGATAAATTTCGATAAACATTGCCCAGATTTTTCAGTTGTAAAGATTCTAGTCCATAAGTTTTGCTGGCATTTGCCGAACTACCTGCTTTGCCATCACTTAATATTTCTGATTCTCGAACCGCTAAGGTCTTTAAAATCACTGATGATGCGGATACATTCTGATAGATATTTCCATCGTTGCTGTCTGATTTTTCGGGGGATTTGGTTGCGACTGGTGTGTCATTTTGACTACTCATAATATGTTCCTCATTCGTAGAGATTAATTTTGCTCAATTATCCGCGAGTTCAATTTCCGGTTAATTGGGTCACTTGGCCGGATTTACGCTCACTTCTATGCTGACTGGATCGCTGTTTAACCCAGCAATTGAGATGTAAGCATAAGTTTGGAAAACCTGATGCATTTTCAACTGGTTGCAAAATCTTATGACAGTTTCAAGCCCTTTAACAAGGATCTGCCTATTTACATCGCTGAATTCATTGTCCATCAATACTGTTATTACAGATAAAAAAAATGTCGGATATTTCTGGCGATTATGCTCAATTTTTGATTCTTTGGCAAATTAGGTACAAAGAACCCCCTGCTCCCAGCATTTGAGTTTTACTCTCTCAGGATATTTAGCTGGTGATTGACGAAACAGTGAAGCGATCGCGAAGCGTTCCAAAGGGAATCGCTGATTTGACTTTGAGAGCAGAGCCTGCCGATATTCCTAGGGTTGATGATTCATTGGGGATATACTATCCCGCTGCGGTTTGATAGGTTGTCCTAAGATATTTACTTGTCCTTTACTGATAATTAGTATTGTACATCACTTTGGGAAATTTTATATTAAAAAATATTACAAATTTCCAGAAAAGTTAGTTGGCTTGACGGTGTTATGTCATCATTTTTTGGCAATTTCGCCAATGTTTTGGACGCTTTTCTACCTGATAAAACCATTGTCTGTCTAGTTTGTCAACCCGGTAAGTTTTTTTGTCAAACTTTCATCACTAAAATCTCTGGACAATAGAGATTTAGTCAGGATCGATCCGGTTTATATTTCTTAATCTAACCAGCAAAACAGGATCGGTATAAAATAATTGTAATCATTGATACATCTTGCATAAGTTTAAGTCTACTCTATTTTTAATGGCGATTGGCAGGATGTTTTCATAATTATGCAAGCAGTCTACTAAATCGGTCATCAAAGCAATTATTTGCCCAACCACCAGGGGGGATATACCCTGCTATATACCCTGCTATATATAAGCAGTCATGCTAAATAAATTGCACATCCTGATTCGCTGAAACCCTTGCACCGACTAGACGAAGGGATGCAATTATTTTTGTCTTGGTGCTTAGATATCCCGATCGCTTCAGCCTAGTAGAGACTAAGTAGAGACTAAATAGAGACAAAATAAAGCCTAAATAAAAACTACATAGAGTAATTTTTGCCCCCTCGCGCCGGGAAAGCTCAATTTTTGCCGATCTATCGAGGGATTCAAGGCGGACTCCGAGGCGATCGCACCCGTGAGTGAAACAATCCTGAAACTTTATTAGTCCCCTGGGTCGATAGATTTTCTCCTCGGCTAATTTCTTTTGTTGCAAAACTTAAAAAATAATTAAAAAACTTAACAAAACTTGATAAACAAAAATCAAAGCATTTCTCAACAGACATGGTAATATGGAAGCCATAAATCCACGAAAATGCTTGAAGCTATGGGCGGTTCCGTAAAGATATTAAAAAAAAGTAAAAATTTAACGAATTTGCAAAAAGTTTGTTAAACTAAGTTCGTCAAATGTGTTCACTCTCCGAAATCACATAAAAACCTGTCTGGGTTAGATCAAATGTATTTATGGGTAAAAGCTGACGAAAACAGTAAGATAACGGAGGAGAAGCAGTCTAATTTACTCATTTTTGAAGCCAAAGAGTTGCTCCAATGTAAAACCCAAAATATTATTGAAGGAAAACTGGGAAAAAGCGAAAATTATTCCAAAAAGTTAACAAAAATTAACCCGAATCAGGACTTTCAATTTAATCATCATCCTGACTCTAAACAGAGTAAGGAAACTTAGCATTTTACCACGGCGAGGATTTATGAACGAAGCCTATATTGTTTCCGCAAAACGAACCCCGATCGGTCGCTTCGGAGGCGGTCTATCCGGTTTTTCCCCGGCTGAACTAGGCGCCCACGCGATGAAAGCCGCATTAGCAGCAGGGGGAGTGGCAGCGGAAAATTTAGATTTATATATCTTTGGTAATGTCCTACAGGCGGGACATGGACAGTTATTACCCCGTCAAGCCGCATTTAAGGCGGGAATTCCCGATACCGTTGATGGGTATGCGGTGAATATGGTCTGTTCTTCGGGGATGCTCAGTGTAATGAACGCTGTCACCGCGATTCGCGCTGGAGAAGCGAACCTGGTGTTAGCCGGGGGGATGGAATCCATGTCCCAAACCGGGTTTTTCCTCTCCCACCGGGCTCGCTGGGGATATAAGTTCTTATTGGGCGCACCGGAACAGCTAACAGACTTGTTACTGAATGACGGTCTATATGATACGACCGCCCAGGAAGGTATGGGCAATCAGGTCGATCGCCTCTGTGCCGATCGCGGGGTGACTCGCGCACAGCTTGATGAAATTGCTGCCTTGTCTCAACAACGGGCTGAAGCAGCGACCAACAGCGGCAAATTTAATCAGGAAATTGCCCCAGTTGAGATTAAGGGTAAAAAAGGCCCGGAAATTATTGCAGCGGATGAAGGGATTCGCCCCGGTACTACCGTAGAAAGTCTGGGCAAACTCCGTCCCGCTTTTGATAAAGAGGGAGTTTTGACCGCTGGAAATAGTAGTCAAATTTCTGATGGGGCAGCGGCTTTAGTGGTGGCGTCTCAAGCGGCGGTGGATCGATATGGTCTGAAACCTATTGCCAAGATCCTCGGCAGCAGTATCGCTGGGGGTGAAACTTGGCGTTTCCCCGAATATCCAGTCCATGCCACTAAGAAATTATTGGCTAAGTTGGGCAAGTCGATCGCGGATTTTGACTTGATTGAAAATAATGAAGCTTTTGCCCTGAATAGTCTGCTGCTGGAACGGGATCTCAACGTTTCCCGCGACAAACAAAATATCTATGGTGGCGCGATCGCGATCGGACACCCCATTGGCGCATCCGGTGCCCGGATCATTGTCACCCTGGTGAATGCCCTGCAACAAGAAGGCGGACAACTGGGTCTTGCAGCGATCTGTCATGGCACCGGCGGCGGAACTGCGATCGCTGTGGAATTGGTTTAAGGTTATTAGTTATTAGTTGATGGTTGTTGGTTATTGGTTATTGGTTATTAGTTGATGGTTGTTGGTTATTGGTTATTGGTTATTCAAGGAAGATCCCCCCTGAATCCGCCAATCGGGGATGAACCATCAACAAACAACAAACAACCATCAACAAACAACCACCAACAAACAACAAACAACCACCAACAAACAACCAACAACCAACAACCAATAACAATCTAAAAAGGAGCAAAAATTATGTTATCTCTCGGATTAGAAGGTAAAGTCGTCGTCGTGACAGGTGGTGCCAGAGGAATTGGGGCGACGATCGCCAAAGTGCTGACCGACTTAGGGGCGAAAGTGGCTTGCCTGGACGTGATCGATGGGGCAGCCCCGGCAGGCGGACTGGCCATGAAAGCGGATGTGACTAAGTTAGCGGATATGGAAGCCGCTGCGGAAAAAATTGAAGCGGAACTCGGCCCGGTGTATGGGGTGGTGGCGAATGCAGGGATTACCCGCGATAACTTATTTCATAAGCTGACCGAAGACGATTGGGATAAGGTGATCGATGTCAACCTCAAAGGGGTAAAAAATACCATCCAGCCTTTCTTTATTAAAATGCGCGATCGCAACGACCCGAAAAAAGAAGGCCCGAAAGAAGGTGGTTCCGTCGTTGCTATTAGTTCCATTTCCGGCGATCGGGGCAACTTTGGCCAAACCAACTACTCCGCCACCAAAGCCGCAGTGATTGGCATGATGAAATCTTTGGCCTTTGAAGGGGCTCGCTTCCAAATCCGCGCTAATGCGATCGCCCCTGGATTCATCAACACCGAAATGACCGCCAAAATTCCCGACAAAGTAAAAGAAAAAATTACCGCTGAAATTCCCTTCGGTCGTTTCGGCGAACCAGAAGAAATCGCCTGGGCGGTAGCCTTCTTACTCTCGCCGGTCGCCAGCAGCTACATCAGCGGTCAAGTGCTCCGAGTCAACGGCGCTCACCACACTTAATAAATTGTTATTATTTATTGGTTATTGGTTATTCGTGATTATGTCAGCCAATAACCAATAAATAACCAATAACTAATAACAAACGACGAATAACAAATTGAGGAAAAAAACAATGGATAAAGAAACGGCTCAATGGACAGACATGGCCACAAAAATGGTCAACACCTGGACCGAAATGGGAACCCAAATGTGGAAAAGCTGGTTTGACGTAATGGCTGCTGTCCCCACCCCGGAACAAGTATCTGCCGCTAAACCAGAAGTCAAAACCGCCACCGAACGGTTTATGAACAACCGGGATTTATTCGTGCGATTTCTCGAACTATCCGCCAGCGCGTGGAAAGATATGTTACCCAAAGTTGAATCTGGCGGTGACTGGCAATCTATTCTTAATAGTTACAATGAGCAACTGCGCCAACAATTTGGCAATTTCCCCATGTCGGCCATGAAAACTAGCCAAGATACGGCTCAGTTATGGCAACTTTACATGAAAGAAATGCAAACTTTCAGCCAACTTTGGGGCACTCCTTTAGGCTTATCCTTAGAACCTTGGAGCAAAGTGGGCCTAGGGGATACCAGCGGTTTGCTGGAATTAAATAACCTTTACTGGGATTTATATCAGCGTAGTTTGGGCGGTTTTGTCAAGGCTCCTGGTTTGGGGCAAAACCGAGAACTGAGTGCAAAACTGATGGATGGCTTTGATGCTTGGACAAAACTTTATAAAGCCAATTTGGATTATCAAGTAGTCATTAGTGATGTTCAGATTCGCTCTTTTGATGCCTTGATGAAAAAATTAGTGGCTTTAGCCGAAAAAGGGCAAAAAGTCGAAAATTGGCGAGACTTCCAAGGGCTTTGGAGTCAAGTAGCTGACGATGTATTTGCCGAAGCCTTTAAGTCAGAAGATAACCTGAAACTGCGGGGTAATTTTATCAACGCCCTCAATGCTTACCGAGTTTATCAGCAAGAGTTAATGGAACTGAATATGAAAATGCTGAATGCGCCAATTCGGAGCGAAGTTGATGAAATTCATCAGAGCATTTATGAACTGAAAAAAGAAATCAAAGCTCTCAAGAAACAACTGAGTTAATTGTTGTTGGTTGTTGGTTGTTGGTTGTTGGTTGTTGGGTAGGGATTCTATTGTTGTTGGTTGCTGGTTGTTAGTTGTTGGAAAAATATTTAATAACAAATATCGAATAACAAACAACAAACAACAAACAACAAATAACAATCAACAATCAACAAACAACAAACAACAATTAACAAATAAAAAATATTGTTGATTTTTGTCGAAAAAGACGGAAAAAACTATGCTACCATTCTTGACGCAACTTCGCTTAGAAGATGCTATGCACGAATATACGGAAACGACCAGTAACATTTTGGCAGGACTGGAAAATTTAAAGAACCTCCGAGAAGAAGATATTCAGATTGGGTTTTCGGAAAAAGAAGAAGTCTATCGGGAAGATAAACTGATCCTTTATCATTTTAAACCTCTGGTAGAAAATCCGTTGGAGATTCCCGTTTTGTTGGTTTATGCCCTGGTGAACCGTCCCTATATGGTGGATTTACAAGAGGGTCGGTCGTTGGTGCAAAATTTACTGAAATTGGGGCTGGATATTTATCTGATTGATTGGGGATATCCGACTCGCGCCGATCGCTGGCTAACCTTGGATGACTATATTAATGGTTACATTGATAATTGCGTGGATGTGTTGCGCGATCGCCACAAGTTAGACAAAATTAACCTATTAGGAATTTGCCAAGGGGGAACATTTAGCGTCTGTTACAGTGCCATACATCCCGATAAAGTCAAAAATCTGGTGACAACCGTAACTCCCATTGATTTTCATGTAGATGGACTGCTAAACCTTTGGGGTGGTGGGACAATGGGTGCTGATGCACTCGATATAGACTTATTGGTGAAAGCGTTAGGAAATATGCCCGGAGATTTCCTGAATTTAGAATTCGTCATGCTGAAACCCTGGCAATTAAGCATTGATAAATATCTGGACTTTCCTAAAGTAATGGCCGATAAAAATAAGCTGCTCAACTTTATGCGGATGGAAAAATGGATTTTCGATAGTCCGGATCAAGCGGGAGAAGCTTATCGCCAATTTATGAAGGATTTCTACCAACAGAATAAGCTAATTAAAAACGAAGTGAAAATTGGCGAGGAGCGTGTAGATTTGGGCAACATTAGAATGCCCGTGTTAAATATCTATGCGGAAAAAGATCACTTAGTTCCCCCCGCATCTTCCATTGCCCTAGAAAAATATATCGGCAGCGAAGATTATACCGCCAAGTCTTTCCCCGTAGGACATATTGGGATGTATGTCAGTGGCAAAGTTCAACATGATTTACCGCCAATTATTGCTGATTGGCTGAAAGCCCGCCGCGTAGACACCGTTTTTAGTTAGTTGTTTTCAGTTACAGCTTGTTCAGAAATAAGCAGATCGGATTATTTCTGAACAAGCTGTATTTGTTAACGGTTGACTGGTACGGACGAAAGTGACCAAACAACCATCAACCAACCATCAACCAACAACAACCAACCATCAACCAACAACCATCAACCATCAACCATCAACTATCAACAAAATTATTTCTCATCCAAAATAATCACCCCAGTCCATTCATTAGGAATCTGCTTGATTTGAGACATTTTCTCACATTGGCTAATATAAAATTGAGCGGCTCGATCCGCCGGATTTCGAGTTAAGATATCTTGGAAGATTTTTTTCGCGGATTTAAACTGTTTTTGCTCATACAAGGATAACCCTTCGGCAAAGTCAATTTTGGTTTCTTCTTTTAGCTGTTTAATTTCCGGGCGATCGCCATCAAAAATTTCTACCACCCCCACGGGATGTTTTTTGCCTTTGACTTGCACTTGCCCCAAAAATCGGCATTTATATAAGGCCGGAGTTTGCAAATTTTTCCAAGTTTCCTCGCTGATTAAAATCGAGGCGCCGTAAAGTTTGGTTAAACTTTCCAACCGTGAAGCTAAGTTAACCGCATCAGAAATCACGGTACTTTCCATCCGTTGTGATTCGCCAATGGTTCCCAGCATCAGGGTGCCCGTATGTAAGCCCACGCCGATCGCGATCGCCTCTTGACCTTGCGCTTGTTTTTCCTGGTTAAATTTGGCCACTTGTTCCAACATGGCGATCGCTGCTTGTAGGGCATCATCAGCGGTTTGGGGAAACAGGGCCATCACCGCATCGCCAATATACTTATCAATAAACCCGTGGCGATCGCGAATCACCGGCCCAACGCGCTGCAAATAATCATTAATAAAATCAAAATTTTCCTTCGGAGTCATGTGTTCTGACAACGTAGTAAATGCCCGAATATCAGAAAATAAAATTGTCATCTCTTTCTGTACTTGGTCGCCCAATTGCACATCAATAATGCTTTCCCGTTCTAGAAATTGCAAAAACTCATAAGGCACAAACCGACCATAAGCAATATTGATTTTTGCCAAGCGCAAATGGGTTTTAATTCTGGCCAATAGTTCATTCTTGAAAATCGGCTTAGTTAAATAATCATTTGCCCCAGATTCCAAGCCAATCACCAAATCAGACACTTGATTTTTAGCGGTTAACATCACCACCGGCAACTCCGCAGCCGGAAATTTTTGCCGCAATTGTTGACAAACCTCATACCCGGTCATTCCGGGCATCATCACATCCAATAAAACCAAATCAGGCTTAAACCCTTGTTCAATCAAATCTAAAGCTTCGGCGCCACTAGAAGCCCGCACCACCTTATAATTTTGCACCGAGAGTTGATTCACTAAAACCTGTAAATTCACGGGTTCATCATCGACAATTAAAATCTGAAAATGCTGATTTTGAAAAGTTGCTTCGGGAAACTGTTCTAAATCCACCACCCGATCTAATAAATTAGAGTCCATTAAATTGGATTGCCCTGAATGGTCTACCAGCCGTTCTACCCAAGGTAAACTTTTAGAAATATTTTCTAATTTTTCCCGAAATAGAGGAATATCTTTTCCGGTTGTGGTTGCTTCTGCTTTACTGATAGGCAAGGTAAACGTAAAGCGCGAACCCACTCCAACCGTAGATTCTACCCAAATTTGACCGCCGTGGAGTTCTACGAGTTGTTTTGTCACCGCTAACCCTAACCCGGTTCCGCCATATTTTCGGGCAGTAGATCCATCTGCTTGTTCAAAGTCTTGAAAAATTATGCTTAACTTATCTTCAGGAATGCCAATTCCTGTATCAGCAACCGTAATAGCCAGTTGAGGATTTCCCGGAGATGATTTACTAGATAATTCACTGGTTTCTGGGATAATTTTTGCGGAAACTTCTACCACCCCACTTTCCGTAAACTTAATGGCATTGCCGATTAAATTATAGAGAATCTGTTGTAAGCGATTTTCATCCGCTTGAATCGGTGGCAAATCCCGACTAATCTGGTTAATCAGTTGCAGGGATTTTGTTTGAATCAGCGGTTGGCAAATTTGCAAAATTAAATCAATAATTCCGGGGAGTCCTACGGGCTTAATTTGCAGTTTTAGTTGCCGGTGTTTTAGTTCAGAAAAGTCCAGCAGGTCGTTGACTAATTGCGAGAGTCTACGACCACTAGAGGCAATCATGGACAGGTTCGATGCCTGAACATCTGTGACCGCACCTGTGGCGCCATCAATCATGGATTCAGCCAGACCAATAATCCCATTCAGGGGGGTACGCAGTTCGTGGGAAGTATTGGCTAAAAATTCATCTTTTAACCGATCTAGTTTTTGTAATTCTAAATTTTGTGCTTCTAATTGTTTGGAATAGGTTTTTAGTTGCTGGTTAGCTTGGGAAAATCGCGATTCTAAAATCAATCCCAAGCAGCCAATAAACATAAACATTCCCCAGGGGTATAAGGTATAGTTGATGATATACCAACCTTCCGCATCCCGGAAAATATCGTGAACGGCACAAAGCAATAAAATTGTAAATCCGACGTTAAATAGTCGGCAGTCGCGATCGCCTTTGACGGAGGAGTTAATCACATGAACGATCAAAACCGACAATCCGACTAAAGCCAAAACATAAAAAACTTTTCTCAGCAGAAATCCGTCCACCAGATTCAAAGCTTCTAACCCGAATGCACCAACGCCAAATACAGCATGAATTTGCCATAGTTTCTTAATGACTTTTTTGTACCCTGCACCAAAAATATGTTCGTAAAAATCATAGAAAAATACCGGAATAGCGTATAAGCTAAGGCTGCGAATCTTATATAATAAGATCGGCAACTTTATTAGTAAAAAAATGGTTTCTGTATAAACTAGCAGTTGCAAGGCGATCGCGATCGCTGCAAACCCAAACGGTAAATATTCTTGGTGGCTTTTATTTTTAGCGAGAATAAACAGGGCAAAAATACCCACAGCAAGGAGAAAAAAGCCTAAAACTAAATTATCAATATCTTTCCTTAGCAAATCTTCTAAAATCTGTGATGGAGTTCCGATTAAAATTTCATCATAATTAGCGATGGTTATGGATTGAGTGTTGGCAACATTCAGCCTAAAAAATAAAGTTTTATTTTTTAAGTAATGTAGCAATAATATTGGCAGTTTATATTGATAGTTATCAAACTTAAATTCTCGTAAGGCTGACATCGGGATAAAGTCTTTAGCCAGTAATTTCGACCCTAAATAAATATCCGCTTGATAAGGCAATCCTCGCAGATAAATACTGGCATACCGCCAAACATTGTCCGGCAAAGGAACTCGCACCCAGACGGTTTCCACATTCGGCGGTTTAGGAATTTTTTGCTTTAGCGGCAATGGCTGCCACTCTTCGGGAGACACATCGCCATTTTTTAGCGTCCAAATGGGCACCCCCGCATCATTCAAGGGAGAGTCACCCCAACGATACTTCCATCCTTGGGTTAAGGGTATAGCCTGGTTTTGATTGGTGGGGTTTGCCCAGAGGCGATCGCCCATTCCTCCCCAGAGTAATACCAGGAGCACGGTGGCAAAAAAAGCACAAATGCTCAAAAATAGTTGGCGCTGGCGACCCATTAAAAAAGCCATAGATGCAACCTTGAAATTTACGGAGGTTTACCGAGATTTTTTAATTATAATCTATCAAAGATTATACCCATTTTCTGCAATTAAATAAAACCGGACTAAAAAATAGGCGGGAAATGCTTAGGTCAATTCAGGGTTTTTCGCTTCACCTTTCTGGAAATAGTCCACAACTGCCTGGGCGATCGCCTGCGATCCATCTTTAGCCAGAACATTAGATGTTTTCGGTGGTTCGGGGTCTTGACGCAAAAATTCCCACTCACTCTCAAAAAAGTCTGCTTGGGTAATAATTTGGTGGAAACCGTAGTTTTTGATACCGGAAATCAGTAATGGTGACTCGGCAAAACCTTCTCGCAACAAAGAAACTAGGGGCACTTCTAAGCGTAAAGCTTCCGCAAAGGTACTATATCCCGGTTTAGAAATCACCCGCCCACAAACGGGCATTAAATCCACCGGGCGATATTGATGACCGCTGACTTTTAGCAAATTAGCTAAATTCGGGGCTTGTGGGTCAAAAGTGATAAATTGCCAATCGGAAAACTGGCTTAAATTTTTATAAGGAATCCCCTGCAATCCCAAGCCACCAAAGGTCAGTAAAATTGTTTTTTCTTTGGGGGCGGTTAAGGCAAATTTTTCCCGAATTTCGGCGGTAGAGTAGTGGGGATCGCCCCCAGTTAATCCCACTTCAGCGATTTGGGGAAAAGCGCTCATTGGTTCATGGAGAGGTAAACGAAATAGGCGATCGCACTGACTAAAACATTCGCCAATCCAATCAGCCATCGCCACAAATTCACCGCCCCAAGGACGATAAATAAAATCCCAGCCAAAATTGCCCATCATCCAACAGGGAATTCCGGCAGCTTTAGCCAACGGCGCCACTAAAGGGGGAATATCGGCCAAAATTAACCCCACCCGATTCAGCCGGAGAAAATCGATTTCTGAAGCAATTAAATAATTTTGTTTTTGGCGAATTTCTTGTAATTTTTGCAGCGTTGCCCCTAAATCCATGTTAACACTATCACTTTGAATCACCCCCACATCAAAAGCCCGAGGACGCACAATAAAATCCCCCGGAATATAACTTTCCAGCAACCAACGGGGCGCCGTTGTCACCAGAATCAGCACAATTTCTGGATTTAACTTTTGAATTGCGGCGGCCACCGATGCCGCTCGCACCGCATGACCAAAACCATGATTCGTGACAAAAATTGATAAAACGGGTCTAGACTGTGACATTGACTTGAAAAATTATAATTTTACGGTTATAATTATAGCATTTAAACAAAAATAATCTAAAAAAATATCTAATTTTTAGATTATTTGGGACATTTTTCCGCTAAATTTATGCTAAGATTAATTAGCTAATAATTGGCTAGTTATGCCAATGAATTCACTGATTTTTTGGAGAAATTTTATGTATCCTTGGCCTAGTTTAGTCACGGTTCTGGCTTTATTAATGTATTTCGTGGTGACAATCAATGTGGGCAGAGCCAGAGCCAAGTATGGGGTAAAACCACCGGCTATGTCTGGAAGTCCAGAGTTTGAGTGCGTAGTCAGAGTGCAGCAAAATACCCTGGAACAATTGATTGTATTTTTACCCGCTTTGTGGATATTTTCTCTGTTTATTAACGAGATTTGGGCCGCATCAATTGGGGCAGTTTGGATTCTTGGCCGAATTTTGTATGCTTGGGGTTATTATCAAGCCCCGGAAAAACGCTTTGTGGGTTTCGGTATGGCTTCCCTGGCTACAATGGCGTTGCTGGGCGGGTCTTTGTTCGGAACTGTGATGACTGCGGTGTCCAGTTTTCAATAATTAGTTATTAGTTGTTTGTTGTTTGTTGTTTGTTGTTTGTTGTTTGTTGTTTGTTGTTTGTTGTTTGTTGTTTGTTGTTTGTTGTTTGTTGTTTGTTGTTTGTTGTTTGTTGTTTGTTGTTTGTTGTTTGTTGTTGGTCAGTAAAAGCTGGTAATTAATGGTAATGATTAATTTATCTTTGATAGTTACTGGCTAATACCATTTACAAAAATTCATCCAACAGTCTATAATATTCGTATGGTGGGCAAAAAAATTTACCCACCATACCATATATAATGGTGAATTTTTGCCTACCCTACAATATAAATATTGTTGCATAAATTTTTGGAAATGGTATCATAAATAATGAATAACCAATAACACATAATATCATATTACGGAGGAGAAAAGACATGAACCAAGATTTTTTGTCAAAATTGCGATCGCTTTTAAGTATCAGTCTGTTTATTTTTCTGGTCAGCTTTATTGGCTATTCTTCTTGGCAGTTGTTGAATGCGCTGATTGGGAAATTTTCTTAAAAGTTGTTTTTTAACGGTTGCTTCCAGGAATTTTCGTCCCAAATATTGATAGAATAAACAAGTAACTCTCTGCCCGTAATGTAAGGAAAGTAAAGTATGGCCGATCCGATTACCAAAACCGTGAGCGATCGCATCTGCAAACACATGAACGAAGACCATGCGGATGCAGTTTTAATCTACGCTCAAGCCTTTGGCAACTTACCCGCCGCCACTGCCGCCACCATGAATTCTATTGTACCGGAAAGCATGGACTTAGTGGCGGAAGTCAACGGAGAAACTGTGCCAATTCAAATTAAATTCGGTCATGTTCTCCAAGACTCGGAAGACGCGCATCAAACCTTAATTGCCATGATTAAACAAGCGCGTCAACAGGCAAAATAGTTATTTGTTGTTGGTTGGTTGTTATTTGTTGTTAGTTGGTGGTTGGTTGTTGTTAGTTGGTGGTTGGTGGTTGTTAGTTGTTGGTAAAGGGCTAACAGTAAAAACAATCAACAATCAACAATCAACAATCAACAATCAACAACTAACAACTAACAACAACCAACAACCAACAACCAACAACCAACAACAATCAACTAAGTAGGTGAACATAATTAATTGCACTTTTCTTTCCCCGCCGATAGGCTGTGGATTCCCGTCGGAGTTTACCCCCGCGAAGGCCGCCATCGGCGGGAATGACAGTTTTTTTCTCATTGGGTCTGTGGTGCATTTATTTCTGCCCGTCTACTTAACAACCAACAACCAACAACCAACAACCAACAAATAACAAATCAATTAATTCCCGGTTTTCACACAATTCATCATGCGTAAAGTTGCCGCTGCCGCATAGTTGCGTTGGGCGGAACTGTTCGGGAAAAATGAACTGCCGGTTTCATTCAACGGTGAAGCCACTTCACAATAAGAAGACATTTGGCCAATCAAAGCCGAAGCCCAATGTCCCGACGTATCGGCAAATCTGGTGGCGGTTCGGGTAGAAGTTAAGGTGACGCTTGCTCCTTTGCGAGATTTGGCGAACTCGGCGGCCCGTCGCAAAATTGCCATCAGTTCGGCGCGGGTCACAGGTTGACCGGGCTGAAATGTGCCATCGGGATAGCCGGTAATAATATTGTTATCGCGAGCAAATTGAATTTTTGCCGCACTCCAACGGGTAGGCACCACATCTGGATAAGGTCTGACCGAAGCTTGAGCGGGAACTGAAATATTGGTTCCGGGAATCTTTTGTAAGGCTTCGACCACCATTGAAATCACTTGTTCGCGAGTCAGGGTTTCTCGCGGTCTGAAAGTATTGTCTGGAAACCCGGAAATAAATCCTTCACCGATCGCCTGGGTAATTTCTTGGGCATAAATATCCCCAGTGACATCAGCGAATCCGGGGGTAGGAGTCGGCGTCGGCGTCGGCGTCGGCGTCGGAGTTGGCGTGCTACCAGCCACAGCCGCTAGGGTTTGGTCGTTGGTGACATAGACGTGACCGAGGGTGGTGCTTTCGTAAGTTCTTTTGGTAAAACGCCAACCGGAATTCAGGACAATTTTCATCGGTTGACTGGAAAGGCCATAAGTTCTGCCAATGACCACTTCTGGTTGGCTGGAAACACGGGGCACTCCTATTAAATAAACTTCACTGCCTCTTTGTACGGCTCGGAGGCTGTAATCGATTCCCAGGTCGTTATCAGCCATTCTAATGGAGTAGCCGTTACTGTCTAAACTGCGTCCGCAAATGCCCGTAAAGTTAAA
This sequence comes from Oscillatoriales cyanobacterium, assembly GCA_011390955.1. Taxonomy (GTDB): domain Bacteria; phylum Cyanobacteriota; class Cyanobacteriia; order Cyanobacteriales; family Laspinemataceae; genus Planktothricoides. Next base: position 73,678 of record JAABRM010000015.1, on the reverse strand, counting down.
AGTGAGCAGCAGTAAGTCCACGGTGACTGGGCTAGAACCGCTTTCGGTCCAGCAACTTCTCGCGGTTGACTGCTGTTCTATGATGACTAGATTGTAATTGCCACCAGCACGAGGCTGGGCTGCGGCAATGAAGTCATTTTGATCGACTTCTCTTTTGCCAAAAATCGATTGGGCGAAGCCCGGAAGCGCTACCGCTAGGGTTAAAAAGGTTGCGGCAGCGACTTTAGCAATGCCAGTAGTACCACTCTTAATTTTCATGGTCTTGTTTTAAGTGAATGAACTCAGTCTAATCGTGTATTAATCGTGCAGGTTGGGTCCACCGTCCAAGAAACCCAACCCACAATTTTAAGTTTGCGCTTAGATCCCCGGCTTTTTGGCACAGCCAGAAACCTCAACTTGTTCCTTAGCCTAACCGCTGCTTAGGGCAGGGGCAGATTTTAAACTTGTTAATTTAGCCTACAACCAATTTCCCACCAAGACAAAAGCCGCCCAGTAGTATGGATGAGAAAATTCTGGGTTTTGAATCATGGCTCGTTGGGCATAACTCAGGGCTTCGGCTTTGGTTTGGCGGCGGCCTACTGTGGGATTTGTGGTGACGAGTTCTTGATAAAATTGACTCATTAGTTCGGCGGTGGCTTCGTCGCTGACATACCAAAGAGAGGCCATGGTGCTGCGGGCTCCGGCACGGACGGCAACCCCTGCGAGTCCGAGGGCGGCTCGTTTGTCACCGACGGCGGTTTGACAAGCACTGAGAATGAGTAGCTCCACGGCTGCCCCTTGGCGTTCTTCTAAGCGCAAAAGATTGTCTAGTTCGTTGGCGTTGATGCGATCGTCCCAGGTGAGGATAAAGGTGTCTTCGGCGTTGGAGGAAAATTCCCCATGAGTGCCAAAGTGAACGATGGGAAATTGCAGTTCTTGGAAGAGGGTTCTAAAACTAGGTTCGGTGAAGGATTCGTTCAGGAGTTTCTTGGTGTTGATTTTTTGCTGAATCCGGTCAAATTCTATGCCGACCCCAGGCAGGGCAGGAAATCCTTGACGGGCTTCGGTGAGTCCGGCGGTAAGGGCTTGGATCTCTTGTTGGGCCATCGGGCTGGGGGGGAGAAGTTGTAGACCCGGAGTGAGGCCAATGTTGTATTTTTCCGCGAGATATTTTTCTCCGTCATAAAGGGCGGCGATCGGGCTACTACGCAAGGCACCATCTAAGACAAAGACTAGAGTTTCGACTTTGTGGGCAGCAAGGTCGGCTTCAAATGGCCGAATTAACCAGTCATAGACTTGCTCGGAGAAGGGCAGAAAGGAACGGACGCTGCGCCGCCGCCAAGGGGCGGTGAGGGCGTTCCGCATTTCTAGGAGGGTGTCTTCGACTTCTTCTTGGGCAATTGGGGTGCTGTGACGGCGTAAGGGTTGTCCGGGAATGGTGACAATCACTTCTAGGCGATCGCGCAAAATAATCGGATAAAATACCGCAGCGGTTGGGTCTACTTGGTCAATTTGGACAGATTTTGTATCTAAACAAGCATCTTGAAAGAAGTCATCCAGTTCGGCAAGTTGTAAGGCTTCAATCGCTTCACGCGCCATGATTAAATCAGACTGTTTGGCTTCTTGATTGGCTGGCAATAATAAGCTGACCATTTCTCGGTAAACAGGTTCGACGGTTTCTTGAAATGAGAATTGAGCGTCGGAACTCATAGCGACTAAATCGCCGCGTAAAGATTGCAACGTTTTGACCGAAGCTTGATAGGAGACGATCGCTTTTTCCCGATCTCCTTGAGCCTTAAGAATTCGTCCTGTTTGCCATTGCCATTGATAGGCAATATCATCGGCATTAATTGCTTGAGCAATGAGTAAAGCTTCTCTGGTGGCGGTTATGGCGTCTTCCCATTGCTCATTTTGTTCATATAAATTTCCCAAGTATCCTAGGGCATAAGCTTCGCCTCTTCGATCTCCTAATTGCCGAGATTCTTTAACAGAATCCGCTAATAATTGAGCAATTTCCGGTAAGGTTATGAATATTTCTTCTTGATTGACAATATGATGATTTTTCAGGTTAATTAACTGTAAAGCAAGATTTATTCTGGCATAATTTTTTTGTTGAGAATATGGCAAAATTTCTAAGTTATTTTTAATATGATCTTTTAAAAATTTAATTACCGATAAATTTTGGTTTTCTTGGCGCAGTAATACCCGCATTTGATGTAGATCGGATTCTACGATCGCACTGGGGTTATCAGAGCTTTGACTCGCTTGTTGATAAAATTTTAATGCAGCGTCATCATCTTGGAGAAATTCGGCGTTATTTCCCAGGCTGATTAGCACTCCAGAAATTATGTCTGGATTGGCTTTTTTTTGGGCGATCGCCAAACTTTGTTCTAATATTTTTGTGGATTCAGGTAATTTTCTCACTACTCTGAGTCCTTCGCCTAAACTTTGCAGGGCTTGGGCTTTGATTAAGTTATCCGGTTGTTCCGCTAACACTTGCTCCATTGCCATTAAGTTTTCCAATGCCGTCCGATAAAGTCCGAGCGATCGCAACGCTTGGACTTGGGAAACTTTGGTGCGAATCGAATTTTGAATATCGCCAAGGCTGTCATACAGATTAACGGTTTTTTTCCAAGTTTCTTGGGCATCTTCGGCATTTCCCGAATTGTATTCTATTTTGCCCTTCACCTCTAAGGCTTGAGCCAGAATTTGGATGAATTCTCTATGAGCATTTCTGCCCACCTTCGCGGGACTAACAGCAGCTTCACAATTGATATTTTGACAAATAATTTCTAAACTCTGGTTAATTGAGTTTTCCGCTTGATTAAATTGGCCATTGTCTAGATAAACTAAGCTGAGATTGCGGAAAATTCTGCCTTGATTCAGAGCGTCTTTTTGGGCTGCATATTGATTGGCTAAATTTTCTAAAAGTTCAATGGTTTGGGGGAAATTTCCTTGTTGATATAAAGCTTCAGCTTGGGCTTCTGCTTCCAGTGAACCGTTGAAAGAGGTCTGAAAATTTTCTCTAAAAGTTTCTCTAGTCGAATTGTGCATCGATTCTCTGGCTAAAGATTGATGGATTCCTATGTTTAAGCCTAAAGAAATGGTGGCCAATAAAATCCCAAGTGAAGTAGGTTTCATATTGTTTCTAAAGTGATTGTTCCTAAGATGATTTTTCTTCTTGTTTATGCTTAAGTTATTTGTAATTATAGCCTGTTCAGAAATAATCCGATTGGTCTTCTAAATCCCTCTCCCTTTTTGGGAGAGAGATTTAGGGTGAGGGCAATGTGTTAAGCGATTAGTGAACAAGCTGTAATTTAGTTGTTATCTGCTGCTTAGAGGAAAACTCCCCGAACAACAAATAACAAATAGCAAATAACAAATAACGAAATGCTGCTGAGGGACTAACATTTGTAGTTTAGCGCAACCGTGAGAAAATCAGGAAGTTCTGCTTATAGAGTGGATAAATTAATTATTTGTTGGTTGTTGGTTGTTGTTGGTTGGTTGTTGGTTGTTGGTTGTTGGGTGTGGGGAATAATTAACAATTAACAATTAACAATTGACAATTGACAATTAAACAAAATTATCAATTATCAATTGTTAATTATCAATTATCAATTATTCCCTCTTCCCTACACCCTACACCCTACACCCCACACCCTCTCGAACCCTACACCCTACACCCTACACGACGGCGGCTTCCCCCTGTTCCCCGTTCCCCGTTCCCCGTTCCCCGTTCCCTCTTCCCTGGCAAGTTGTTTGTTGGTTATTTGTTGTTGGTTACTTGTTTTCGGTTATCTGTTACTTAATGTTTGTCTTGTTTAACTTATGACAAATGACCTGTAACCTATAACCAATGGCTGCCAACAAACAACTAACAACAAACAACAAACAACCAACAACAAACAACAAACAACTAACAACCAACAACAAACAACAAACAACAAACAACTAACAACAAATAACTAACAACAAATAACTAACAACCAACAACCAACCACAAATATGGAGTAAATATCAGTCATGCAGTTTAAAAATCGTCATAATTGGTGTATCGAACAGGATGGTAAAGTTTACTGGATTAGCCGCAGTGTAACGGTGTTGCCAGTGGTATTATTTGTGCTGTCTGGGGATGAGGGACAGCGCATTTTTGTCCCTTTAGGCAAACGGGGGACAGATTTACCCGATGAAGTGGGTAAGTGGGGTCTTCCTGGGGGCTATCTGGATTGGGATGAAACCGCAACGGAGGCGGTGATTCGAGAAACTTATGAAGAGTTGGGGCTAAATTTACTGGAAATTCGCGATCGCTGTGACAAGTTTCAAGGGAGTTTTGAGCACCCTTATTTGGTGAAAAGTCTCCCCAGAGGAAAACAAAATGTCACGCTTTTATTTGCCCTGATGTTTTGGGTGGATAGTTTACCGGAACTGTCACCGCAAGTGTCAGCGGGGGAGGTGGAAGAGGTAAAATGGTTTGATTTAGCAACCGCCTTGCAAACTGATTTGGCTTTTCAACATCATATCGTGATTCGCGATTGTTTGCAAGAGGAATTGGCGATAGATTTTGATGGATTTTGATGGATCTTGATGAATTTTGATGGATTCTTAATTTAATACAAGTAAAGGTTAATTGTCTGTGGATTTCCAAAAAATTAGCGAACTATTGAACCAAGGGCGATCGCACCATGAAGCGGGACGACGGGAGGAAGCAATCCAATTTTATCGTCAGGTGCTTGACTGTCAACCGCGTAATTTAGAGGCGTTGAATAATTTGGCGATCGCCCTCAAACAAGAGAAACAATTTATCGAGGCGATCGCCCTGTTGCGGCAAGCATTAACCATTGAACCAAATGCCCCTTATCTCCATAACAATTTAGCCAATATTCTCTGGCAAGAAAACCAGCTAGAAGCAGCGAAAGCCCATTATCAACAAGCTTTAACCGCTAATCCCAATTATGCGGATGCTTGGTATGGACTGGGTAATGTATTCGCCTCTTTAGGTGAACTAGATCGGGCGATTAACAGTTATCAACAAGCATTAAGCCGTAATCCTAATTATCCCGAAACTTATAATAATTTAGGCAATGTGCTGCAAGCCCAAGGAAAATTAAAAGAGGCATTAGATTGCTACAAAAAAACCCTAGAACTGAATCCCAATCATTTGGGGGCAAGGTGGAATCAAGGGTTTACTTTATTATTAGCTGGTGACTTACAACGGGGTTTTACGGAGTATGAATGGCGCTGGCAAATGCGGGGCGGAAATTTTCGATCGCCCCGGAATTTTTCCCAACCCCTTTGGGATGGTTCAGACATATTGGGCAAAAGAATTTTATTACATTGCGAACAGGGATTTGGGGATACAATCCAATTTGTTCGTTATGTGGATTTAGTCAAACAAAAGGTAGGGGAGTTCGGACGAGTAATTTTAGAATGTCCTAAGCCTTTGTTGCGATTATGCGAATCCCTGCTGCATTTGGATCGATTAATTCTTGAAGGTCATGCTTTACCAGAGTTTGATGTTTATGCACCGTTGATGAGTTTGCCGCGAATTCTGGGGACGACTCTGGCAACTATTCCCGCAGATATTCCTTATTTATATGCGGAAGATATCCCCACCAGCTTCCATTTGTTCAAGAAAGAGGCAGGGGGAGGAGAAATTCCCTGGAAAATTGGTATTGTTTGGGCGGGTAATCCTTTTTATCCAGGCGATCGCAGTCGTTATCGCGCCTGTTTGCCCCAGCATTTTTTGCAGTTATTGGATTATAAAATAGCGGCGAATCTTCCCATCCATTTATATAGTCTGCAAAAGGAAGTCACCGAGGCAGAATTATCTCTTCTATCGGCTAATAATATCCGAGATATTGGCAGTAAGTTGAAAGATTTTGCGGATACGGCAAATGCGATCGCGCCCTTAGATTTAGTGATTACAGTGGATACAGCAGTGGCCCATTTAGCTGGGGCAATGGGTAAACCTGTCTGGGTTTTATTGCCTTTTGCCCCAGACTGGAGATGGATGTTAAATCGTGTAGATAGCCCTTGGTATCCGTCAATTATGCGGCTATTTCGCCAACCTCAACCGGGAGACTGGGAGGGAGTATTCGATCGGGTGAAATTGGCTTTAAAAGATTTAATTTATCCGACTGGTAAGGGCGAAGTATTTGGGGAAAAAATCGATGAATCACCAGCGAAAATTAATCGTCCCAATGCTTCCCCTTTAAAAAATTGGCATATTCCTGTTCTGTCTGCGGATGAAACCGAAAGCGATCGCCTGCATAAACAAGGAGTAAGTGCTTATCAAGGGGGGAATTTATCAGAGGCGATCGCTTATTATCGTCAAGCATTAGAAATTAACCCGAATTATGCCAAAACCCATAATAATTTAGCTGTTGCTTTAAAACAGCAAGGAAATTTATTAGAAGCGATCGATCATTATCGTCAAGCGGTTAAATTTGGTAATACCAATGAATTACCCTTACCCACAATTTATCATAACCTAGCGGTAACTTTAGAAGAAATCGGCCAATTTGCTGAGGCGATTACCGAATACCAATCGGCAATTAATTTATCCCCAAATTTTGCCGAAGCCCACTATAATTTAGCCCGATTATTAGAAAACGCCGGTCAGACAGAAGCGGCAATATGGCATTACCGAGAAGCGATTAAATATCAGCCCAACTTTGCCCAAGCTTACAGCAACTTAGGCAATATCTTTAAAAAAATTGACCAATTAGCTGAGGCAATTAACTGTTATGAACAAGCCATAGCTATTAAGCCCGATTATGCCGAAGCCCATTGGAATTTAGGCATTAGTTTATTAATTACCGGCAACTTAAAACGGGGTTTTGCCGAATATGAATGGCGGTGGGCAACCGCAGATTTTCCGCGCCGTTCTTTCCCGCAACCGCTTTGGGATGGCACCCCATTAAACGGCAAAACAATCCTATTATATAACGAGCAAGGATTCGGCGATCAAATTCAATTTATCCGCTATGTTGCCTTAGTTGCTCAACAGGGAGGACGGATAATTGTTGAATGTCCGCAACCATTAGCCCGCTTATTTGAAACGGTTCCTTGTGTCCAGCAAATTGCGATTAAAGGAGAACCTCTACCAGAGTTCGATCTGCATTGTCCTTTAATGAGTTTACCGCATATTTTCGGCACTACTTTAGCAACAATTCCCGCCCCAATTCCTTATGTTAATCCTCCTTTATTGTTGAATCAGAAAAACAGGGGTAATTCTCTACTGTTAAACCCTAATTTTCACATCGGCATTGTTTGGGCAGGGAATCCCAATCATCAACAAGATGCGTTGCGTTCTTGTGAGTTGAGATATTTTTTACCGTTGCTGAATTTACCAGAGGTTAAGTTATATAGTCTGCAAAAAGGCGATCGCGTTAAGGATTTATCAACTTTAGGGTTTGATCCCCCCCAACCCCCCTTAAAAAGGGGGGAGTTGGTGCATATTGAAAATTTAGATAGTCAGTTAAATGATTTTGCGGATACTGCTGCTATTGTTGACCAATTAGATTTAGTCATCACGGTGGATACAGCGATCGCGCATTTAGCCGGGGCAATGGGTAAACCCGTCTGGTTATTATTAGGAAATCATCAAGATTGGCGCTGGATGCAAGAGAGACAAGATAGTCCTTGGTATCCCACCATGAGAATATTTCGGCTGTCACAATCCGGTGACTGGGATGAGTTATTTCAGCGAGTTTTTGCTGCCCTGCAAGCAACTCTGACGACCGGGCGCAATTCTCCAGATATCTATCAATTAGAGGTAAAAAATTTACCGCAGCTTATTGCCCAGCAACCGAATTATGAAAAAATAGCCGATCGAGGGCTACCAGAAGAATATGAAGCGCGATCGCCGGAACAAAGCCCCGACAATTCATCATCAATTTATGCAAATCTTACATCATTAACACCTATGAATCTATCATCTAATAGCCGGTTAAGATTAGGGCTTGGTTGGCAATTAAGTCAAATGACTGGCTGGGGAATTTATGGGATGAATCTCACCCTACAATTATTAAAGTCTCCCAGCGTTAGTCCTGGATTTTATCCGGTTCTGTTAATGCCCCCGGCCATAAATCCAGCGGAATTAAATCCCTTATATCGGGCATTATTACAGCCAGTATTAAGCAATTATCAAAAACTGCAAGAATTAATTTCCCGCAATCCTGGGAAACAAATTGCCTGTGATTTTCCCGTGATTCATGCATTGGGCAAAAACCTGACTAGCTTAGATATTCCCAGGGGCAATAAAAATATCGGCGTGATTTTCTTAGAAGATACCAATATGACCGCAGAAGCGCGTCTAAATGCGGAAAAATACGATCTGATTATTGCTGGTTCTACCTGGAATGAAAAATTATTAAAGTATCACGGAATTAACCATGTTTGCACCGTGCAACAAGGCATCGATCCGACCATATTTCATCATGCACCCAAATCAAACTTATGGGGCGATCGCTTTGTAATTTTTTCTGGAGGAAAACTAGAATTTCGCAAAGGACAAGATATTGTCATTGCTGCATTTAAAGAATTTCAACGCCGCCATCCTGAAGCCTTACTCATCACTGCATGGCATAACTTTTGGCCGCAATATATGCAAGGCTTAGAACAAGCAGGCAATGTAGTTGGATTGCCCGAAGTTGGGGAAAATAACCAAATTAAAATTGCGGAATGGTTAATCGCCAATGGCTTACCCCCAGATTCATTTATTGACCTAGGAATAGTTCCCAATCATCAAATCGGCCAAATTCTCCGAGAAGCGGATGTAGCAATTTTCACCAGTCGTTGTGAAGGGGGAACAAACCTCGCAGCAATGGAAACTATGGCCTGTGGAATTCCCACTATTTTATCGGCGAATACCGGCCATTTAGACTTAATCCATGACCACCATTGTTATGCCTTATCTCGTCAGCGTCCAGTGCAACCCACCCCTCATTTTTTTACTGGGGTAGTTGGCTGGGGAGAGTCTGAAGTCAGTGAGGCAATTAGTGCCCTAGAAAGAGTCTATGTGAATCGTCGAGAAGCCCAACAAAAAGGCTTAAAAGCTGCCAAGTTTATGGAAAATTGGACTTGGGAAAAACAAGTCAAACGGTTTTTAGCCAAAGTTGAAGATATTTTATAGTCGCAACCATAAAGAAACCGGGTTTCTGCCAAAAATCTTGATTGTATCGCTAAATCGCTCAAGAAACCCGGTTTCTATTCCCCTGCCAATTCTAATCTTATCATCACTTCTCTAATCCTCTGAAAAATCACAGAGTATCTGGGTCAATATTTAATTCCCGCAATTTCGCCGCTAACTTCGCCGCTAATTCTTCTGGGGTAGGGACTAACTTACATTCGGGAGTAAAATAGCGTAATTTTCCCTCATATACTCCCAAGTATAACTTGAGTGAATCACTCCATAAATAACCAAACTCATTAGGTTCTATGGGCTGATATTTGTCACCAACTAAATGAAAGCCTGCGAATTCTAAGCTATTTGGGTCAAACCAAAAATAATCCGAGGTGTGAAAAGTGTCTTGATAAAGCTGTTTCTTCAAATCTCTATCAGTTTTAGCGGTACTGTCCGAGAGAATTTCCACGATCAGATCGGGATATTTTCCATCTTCTTGCCAAACTACCCAACTTTTGCGAGTTCGGTCAGGCTTAGTATTCAGTACCACAAAAAAGTCTGGGCCTTTAAAATATTCTGATTTCTTTTGATTCGGACTATAGTAAATGGTCAGGTTTCCCGCCGCAAAAAAATCATTCCGGTCTTGCCATAACCATTCTAAACATTCAATCAGCAGCATCATTTGCCGCAAATGTAGGTTACTTTCCAAGGGCGGTTCATCACTGTATAAATCAATCCTTGGTATTATAACATTTTTAGGGATAATTATCGGTGGTCGTTCTTGAGCAATTGTCATAGTTGATTACCTTCTAATTATAAACTATCTGGGTCAATATTTAATTCCCGCAGTTTCGCCGCTAACTTCGCCGCTAATTCTTCTGGGGTAGGGACTAACTTACCTTCAGCAGTAAAATAGCGTAATTTACCCTCATATACTCCCAAGTATAACTTGAGTGAATCACTCCATAAATAACCCAACTCATTCGGTTCTATGGGCTGATATTTGCCATCAACTAAATGAAAGCCTGCGAATTCTAAACTGTATGGGTCAAACCAAAAATAATCCGAGGTACGAAAAGTGTCTTGATAAAGCTGTTTCTTCAAATCTCTATCAGTTTTAGCGGTACTGTCCGAGAGAATTTCGACGATCAGATCGGGATATTTTTCCTCTTCTTGCCAAACTACCCAACTTTTGCGAGTTCGGTCAGGCTTAGTATTCAGTACCACAAAAAAGTCTGGACCTTTAAAATCTTCTGATTTCTTTTGATTCGGACTATAGTAAATGGTCAGGTTTCCGGCAGCAAAAAAATCATTCCGGTCTTGCCATAACCATTCTAAACATTCAATCAGCAGCATCATTTGCCGCAAATGTAGGTTACTTTCCAATGGCGGTTCATCACTGTATAAATCACTACCTGGTATTATAACATTTTCGGGGAGAATTGTCGGTTGTTTTTCTTGAGCAATTGTCATAGGTTTTGGGTATATTAGTTGACTACAAGCATTAACACTGATATTATTTATTATAGTGGGTATTCGGAAAAGTTGCTAGGAGCGATCGCGCCATTCGTCCGCTTTGCGGAATCGCCCAGCGTCCTGGAGTGTGAAGAAACCGGGTTTCTGCGATAATTTTGGCATCGTAACGGATTAACTTTGCCAAGAAACCCGGTTTCTTGGTATCGCAGCCGAGATTTGAAGAAAGCGGGTTTCTGAACCACCCAGAAGAAACCCGCTTTCTTAGTTCAAGAATTCTGCCTGGTTTGTTTAAAATTCCACAAACCAAAAACTAACCAAAACATCAGAATCATGCCCGTTAACAACAACACTGATAAAGGGCCAAATTGATTAATCAAAGCCGGGGCAGCGGCTGTAAATAATCCTCCGCCAACAATGGGTTCAAATAGCAATTGTTTATAGGCAAAACTCTCGAAAGCCCCAGACTTATTTTCCGGATCCACCATCCGCATGAGTAAAATCCCCGTGGCAGTAACTCCCATTGATTGACCCATATCCCCAATACCCCGTTCAAACCAAAACGAAGGTAACAAACGTGGACCTAAAAATAAAAATACCCCAACATTCCACGCAATTCCCGCAATGGAAAGTATCAGAAAAGCTACAATATTGCTACCTAAAACTTTGAGAGAAATTGATGCCAATGCGGTGACAATCACGATATCTAATGCCACTCCAGCAATATTAGCAATGAGTGGGCGAATAATTAAAAAAGTCAAGCCCAAACGTTCCATAATGACTTGGACAATCAAGCCACCAATTAAAGCCATTGGGAATAAGGGAACATAAGCCATGAGTTTAACTCCCTTAGTTGCCCAAGTAATATTCTCTATGCCTACTAATCCTTGCAAAATTAACCAACCAATTAATAAGGCTAAGGCCACAAAACCCAGGTTTAAGGTCAAGGGATCGATAAGTAAATCTCGGACTAAATTGGCTCTGGCTACTTGAATTTCCAGGGATTCTCGATCACCTTTGATGATTGATTCATCCGGTTGGGTCGGGTCAATTTTATCAATTTGTAGCTGATTATTTCGTCGTGCCCAATTGGCCAATATTGTCCCGGCAACAATGCCAGAAACAATCCCCACAGTAGCTAATCCTAGGGCTAAATCAGCCCCTTCGGGAAAACCTAATTCCTCAAAAGTTTTTGCCATCCCTGCGGCGGTTCCATGTCCCCCTTCAAAGGCGATTTCTATTAAAGCACCCGCCATTGGATCGATGCCGAATAATGGGGTTAATACCAGCATGACTAACAATAATCCCACTACATATTGTCCCCAAGCAAGGGTTTGGCCAAATGCAACTTGGGGGGCAGCTTTGCGCCAAATATTTTTGGGACTGGGAATGGTTTCGCCAATAAAAATTGCGGCAAAAACGACGTTAATAAAAATACTGGGAGATTGTGACCAAACGGTGCGAATGGTTTCGTTAAATAAGCCATTGGCAAGGGGAGAGTCTGGGTTCATGGTTTGAGCGATCGCGCCTAAAACTCCTGGCCCTAATAATAAAGCCAATACTCCCGCAACAATGGAACTGGGAATATAGAGCGATCGCAACCATTGGATTTTTTGGCGAATCACCCTGGCAATTAAAATTAAAATGCCAATAATGATAAAGGCAAAAAAAGCATCTTTGAGATTAAACATTTTACTTGTTGTGGTAATGATAGTAAACTAAGCTACACTGAAGCTCCTTGTCCTGTTGATTTCGGGCAGTCAATAAACCATAATAAGAATCATCGATTATTATATCTAATTATTTTGAATTAAAATTTACAAAATATGCTAAAATAAAATAAACTATCATTAGATCATAAATCAGATCGTCAGATTCACGATGTTTGAACAGTTATCATTATTTTCTCTAGAAACCCGCGATTCGCGGCAGCGATCGGCTTTGCCGAATCGCACCAGGTCTTTTCACACAAATATCCAAGAGTCTGGTTTTGATTATCAAGAATTAGACATAGGCGATATTACCTTCAAAGGCGGACAAGTGGAATCGGTGCATAGATGGTATCGTCTGACTCCCAGCTATTCCCCCGGTTTAGTCAGATTTTTGCTCAAAGAATTGGGAATTTCCAGAAATCATGTTGTCCTCGATCCATTTAGCGGTCGAGGCACCACCGCTATAGAATGCCAAAAACATGGCATAAAAACTATCGGCATTGAAATTAACCCAGTGTTAGAACAAGTAGGTAATAAATCTCTAAAATGGGATACCAGCCATCTAAATTTATTGGCAAAATATCTCACGGAAGTCTCTACTTTAATCGAAGCTTATAAAAATTTAACCATCGAAGAGGTAGTGACGGAATTTAAAACCAGAATTCCGATTATTCATAACGTTTTTAGATGGTGGCAAAAACCTGTCCTGAAAAACCTAATCATCTGCCGCGAAATTTTAGGAAAATCAGAATACTTTCCGGTTCAAGATTACTTATGGCTGGCGGTAAATAAAGCCTGTTTAGACTGCGCCAATATTCACAGAAATCATCCCACAATAACTTTTGACGATCATCATCAAAGAAACATTGATGTCATGGAAGAAATTGCCAATAACTTAAAAATAGTTTATGATGATTTAATTAACCTAAATGCAGAACAAAGATTATTTTCACAACTCAACTCAATTCGCTTAGGCAATTCAACAGATGACTTAAGAACACTAATTAACCATCCCGTTGATTTTGTCATTACATCACCGCCTTATCCCAATCGGTATAGCTACGTTCATCAAACTAGACCCCAATTACACTTTATGGAAATTTTAGAGAATGTTGGACAAGCTACGGAAATTGACTTACAGGCGGTGGGAGGAACTTGGGGTCGGGCGACATCTATTTTGCAAAATGAATTGCTTCCGGTTCCCCGTGAGATCAAACCCTATCTTTGCTATTATGAACCACTGAAAGAACAAAGTATTTTAATGTGTAATTATGCCACCAAATACTTTATTGATATGTGGAAACATATCAAACTACTCCAGCAGGTTAAGAGTAAAAGGTTTCGGGGGGCTTATATTGTGGGAAATTCTAGACTTTCCGGGGTAGAAATATTTACTGAATCTATCTTAGGCAAAATTTTTGCCCAAGAAGGGTTTGAGGTGGAAAAAATAATCTGTTTTCGCAAGCGAGGGGGCAAAAAGCGATTGTATGAGACGGCTGTTTGCATTAGAGGATAGAAAGAATATTATCGATTTCTTGAGTCAGAATAGTAGAATTATTCTGCAAAAAGTTGTAAAGGTTAAAACCCGTAATTGATTCGACTAAGTTGAAACTGGAAATTCCTTCGTAAAGATGCCAACTTTTAGATAACCGGGCTAAAGGACTTCTCAGTGATGTGTTACAGAAAACCAACATGACAGGTAAAATGTCATAAGACTTCAATGCTAATGACATATCATAATCAGCTTGAATTCTCTTGGAATCGCCAATTTGATAACAAGAGCGAACTTCAAAACCGATTCCTTGATAAGACATCCAATCTTGAGGAATCCGCTGATTAAACTTATTTTTTTTGATTAAACCGTCAGTAGAACGCTTTTGAATTCGTTCGCCAATTTGAACATCTACGCTGAAATACAAATCATTTTCATCTAAGTCAAAACTTTGTTTCAAAAGGTAGCCAAACAAAGCCTGATACATATCACCCAGCTTACGATGTAGAGATGTGATCAGATTTCCGCCCACTCTAGCAATAATATATCTCTCATCGTCTAATCCTAAAGCACTAAATGCCGGATCCCGTGAAATGAGTTGTTGAAATTCTTCTCGACTATTGACACCCTGATAACTTTTGTAGGGGTCAAACTCTCGAACTTTGCTGATATGATTAATCGCTATATTAAGTAATTCAGTTTCATCAATCATTTTAAGAAATCCTGGTTATTAATGTCTGCTTGTAATCGTCGATCATAAATTTCCCGTCTTGGTCTTAAGGAAAACTTTATAATCCGCAAATAGCGGATTTTTTTTCTGTAAAAATAGATTTTAATTCATCGGTGATTTAGCGGTTAATTTGCCCATGAGAAAGTCAATAAACTGACGGGCAGTACGTCCCGATCGCCCATTATGTTGGGTCGCCCATTGTAATGCTTGATAGTCTAATTCTGCCTGAGAAATAGTAATATTAGCTAAAGCAGCGAGATGATGCACAATGGTTAAATATTTGTCTTGATTCGCCGCTTCAAAGGTTAAGGTTAAGCCAAAGCGATCGCTAAATGAAAGCTTTTCTTGTACCGAGTCCCAAGCGTGAATTTCCTCAACACTGGGACGGGGGCGATCGCCAAAAAACTCTCGCACCAAATGGCGGCGATTAGAAGTAGCATAAACCACCACATTTTGAGGTTTAGCGGTTAAATTCCCTTCTAAAACCATCTTCAGCGCCTTAAAATCATCATCATCTTCTTCAAAAGACAAATCATCCACAAAAACAATAAACTTTTGGGGCAAATCGCGCAACTGTTCCGCGATCGCTGGCAAATCTTTCAGCGTAGACTTACTCACTTCTATTAAACGTAAACCGCGATCGCCATACTCATTTAATAACGCCTTAACCAAAGAAGACTTGCCCGTCCCACGAGTCCCATAAAGCAACACATTCAAAGCGGGTAAACCGGCTAAAAGACTTTGGGTATTATTAAGTAATGTTACTTTTTGGAACTCATAGCCCACTAACTCAGTCAACCGAACCCGGTCAGGATGTGGGATGCTAACTAACTCACCTGACTGCCAACGAAAAGCCCGATATTCTGTAAAAATTCCCCAGCCATACTCGTGATAATAGGCTGCTAAACTTTCCAGAAGATCGGGCCATTTCTTTGCTGATTTAAACCCCATCCATAATGGCACTTGATACTCTGGTAACGCCGCCGGATTTTCTATCTGATTCCAGGCAACAGGTGGCTGAGACAACTTTGCCGCAAATTTCACCCACTGACTGACTTGTTCTCCGCTGCAATTATAAACCGTTTGTAGCACTTCTAAATCATGGTTTACCGCTGCAATCAGTGAAGGGGATAAATCAGCCAAAGGTTGTTGTTTAACTTGCTGAGTAAAAGGATTTTCGGCTACGAGAATTTGCTGAATCAAATAATCTTGCCAAGAGATATTTTTAGCGGCTAATGATCTAAACCAATGGCCATAAGCGGCCAAACAATTAAAATTTTTATCTGGGTCTTTTACCAACACATTTAACAGATTGACAAAGGCTTGACCGATCGCATCTTGCAGCACATTTTGATAAATCAGCAATGAGGAAATTTGGGATTTCAGGAACTCAATTTCAGCAATCATTTTTTTAATTTGTTCTTGGTTCTTGGTTCTTGGTTATTTGTTATTTGAAAATATGGCCAAGAATCACGACTAACCACTAACCAATAACAAATAACCAAAAAAATTTACTTTTTCTTACTCGCAGGCTTCAGGACTTTTTTCACCAAGTTAGGAATATCTGAGGGACGTTCCGCCACGGGAATTTTAGCTGCTTTAAAGGCAGAGAGTTTTCTCTGGGCGGTTTCCGGGTCAGCCCCAATTGGTCTGACTTTATCCGAATTGCCCACAGACAACTGGGCAGCAATCAAATCCCCCGCATGACCGAGACGTTTTCCCTTCGGGGCATAAGTACCTGCCAAATAAGCAATCACCGGCTTATCGATCGCCTCCTCAATATAAGCAGCGGCAGCCTCTTCGCCCCCACTGCCAATTTCGCCCACCAAAACGATCGCCTCAGTATCATCATCCTCATCCAAAATTTGCAGCCATTGGGCGAAACTTGACCCAATAATCGCATCACTGCCAATGCCCACCCCAATGGACTGACCCAAACCCGCCTTAGTTAACTCATTAGCAATTTCATAAGTCAAAGTGCCACTGCGACTAATCAAGCCGATTTTCCCCGGAGTATAAAACTCTTGGGGATGAGTCCCCAGGAGGACTTTTCCTGGCACAATTACCCCTGGGGTATTCGGGCCGACCACCAAAGTTTCCGTCGCTTCCGCTTTTCTAACCAAATGCACCATATCCAAAGGGGGAACCCCTTCAGTGATGATAATAATTTGCTTAATTCCCGAAGCGATCGCCTCTAAAGCCGCATCCAGCACCTGATAAGGGGAGACAAAAATTACGCTTGTGTCCACGGGGCCGACTTCCAGCAAAGCTTGTTCGACCATATCAAACACCGGCTGGTCATCAATCTGCTGCCCACCATAGCCCGCACTGACACCGCCAACCACCTGAGTGCCATAAGCTTTCATCAATTGACTATGAGCTTTTCCCAAAGGTTCTGTAATCCCCTGGATTAAAACTTTGCTATCTGCTTTAAAATTCATGCCGTTACCCTAATCTGATTTGTCTTCCGAGAGAGGACTCCCATCATTGCATCACGGTACTTCAGCCAGCCAATTTACTGGACAATGGCGACAGTTTTTTTAATCGCTTCATCTAAATTGTCTATCAAAGGAACCTTAATTTGGGATAAAGTCTCTTTAGCTTCCGCAAAGCGATTTCCCACCAAACGAACAATCAATTGAGGCTTACCGGGAGCCAAATCTACTGAATTACTCGTATAAGTTTTTTCCTCAAGCGATCGATTGATGCTTTCACTGTTCGGGGCAGGCACTCCTCGATCGGCTGGCGCTTCCTGGGCGCTGCCGACCAGCGGATCCCGCAAAGCGATCGCACTGCGAGGAATCCCTTGCACATAAGCACTAATCACCTCAGCGACCAATTCACAATCAATCGCCGAACCGATTAAATTCACCAAAATCGCCTTCACATTCGGGTCCTTGCCAATCAGATTTAACCCCTGTTCCAAGTGTTCGCAGAGGCGTGAAGCGAAGCTATCCCGAAGGGAATCGCGACTAAAATCCATCCTGGCATCGCCACCCAAATTCACGAAATTCGCCAACTTGCCGCCATACAAGTGGACTAAATCTAAAGTCGCCATTGTCAACCCCACACCATTACAGAGGATGCCAATATTCCCATCAAGGGTGACAAAATTCAAATCCGGGGAAGTATCTAAAGACAATTCACCACTCACCTGGCAGGTGACTTTATGAGATAGCTTGGCTAAATCCGGATGGCGGCAAATCGCCTCATCATTAGCACTGACCTTGCCATCCAAAGCCATCACCTCCCCACTGCGGCTAATTCCCAACGGGTTAATTTCCACCAGATCCAAATCCTTAGCCACAAAGAGACGATACATTTTCTCCACAATGGCGCTAACGGACTTCACCAGAATTCCCGACAGACCCATTTTCAGCACCAAGCGGCGAGCGTAAAAGGGGGAAAACTCGTCCGTCACCACCACCTGCTGCATTTTCTCCATTGCCGACTCGGTACTGGTTCCCCCTTGCTGAGAACCCAACAAAACCGGCCTGCGGACAGTTTGATCCAGCACCACCGCTAAATACAACTCTTTATCCGTATCATATTTAGCCTCCGCCAACAAAACTTCTGGATATTCACCAGTAATAGGTAAATTAAAGATAGTTTGTGCAGCGGCCACCGCATCAATGGTATTTTCCACAAAATTAATCCCACCAGCCTTACCCCGTCCAGTCGCCCGGACTTGGGACTTGAGTACCACCGGGTAAGGAATTTTCAATCCTTTGAGGTCTTTGGGATGGTCAATTCTTTGGGAGGGCAAGACCGGAATGCCCATTTCTCGAAATAATTCCTTTGCTTGGTACTCCAACAGATCCATAACAAATTCCTCTAGAAACTATCTTGCTGCTGACTTATGCTGCTGACTTATGCTGCTGACTTATGCTGCTGACTGATGCTGCTGACAAATAGCGTTTTTCAGCATACCGTCTAAAATCAATCTCAATATGTAGTTTCCCTTACTTGTGACCCAAAGGCCAATGGTTATAACCGAATATGTCCGGGAAAATATAAGCTCTTAGGGGGGCTCGCTCACATTTTCACCCTCGGCTTCGCGGCGGCGATCCGAGCATACCTCGTGAGTGCCGCATCCGGGAAGAAGGAAAACCGGGAGGAAATAAAACTACCCCAGAAAATCACCGTCAACGGTCAACCAATCCCTCACAAGTATCACAAATAATTTTATCCGAACGTTCTCAAACCTTATGAACACAGCAACCCCCAAGCGGTCTTTACGCTCTCTAGAAAACCAATTGCAGCAGTGCTTAGATGCTCAATTATTAGAGAATTTTCCGATTCAGGTACGGTGTGCCATCAAAAACGCCGATTTATTGGTCTTAGCCCAACATGAAGAAGGGGTCAGACCCGACCTGCAACAAACCTTTAAAGCGATTCATCAAGCCATTTTAAGCTTATCTCCAGAACTGGCGGGAGAACTGCGTCTTTATTTGCGAGTGTTCGGTCAAGTCCAGCCCTATGCCTATCATGCCTTTAAACTGCCCCAACCTTTGGGCGAAGTGAGAACCGATGCCGATGATGTCAACCCCTTGGCGGCTTTTGCGTGGCTGGAAAAATTGATCGAAGATCGTGGAAGTCCCCGGAATGCTTCTGCGCCCAGTTCGGAGGCTGAAGTGTCTGCGGATCGGGTCTTGACCCATGAGAATCGTTTGGCCTTACCCGCAGCGGATGAAACCATTGAAAATAATGGTGAAAATAATGAAAATAATGGTGAACTGGTCAATCTCAAGGGCATTGAGGAGTTTCCCTCTGGTTTGTTTAATGACTCGAACTTAATCAAAGCTGTTCAGAGGCAAAAGATCAAATTCCAAGAACTACCGTCATGGTGGGGACAAGTTTCGGCGTATTTTTTCCTGTCGGTGGCCTTATGTTCCGTAGGTCTTTACGCTTTTACTCGTCCTTGTGTGCTGGGGAAATGTGAAACCATTGCTCGAGCCCAACAAGAGATTTCAGAGGCTCAACAAATTTTGGCCTCAGCCAAATATGCCCAACAGTTTGCCCCGGTGCAAGATAAATTTAATTTAGCCACGGAGCAACTGAAACAAATTCCCGTCTGGTCTGGCAAACATAAAGAAGCAAGACGATTGCTGAAAAGTTCTGAAACCGAGGCCACTCAAATCGATCGAGTGATGACGGCGATGGAAACTGGCGCTGCCGCATGGAAAAAAGCCCAGAATTCTCCCTTACCGTTGGAGGCTTGGCGAGAAATTGAACTTTCCTGGTCAAAGGCGATCGCCCTGCTGGAGGAAATCCCCCCAGGGTCACAACTTTATCCCTTTGCCCAGAACAAATTATCCGAGTATGAGGCCAATTTGCAGGCGATCGTCCAACGAGCCAAACAGGAAGAGCAGGCAGCAGAAACCTTGGCAGAAATCCGGATCAAAGCCGACCTAGCCTACACTCGTCAAGGAGTAGCCACGGGCTTAGAAAGTTGGGAGGGAATTTATGACTTATGGCAAGAAACCGTCAACCTAATCCCCAGAATTCCCCCTTCTACAATGGCTTATATTCAGCTTCAAGATTCCGTCGCGGAATACCGCAAACAACTGGTCAACGCCCGTCAACAGCAAGTTCAAGAAAACATCTCCCAAGAGACTTACGATCTGGCGATCGCCGCAGCGGAACAAGCCCAGCAACTAAGCGAACAAAAACAATGGTCTGAGTCCCTCAATCGCTGGACTGATGCACTGACATTAGCGCGTGAAATTCCTGACAACACCTTTTACTCTGCCAAAGCACAATCCTTAGTCACCAGTTACACCAATGCTCGCAACGAAGCCGCTGTTAAGCTCAAAACAGCCACAATTCTGCAAAAAACTCAAAACGATCTGAAAAAACTCTGCAACGGGAATCCTGTGGTCTGCGAATACACCGTCACCGAAGATGTGATTAATGTTTGGCTGACCCCTGCCTACATTCGCCATGTCAAACGAACCGCCCTCCTCGCTGACCAAAAAGGCGATAACAAAGCCTTGGTTGGCATCGACCAACATTTGGAAACCTTAAAAGTTGCCCTACAAACGATTAGTGATAATGCCAAAATTCCCCTAGTGCTTTATGACGCTTATGGTGGCTTAATTGGCCGTCATCCGAAAAATTAGTTAGAGGAAGCCGCCGTCGTGTAGGGTGTAGGGAATAATTAACAATTGATAATTAACAATTGATAATTATCAATTATCAATTATCAATTACACCCTAACCAACAACTAACAACCAAAGAATCCCTACCCAACAACCAATAACTAACAACCAACAACTAACAACTAACAACTAATCTTGTTCAAAAACTTTACCCAAAGCAGCCGGAGGTTGACTACGAATTACTGGTAAAATAGCTCTAGCAATTTGATGGGGCAATTTTCCCAGTAAATTTTCTAACCAATTACTCTGAGTAATAACTAACAAAAAAATCATTAAAACAAAAGGAGCAACATTAAAAATTTGCGTGGGAATTTCGGGAATTGAACTTTGGGCAACACTGGCCAAAGATTGCAAAATTCCAAATAAATAACACCCCAAAGCTACTCGCAAAGGATTCCAGCCGCCAAAAATCACAATTGCTAAGACAATCCAGCCATATCCTGCGGTATGTCGGTGACTCCAACCGGCTTTAAAATCCAAAGAAAAAGCCGCCCCAGCTATGCCCATTAATGCCCCACCTAACAAGGTATAAAGATAACGCATTAAAATCACATTCGCCCCCCTAGCAAACGCTGCCGCTGGTTGTTCCCCAATGGATGTTAGCGTTAGTCCGGGACGAGTGCGATCGCAATATATCCAGGTGAAGATAATTAAAACATAGCTGGCATAAACCAGTAAATCTCCCTGAAAAAATATCTCCCCGAAAAAGGGAATATGTTGTAATAAAGGCAGTTTAAAACTGGGAACTGTCGGGCCGGGAACGCGAACAAATTGGTTGCCTAAAAACGAGGATAAATCACTACATAATAAAGCTAACACAAAGCCAATGGCAATTTGGGATTGTTTTAGCGTTAACGCCCCAAAAGCAACAATGAAAGCGATCGCCGCCCCGACACAGCCTGCCCCCAAAAAACCTAATAATAAACTATTAGTGGTTTTGGCGATCGCAAATCCGGTCATCGCCCCCATTAAAATAGTCCCTTCTGCTGATAGGTTAATTACCCCAGCCCGTTCGGTAATCGTTTCCCCAAGACAACCAAAAATTAGCGGGGTTGAAGTAGCGATCGCGGTGGCTAAAATAGCAATAATTTGAGTTTCTTCCAAGGTACTCGATCGTAAATTTTGGACAAGAGAATTATCCCCATAGAATTAGCAACAAACCAGACTCATTAAACAGAAAAACTTTATCTGGGGTGATAATTCAGAAGCTAGATGATAAAAAAATCAAACTAACACCGAAAAAAACTAGGGACAAACATAGCTTAGCGACCGCCGTGGCTTGAATTAACCGGCCAGGAATTGGCGGAGAAATCGCCGTTCTCACCCAAATTGATGTGGCATTTCCTAAAACAAAACTGGCACAAAGCACCAAATATGGCCACTGGTTCAGGTTCAGCAACCAAACAATGAGAAACCGGGTTTCTTAATCAAAGTTGTGATTCAAATCCACAAGTTGTCGCAGAAACCCGGTTTCTTCCAGAAAAATCATCACCCACTCAATAAATCGAGGCGGGTCAAATTCAAAACATCGGATTAAATTCATCGGCCTAATATCTACTCAACTATTGCCAGAATACATTCATTAATGTCTATCATTAATGTCTAAAATTGCCGCTGATTACATTTTTCCAAATAGGCTTGAGCTTCGCTTAAGTCTACTTGAGGAAAGTCAACATAAAAGCGACTGACACTGATAAAAGGATCGGGAGTTGCTAGGACGATCGCGCGATCGCACCACTCTTCTAATGATGACATTAATTGTACCGGGGCGACGGGTACAGCAATCCAAATCTGTGCCGGTTTTTGCGCTTGCATCGCTTTAGCAGCCACTGCCATAGTCATCCCAGTAGCAATCCCATCATCAACCAAAATAGCAATTTTTCCCTTTGGGCTAACTTGGGGGCGAAATTTGCTCAACTGGGCTAACTGAAATTCGGCTTTAGCTTGGGCGTGATGGACATCTTTCTCCCGAATTCGGCCATTATAAATCGATGAACCCATCTCATTGGAACCCCAAACAATCTCACCATCAGCAGTCAACGCCCCAATTGCCAACTCTGGATTAAACACCGTAGTAATTTTTTTCGCCACCACAATATCTAACGGACAATGGAGTTGTTCCGCGATCGGCACAGCCACGGGCAGCCCCCCTCGCGGCAAAGCATAGACAATTGGTTTAGCGATCGCGATCGCGGGATCGCCCCTACACTCGCTTCTCAGTTGGGTCAATTCTGCAACAATGGCAGCCGCCAGTTGCTTTCCCGCCTCGGCCCGTGAAGCGAAGCTATCCTGAAAGGAATCGCGGAAAATTGGTATCTCCGACATCGCATCCTCCTACTGCCAGAAAAACAATCAAGCTTCTCTTATATTTTGGCTGATTTTTCCAGAATTGGCCCCAATTCCCTTCTGGTGATTACGTTTATTTACATTTTCCCTAAAACCACCATATCTGTAGGGTGGGCATTGCCCACCATCCATCCTGAAAATTACAATTATTTCCTAAATTATGCCGATTTAACCAAATATCAACCAAAAGCATATAATTGATTCAGATCAAATAGGCTTTATTAGAGTTTGTCAAAAAAACTAATTTATGTTATAATTAACCAAAGCAAGGAAAACAAAACTATGGTTCAAGCTGTCACTAAACCCCAAACAGAGATATTAGAACTATTCACTTATGAAGAATATCTGGCTTATCAAGCCGAACCGGGGATTATTTATGAATTATTTCGGGGACATCTAAAAAAAATGCCAACACCAACGGGTTTGCATACGCGAATTTGCAATTTCTTAATCGCTCAGTTGCGCCGATATTTTGCCACCCATAATTTAGAATTAATTGCCACTGAATTTGTGGGTGTTAGAACCGAAAAAGACACCTCCAGAGTCCCAGATTTAGTGGTCTGCACCCAACAACTTTGGGAACAAGTCTGTAACCGCAAAGGTGCCGGAGCCTTGGACTTTGAAGAACAACCCTTATTAGTCGTCGAAATAACCAGCGAAAATTGGCGGGAAGACTATCTGCTGAAACGGGCTGAATATGCATTACGAGAAATTGCCGAATATTGGATCGTTGACCCCAAAAAGCAACGGATTCGAGTCTGTCACCATCCAGAAAATGAGGATGGCTATGAACACAGCGAATTTTTAGCCGGACAAGACCTGCGATCGCTCCAGTTTCCAGAATTAATTCTACCCGTGGAGCAGATTTTTGCCCCACCTACCGTAGAATCAATCATTCTGGAAGAACAGCAACAGCGACAAGACCTAGAACAACAGCTTCAAAGCGAACGGCAACGAGCCGATCGCCTTGCACAACGGTTGCGAGAACTGGGCATGGATCCCGATGCCCTCTAGGAAGCGATCGCCCGCCGGAAATTTTTTGCTACTCCATTGCTCCCGAACAAGTGAGACAATATTCAAAGCACGCATTTAGTCGATACGGATTAGAATTGTGGCTTATAAGCTCGGTTTATTAGGATTAGGAACCGTTGGCACCGGAACAGCGCAAATCATTCTGGACTCTTTGGGACGCCATCCCTTACTACAAGAGATAGAAATTCATCGCGTGGGAGTCCGCAACCTGGATAAACCCCGTCCGGTGACATTTTCCGCTGACCAACTCACCACGGACTTAGAATCAATCGTCACTGACCCAGACATTGACATTGTGGTCGAGTTGCTTGGCGGGTTAGAACCCGCGCGATCGCTCATTCTCACTGCCATTAGTCACGGGAAACATATCGTCACTGCCAACAAAGCAGTAATTTCCCGCTATGGCAATGAAATTTTCGACGCTGCCAACGCCAAAGGGGTCTATGTCATGCTCGAAGCAGCGGTCGGTGGCGGTATCCCCGTCATCCAGCCCTTAAAAGAATCCCTAGGGGTGAACCGCATTCAATCGGTCATGGGGATTATCAACGGCACCACCAACTACATTCTCACCCGAATGCAGACAGAGGGCGCAGATTTTGCCGATGTCCTCGCCGACGCACAACGCTTAGGTTATGCCGAAGCTGACCCCACCGCAGACGTGGATGGATTGGATGCAGCGGATAAAATAGCGATTTTGGCATCCCTCGCCTTTGCCGGTCGAATTAAACTGGAGGACGTCCATTGTGAAGGCATTCGGCAAATCAGTGCCGCAGATATTGCCTATGCCGAAAAGCTGGGCTTTAGGATCAAATTACTCGCGATCGCCAAACGGCAATCCAGCACAGAGAATCATGCCGTCGATCGCCTATCGATCCGAGTCCATCCCACCCTCGTCCCCAAAACCCACCCCCTCGCCAGTATCAATGGGGTGTATAACGCGATTTTGATCGAAGGAGAACCCCTGGGTCAGGTAATGTTTTACGGCCCCGGCGCCGGGTCAGGCCCCACCGCCAGTGCCGTAGTTTCTGACATTTTGACCATTGCGGCCATCTTGAAAACAGAAACCGAACCAATTCCCCACCCATTGCTCAGTTGTACCCATCAGCACTACTGTGCGATCGCGCCAATGGAGGAATTGGTCACACGCTTTTATACTCGTTTTCTCACCAATGACACCCCTGGAGTCATTGGCAACCTAGGCACAAGCTTTGGCAATCATGGAGTCAGCCTAGAATCCATTGTCCAAATTGGGATGCGCGACAACCAAGCCGAAATTGTCGTCGTCACCCACAATGTCTCAGAAGGTAATTTCCTCAATGCTTTAGCCGAAATTCGCCAACTTGATGCGGTAATCAGCATTCCCAGTGTCTTACGAGTCTTGTAAAGCGGAGTAGGGCACGGGTCTTGCCGTCGGCAGAGGGGCTTCCTGGGGAGGGGTGCAGAGGAGCAGGGGGGTAGGGGGGTAGAGGAGAGAGTGAATAATTGATAATTGATAATTGATAATTGATAATTGATAATTGATAATTATTTTAAATTGTCAATTATCAATTGTTAATTGTTAATTGTTTTCCCCTGCAGATGGTGGGCACCCCTGCAGATGGTGGGCACCCCTGCCCCCGGCACCTCGGTCGGTGAGCGAAGCCGAACCGCCGCTCCCCACACTCCCGCTAAATTTAATCTAAATAGGTGAATCAAAATAGTCTCACGGAGGAATTGATGACCGCAGAAAAAAAAGAATTAGTCACCAATCAAGCAGCAGATAAATGGTGGCCAAGATTGCGAGAAAATATCGTAATTTTATGTATAGCCCTAGGATTGGCCGTCTTAATTCGGCTCTTAGTCGCCGAACCGAGATATATTCCCTCGGATTCTATGGTGCCGACCCTACAACTGGGCGATCGCCTAGTCGTAGAAAAAATATCCTATCGATTTCGACCCCCAAACCCAGGGGAAATCATAGTCTTTGACCCACCGGAAACATTGCAATATCAGGGATATAGAAAAAACCAAGCATTTATCAAACGAATCATTGGCACCAGCGGTCAAGTCATTGCCGTAAACAAAGGTCAAGTTTATGTAGATAACCAACCATTAACGGAAGAATATATCGCCGAACCGCCCGACTATCAATGGGGACCCAAAGCAGTACCCTCAGAGCAATTATTTGTCATGGGAGATAACCGCAATCATAGTAACGACTCCCACATTTGGGGCTTTTTGCCAATTGAGAATATTATTGGTCGGGCAACTTTTCGTTTTTGGCCACCGAATCGGATCGGTTTTCTGTAAATAGATTTCCAAATTACCGCATTCAACCCCAGATCCCCGGTAAAAATTGAGTTAACCCCCCTCAAACTAGGTAAAATATAAATCAGCGAAGTGGCATATCCACTTCGTCAAGGAAATTAATTTAACAGAAAATGGGTGTTAGCGATGAGTTTTTTTGAATCTGAAATCGTACAACAAGAAGCCAAACAGTTGTTTGAAGATTATCAAGCCCTAACTAGATTAGGCAGTAACTACGGCAAATTTGACAGAGAAGGGAAGAAACTGTTCATAGACCAAATGGAAGCCATGATGGAGCGTTATCGGATTTTTATGAAGCGCTTTGAACTCTCAGAAGATTTTATGGCTCAAATCACAATGGAACAGCTTAAAACTCAACTGAGTCAAGCGGGAATGACCCCGCAACAAATGTTCGATCAAATGCATTTAACCTTAGAAAGGATGAAAGCCGAAGTTGAACGGCAAAAATAAATTGGTTATTGGTTATTGGTTATTGGTTATTGGTTATTGGCTCTCGAACAATAACTAATAACCAACCACCAACCACCAAAGAATCCCTACCCAACCACCAACCACCAACCAATAACCAATAACTAATGTTATTTCGGGGGCTGAAAAATCCAAGGATTTTTGAAATCTTCTACGGGCATTCCTTGAACTGCTTGGGACATAAAATCACGCCAAATTGGTGCCACATGTCCCCCGCCGGTAGATCCACGAGCTAGGGGAGTATAATCATCATTTCCCACCCAAACAGCGGTGGACAACTGCGGCACATAGCCCACAAACCAAACATCCCGTTCAGAGGAAGTCGTGCCAGTCTTGCCTGCTGCTGGACGACCAATCTGAGCTCTGGTGGCTGTCCCACCATTAATCACCCCTTTCAGAACATCATTTATGGAAGCCGCTGACCAAGGATCCAACACCAAGCGCCGTTTAGGCGTATTGTCTAGTAAGACCTTACCGTTGCTATCTGTCACTTGAACAATAAACGTGGTATCAGAAGCCCAGCCATTAGAGGCAAAAGTTGCATAAGCCCCCGCCATTTCCATAGGGGTCACATCCACCGAACCCAAGGGCAAAGAAATGACCGGGGTAATCGGACTCTTAAACCCTAGGACTCGACAAACTTCTACCACTTTATTTAACCCGACTGCCTGTCCGATTTTCACGGCGGGAATATTCAGAGAAACCTCGATCGCTTTACGAATGCTCACCGCCCCAGAAAAAGATCCGCCATAGTTTTGTGGGCTGTAATAACCATCCCCATCTCGGTAACTCACTGGACTGTCACTCACAATCGAATTTGGCCCATATTTACCACTGGCAAAAGCGGCGTAATAGACAAACGGCTTAAACGCGGATCCGGGCTGGCGTTGGGCTTGGACGGCTCGATTGTACTGACTTTTTTCAAAATCTGCGCCCCCCACCATTGCTTTCACAAAGTGAGTCCGAGGATCGACAGCGACCAGAGCAATTTGACCATTATTCCGGTCGTAAAAGGTTCCTTGCTGGTAAAGGGTTTCATGCCAATTGCGTACCGTTCTTTCAGCCATCCGTTGGAAGTTCATATCAATCGTGGTTTGCACGCGCATCCCACCTTTGAGTACCGCCTCCCGACCAAATCGCTGATTTAACTCTTGAATCACCGCTTCGGTGACGTAGGGCAGTTTGCTGCCGGGAAAGGACGTGACTCTGCCGACCAACAAGGGTTGTTCGCGAGCTTTTTGCGCTTCTTCTGGGGTAATCCACTTCAGCCGCACCATGCGATCGAGTACCGTAGCCTGTCTTTGTTTGGCTAACTTGTAATTACTAAATGGGCTATATTCTTCAGGGGCTTGGATAATTCCCGCCATCATCGCCGCTTCCGCTAAGTTTAAGTCCGCAGCCGACTTATTAAAATAGCTTCTCGCGGCGGTTTCCACTCCATACAAGTTGTGACCCCAATAGACCTGATTAAGATAAAGTTCCATAATCTGGTCTTTGGTGAAAATTTGCTCTAAACGAATCGAGAGAACCGCTTCAGCGGCTTTCCGACTTAAAGCCCGTTTCGGAGACAAGAACAAATTTTTGACCAACTGCATGGTTAGGGTAGAACCCCCTTCCACCGTTTCATTGGCTTCTAAGTTGGCAGCTAAGGCTCGCATCACCCCACCAGGGTTGATGCCGTGGTGCTGGTAGAAGTGGCTATCTTCGATCGCCATCACAGCCCGTTTCAGGTTAGGAGAAATTTTGTTCAGGGGGACGACTTCCCGGTTAGCTTCGTCGTGGAGACTGGTGAGCAATCTTCCTTTGAGGTCGTAGATATGAGTGGTTTCTGCGGGAACGTAGCTGCGTAAAACTCTCACGTCTGGCAGGTTTCGGAAGCTGATCGCCAAACCGACCAGTCCCCCAGCAACCACAGAAGATGCCAACATGGTGACACCCAACAGGGTGCCCGCAGTCACCTTGCTGATGTCTTGCAAGAAGTTAAAGACGGATGCTGAGTCTCGCGGTGGATTTTGTGGAATTGTGTTTGTTGACACGGCGATTTCACTTCCTCACTAAAATAATCTTTCTTTACCTCTGTTTAACCAGAGTTGCTTGGTGGATAAATTTGGGGGTCGTGGACAACCCGCTCATTAATAGGCGATTACCCCGTCGATCAAGAAATAGCCTTGGGGTTGGATTTCTAGAATCTTACCCACGTCTCTAAACTTGATTAACTATGATTTGACCATCAAATCCGGAGAGCCTGACTGATGAAAATGGATGTTATCGAGAGATTTTAGAGGTTTTGAGCGATTTCCTTGCCTGAGCTTCGGGAACGCTTAAGGATTTCGCTTAATTTTATATTAAGTTTTATCACTAATTTTGGCATTATAGTAGTTTGGCGGTGCAGGATGCGACCCTCACCCATCGTTATTTATCACACCGGGCATATAACAACCATGTCTTCCCATCAATCGCAACCTCCTACAGACTTGGATAAATTATCTTGGTTATATCGTGGCACCGAGGAAATTTTTCCCCATCGCCCTGATTCTGATGACAAAAATGAGAATTTACTGGCACGCTTGGCTAAATCTGAGCGTCCTTTGCGGGTTAAGTTAGGGATTGACCCCACAGGGGCCGATCTACATCTCGGTCATAGTATTCCCGTGCGTAAGTTACGAGCGTTTCAGGATGCTGGTCATACGGCAGTTTTGATTATTGGTGATTTTACCGCGCAAATTGGCGATCCGACTGGTAAATCAGAAGTCCGCCGTCAGTTGACTGCTGCCGAGGTGAAACAAAATGCTCAGACTTATTTAGATCAAGTTCGTTCTATTTTAGATTTTGATACCCCCGGACGGCTAGAAATTCGTTACAACTCGGAATGGTTGTCTAAGCTAGACTTGGCCAAAATCCAAGAGTTGTTAGCTACGATGACTGTGGGTCAGATGTTAGCAAAAGAAGGTTTTGCCCTGCGCTACGAGCAAGGGACGCCGGTTTATTTGCATGAGTTTCTCTATCCGTTGATGCAAGGTTATGATTCTGTGGCGGTACAGTCCGATGTGGAATTGGGGGGGACTGACCAAAAGTTTAATATTGCCGTAGGTCGAGATTTACAGCGCTATTTTGGTCAAACCCCCCAGTTTGGGATGCTGATGCCCATTTTAATCGGGACTGATGGGACTCAGAAGATGTCCAAGTCTTTGAATAATTATGTGGGAATGTCGGAAGACCCCTTGACGATGTATTCCAAACTGGAGAAAACCCCTGATGCTTTGGTGCGGCAGTATTTTGAATTGTTGACCAATTTGCCTTTGGATCGGTTGCCCGAAAATCCGCGAGACTGTCAAAAGTTGCTGGCCCTGGATGTGGTGTCTCAGTACCATAGCCCCGAAGCTGCCCAAGAAGCGCAAAAGGCGGCGCAAACTTTGGTGCAAGGGGATGCGAAGCAAGCGGATGCGGTGCCAGAGTTTTCTTTGACCGGGGTGAATTTTCCGGCGCCTCTTTACTATTTGATTAGTGCGACGGGGTTATGTAAGACTTCTTCGGATGCCCGAAGACAGGTGCAAGGAGGGGCGGTGCGTTTGGATGGCGATCGCATTGATGATGTGAATATGTCCTACGAGTCTCCCACCGAACTAGACGGTAAAGTCTTGCAAGTTGGCAAGAAAAAATTTATTCGTTTTGTCCCCTAATCTTTATTGGTTATTCGTTATTTGTCCCGAACAGCAAATCACAAAGAACAAACAACAAACAACAAACAACAAACAACAAACAACAAACAACAAACAACAAAGAACAAACAACAAACAACAAACAACAAACAACAAACAACAAACAACAAACAACAAACAACAAACAACAAACAACAAACAACAAACAACAAACAACAAACAACAAACAACAAAACATGACAACCGCCGATCGCATTATTGTCCCTTTAGATGTACCCACCTTCGCTGCGGCGATCGCCCTGGTGGAAACCTTGCCCGATGTCAGTTTTTGGAAAGTTGGGCTAGAACTCTTTGTCAGCAGTGGCCCGGAGATTCTGGCGGAACTGAAACAACGGCAAAAACGCATTTTTCTCGATTTAAAGTTTCACGATATCCCCAATACGGTGGCGGGGGCTTGCCGTTCCGCCGCCCAGTATGGCGTAGATTTACTCACCATTCATGCCACTGCCGGTCGCCGAGCCCTCCAAGATGCTCAAGCCGCTTTATCAGAATCCCTGCTAAATCCTCCCCCTTGTGAAGGGGGGGCAGGGGGGGTTCAGCCACCAAAACTCATCGCCATTACTCTACTGACCAGCCTAAGCTCAAGGGATTTAGCTTTTGATTTAAAAGTGCCGGTGGAGTTACCACAATTTACGCTGGAAATGGCGCTGATGGCTAAAGAATGCGGGTTAGCCGGTGCGGTCTGTTCTCCCCATGAAGCGAAACAAATCAAACAACTCTGTGGTCAGGATTTTCTGTTGGTTTGTCCTGGGGTCAGACCGCACACCATCTCAGTTACGGGAGATCAAAAACGGACAATGACTCCCGCAGATGCCATTAAATCCGGTGCGGATTATTTGGTGATTGGCCGACCGATTACCGCTGCGGAGGATCCGGTGGCGGCCTTTGCCCGCATTTGTGAGGAACTTGGCACTTAGAAATGAAGAAAAAAGCGATTCCCTGCGGGATAGCTCCGCTTCAAGCCTCTTTAAAAGTAGGGGCGCAATGCTTGCGCCCTTATCTGGTGGTTTGCCTGCTGTTGTTGGAGATGTTATTACCACCAGGGGCGAAAGATCCCCGGCTTTTTCCTAAAGCCGGGGATCTGTTTAACGGTTTATTCTCTTTAAGGGCGATATTGCATCCGCAACGCTCCGCGATCGCATCGATTCCTGGTGAAGCGATCGCACATCCGCAACCAGGAGCGATCGCCCAGAAGCAACGCTACGCGATCGCTCTCAACCGTTCTACTTGCCCAGAAAACCTGGAAGCCTTGATTGCCCTTATGCTGCCCGACTTACCCGGATATGCCAACCGAGTCCTACGCCGTTCGCCGATTTCGGATCAAGTAGGGGCGAATCGCGAATCGCCCCTACTCAAAATTTATGTCATCACTGCCGGGAACCCTGAATTTGAACCCCTACCGACGGCGGGTCCAGGACGGTCTGCCACTGGTCGTCCTACCCGTCAGGAAAATTCCCTCCCAGCAGACACTTTGCCCTCTTTTAATTCTGAATCTAATTTTGAATCAGAACCCGACTCATCTTCCTCCGATCGACCCCGGACGCCAAAAGACGATCCACAACAAGTCTTTATTACTACGTTAGAACGACAATATCGCGGGAATCAAGTTGTAGAAATCCCGCGATATCATTGGTTATTTTTAACGAAAACCACTGAGGGTTGGCGTCTTGCCTTGATATTTTCTCGGATTGGTTCAAATCGACCGAATGAGTCGCTAACTCCCCCAGCAGAAAGTTCCGATAGTTTCATGGCTGAGGCGATTCGTTTGTGGTTACGAGATTTATGGTTAAAAAGCTGTAGCGATCGCCAGAATTCTTAATCAGATATTTCTTGCAGATCGTCCCCTACAGGAGTAAACTTTTGATCTTAAAAACCCTGTAAGCAGTGATGAATTGGCGTATGCCATGAATGTTTTTGCGGCAAAAGGGATATCCATCAGCGCATTTTGTTTAACAAAATATGCTAATTTTTATTAAATTTTAGTTAACGGTATATTAATCTTTGATAAATTATGCCCGAATCATCAATTATCAAAATTGTGATTAATCTTAATATTGATTCAGGCGATCGAGTCCGCTATAAACTATATTTGACCAGGGTTTATATTATTTGTCCTTAAGCAAGATGAGAAAAACTTCGTGAATCTTAACGATTCATCACTGATATTTTATTCTTGTCAGATATTTTTTAAATTTTGTTTAAATTTTCACGATTTGATGTGATGAATAGCCTAAAATTAAAATCGGGGCAAGATCCCTGGATTTTACTGACTTTTAACCGGGATGAAGTGGCTATTCTATAACCACGGGATCGCAATTCGGTCAAGCACAACCTTAATCAATTAAGAGAGTTCAGAAATGCACGCTTCATATAGGCAACGAATGGCTCAATTTGTTTTACTCTTATTCCTGACAATATTATCGATCGCTTGTACTCCACCCCGCAACAACTCTACCTTGGATCCAGTAAATAATGAGGTCCGCATCCCGGAGACAGCCAACAGCGACGCCTCAACATTAGCACAACTGAATATTGCGATCATTCCCCATCGTGCTTCAGCGGAAGAGCAAGAGAAGATAGACCGCTTGGCTGATTATTTGCAAACATCTCTGGGCTTGCCGGTTAAGATTTCATTAACCGAAGATTATGATACCTCGATTGATTTACTGGTAGAAGGTAAGGTGGAAGTGGCTTATTTAGGGCCTTTCTCTTATGTAAAAGCCAAGGAACAAAATCCCGAATTAGAGCCAATTGTCGCACATATTGAAAAGAGTACCGGCAGACCTTGGTACACCAGCACGATCGTCGTGAATACGGAAAGTGGCATTGAAAAACTGGCAGATTTAAAAGGCAAGCGATTTGGTTTTGTCAGCAAATCTTCCACCTCTGGTTATTTATTTCCTTTGGCTGATTTTCAAACAAATGAATTGAATCCGGAACGAGATTTTATCGAGATTATTTATGCCGACAGTCACGATCGTAATACGGCGCTGCTGGCTGAGGGAAAAGTGGATGCGATCGCCGTGAATAAATCTAGCTATATTTTAGCCCAAAAAACGGGACTTTTGCCGGAAACAAAATATCGCATGATTTGGGAATCGGCACCCATTCCCAGTAGTCCAATCGTGATTTCCAGTAAGTTACCAGAAACATTTAAATTTGAATTAAAAAAAGCGCTGATTAATGCTCCGACTGGGGTGATTGCCATCGGAGGAATCGACGCCGATGGCTACACTTTAGTTCAGGATGAAGACTACGAAGTCATTAGAAAGATACAACAAACATTAAAATTGGCCAATCCTTAAAGTCAAGGCAATGAAAATTACAACTAAGTTTATTTTTTCGGCGGTAATTGTATTAGGCTTAATCATTTCTCTAGTGAGTGGCAGTGCTTTTTTGGTCAACCGCACAGAAGCGTCTTTAGCTGCCAGTCGCCAAAAAACCCAAAAAACTATCGATCGGGTCAATCAACTGGAAATTTATTTACGAGATCAGGTGATAGCTTTAAAGGATTTTTTGCTCCTAGGTCGCGATCCATTAGAGATGGAAAAGTATCATCAGGCAATGTCCAAATTTTTAATTACTTTAGATGAACTTGAACTGTTGATGCCGGAGCAAAACGCTGACATTTCAGTGATTAGAAATCGGCATAAATTCCTGAGACACCTGGCTTCAGGTCTGACAGATACGCCCTCAAGTTTAGGAGAAATGCAGCAGGATGTCCGTTCAATTAATTCTTTTAGAAAAGATATCGATCTTTATTTAGACTATTTGGTAAAAGATGCCGAAAATCAAGGGGTAATAATTAACCAGAATTATCGCCAGTCTCAGGCAAAATATTTAATGATTTACTGGGGAACAATCGGCGCAATTATGCTGATTTCCTGGGGACAATTTAAACTGATTGTTATGCCAGTGATTCAAGGAATTACCAAGCTGGAGCAAGGCGCGAAAATGATTGGCACGGGAAATTTAACTTATCGGTTAAATTTGAAAACTGGGGATGAACTTCAAGCCCTGGCAAATCAGTTCGATTTGATGGGGGAACAATTAGCAGACTTATATTTTTCTTTGGAGAAAAAAGTGCGCGATCGCACTGCCGAACTTTCCGCCACCAATCAACATTTGCAAAGAGAAATTCGCGATCGCTACCACGCCCAGGTAGAACTTCAGGAAACTCTGAAAAAGTTACAAAAAACTCAAGCCCAATTAGTGCAAACGGAAAAAATGTCTGGGTTGGGACAAATGGTGGCTGGGGTTGCCCATGAAATTAATAATCCGGTGAGTTTTATTTATAGTAACATAGCCCCAGCCAGCGAATATATTACAGATTTATTTGGATTATTAGAATTGTATCAGCAAGAATATCCTGAACCGACCCCAGCCATTCAGCAAGAAATCGAGGCAATTGATTTAGAATTTATGTTGACCGATTTACCGAAATTACTCAATTCTATGAAAGTTGGGGCAGAACGGATTAGTGAAATTGTCAAATCATTACGCACATTTTCCCGCCTCCATGAAGCGGAATTTAAATCGATTAGTCTGCATACCAACCTTGACAGTACCTTGATGATTCTAAAAAATCGCTTGAAAGCACAAGGAAATCGGCCAGAAATTAAAGTCATCAAAGACTACGGGGAATTGCCGGAAGTCGAATGCTATGCCGGTCAACTTAATCAAGTATTTATGAATTTGCTGAATAATGCGATCGATGCCTTTGACCCCAGGTATGTAAAACCGATTAATGTCCAGGCTAAAAACAATTTGCCGGGAACACCGGGAACTTTTAGTCAGACTCTTCGTTTGACTGAATCCCCGGAAATTCGGATTCATAGTTGGGCGATCGATTCTAAATATATAGGAATCAGTATTGCTGATAATGGTTGTGGCATGAACGAGGAGATTCGGCAGAAGATTTTTGACCCGTTTTTTACCACCAAGCCGGTGGGTCAAGGAACGGGTCTGGGACTTTCGACAAGTTATGAAATTATTGTGGAAAAACACGGTGGAGAATTGAAATGTGTTTCCACTCCAGGGCAGGGAACTGAGTTTGTCATTAAGATTCCCATTCAGAGAAAACACGCTCTAAGAATTGTTGCGTAAGAGTACGCGCTGGCCCTGTAATTCTTGAATCCGCTCCAGGGTGCCACTGGGAATCGAAGCAATTAGCTTTTGGGTATAATCTTGTTGCGGTTGTCGATAAATGGTTTCCGCTGGCCCCATTTCTTCGATTTTCCCTTGATTCATTACCATAATGCGATCGCTCATAAACTTAACCACACTCAAATCATGGGAAATAAAAATATAAGTTAAATGGAATTCATCTTGTAATTCCTTGAGTAAATTTAACACTTGGGCTTGCACCGAAACATCCAAAGCGGAAACCGACTCATCACAAATAATAAACTTCGGATTCAAAGCCAAAGACCGGGCAATACAAATCCGCTGTCTTTGTCCCCCAGAAAACTCATGGGGATAACGATTCATCACATCCCCACTCAACCCCACTCGGTCTAACAAATAAGCCGCCCGTTCGCGATGTTGTGCGTTACTTTTGCCCGGTTGATGAATCTTCAAAGGTTCCATCACCAAATTGCCCACATTCATCCGGGGATTCAAAGAACTAAAAGGATTTTGAAACACAATTTGCATTTCCCGGCGAATTGGTCGCAGAGTTTTTTCCGGCAAATGGGTAATCTCTCGGTCTTCAAAAAAGACCTGTCCTCCGGTGGGTTGAATTAATCTTAACAAGGTTCGGGCTAACGTAGTTTTCCCACAGCCAGATTCGCCCACTAATCCCAAAGTTTCTCCGGGATAAACCTCAAAAGACACCCCATTCACGGCCATCATATACCGTTTAGTTTGGCCAAAAATTCCTCGGATGGGAAACGCTACTTGCAAGTTTTTCACCTGGAGAATCGGCGGTTTTGCTTGCAACTGCTTGAGTCTTTCCGCTAATGTTGCTTCAGTGACAGAAATCTGAGAACGATCGCGAATATTTTCCTCAATTCTCACCTCACCCGTATCACTGCTGACCACATTCATATAGTCTGCCACCGTGGGCAAATATTTCAAGCGAATTGTGGGTTGCGGACGACAAGCTAATAATCCTTTGGTATAAGGATGTTGCGGTTGGGAAAAAATGTCCCACACCGACCCAGACTCGACAATTTTGCCTTGATACATCACTGCCACGCTATCGGCAATTTCCGCAATCACCCCTAAATCGTGGGTAATAAACATCATGGACATTCCACGGCGATCGCGCAACTCCCGCAACAAATCCAAAATTCTCGCCTGTACCGTCACATCCAGGGCAGTGGTTGGTTCATCGGCAATCAACAAATTAGGATTACATGAAATTGCCATCGCAATCATCACCCGCTGGATTTGTCCCCCAGAAAGTTGATGGGGATATCGTTTGAGAATTGCCAGTTTTTGCTGATTAATTTCTTGGAGAATTTCCCGTTCCGTTTTATTCCCTTTCACCGTTGCCCGTAATTCCTCATCACTGGGAATCAGTTTCACTTCTTGTAAACTCGCTAAGGCTTGTCTGCGGGCTTGTCTGAAGGTGACTTGTTGATGCAGCATAATCGCTTCCGTCATCTGGAAACCGATGTTATAAACGGGGTTGAGAGAACTCATCGGTTCTTGGAAAATCATCCCCACATTCCCTCCCCGATATTGCTGCTTTTGGACTGGAGTCAGATTCATTAAATCGATGGGTTTGTCCTCAGTGTTCCCCTGAAACCAAATTTCTCCCCCGCTGATTTTTCCCGGACTGGGGACTAACCCCATCACCGCTAGAGATGTGACTGATTTCCCCGAACCCGACTCACCAACAATACCCAGGGTTTGACCTCGTTTCACCTGAAATGATATGCCGTCAACGGCTTTCACGAGTTTTTCCTCGGTTTGAAATTGAACTTGCAGATTACGAACATCTAGAACACTGTCATTCATGGAAAAGCTCTGGCAAATTGTAAGTGGACTTTAACAGTTTATCGAGTTTGGTCTTTGTGAATATCTCTGTAAATCTACAGACTAGATCCTACCGACTTGTTTCCGGAGACAATCCGTAGGCAGCGAAGAATCTACTAAAATATCTATGTTCAACTAGATATCCGGGGACGATCGGCGGGTTCAGCTTGCTTCAGGGCGAGGGAATCGCTTTCTCATCAGTTCCGTAACAAATAACGTAACAAAAAAGTAACAGACTTATTGTAACCAAGTTACTGTCCGCAAATTTCCTCAGATAGTTCCGGGGATCGATCCGTTACGATTGCGCCGAAGGGTTGTTGATTCCTAACTTGTTATTTTTTTACTTAATAGGTTAAATTAGCGTTAATCCCAGGGAACAATTGCGATTGGATCGGAATCTTTTAAAGCAATTTTTGGCAGAAATATCGCGGTTAATTTAGCGGAAAATACTCTCAAAAATTATTCATTATTAGGACAAGCAACAGGAAAATTTATGGATGAAATCCAAGGAAATTTAATGCTTAACTCTTTGCCATTAGGTATAATAGAAAGTCCCATAGAAATGAATCAATTTACCGGATCGCTTTCTAGCTGGCCATCAAATCTTCAGAACGATCCGATGATTCAACTCGGTTTTAGAGATTTAATTGGTAGAGTAGTTGGGGGAGTTGGAAATTTAATCGGTTCAATTAACTGGAATAATATCGTTGATGGGGCGGCGAATTTAATCACCTCCGTTGATTGGAATAATGTAGCCGGTTTCGTCACTAATGTAGTGGGGAGCATCAACCCGCTTTCAGTGGTGAGTGTGGTGGGGAATGTGACAGACGCGGTTAGTGATATCGTCGGTTTTTTTCTACCCCAAAATGAATTGATTAATTTAATTAGCACCGTAGGCAGAGAAACCGTTAATTTAATTAATGGAAACGATATTAATCTGGACGTTTTGGGTCGGGATTTTGCTAATGTAGGTTTTGGTTTGTTGAATTTGCAATTCAACCGGGCTAATCTCTATTTAGATATTATCAATCTCGCCACATCCGGCGCTGCCGCCGCTTTGTTTGATGATGCTGGTTTCGCTGGAGATATTGTTGATTTAAGTACGCGGTTGGATGCCCGCAACTCCGGGGGCTGGCGTTTTCTCGATGGGGATGATTATGTCCAAGGTAGCCTTCTCGGTGATATTGTCAATGGTAATCAAGGACTGGATTATTTAGTGGGTTTGGCGGGGTCAGATTTTATCCGAGGAGGCAAGGATAGCGATCGCCTCGATGGTGGTGATGATGATGATATTTTAAATGGCAATATGGGCAATGATGAAGTCCGAGGTGGTGCCGGAAATGACTTTTGTCGTGGTGGTCAAGGGGATGATTTAATTGATGGCGGCGCGGGGGATGATATCCTGATCGGCGATCGCGATTTTGATATTTTAATTGGCGGTTCTGGGGCTGATTTCTTTGTCCTACAAATGCAGAATGCCAGTGAGGATGCCGGTCGCGCCGATCGCATTGCGGATTTTAACCCCGCAGAAGGCGATATTGCATCCGCAACGCTTCGCGATCGCATTAAAATCGTCGGCTGCGAACGCATTGAAGACCTAGGACTGGGATCCGTGGATGTAAATTCTGACGGACAGGTGGACACCGCCATCCTTTGTTCTGGACAGGTTTTGGGGGTCGTCATGGGAACAAATCCGACCGTCGTTAAAGATTATATTGACCTGATTAGTTCAGAAGAGCAAATTTTCAATATCGTCGGTTAGGCAAGCAGTCAGGAGAATATTGCCCAAAGAGAAACATTCTGGCCTCAAGAAACCGGAAAAATTGAGGTGGATTAGACAACCCACCTCAATTTTTGTTTATGGTAATAAAGGAGATAATCGATCGATATTTAAATAGATAGATAAAGAGATAGATATGGTTTTGATTCGCGTTCCCCAAATTTGGGACATTCCCGAAAGTCAAATTACCCCAGAATCCGTTTTTAGCAATCGGCGCAAGTTTCTCAAACAGGCGATCGCTGCTGGAATTGGGGTCAGCATTTTACCGATTATGGGCTGTCAACAGCAGTCGGAAGGGGGCAACGACCCCACAGCGGGAACCATTTCCCTCGGTCAAGTTCCCATAAACCCTGATTTTGCCACAGCCGGACGGTCTATCACCGATCAATCTCTGACTTCTCGCTACAATAACTTCTATGAATTTGGTGGCACCAAATCCATTTGGCGGGCAGCCCAAGCCCTACCTACGGAAGAGTGGAAAGTCGAAGTCACCGGCTTAGTCAACCAGCCCAAAACCTACGACCTCGATGACCTGCGGAAAAAATTTCCTATAGAAAAACGGGTTTATCGCTTTCGTTGCGTAGAAGCCTGGGCAATGGTCGTCCCTTGGATTGGATTTCCCATGAAGAAAATCATTGAAGATGTCAATCCCACCAGCGCCGCCAAATTTGTCCGCTTTTCCTCTTACTACGATCCGGAAGTCACCCCTGGACCTGGTTTTGCCTTCGGTTCCTTACCTTGGCCCTATCAAGAAAGCTTGCGAATTGAGGAAATGGCTAATGACCTCGCTTTCTTTGCCACGGGAATTTACGATCGCACCTTACCCAAACAACATGGCGCCCCCATCCGCATGGTGGTGCCTTGGAAATATGGTTTCAAAGGGGCGAAATCGATTGTCAAAATTGAATTTTTAGACCAGCAACCGGCGACTTTCTGGCATACCTTGGTGCCGAATGAGTACGATTTTGAAGCGAATGTCAACCCCAATAAGCCTCATCCCCGTTGGTCTCAAGCGAAAGAACGGTTAGTCGGGCCAGGTCCTGCGTTAAGTTGGGAAACTGTCCCCACTCAGCCTTATAACGGTTACGGTGAATATGTCGCTGGGCTGTACCAAACCTAAAAGTTATTGGTTATTTGGCATCACCCCACAAATAATTTTGAAATTACTGACTTACCATGAATCACGATCCAGAAAAACGCCATATATCTTCCGAAGATGAATTGATCGATGCCTTGGAAAAATTAGAAGCAACTTTAGAGTCCAGCGATCTCCCTCTATCCCCCAAAACCCCCGCCACACCAGCGGCTAAAGTTCCCTCACCCCCGAAAAAACCTAAACCGGAATTCCTGTTGAGTGCTTTAGAAGATGCGGCAGCGGATATCGATCGATTTATGGCGACAAAACATAAGGATAGCGATCTAATTTGATTTGTTGTTGGTTGTTGGTTGGTTGTTGGTTGTTGGTTGTTGGTTGCCCCCCCTTGAAGGGGGGGTTGGGGGGGTGTTGTTGGTTGTTGGTTGTTGTTGGTTGTTGGTTGGTTGTTGGTTGCTCCTGAAGCCCCCCTGCACCCCTGCACCTCTGCACCCCTGCACCTCTGCACCCCGGCACCATAAGCTCCCTCTCTTCCCTGTTGTTGGTTGTTTGTTATTGATGGGTTGCTTTAAATAACGAATAACGAATAACGAATAACGAATAACCAACAACCAACAACCAACAACGAACAACCAACAACGAACAACTAACAACCAATAACCAATAAAAAACCTGAGCAATAACCCACAAACTGCCCCAAAATGTCAATATTTACTAACTTTTTGCCGCTGCGCTTCGTAGAGAATTAGGGCAGCAGCGATCGCCACATTCAAGGACTCGACTCCCCCACTCAGGGGAATCGTCACTGTTTTGTCAGCAATCGCTGACAATTCCGGGGATAAACCATTGCCTTCGTTTCCTAACAAAATTAGAGTCGGCTGACAATAGTCAAGTTCCCAGTAGGTGAATGAAGCATGAGAATCCGTGGCTACAATTTGCCATCCTTGACTTTGACAATGTTTTACCTGAGTTGCTAAATCCGCACTCACCGCCATTGGCAAACGAAACCATTGCCCAGCGGAAGAACGCAAAACTTTCGGATGATCTAAATCTACGCTATCGGCACTTAACCATAAACCCGCTGCATTAGCCGCCGCTGCGGTTCTAATAATTGTCCCCAAGTTGCCCGGATCTTGAATTGTTTCTAAAGCTAAAGCGATCCCCGTTTTGGGCATCTGTTGGGGATCGAGGGTAGGACGGGGCGCGGTAGCTACGATCCCATCAGGATTCACCGTAGTGGCGATCGCTTCTAGTACCACTTGACTCAGCACTTGGCACTTTTTTGCCTGGGTGGAAATTCTTTGCCAAAGGGATAAATTTTGGGCAATCCATTGGGGAGTTGCACAAACATTAAGCAAGGGATAATTTACTTCACAGGCTACTTCCAGTAAATGGGTGCCTTCTAACAAACATTGATTTTCTCGGTGTCTTCCTTTGGCGTCATGGAGCTTACGAATTTGCTTGACTAAAGGATTTTGCCGACTGCTGATTTCAATTCCAATTGAAGCGGATGGTGGTTGTGCCAAGGCTGCTACAGGTCTGAAAGACTGAAAACAAGGACTTTTCTCATTCTACCATAATCCACCTAGCTTCTGGAAGCCTGAAAAGATTTGCCAAATTAATTAAATTTTTTACGGATTGCGTGAATTATCCCTGTGAAATATAGTGATAATAGTTGAAGATTTCGGCGATTGATTTTTAAGTATTTGCCATCATCACTTTATGACAAAAATTCCGCGTCAAAACAAGGTTTCTTTCGCTTTAAGTCAAGGGGCGATCGCACTGCAAAAAAATATCCCTCAAGGCTTGATATTTTGCCTTAAGGAATATCTTTGGTATCTATCAAATATGCGGAACCCGGGACTTGAACCCGGAAGTCTTTGCAGACACTAGAACCTGAATCTAGCGCGTCTACCAATTCCGCCAGTTCCGCTGGCTACTTGGTTATTTCCGACACTCTATCTTGTCATAAATATTTGGTGATGTCAAGTACCTCAAAGAAATTTTTTTTTGAGTTCAATTGCCAAACTGCAACTGCCCTAGTCAGCGGCGTAAACCAAAGCTATTGCTTTGGGAGCGCAAATCGCGGGGAAATGACCAAACCTGAATGTCCAGAACGAGCGACAGACTACAAATATAGATCAAACATATCTGGACAATTACCATATTTCCGCTAGAATCAAAACCAAATTAAAAAATTGTAATATTACCGATCGAGTTCGGAGGATAAACCTATCACTGCCTCTCTTGGTTCGCTGAACAAAAAAGCTTCACCGGAAGCATCTTTTACCACTGCCCTAGAAATTCAAGGACAATACCCCCTCAAAGGTCATGTCAACATTAGCGGGGCGAAAAACGCTGCTTTGGTGGTCATGGCCGGAACCATCCTCTGTTCGGGGGATTGCCGCTTACGCAACATTCCCCATCTCTCAGACGTTAAGCGCATGGGGCAAGTGCTCTCATCCTTGGGCGTCCAAGTCAGCCATAACCCGGATGCCTTGGAAGTCAATGCGCGGGATTTCCACTGCACCGAAGCCCCTTATGAATTAGTCAGTCAGCTACGGGCCAGTTTCTTTATTGTTGGGCCGATGTTA
Source organism: Oscillatoriales cyanobacterium (assembly GCA_011390955.1). GTDB lineage: Bacteria > Cyanobacteriota > Cyanobacteriia > Cyanobacteriales > Laspinemataceae > Planktothricoides. The sequence goes on along the minus strand of JAABRM010000015.1, from coordinate 30,680 downwards.
GCCCGGTTGGGCGAGGCTTCTGTCCCCCTGCCCGGAGGCTGTGCCATTGGCGCTAGACCCGTGGATCTCCATGTGCGCGGTCTGCAAGCAATGGGTGCCCATGTACAGATTGAGCATGGCGTAGTCAAAGCATCAGTTCCCGGCCCCAATAAACGCTTAAAAGGAGCCAAAATCTATTTAGATTATCCCAGTGTGGGCGCCACCGAAACTTTGATGATGGCGGCAACTTTGGCTGACGGGGAAACCACGATCGAAAATGCGGCGCAAGAACCGGAAGTTTTGGATTTGGCTAATTTCTGCAAATCAATGGGCGCTCGGATTTGGGGCGCGGGCACCAAGAAAATTGTCATCGAAGGTGTTGCTCGATTACATTCTACGGATTACGAGATTATTCCCGATCGCATTGAAGCGGCAACATTTTTGATCGCTGGGGCGATTACTCGTTCCGAGATATCCTTATCGCCGATCGTTCCCGATCATCTGACCGCAGCGATCGCCAAATTGGGCGAAATTGGCTGCAAAATCGTGATTGAATCCCCAAATCACTTGCGGATTATTCCCACTTACGAGATTAAAGCCAGCGATATTAGCACCATGCCCTATCCCGGATTTCCCACGGATATGCAGGCACAATTTATGGCCTTGTTGACCCTGAGTCATGGTGATAGCACCATCTCAGAAACCGTGTTTGAAAATCGGATGCGCCATGTGGCGGAGTTAAACCGCTTGGGTGCGAATATTCGGGTCAAAGGCAATACGGCGATCGTGCGTGGAGTGCCCCTGTTATCGGGAGCCCCCGTATTAGCCACCGACTTACGAGCCTCTGCGGGACTGATTTTAGCCGGACTCGCTGCCGAAGGGACTACCATTGTCCAAGATTTACAACACCTCGATCGCGGCTATGAAAGGTTGGATCTGAAACTGCAAAAACTGGGTGCGAGATTGCGCCGATTGTCAGTAAATGATACAACCGAGATTAATGTCGCCAAAATCCCATCTTTACAAGTCGCAGCCCAATAAGCTTAAAAAATCTTGATGGTGGAGATTCTCGGCAGATCGTCAACCATAGATCGTCAACCATCGATCGATCTGCGGTAAAATAACTTAATTTTCCAAGTCCCAAGTTCTGAGTCCATAACTGGCATGGCTGTCTCTAAGGTACAACTGATTGGTTTACGAGCCGACGAATTTCGTCATCCGCTCGATTTTGAAGCAACAAATTCACTCAAACAATTGCCCGGACTAGATTTAATGGTGCGGCAACTGCTTGGAGCCCTCGGAGAGCAATTTTTTTACTTAGAAAATATTGCCTCTAGTGTTCTGGTGAGTGAGCAGCAGTTACCCGAACTGCATCAGTCGCTATTGGAAGCCTGCCAGATACTGGATCTGGAAGCCCCACAATTGTATGTCCGTCAAAATCCCATCCCAAATGCTTATACATTTGCGATGCGAGGCAAGCAGCCGTTTATGGTGCTGCATACATCACTGATTTCTATGTTGACACCGGCAGAGATTCAAGCAGTGATGGCTCACGAACTGGGACACTTGAAATGCGAGCATGGGGTGTATCTCACTTTAGCCAATTTGATTTTATTGGCGGCAGGGCAGTTGCCGAATTTAGGCGGGTTAATTGCCCAAGGTTTACAGAGTCAAATTCTCCAGTGGTTGCGCTGTGCGGAGTTTAGCTGCGATCGCGCCGCTTTACTCGCTACCCAAGACCCCAGAGTCGTCAGTTCCGTACTGATGAAACTAGCCGGAGGCTCTCCCACTTTGTCCCCGCAATTAAATTTAGATGCATTTCTTGCACAAGCGAAAACTTATGATATAATCAGCGAGACTGAGATGGGACGAATCTTCAAAGAAGCACAGTCCTCCCAGTTGACACATCCCTTGCCAGTGCTCCGCGCTAGAGAAATTCAGCGATGGGCCAGCAGCAAAAATTATGAATCTGTGTTGCAAAGGCAAGAAATCGTGTATAATAAAAAAGTTAAGACCAAGGGCGAGTGGCGAAATTGGTAGACGCACCACACTCAAAATGTGGCGGTTTCGGCCTTGCGAGTTCGAGTCTCGCCTCGCCCACTCTTTAACTCTTTAGGCGGGGAACCTTCCCCGCCTTTTCTATATCCAATATGGATGAGGGCAACCACGGGGGAATTGCCCCTAGAAATAAAACACTCAATATATATTCCATGAGGTGAAACATGGCTCAACGGTTGAAAAGTTGGGAGTCTCCTCGCCATCAAGGGCGAAACTCCAAAGGTAAAGGCGGTAGTGCCCGGCAGCGGCAACTGAAAAAGCAGCGGCAAATGCTCCGCAAAAAGTTGAAGGGGGAAACCTCAAATCCAAATCAAGTTCAAAATCAAGCTCAAAATCCAGAGAAGAGAACGTCAGTTCTCTTCTCTTTTTATTTGCCTGTATGGAATCAAGGGCTAAGAATGCGACGTAGCAGCCGTGACATGAGTCACAAGGTTTAGTCTGCTTGTCTCACCCAGTCGGTTGCCACTCCGTCACCCGGAAAATCGATCGCATTCATGGTTGGTCACGAGTAGTATCCACAGCGTATAAAAGTAGCATCGCGATTGCGGAACTTTCGCTACCCGCAGGCTAAACCCTAGACGATACAAGGATTATGGGTGGATCGTCCGTCCGATGACCATGCCGGGGATGGGGCAGATTTAAGTCGATTTATTTTATTTAATCGGGCGATCCGTAGAAATGCGGGGGTTCCCTCGTGACATCAATCACAGAATTTGGTCTGGTTCCCTCACCCAATCGCTTGCCACTCCGTCACCCAGAAGATCGATCGCATTCACGGTTTCTCAAGACCAGCCTCACTGCTTTACCCAGAGAAGTCGCTTACGATCGAGTTGACGATGATTAAGGAACTTCAAGTCATGTGCAGCGGTAAAAGCAATCAATGTTATCACCACGAATCCCAAGAACTTCAAGCACTGCAAAAGCGGTTTATCTCTCAGGTGTCCCATGATTTACGCACCCCGTTGACGAAAATTTTGTCTTCGGCGGAGTTGATCGAGTTGTCATATCAAAAATGGTCTGATGAGAAAAAACTTAAATATTTGGGAGTGATCCAAAAAGCGGCGTTAGAATTGATGGAAATGCTGAATCAAAACGATTTTCAGGAAAATCTGAAAGATTTTACTGAGCAGAATTTCCAGAATCGTCCGTAAGCATCCCTTGATGACTCTTGATTAACTATGCCGAAATTTAAAGTTTTTGTCACTCGCCGAATTCCTCAAGTAGGTTTGGATCAATTAGGTGCGATCGCTGATGTGGAGATTTGGCCAGAAACTCTGCCTCCTTCCTACCAGGTGTTACAAGCTAAAATCCCGGAAATTGACGGCCTCTTATGCTTGCTCACCGATCGCATCGATCGACCCACGATCGAAGCCGGTCTTAGGTTAAAAGTGATTAGTCTGATGGCGGTGGGTTACGATAATATCGATATTTCCACCGCGACGGCGCGAAAAATTCCCGTGGGTTATACCCCTGGGGTGTTGACCGATGCCACTGCTGATTTTGCTTGGGCGTTGCTGATGGCCGCTGCCCGAAAGGTGGTGGAGGGCGATCGCTTGACTCGGGCAGGGGGTTGGCAAACCTGGGAACCTCAGTTATTACTTGGCCCTGATGTCACTGGCGCGACGTTGGGGATTATTGGTTTGGGACGCATTGGTCAAGCAATGGCGCGGCGAGCCAAGGGTTTTGATATGCGAATTTTGTATTCTGGTCGCGATCGCCAAGACCCAGAATTGGAGCGATCGCTGGGAGTGGAATTTGTCGCGTTAGAAGATTTGTTACAACAGTCAGATTTTGTCAGTCTCCATACATCTTTGTCTGACCAAACTTATCATTTATTGAGCGATCGCCAATTTCAGTTAATGAAATCATCGGCGATTTTAATTAATACTGCTCGCGGGTCGATTGTGGATTCGGATGCCCTTTATCGCGCTTTAGTTCAGGGGGAAATTGCCGGGGCAGCGATCGATGTGACGGAACCAGAACCGATTCCGAATGATAGTCCATTATTAACTTTAGATAATTTAATTATTACGCCCCATATTGGCAGTGCCTCTCGTCCCACCAGAGAGAAAATGGCGATGATGGCCGCTGCAAATTTAATCGCCGGACTCCAAGGCGATCGCTTGCCCCATTGTGTGAATCCTCAAGTTTATGCTTGATGGGACACAATAGGAGAAAAAATATTTTGATCGTTTTCGGCTAAATTCCATTTCTGTCATCAATCTCTTCCTTCTAACATATAGATAGGCTTATACATCCTTGTCCTTTGTCCGATAGCTATTGGAGAATAAACATGAGTTACTTCAATAACGCATCATCCTTATTTACTGCTTTTATTGCAGCGTTCCATGTTGTTAATGCTCCCAGTGTTCATGCACAAAGTATTATTCAAGCTCCAGACTTTGGCGGCTTATGTTTGGATATTGCTAATCCGGAAGGTAAAGAACCGCAGAAAGGCGCTCAAGTTATTGCTTGGCCTTGTCATAGTGGCCCCAATCAAAGATTTGTATTAAATAGTAACGGGACAATTCAAGCTCCAGACTTTGGCGGATTATGTTTGAATATTGCTAATCCAGAAGGTAAGGGACCCCAGAACGGCGCTCAAGTTATTGCTTGGCCTTGTCATAGTGACCCCAATCAAAGATTTGTATTAAATAGTAACGGGACAATTCAAGCTCCAGACTTTGGCGGCTTATGTTTGGATATTGCTAATCCGGAAGGTAACGGACCCCATAACGGCGCTCAAGTTATTGCTTGGCCTTGTCATGGCAGCCCCAATCAAAGATGGAACTTAGACATTTACAGTAGTCGGCTAACGGTCAATTCATCGGGAAGTTTTATCGTAAACATACAATCAGGAAAATGTCTTGATGTATCTGGCGCCCCAGGTAACTCTAATGGCGCAAGAATTCAACTTTCGGATTGTGAACTGTCTGGGTTGAATCCCGATAACAATTCCCCGTCAGATCAAAGATGGACATTTAATCTTAATGGGTTTATTGTGAACACATTATCAGGAAAATGTCTTGATGTATCTGGCGCCCCAGGTCGGTCTAATGGCTCAATAATTCAACTTTCGGATTGTGAACTGTCTGGCCTAAATCCTGATAACGGTTCCCCGACAGATCAAATATGGACGATGACAGATGATGGTTTCATTAGAAACAGATTATCGGGAAAATGTATTGATGTAGCTGGTAGACCTGGGAAAAAAAATTGGGGATCACTTCAACTTTGGGATTGCCAACTATCTGGACGCGATCGAGATAGCGGTTTGCCCACCGATCAAACATGGAGATTGGAGTAATACCATTTACAAAAATTCATGCAACTTCTTTGGGTGCAAGCCGCCGAGCCCAACAAAGTTGCATTTTTTATTGAAAACGGTATAAGTAGACGTGCATAAATAAATTAACCACATAAACCATTAGAGTAAAGAGTAAAGAGTAAATCGGAAATATATTCTCTCTCCTCTTTTCTCTCTCCTCTTTTCTCCCTATATGCGGGAATCCAAGGATTTACGCCTGCGCGGTTCGTGTAGAGGTGATTCGCGATCGCCCCTAAATTCTCATGGGGTCTGTGGTGAATTTATTTGTGCCCTTTTACTTAGACTATTCTGGCTTTCATCCTGTAGATATACCCCCAAGCCCCCAAGCCCCAGGAAGGATGAACGAGAATTTTGCCAGAATTGTCTATTGTCGGAATGATTTAGGGTCCCTATATCAATATCTATATCAATATATAGATGTGCCATTTGTGGCGGCACCGGATCTAAATTTTCCCCGTATTTTTACTGATTTGGCAATGACTGTTCCCAGACGATCGCCCTAATAGGGCGATCGCACCGATCGGAACAAACAGGCAAGCGAGAAATTTTAGTTCACCGATAAAATTTCCCGCTGGTTCTCGAACGATCGTGCAGCCCTACCATAATCACTAGAAAATTATGGCTTTCCCCGGCTAAAAAGCCCCCCTTTTTAAGGGGGGTTGGGGGGATCTGTCCGCGATGAAAGCCAGAATTTTCTATTAGACGACAAACCTCTTCAATGGTATCGGTTGATGTCACCATTTTGTGACCACACTTTGTGACGGCTGTTTGCCCATATCCCAGGGGTCGGATCCCATTAGTCTGGAACGGCAAAAATGTCAAGGCAGATCGTGATTACTCGGAGAGTTGTTAGCCTCCTGCCCTGGGTTTGGATCGGAAATTCTCATCGAGTGATTTGATGATTGCGACTGAATCGGCCCCTTGAGGATTCCGATTCTTCAGGGGATGATGTGTTCCGGTTGTTCAACCCTGATGTCTAGGCGGATGTCTAGGCGATCGCGCCTAAAATACCTGAGCCGAAAATATCTTTTCCCCGCTATTTTTTTCCCCTTCAACCCCGAAATCTGGGTAATTGCCCAACCATTACTGAATCCCTAGGCTAATTTTGACTGAATTAGCCTTAACTTTCGCCTTCTGGGTGATTTAGCCCGATGGCAGGTTTAGTCCACAGGGCTAAATTGTTCTGAAAAAATATTGATGGATAATTTTGATAAAATTTTCTAGAGTTAATGATACAATACTTTCAGTTCTCGAAGAGGAAATCGAAAAATGTCTAGTCAACCAATTCCGCTAACTGGAGAAGACCTACTCAAAAAAGTTAAAGAGTTAGAAAAATCGAGTAAAGAGGAAAAAGCCAAAGCATCCGGCTACTACACTGTCACCAAGAATGGTCTCGAACGGGTGAATATGATGGCATTTCTCAATGCCCTAATTGATGCTGAGGGCATCACTTTAGACAGCACCGGCAGTGGCGAAGGCCGTCGGGGAGGCCGCCAAGCCAGCTATCGGATTACAGTTCAGTCTAATGGGAACTTGCTAATTGGATCCGCTTATACCAAACAGATGAATCTCACTCCCGGAGATGAGTTTGAAATTACCGTTGGACGTAAGCATATTCACTTGAAACAAGTTGATTCATCCTCAGACGGTGAATAATTTAGTTGTTTACTAAATAATTGTTAAACCGGGATTCCCGTTTTTTAAGTTGTAACCGCCTGTTATACCTGTAGGTCTGCTCAGTCCGCTGTGGTGGATTTTTGGGTTGTAAGGATCTTACGGACTATTCTTGGCCGATACTCGACGATGCCCTACAGGTAAACAGTGGTTAATAAAGAAGGCATAAGCTAAATCACTCAAAAGCCTAAACATTAAGATCAAAATATCCTCACCTAGAGGTACAAAAGTTTTGTACCTCTATCTGTGTTGGCGATCGCGTCCCCCAATTTTAGGACTCACGCAAATTCATCTCATCTCGATGTTATATATATCTCTGAAAAAATACCGGATCGATCCCCCAACCCCCCGCCAATTCGGGGGGCTTTGAACGAATTCCGCCAAAAGTCTAATATATATCTCTGAAAAAATACCGGATCGATCCCCCCAACCCCCCTTCAGAAGGGGGGCTTTGAACGAATTCTGCCAGAAGTCTAATATACCGTTGTACGAAACTGTAGAAAATTGGTTCTACTTTAACTACTCCGAAGAATAGAGAGTTCGCTTCCTGCTTCATCCAGGACTGTCGGCAGCACCCTGTCCACAGGCTTAAAATCGGGCGCAACTCGCCCTATTTGACAGCAAAGCTACTCTACTGAGCTATTTTCAGGAAGTTTAAAACTGGTGGATATACCCAATTGCCTTGTCACAGGTCTCCCAATAGAGAAGAGTTTTGTTCCGGGTGTCAAGCCGTTAAGTTTTTGCTTTTATACCATTCTATAACATTTTCTACAGTTTATGATTAACTGTGGTCAACCCTTCACCTAAAGGTTTGACGACAACAGATTATTTTACCAAGAGGCGAGACAGGTGATGAAAACCACTGCTCAGTTAAGATTAGCTGCGGGAGCGTTGTTGATTTCTTCTATGATTAGTTTAGGCTCTGTGTATTATTTTCTCAATCTGATGAGACATGATGTGCGAGTGGTCAATTCAGCGGGAATTGTTAGAGGAAGGACGCAGCGACTGGTGAAGTTAGAGTTAGCTGGGCAAAGGTCTGATGAGTTAATTGGTGAAATAGATCGCTTGATGGTTGGACCGATCGATGGGGATGTTACTCTGGGGTTGCCTCGGGTCAAGGATCCAGTGGTTTTGGCGGAATATCAGGCGATCGCGAAATCTTGGAATGAACTCAAACAGATTATTGCCGATTTCCGCAGAAATCCCGGTGCTAAAGATACCCTGATTAACCATAGTGAGAATCATTGGGTGCTTACGAATGAGGGAGTCACGGCAATGGAAAATTTTTCTCGCACCAAACTTGCCCGGTATCAAACCAATATATTAGTCATCTTTGCCGCTAACTTGGTTTGTTCTGGACTGATTTTATGGTTAATTTTTGGGCTGCAACATCAGTTAAAAACCACCCTGAAAACTCTGGCGAATTCTTCCACAAAGATTGCGATCGCGATTAGCGATCAAGAATTGTTAACCCAAAAACAGGCGATCGCTGTTGGTCAAACGAAAATAATGATGGGGCAACTGAATAATTTCTCTCATAATTCCATTGAGCAGGCGATCCAAGTAAATGGGAGTGCGGGGGAAGTCAAAGCATTAGTTGAACATAGCCATAAAACCGAGCAAAAAATGTTGTTAGATATGGCCAGCTTAAGCGAAACCGTGGAAAGCCTCCAAGGGGAAATTATCGAGTTACGGCAGCAAACTCAACAAATTGCGAATATCTCTGAGTTAGTCAGTGAATTAGGGAATCATACCAATATGTTGGCCTTAAATGCCTCAATGGAAGCGACCCGTGCGGGGGAAAAGGGCAAAGAATTTGCCGTGGTTGCTAAAGAAATTCGTCAATTAGCCAATCAAAGTCAAAAAGCTGGAGAAAAAATTTACTTATTGATTGCCCAAATTCAACAAAATATTAAGTCTACAGTGATGGGAACCGATCGCAGTCGCCAAATTTTCCAGGAAAAACTTAAAATAACTACTAAAATGCTCCATGAAGTTGAGCAAATCGTTGAGGCGATGAATACGGTTTTTCTGAACAGTGAAGAAATTACCGCGATCGCCCAACAGCAAGGGGCAATTATCCAAGAAGCCCTGGTAGGGATTCAAGAAATCAATCGCGCTGCCCAAGAAAGTGCGGTGGGGATGAGTCATGCGAAGCAGGAAATGGAACAGTTAAACCAAGTTGCCAGTAATTTAAACGCGATTATTTAATAGTTATTATAAAGTTATTATAAGTAGGTGGGCAGAAATAAATGCAGACCAGATCGGGAGAAAAACTGTCATTCCCGCCCCACGCATTCGCGGGGGTAAACTCCGGCGGGAATCCAAGGATTTACGGTGGGGAACGAAAAGTGCAATTAATTATGTTCACCTACTTAATTATTCGTGATTTCCTATAGGCTACATAAGGTTACAAATAACATATCACAGTCAACAGCAACCAAAAAATCCCCAAAATAATTGGCTAATTTGCGTCAGTTCCAAGATTTATCGTTAAATTAAATCATATAGCGGTTTTTATTGGATTACAGAGGTTTTCTGGATTCCCGCCTGCGCGGGAATGACAGGTTTGTTTTGTACTTCATAACTCCGCAAAGTGCTATTTCCTCGAAATCACCTAACCATGCTGACTCAAGAAACAACCACAACCACCAATGCGCCCCGCAACTGGAAACCGATCGTCCAAGAATTTGAACGGGCGATCGGGAAAGACGGGGTAATCCAGCGGAAAGAAGAATTATTGACTTATGAATGTGATGGATTAACCAGCTATCGGCAACGTCCAGCCTTGGTGGTACTGCCCCGTACCACGGAACAGGTAGCCGCAGCGGTGAAAATCTGCGATCGCCACCAAATCCCCTGGGTAGCGCGAGGGGCGGGAACTGGACTATCCGGGGGCGCTTTACCCGTAGAAAACTGCGTCCTGATCGTCACCGCCCTGATGCGGAAAATCCTCTCTATTGACCTAGAAAACCAGCGCGTTGTGGTGCAACCGGGAGTGATTAACAACTGGGTCACACAAGCGGTCAGCGGCGCCGGATTTTATTTTGCCCCCGACCCTTCCAGTCAAATTATTTGTTCCATTGGCGGCAACATTGCCGAAAATTCTGGCGGCGTTCACTGCCTGAAATACGGCGTCACCACCAACCATGTTTTAGGTTTAAAATTAGTCCTGCCCGATGGTTCAATTGTCGATGTAGGCGGCGAAATTCCCGAAATGCCCGGAATAGACCTCACGGGTTTATTTGTCGGTTCCGAAGGCACTCTGGGCATTGCCACAGAAATCACCTTGCGTATCCTCAAAACCCAAGAATCAATCTGTGTTTTATTAGCGGATTTTACCAGCATGGAAGCAGCAGCGGCGACGGTTTCCGACATTATTAGTGCGGGCATTATTCCCGGTGGCATGGAAATCATGGATAACCTGAGTATTAATGCCGTAGAAGACGTAGTGGCCACCGGCTGTTATCCGCGAGATGCGGTGAGTATTTTATTAGTAGAAGTGGACGGATTGCAAGTAGAAGTCGATGCAAATAAAAAGCTGATTACGGAAATTTGCCAAAAAAATGGAGCGCGTAACGTCACCACTGCCAGCGACCCAGAACAACGCTTAAAACTCTGGAAAGGACGGAAAGCCGCTTTTGCGGCGGCGGGTCATATCAGTCCCGATTATTATGTGCAAGATGGGGTAATTCCTCGGACGCAACTATCTTATGTGCTGAAAGAAATTGAGTCTCTCAGCGAAAAATCCGGTTATAAAATTGCCAATGTATTTCATGCCGGGGATGGCAATTTACATCCGTTAATCCTTTATGATAATTCTGTCCCTGGTGCTTTGGAATCAGTGGAAGAAGTGGGCGGCGAAATTCTGAAAATTTGCGTCAAAGTTGGCGGCAGTCTCTCTGGTGAACATGGCATTGGGGCTGATAAAAAATGCTATATGCCGAATATGTTTACGGAAACTGACCTCGAAACGATGCAATGGGTGCGCGAAGTTTTCAACCCCAAAGGTTTAGCTAATCCGGGGAAAATGTTCCCCACCCCGCGCACTTGTGGGGAAGCGGCTAATGCTCGGGCACAGAAAAAGTTTGAAGGGGTTGATTTATTTTAGATTTAGTTGAGATTTAGCTGAGATTTATGGTAAAATCGGCGCTAAATCTACCCCATCAAGGTAGAACTAATAACGAAATAATCCCTAACCCAAAAAACAGGAAAGAGGAAAGAGGAAAGAGAAAAGAGGAAAAGTGAATAGTGAATAGTGAATAGTGAATAGTGAATAGTGAATAGTGAGATTTATTTTGTACGGGCGAATGGCCATTCGCCCCTACGACTTTTCACTTCTCCCAACAACAACCAACAACCAACAACCAACAACCAACAACCAACAACCAACAACCAACAAACAACTAACAACAAACAACAAACAACAACCAACAACCAACAACCAACAACCAACAACCAACAACCAACAACCAACAAACAACAACCAACAACCAACAACCAACAACCAACAAACAACTAACAACTAACAACATGAACATTATTATTATTGGTTGCGGATATGTGGGCAAGGCTGTGGCAAAGCTGTGGACAGAAGCGGGTCATACCGTTACCGCAACCACCACGACTCCCGAACGAGTGCCTGAGTTGGAAGAAGTTGCCCAGCGGGTCGTGATTCTCCGAGGTGATGACCTGGATACGATGCGGGATGTGTTACAAGATCGACAAGTGGTATTGCTCAGTGTCGGGGCGAAAAACCGCACTAACTATGAGCAAACTTACTTGAAGACTGCGGCAACTTTAGTCACAGCTTTAAAAGACGTGCCCACAGTACAGCAACTTATCTATACGGGGAGTTATGCTGTATATGGCGATCGACAGGGTGCATGGGTTCGGGAAGATTCGCCCGTATCCCCCGCGAATGAAAATGGTGAGATCCTGTATAAAACAGAGCAAGTTTTATTGGCAGCAGCGAGTTCGCAACTTACTGTTTCTCTTCTTCGGATTGCGGGAATTTATGGGCCGGGTCGAACTTTGTTAAGAATCTTTCAAAGTATTGCGGGAAAAACTCGTCCGGGAACCGGGCAAGAGATCGCTAATTGGATACATTTAGATGATATTGTAGGGTCATTGGATTTTATTCGTTGCCAGCAGTTGGGGGGCATCTACAATCTCGGAAATGATTTACCTATAACTACGGGCGAACTCCTTGATGGTTTGTTTGAATGTCATGGGCTGCCTAAAGTAATCTGGGATCCATCGACACCCCAGGTACGTCCCTACAATGCACGGCTATCCAATGAAAAGCTCAAAGCGGCAGGATACAGTTTGATTCATCCAAAAATCGAATTTTAATCCGCAAACACATTCTGATTGTCAAGAAATGAGCATAAATTTTTCCCATAATTTTTCCCATTTAGGGCGATGAGAATGTGAGCCGCGATCGCCCTTTAAGGCGATGAATTTTTTTAATTAGTACACAGGAATAAACAGGAATCACGAGTGATGGAAAATCTCGCTTATATTCACCTTGCTGAAGTGTACGAGCAACAAGATATTCCGAGTTGTCGTTGGATCGGGAAATGGCCAAAGTTTAGCCGTCGGTCGATTTCCTCTGCGATGTCTGTGGTTTTAAGTGCCGCAGTGTTTGGGACCGCTGTTCCCGCGATCGCTTCTACGATCAAGTTTGGAGATAGTGGCGATCGAGTCGTCCAGGTACAAATGCGCCTACAAGAGCTCGGTTATTTTAAGTCCAAAGCCACAGGTTACTATGGTTCTCGGACTGAAGATGCAGTGAAGCAATTTCAACAAAATAATGGGCTGACACCAGATGGAGTGATTGGGACAAAAACCCAAGAAGCTTTAGCGCAAACTTATCCAGAAACCCCGCAACCGACTACTCAGCCGGTGGTCAGACTGGGAGATGAATCCCCGACAGTTTTGCGGGTACAACGGCAGCTTAGTTCGTTGAAGTTGTACGATTGGCGGCAAATGAACGGGAAATTTGATGACGCTACACAACAAGCGGTGATGAATTTCCAGAAAGCGAATGGCTTGACTCCTGATGGGGTTGTGGGGTTGAAAACTCACACGATGCTACAGCAAAAAACCGGCTTGTAATTGTTTGATTTGCCTTGGTAGCCTCTCGGTAGGGTGGGCAAGATTTGCCCACCCTACAGTCGCTATTAACTTTCCAACTTTCCAACAAACAACTTTCCAACAAACAACAAATCACAGTCTTAATCTACTGATGACTTTTATTCTGACTAATGACGATGGCATTGATGCCCCAGGGATTCGCGGATTGGTTAAGGCTCTGGAAAACTATGATTGTGCGATCGCTGCGCCAAAAAAACAATATTCGGGATGTGGCCACCAAGTGACCACCCATCGCGCCATTCATGTAGAATGCCGTTCTAAACAGGAGTATGCCATTGGGGGAACCCCGGCGGACTGTGTACGGATTGGCTTAAGTCATTTATTTCCCGAAGCTACTTGGGTGATTTCCGGGATTAATGAGGGCGGCAATATGGGGATTGATGTGTATCTTTCGGGAACTGTGGCGGCAGTGCGCGAGGCCGTATTTTTAGGCCGTCCGGGAATTGCCATTTCTCAATATCGCAAAGGAAAACGCCCGATTGATTGGGCCGCTACCACCCGTCGCGCTGCTTACGTCCTGGCAGACCTACTCGATCGCCCCTGGGAACCGGGAAGTTTCTGGAATGTGAATTTGCCATACATAGAACCAGGGGAACCAGACCCGAAAATGGTCTTTTGCCAACCGTCTACCCAACCGTTGCCGATCGAATATCGGGTGGAAGGGGATGAGTTTTATTATGTGGGTGAATATGGGCAGCGCGATCGCACCCCAAATACTGATGTGGATGTCTGCTTTTCCGGCAGCATTGCCGTCACAAAAATTAAGCTTTAAGGTTGTTAGTTAAACGTTGTTAGTTATTAGTTGTTAGTTATTGGTCAAAAGGTTATTGCCGATTTGAAGCCCAACCCGAATCACCAATAACTAACAACTAATAACCAAATTATTTAAACGCTGACATACCTTTAAATAACATAACCAAACCTCCGATCACAATTGCCAGGGCTAGTCCACCGGCGATCGCATCTAAAACTGCTGTATTTTCCATTGAATACCTGAGTGAATTGTTTGACTAGATTAACTTTTTTATTCCCAGAATAAATTAACTATTTGCTAACTTAATTCTAACATAAAAATGGCGAAAAAACAAAATATTAAATAATATTAACCAAAAAAATATTAACCAAAAATAATTTCAACCAGATTTGAACCAGATTTCAACCAGAAATTATTTAGAAAAATGCTCGTCATAAACGACCACTTGATTCCGCCCCCCTCGTTTAGCTTCATAAAGAGCCAGATCCGCCCGCTTTAACATTTCGTCAATCGTGGGATCCGTTGAGACATAAGTAGCCAAGCCAATGCTGACGGTAATTGGCAAAATTTTGCTGTCAAACTCTAGGTGTAAATTAGCAATTGTTTGACGAATTCTTTCGGCGACTTTTAGGGCTTGCTCGATGTCAGTTTCGGGGAGAAAACCCACAAACTCTTCCCCGCCAAACCGGCCAAATAAATCAACTTTTCTGAGTAAATTTTGGGTCGTTATGGCCAAAGACTTCAAGGTTTCATCACCGATATTATGCCCATAGTTATCATTAATCTGCTTAAAATGATCCACATCCAGAATGAAGACGGAAAACGCAGATCCATAACGACGAACTCGGTTAAACTCTTGCTCGGCTAAGATAAACAAATGTCGCCGATTAAATACCCCAGTTAGACCATCAATTGTGGCTAATGTATTCAAAGAAATTAGGGTTTTTTTCAATTCATCTCTGGTGTATTTCAACTCCAAATGAATCTTGACTCGTGCGAGTAATTCCCCAGAGTTAAACGGCTTAGTAATATAATCAACGGCACCTTGTTCAAAGGCTTCCATGATGGTTTTATTTTCGTGACTTGCCGTGACAAAAATAATCGGGATTTCCTCATACTGACTCATGCCTTTGATTTGTTTACAAACTTCTATCCCATCCATCTCTGGCATCATTACGTCCAGCAAAATCAAGTCGGGTTTAGACTTTTTCATCCGTTCAAAGGCTTGCTGGCCACTGGTGGCAAAGGTGGTAGAATAGCCGACGCGATCTAGGATGGCGCCGACGACTTTCAGATTACTCCTCACGTCATCGACAATTAACACGAGAAATTCTTTAGGATTAAACGGTTTTACTGGAAACCAGAGAGGGTCGATCATTTTTCTAATCGGAATTTTACCAGAAATTATCCTTAGACAAATGCTCTAAAATTGCTCTGATTATTTGTCTATATGAACTTTAGCATTTTGTGAAGCTTTATGTTAACTAATTTTGGCCATGATGTCAGCCCGGAACGAATCCCCATGGAGCGGTCAACCACTCACGGATTAAGCCGATGAAAGCTGACTGCTGACAGGCGATCGCTGACCCCGGAAGCCTCAAAAGGTGGTGATGGGATGCGTCTCTGGATCCGAGTAAAGCGGCATCGCCCGGTTTAATTTCCCGTCCATTTTCTCAGCATGGCGGACAGATCGTTAATAGATACGGGTTTACTGAGATAATCATCCATTCCAGCGGCCAAACATTTTTCGCGATCGCCTTTCATGGCATAAGCCGTCAACCCGATCACCACAATTCTCGATTTGGGATAACTACCCCCAGAACCATGATTCGACGAGGGTAAGTTCGGCGTCGATCCCGATAGCGCATCCGCAACGCGACCCGATAGCGCATCCGCGCCGCGACCCGATAGCGCATCCGCGCCGCTTCGCGATAGCGCATCCGCGCCGCTTCGCGAACGCATTGCCGCTTGTGCTTGCTGTTCTCTTTCGCGGATCATCTCCGTTGCCGCATAACCATCTAACACCGGCATTTGACAATCCATCAGAATCAGATCGTAATCGGCGGCATCCAACTGAAACAGGGCTTCTTGGCCATTGTTCACACAATCAGCGGTACAGCCTAAACGTTTAAGTTGTTGTTGAATCACTTTTTGATTAATTCTGGTATCTTCAACGACCAAAATTTTGAGTGATTCTAAAGATTTGTGTTCAGTTTCTATCTGCTGATTGTCTGTAATGGAATTAGTCTTTAAACCATTTAAATCCTTGAGATTTCCCGCAGCCATATCCGGTGACAAAAATTCCAAGTTAATCGTAAACCAAAACTTAGATCCTTTGCCAAATTCACTTTCCACCCCGATTTTGCCATTCATAAGTTGCACCAGTTGCTCACAAATGGCTAAACCAAGGCCAGTGCCAGCATAGTGTCTGCTTGGGGAGGACTCGGCTTGGAAAAATGATTTAAAAATTTGGGCTCGATCTTCTGCTCTAATCCCGATCCCAGTATCTTTGACTTCAAATATTAATTGGCATCTATTTTGATATTTTTTGTCGGCAAATCCTTGATTATTTGTTAAGTTTTCATAATTCATTTCTCGATATAATCCTGATTTTTTGGTGACAATCACTTGGATTTCTCCAGTTTCTGTAAATTTAATGGCATTGCCAATTAAATTGGTTAAAATTTGTCTAATTTTATGAAAATCACCGATAAGTGTTTGGGGAATACTTTCGTCGTAAATCAAGCTTAACGTTAAGTCTTTATTAATGATTTGCGATTGAAAAAACTTAGTGATATCTGCTAATCGGGTTTTCAATTCAAATTCTTCATAATCTAAGCGCATCTCTCCAGATTCTAGCTTAGAATAATCTAAGATTTCATTAATAATTACTAATAAGTTATTGCCACTATTTCTTAAAGTTTGGACATAATCGATTTGCTGCGGATTCAAAGGGGTTTGCAAGAGTAACTCCGTCATGCCTAAAACCCCATTCATCGGGGTACGGATTTCGTGACTCATGTTGGCCAAAAACTGACTTTTCACTTGAGCGGACTTGAGGGCAGCATCCCGTGATTCTACTAATTCTTTGAGGGCTTTTTTTAGTTGATCTCGGGTATGCTTTAATTCTAGATGATTGCGGACTCTGGCAAGTAGTTCGCGAGTATTAAAAGGTTTAGTTAAATAATCAACTGCTCCTTTATCAAAAGCTTGGAGAATATGTTCTGTTTCTTGACTTGCCGTAAGAAATATTACGGGAATTTCAGCGGTATCTGGGTCAGATTTGAGAATGCTGCAAACTTCTAACCCATTCATGTCCGGCATCATCATATCCAGTAAAATTAAATCTGGTTTGGCAGTTTCTAAGCGTTCGAGTGCTTGAAGACCACTGATAGCAAAGGTGGTGGAGTAGCCAACTTCATCAAGGATAGATCCAAGAATCTGAAGATTTTTACTGACATCATCGACCACTAAAATTAAAAATTCTGCGGGGTTGAATGGTTGCATTATGTTAATCTGTTAATCATTAAAACGTCGGGGAATAATTCGATCGGCTTAAGCCAGCCCCCGCGTTGGCGAAGCCTGCGCGAATCGCTTAGGCGGGGTTCTCATACATTGCTTAGAGGAGAGTCGTTAATGAGGGCATGACCCTCGATGAGTTTAGGCAAAAAATTGGCCTCCATGATGTAATTAATGATGAATTTTATAACTCCTCAAAAAGCCATACAGATTTCTAGGAAATATCTCCACTCAGGATTTCGCCCGACTAAGGCAGGAAAAATCCGCTCCAGGATCTTTGAGGATCAATGAGTGGAAGACGACATACAAGAGTCATAAATTAATCATAACCTGCCAGACGGGTTATGAAATAAGTGTGGTGATGGTATTTTATCGGATTTTTTAGGTGCAGAATCAAGCCGGATTAGTCAGGAAAATCTGATGGCAGGAGCGATCGCCTAATTTGGGGAAAGTCGGCGATGGTTTGGGGTAAGCGATCCCAATCAAATTCGGTTAGCTGTGTTTGTACTTCTGTGGCATAGTCCCACAGTAAACCACAAGAGTATTCCTCGGCCAATTGCTGTAAGCGATCGCCGAATGCCTTTAAGTCCCGCATTTTCATTGTTTTGCATAAGTCTGGCCACAAGCTGGTTTCCTCTTGTTCTAATTTAGCGAGGAGTTCCGGTATTTTTGCGGGATCGGCGGATAGCCTGGGGAAGGGGGCAGGGACGATCGCATCTACGCTGGCATCGGCGTTCGCATCTAAGTCGCCATTCTCAGGGGTTTCAGGGGTTTCATGGGTTTCATGGGTTGCTTGGGATGGAAAGATTTTTTTCAACTCTGACACCAGTTGCCCAAGGCGAACGGGTTTATGGAGGAAGCCTTGACACAGGGGTTGGAGGAGTTTTTCTTCTTCTGAGTAACAAGAAGCCGTGAGGATGATAATCGGAATATCTTGGGTTTGCTGGCATTGCTTGAGATATTTGATCGTTTCGGTGCCATTGAGAAGGGGCATTCGCAAGTCCATCAGAATCAAGTCGGGATGATATTCTATCACCAGGTTAATCGCTTGCACTCCGTCTTCAGCCATCAGCAGATGATGTTTGCTGTCAGCAAAATAAGCCTGGATCAGTTGACGGTTAGTGCTTACGTCATCCACTACCAAAATCTTTAACGCCGGGAATCGATCCAGATTTTCATCTAACTCAGACGCCACAACTTGCCGACGATCTTCTGTGGCTGGTTGTACTTGGGGGAAGAAAAAAATAAAAGTAGAGCCGATGCCTGGGGATGAGTGTAAGCTGACGGTGCCGCCCAACATTTCCGTGAGTTGCCGCGCGATCGCCAGTCCCAGTCCGGTGCCACCATATTTACGATAGCTTTGTCCTTTGCTTTGAACAAAAGAATCAAAGATGGTGGCTTGTTGTGCCAGGGCAATACCAATCCCGGTGTCTTCTACCGCTAATTCCAGAGATAGGTTCGCTTCGGTAAATTGGCAGCGGACAGAGATTTTAATATACCCTTGTTCGGTAAATTTGAGGGCGTTGCCGACAACATTAAATAGAATTTGACGCACGCGAATTTCATCGAAGATTACCGTAGTGGGGAGGCGATCGTCGATGTCTGTGAGAATTTGCAGATATTTCTCGGCGGCTTTTTGGGAGAATATCTGCTGAATTTCCTGAATTAAAGACCGGAAGTTGACGGGACTGTAGTGGAGTTCCAGTTTACCGGCTTCGATTTTAGATAAATCTAAGATATCGTCAATCAGGGCTAAGAGGGTTTTGCCACTGGCGGCGATCGCCTCTGAGTAAGAACGCTGACGAGGGTCGCTGACTAAGCGATTCAGCAGATCGGAAAAACCCAGAATCGCATTCATCGGTGTACGAATTTCATGGCTGATATTCGCCAAAAACTCACTTTTCGACTGGTTTGCCCGATTCGCAGCGATTACCGCTTGCTGTAAAGCTTGCTCTGTTTGTTTGCGATCGGTAATATCTCGTGCTACCCATGTCACCAGTGGTTCTCCAGGAATCGGTGAAATCATCGCCGCAAACCAGAGGTGAGATTCCCCAACAGGTAAACTGTACTCAAAGTTAACTGTGCGCTGGGTTTCTAACGCTTCTTGAACTTTTTTCAGTCCTAGGGTTGATGTCGGTTCTAAGAGTAGATAATGAATCGTTTTGTCTAGGATATTAATGTTTGATTCATATAACCCGTCGGGATTTGTGGGCGCGACTTCGATCGTATGGGCATTTTGATCCAGAATCAGCACAATTTCGGTCATCGCCTCAAAAAACGATCGCACTTTCGCCTCGGAGGTGCGGAGTTTTTCTTCGAGTAGCTGACGTTCGGTAATTTCTTGTTTGAGTGCTTGATTCGCCGCTTCGAGTTCTTGAGTTCTTTGTTTGACGCGGCTTTCGAGTTGTTCATTCAGGTGCCGAACATCGGCTTCCGCTTGCTGCCGTTGCCATAATTCTGTTTGTAGCTGCTCGAAGAGGGTCGCTTGTTGCAGGGCGATCGCGGTATGGGTTGCCAGTTGCGCCAATAATTGCACATCTTCCGGATCCCAAGACCGGGGGGACTGGCAATGGTGGGCAATTAAGAGTCCCCATAGATTCTCCCCTTGCAAAATCGGCACGACTAAATTCGCTTGCACCTGGAATTGAGTTAAAAATTCCTGATAGCAAGGAGGAATCTCCGCCTGCCGTACATCGGCGATCGCGCCAATCCGTCCTTGGCTGTAGGATTCTGCCCAGGTATTTTTAAAGCAAGGATCGTGAACCATTTGCCCTAATAATGACCATTGGGGAGCGGCAACGGACTCCACCACTACCTGCCCGGTCCAGTCTGGATTTCTCTGATAAACGATCGTTCGGTCATTTTTCAGCCACTCGCGCACCGTGGTGACAATGGTTTGGAGAATTTTTTCTATTTCCGTTGACTGGCGAATTTCCAGGGCGATCGAAGCGAGTAAATGTTCGCGTTCTGATTGCAATTGCAACTTCGCCGTTCTTTCCTGCACCTGTTGCTCTAAGTCTCGATTTGAATCCTCAAGTAAGTGCAGTTTTTCATCCTGTAACCGTTCGACTTCTTGGCGTAAAACCGCGATCGTCTGCTCCATATTTGTGGGATCGACCGTCTGGAGAATGGTACTTTGAGTAATGATTCCCGCTAATTCTCCCTCGTCGTTGGTGATAACAAATCTGCGGATGCGTCGTTGCTGCATCTCCTGGTGAACTGCCCACAAAGATTCTTTCTCGGTGACTACAATCAGGGGCGAACTCATCACCTCACCCGCTGACAGTTTCTCTAAATTCAACCCCAAAGCTTGAAATTGAACAATATCTCGTTCGGTGACAATGCCTACAGGAATCGTTTTTCCTTCGGAGTTTGTTTGCGCGATCGCCACACAACTCACAGCGCGATCGCTCATCAGTTTAGCTAACTGTAACACCGAGGTATTAACCGGGGCGTGAATCACCTTCACATTCATCACTTCCCTTACAGGTCGGCATTTTAATATATATGACGGTTGCAGATTTTCCCGTAAGCTGCTGCTGGTAATCATGCCCACCACTTGACCGCGATCGCTCAGAATTGGTAAATGACGAATGCGATGCTGTTGCATTAAATGAATCACACTAAAAATATCCTCAACTTCTGATTCTTTTTTGGTGATTAATTTTCGCGTCATTACTTCACAAGCTTTTGTCGTTGCCAGATTTTTGCCCGATGTTGCCAGTTTGACTAAATCCCGCTCAGTAATAATGCCCTGGAGATGGCCATCTTCTTTGATTAACACATAACTGGAGTTCAAAGGTTGTGTTTGGGATGCTGAGTCTGAATCAGAATGGCGCGTTTTTCCTTGACTCATGGCGATTACCACATCCAATAAGCAAGTGTTTGGACTTACGGCGATCGGCTGCCGGTCAATAAAGCTGAGGTCGTTCCGGGCGTGACTTTGATTCTTTCGTTGTGCCATGATCTGATTTAGCTATAGCATCATTTTAATTTATAAATAAAATTATATTTTTTACCATTTTTGATTGCGTATCATTTATTTGTTATTGTATATATAAATTGCCAATAACCAACAAATAATAAATCAAAAATACTTTTATTAGAGAATTTTTGACCGGGATTTAGGCGATCGCGTCCGGGATTAAAACAAGTAATTTAACAAAATAAATATTTTTTGTAGACAACAAAATCAGCCGGAAGGAACTAATCCTATCGGCTAATTGCAATTGTTATTCAGTTTAAATATTGACGAAAAAATTATCGCCAATATATGTTATGCTTCTAATCGTCCACTACCGCGATGGTCTTTGGAAGTGCTTTGGGCGCTATCGGCATCTTTATCTGAATTGGTGATTTCACGACGACCGCTTCCTCGAGCATCTTCTTTGGTTGACATCCGAAGATTATCCGTCTCAGAATCGATGGTATCAATGCGTCCGCTCCCTCTATGCTTATGATTCACCGATTTGGCCACATCGAGTTTAGAACGCTCGAATGACACCAACATAGAAGATTTTGTTTCTAAGCAACCGTCCCGCTGATCCGCACCCCGTTTGCAGAAATTACCATCATCTTCCGCAATAATTTTCGATGTTATATCAGAGCCAATCTGGTCAACAGAGCCAGATTCAAAAGTACGAAACGCCGAGTTGCCGACGCCAGTCAACAACAAACCAGACAAAAGAATAAAACCGTAGATGCTACGCATAGTTAATATTTCCTTTTCAACTCTATTTCAGAATTCGGAAACTCGGCGCAGTTTCAGGATAAAATTATTTTTTTAGGACAGTTCAAAAACTGTCTACTTTACTTATTTGTTATTTGTTATTTGTTATTTGTTCTTGGTTGGTTGTTGTTGGTTGTTGTTGGTTGTTGGTTGGTTGTTGTTTGCTCCTCTGCTCCTCTGCTCCCCTGCCCCTCCGCTCCCCTGCCCCTCCGCTCCTCCGCACAAGAAGCTCCCTAATGATTCATCACCCATAAATAAAAGGAGGGACAATTTATAAATTGCCCCTCCCTGGGTCGGAAATATTATGGGTTATGGATTATGGGTTGGTGGTTGGTGGTTGGTGGTTGTTTGTTGGTTGTTGGTGGTTGTTTGTTGGTTGAACTTTGCTCCGACTAACGAACAACGAACAACGAACAACGAACAACGAACAACGAACAACGAACAACGAACAAAAGAATCCCTACCCACGAACAAAAGAATCCCTACCCACGAACAAAAGAATCCCTACCCACGAATAACCAATAACCAATAACCAATTATGCCTGACAGAATTTTTCGACGCACCGCACAAAGATTTCTACGCCTTTGGTGAGGACGCTTTCATCAAAGTTAAATCGGGGATGGTGATGGGGATAGGCGAGATTTTTGGCGGGGTTGGCCGATCCTAGGAAGAAGTAACAACCGGGAACGGCTTGGAGGAAGAAACTCATGTCTTCGCCGCCCATTGTTTGACATTCGGGAACGATGCCCGCAGGGGTTTCGACGACTTCGATCGCGCAGGATCGAACCAGGTCAGCGATCGCGGCATTGTTGACCACCGAGGGATAAAGTTGCCAGTAGTCCAGGTCATAATTAGCCCCCTGACTTTGGCAAACTCCAGCGACAATTTGCTCAAACCGCTGACGGACGATCGGTTCCAGTTTCGGATTAAAATAGCGCACGGTTCCTGAAAGTTCCGCCCTTTCCGCAATGACATTATTAGCAGTTCCGGCGTGGAATTCGCCCACGGTGACAACCGCAGCTTCCAGGGGGTCTACATTCCGCGCCACAATGGTTTGTAATGCTTGCACCACTTGGGAGGCGACTAAGATCGAGTCGGTGGTTTGATGGGGCATAGCGCCATGTCCCCCTTTGCCGTGAATGGTACAGCGAAAGAGTTCGACCGCTGCCATTAAGGGGCCACTGCGGACGCCAACGGTGCCGACGGGTAGGTTATTCCACAGGTGCAGACCGATGATGGCGTCTACGGTGGGACATTCCAGCACCCCCTCAGCAATCATGGGTTTGGCTCCCCCAGGCCCTTCTTCCGCAGGTTGAAAAATGATTTTTACGGTGCCGCAAAAGTCCTGGCGATGTTCTGCCAGGTATTTGGCGGTGCCGAGGGCGATCGCGGTATGGCCATCATGTCCGCAAGCGTGCATGACTCCATGATGGTGCGATCGATATTCCACCTCATTTTCTTCTTGAATGGGCAAGGCGTCCATGTCTGCCCGAATTGCCAGAACTGGTCCTGGTTGCTTTCCTGGAATGGTGGCCACAATTCCCGTTTTGGCGATGCCGGTTTTATGGTCTATGCCCCATTCTTGTAATTTCCTGGCGACAAATTCACTGGTGAGATATTCTTTGAAGCTTAATTCAGGATATTTATGAAAGTTACGTCGCCACTCCACTAAATCTGCGTGTAAGCCTTGAATTCTTGGGCGCACAGAAGAAATGTTTTGTTGGGCTGCGATTCCCGTAAGGGATTCGCTCTCGCGAGTCGGAAACGTTGTCACCATAATAGTCAATTTTTTAGATTGGGCAATTTTTTATTAGACAAGAGTGCTTTCATAAATATCTCGATCCCCCCAACCCCCCTTAAAAAGGGGGGCTTTTTGGAATGAAAGCCTTCTTGTCTATTGGGATCGATGGTTAATCGATGGTTAATCTTTTCCGATCGATTATTTCAAAACTGTTGTGGCTAAAGCAAGTATTCTAAATCTAGGTTGGCGGCAACGGTGACGAGTTGCTCGATATCTTCAAGGGAATCCAAATGGGGGATTATACCACAAACGGGGATATTTGTCAAGGATTCGATCGGGTCTTGGGGCGCCCATTGGGCAATTTCTTTGTCTGAACAAGGCTGAACACAGTTGAGAATGATGCCTTTGAGGTTGACGGCGGCTTGACGGGCAAGGGCAACATTGGCGATCGCCTGTCCAATGGCACCTAATTTCACCGGGACGACTAAGACTGTAGGCAACCGCCAATCCCTAGCTAAATCAGCGACGGTAAGCTCGCGGGTAATGGGCGAACCGAGTCCCCCCAAGGCTTCCACTAAGACGAGGGATTTCCGTTCTCGGAGGGCGGAGAATGCTTGCCAAGCGGCACCCAAGTTAATTGAGGCGTTTTCTTGTTCCGCCGCGAGGGGAGGCGCCAGGGGGGCGGAGAAGTAAATCGGGTTGAGTTCTTCGAGGGATTGATCTAATTTATCTAGGTCAAAGAGTCGGGCAATCAGTTCGCGATCGCCGATACCGGACTGGATCGGCTTGATAATTCCTAAAGAATTTTGGGGATGAACTTTCTGCCAGTAAGCAGCCAGGGCTGTGGTCAATACGGTTTTGCCTGCGTCGGTATCCGTTCCCGTAATTAAGAGCGTTCGGTGGTTTTTCATTGTTGAGGATGGTGTTGAGGATGGTTGATGGTAGGAGATTGCTAATTTCTAACTTGGATTTCCAAAGCAAAGTCTATGGGTTCAGGGGCAATTACGTCAATTTGATATTCACCCGTCATGGCAGCCTGTCCTTTCCAGAAAACCACATACTCGGCATTTTTAAGTAAATTGCCGTTGGGATCGCGAATATCCAAAGATACGGCGCCTCGAAAAATTTCTACGTTCAAGGTTTTGCCTTGCTCAACGTTGACGAAATAAGTTTTCATCAGGTTAGGGCTGGTCGTGCCATTGAGTTTTCGCACCCCAACCCCACCGGGAAAGCTGACGAACTCACTGGATCCTGATGGCGGCAGATTTTCCGCTTCAGCGGTCGTGGGTTGGGGATTGGGTGCCACTTCTATGGAGACGGGACTGGGGTAAACGGGGCTAGGTCTGTCCGGTTCCGTGGCGGTGGGGCTGGGTCTGTCCGGTTCGGTGGCGGCGGGTGGTGCTGCGGTCTGGCCCGGATTTAGTTGAATTTGTAATTCATAGTTACTGCCGGGGAGATCGGGTAAGGGACTCAGGGCGATGGTATATTCTCCGGTGCTGGGTAATAGGCCTTCCCACATGGAAACGTTTTCCATCATTTCGCCATTTGGCCCGATTAGCTTCATTAAGACTCCTTGACCGCTGACAAAGGTGAGTAATTCTTCTCCGCCTTGTCCTTGAATTTTATAGTTAATGGTTTCTTTGGCTTTTAAGTTTCCTTCAAAAACCTGGGGAACCCCTAGACTAATCTCGACGGGTTGATGATAAGTCTGGGGTTTAGGTTCTGGGGTGGGGGTGGGTTTTTCCGTGGGAGCGCTTGTGCTCCGATCCGGGGGGGATGTGTTTCTCCCCATCCCCTCTGCTCCCCCGCTCCCCTGCACAAGAGCTCCCCTACCACTCTGCTCCCCTACCACTCTGCTCCCCTGCACAAGAGCTCCCCTGCTCCCCTGCACAAGAGCTTCCTTGCTCCCCTGCTTTTCTTCCTGGTTGCCGGTTGCCTGTTGTGTGGTTGTCGGGGTGTTGGGCAATGTGGGACTGTTGGGGCCGGGAATTTCTGGGTTGGTGAATATGGCGGTTTCTTCGGGTTTTACGGGGGTCTGTGGTTGGTTGAAAGCCATGACTACTAGCCACGCGGTGACGCCCGTGAAGAGGGCGACGACGACCAGTAAAGCCCCGATCGCGATCGGGCTTTCTAACAGAGGACTCCGATCCTCGTTGTCGCTGTAAATCATCGT
Organism: Oscillatoriales cyanobacterium; assembly: GCA_011390955.1. GTDB lineage: Bacteria > Cyanobacteriota > Cyanobacteriia > Cyanobacteriales > Laspinemataceae > Planktothricoides. The sequence goes on along the minus strand of JAABRM010000015.1, from coordinate 4,565 downwards.
CTTAGATGATTCATAGTTGTTAGTTTGCCGATCGCTTTCGTCTGGATGATGTTGGGCGATCGCCATTGTTTGTAGTTCTGAGAAATTGGGCTGGCTGTTGGGGGTTGCCCCTGGTTGATTTCCCGGTGGCTCGGTCAACACTGCCGATAAATTGTAGCGTTTAAGCCGATCGAAGGTATAAGCGACTTCTTGGACGGATTGATAGCGCTGCCCGGGTTGATAACTTAACATCCGATGCAAAATATGGGCAAAATCTTTGTTAATCGGGGGGTGGACAAATTTTTCCCACTGCCAAGACAAGGTGGCATCATCAAATAATTCCTGGGGTTCCCGACCGGACAATAAGACGATCGCGCTGACCGCTAAACTATATAAGTCGCTACTCGGATATGAGCGACCGGATTGGATTTGTTCGCTAGGGGCATAGCCAATTTTTCCCACGGTGGTATGGGGGCGTGCGCTCTCGGTTAATTGCATCTGATTTACTAATGCTTTCACCACCCCAAAGTCAATCAAAATTGGCAGGCGATCGCTTTCTCGACAAATAATATTTTCTGGCGAAATATCTCGGTGAATAATGCCTTTTTGGTGAATATAATCTAACACGGGCAATAGACGATCTATCAGGGCGAAAACTTCCGCTTCTGAGAAGTTTTCCCCCGCCTGTTTTTTCTCCGCCAGCCAATTCCCATAAGTCTTCCCGGCTACATAGTCTTGTACCAAAAATAAGCGGCCATCGGCTTCAAAAGTTTCTCGAAACTTGGGGATTTGGGGATGCTCAATTTGATATAAAGTTGCCGCTTCCCGCAGAAAAAGTTCGTGGGCTTTTTGTAAAGCGAGATAATCCCCTTGCGGGGGGGTAAATTCTTTTAAGGCGCAAAGTTCATTGAACCGTCGCTGATTTTCCGCCAGGTAAGTCCGACCAAACCCACCTTGACCTAATAAACGAGTGATTCTATATCGATTTTGCAGAACAGTTCCAATAGAAATTTCTGATTGCATATCTATTTATTGTTAGTTATTTTTTATTAGTTATTTGCTATTGGAATCAGCCGAATCATAACGAGTAACGAATAACCAATAACAAATAACAATAATTACCATTCGACCTGCGATCGCTCTGTCACCACTCGCTGATAAACTTTTTCCGTTTGACTGGCGAGTTTTGGCCAGTTAAAGCGCCACTCTAAATCCGCATAAGCATTATCAATCAACCACTGGCGATATCCGGGATTTTTCAGCACTTCTAAAATTCCCTTAGCCAAAGAATCAGGATTACCTGCCTCAGTCACAATGCCAGTTTTCGTGTCTTGGACTACCTCTGGTAAGCCCCCAGTATTGGAAACGACCACGGGCACCATTGCCGCGAAACTTTCCAAGGCTACAATCCCAAAAGGTTCGTACAAACTGGGAAAAACCGCACAATTGGCTACTGTCTGGAATTTGTGCAAGTCATCATCGGACATAAATCCGGTGAAATAGCAGTTTTCCCAAATTCCCAGATTCCAGGCAAGAAATTTTAAGCTATCGGTATTGCCACCACCGACGATCGTAAATTTGACCTTGCTGCCCATTTCCCATAAGATTTTGGGCGCCGCATTGAGTAACACTGATACGCCTTTTTCATGGGTCATGCGCCCCACATAATAGACAATTTTTTGGTCATCGTTGGCAAAGCGGCGGCGGAAATTCCAAGCGTCGAATTCGTGCCATTTGGGTTTTTTCTCAGGCCGAATCCCATTATAGATTACGTCAATTTTATCCCAAGGACTCTGAAACGCCCGCTGCATTTCGTGTCGCATATAGTTACTACAGACGATAATCCGCCATGCTTCATGGGCTAAGTGCGCTTCTTTCCCGTGGATATAATAGTGAGTCTGGTTGTGCAACCCATTGTATCGTCCATATTCCGTGGCATGAATGGTAGCGATTAACGGGAGTTTAAAGTGATATTTGAGGGCGATCGCGGCATCGGATACCAGCCAATCATGGGCATGAATCAGATCGAAGGAATCCGATTCTCGTAGCAGCTTGCCTCCCAACGCTCCCATGCTGTCGTTCATGTTTGCCACCCACTGGAAAAAGTCGTGACCGGATCGCACGGGTACGCGATGCACATGGATGCCTTCCACCACCTCATAAAGGGGTGCTTGGCCAAACTCCACAGTAATCAAATAGATTTCATGTCCCAGTTTGACCAACTCTGGATATAACTCCGCCACATGGCGAGCAATCCCCCCGACAATTCTTGGTGGAAACTCCCAACTTAATACCAGAATTTTCATGAACCCGTTTGGCAAAATTTTATCTATATATTGGCACATTTTGTGTAAATTTCACCAATTTTTTTCTGAAAGCCAAGACATGGCGCAGGAAATCCGCATCTAATCCACTATTCTAGCCTTTGTAGGGTGGGCAAAATTACCCGATGATATATGATCTGGTCGGGTGATTATTTTTGCCCACCATCCGAAGTTGTCTGGTGGGCAAAATTCTCCGATGATATATGATCTGGTAATGTGATTATTTTTGCCCACCCTACTAAATATTTATGCTATTATTTATATTGTAGGGTGGGCAAAATTACCCGATGATATATGATCTGGTAATGTGATTATTTTTGCCCACCCTACTAAATATTTATGCTAATCATTTTTCCCAGTTGTTCTAAGGTGAGTTTTTCTACGGGAATTGGTGGGGAAATTTGGCCATTACTAAAGACTATGACGCGATCGCTATATTGCATGATTTCATCTAAGTCAGCGGAGGTAAATAAAATGGCGGTTCCGGTTTGGCAGCGGGCAATTAGTTGTTGCCAAACCCATAAGACCGATTCCATGTCTAAGCCTCTGGTGGGATATTCCATTAATAGTAAGTTTAGGGGAATGGGTAATAAGGCTAATTGGGCGCGTTGTTGGTTGCCGCCAGATAATTTTTCTACGCGGGTTTGCGGTTGACCGCGAATGGAAAATTGAGCGATCGCTTCTAGGGTTTTTTGTTTGATTTTTGCCCAAGGAATTAACCCTTGATGGGGTTGCTGTCTTAAGGCAATATGTTCTTGCAAAGATAAGCCGGGAATTAGGCCATCTTTGAGGCGATCGGCGGGACAATATCCGACCCCCGCTTTTAGGTAATTTTCGTAGGGTTCCTGGGTCATTGGTTGACTATTAATGTAAAGGTTTCCGGTGGGCGATCGCTTCAAACCGGCACATAGTTGCAGGAGTAATTGTTGCCCACTTCCGGCTAGTCCTGCGAGGCCAATGACTTCCCCAGATTTTACTTGTAATTCGTCTATTTTTAGTTGCCAATAGTCACTTTTTATGGTAATATTATTTAGTTGTAATACTATGGTATTTCCAGCGGTTTTTGGTTTAATGGGTTTAGCCAGTTGTCGCCCAAATATCATCGAGATTAACTGTTCATCAGCACAAGGAATTTCCGCATGACCAACCAGTTGCCCTTGCCGCATTACGGTGACGCGATCGCATAATTTTTCCACATCTGCTAATTTATGGGAAACAAAAATTACTGACTTACCTTGGGCGGCTAATTGCTTCATGGCGGCAAATAAAGCGGTTTTTTGGGCTGGGGAAATGCCCGTGGTTGGTTCATCTAAAATCAGGGTTTTTACTCCTAAAGATAATAGGCGTAAAATTTCTACTTGCTGCCGTTCTCCCACGGTGAGATTTTCTAATGGTTCATGGACATCTAAATTAAAGTTAAATTGATGGGCTAATTGGTGAAATTCCCGGATAATTTGACGCCGGTTGAGCCAAAATTTGCCGGATTTGCCGATAATAAAGTTATCTAAGACCGATAAGGAGGGAAAATCCAAGGGGTCTTGGTGTAACATTCCAATTCCGGCTTTCATGGCATCTATGGGAGTTTGGATATTTACGGGGCGATCGCTGAGAAAAATCTCGCCTTGGTCGCGACGAATATAGCCGGTTAATATTTTTACCAGGGTACTTTTGCCCGCGCCATTTTCCCCTAAGATGCCGTGAATCGTTCCGGCTGCTACAGTTAGGGATATGTCATCATTTGCCCGGACTTTACCAAAGGTTTTGCCTATATTTTTAAGTTCAATTTTCATATTTGATAAATTTATCGGCAGGATATTTTAGTAGGGTGTGTTAGGCGCTGGAGTTATTTTTGCCTCAAATAATCAACCTTAATACAGCGCCGTAACGCACCAAACACCGATAAGTAGGTGAACATAATTAATTGCACTTTTCGTTCCTCGCCGATAGGCTTTGGATTCCCGCCCGAAGCGGGAATGACAGTTTTTTTCTGATATGGTATGTGGTGTATTTATTTCTGCCCGTCTACTTATTTTAGTAGGGTGTGTTAGGCGCTGGAGTGATTTTTGCCTCAAATAATCAACATTAATACAGCGCCGTAACGCACCAAACATTGATATTTTAGTAGGGTGTGTTAGGCGCTGGAGTGATTTTTGCCTCAAATAATCAACCTTAATACAGCGCCGTAACGCACCAAACACCGATAAGTAGGTGAACATAATTAATTGCACTTTTCGTTCCTCGCCGATAGGCTTTGGATTCCCG
>JAABRM010000102.1 GCA_011390955.1 Oscillatoriales cyanobacterium | reverse complement strand
TTTGTTGTTTGTTGTTTGTTGTTTGTTGTTTGTTGTTTGTTGTTTGTTGTTTGTTGTTTGTTGTTTGTTGTTTGTTGTTTGTTGTTTGTTGTTTGTTGTTTGTTGTTTGTTGTTTGTTGTTTGTTGGGTGGGCAAAAATATTTTTGGTTGTTCGTAGGGTGGGCAAAAATTTGCCCACCCTACTATAGCTGCTATAGACAATTAAGCCCCCATACCGGAATAGTGTCGCAAACCCCGTCGCCATAACCAGCGATTTAGCAGAAAAATCACCACAGTCCAACTCAAGATGACGAATAAACAACGGGGGATATCCACGGGCAATCCGATTAATAAAGAAGCGGGGATATAAAGCATATAAGGAAACGGTGTCCAAAGAATAATTTCTCGCAGTTGATCCGGGAAGACGGCTAAGGGGGCAATTAGACCGGAAGTAAAGATATAAGGTAAATGCCATACCTGCTCTAATGCCGATACTCTTTCGATCCAAAAGCCAAACAGGGCTAGAGTATATTGAATTAAAAAGCGCAAGATAAAGGCCAGGGAAATTAACAGTAAAACTAATAAAACATTGCCCAAACTAGGAATCCAAATGGCCTGGGGATATAGGGTGAAGCATAATAACATTAAGCCAACCACAAAGGGCATTCGGGCTAATCTTTCCGCCAGATGTCCGGCAACATGGTGCCACACTGGGTCAACAGGTTGTAATAGTTTTGGTGATAGTTTTCCTTGGACGATTTGGGTTTCAAATTCCCAAATTACCCAGACTACATTCAGTTGTCTGACTAAGAATACTGCCAGAAAATAGCGAGAGAATTCGATGGAATTCATGGCAAATTTGTCGGTTTCCCCTGCTTCCATCCATACCCCCATTAAAATGATGGGCAAGGAGTTGGATAAAGCCCATAATATCAGTTCGGCGCGGTATTCTACCATGTAAGAGTAGTAAACCGCTAAAAATGTTTTGGCTAGGCGAAAAAATCGATACATATAAGGTAGTTTTTAAGGCAATTTTTCAGTTAGTTTGAGTGTAACAAAAGTGGCACAAGCGGATTAATCAAGACTGCCGTGTTGGAAGACTCGACCAATGACCGCTTCAATTGGTGGGTCGGTTATGGTTAAGTCTAAGATATCTAATTTGTCCAGAATTTTGGCGATCGCGCTGGTTAATTCTTGGCGATCGACCAACAAGCGAACCGACTGCCCTTCCACGGATTCAATTTCTCCGAATTGCTGTAAAATATTTAACAATTCTGTTTCTGCCTCACCTTTTGGTAATGGATGAGCTAGTTCTATTTGCACTTCTCGGTAAGGGGCAAAGCGATCGAGTAACCGATCTAAACTGCCATCATAAATTAATTCACCAGCATAAATTAAAATCACGCGATCGCACAGTTCCGTAATATCTGCCATATAATGACTGGTTAACAGAATCGTTGCCCCGGTGCGTTGATTATAATCCCGGAGAAAATTGCGGACAGCGGCTTGAGCATTCACATCTAAACCCAGGGTCGGTTCATCTAAAAATAAAATTTTCGGTTGATGTAATAAAGCCGCCATTAACTCCGCTTTCATCCGTTCTCCCAGGGAAAGTTTCCGCACAGGTTGGGTAAGCTTTCCTTCCAGTCCCAGCATCTCCGTTAGCTCATCAATCGTGCGCCGTAATTCGTTCTGGGGAATACCATAAATTGCCCCATTAATCTTCAGGGAATCTAGCGCAGGCAAGTCCCAAATTAACTGCTGTTTTTGCCCCATCACCAGGGTAATTTTTTTCAGAAATTCTTCCTGACGGCGGAACGGTACATGACCGGCAACCGTCACCACACCACTCGAAGGATGAATTAACCCCGTGAGCATTTTTAAGGTGGTGGTTTTGCCCGCGCCATTTGGCCCTAAAAATCCCACCACTTCTCCCGGTTCTATGTGAAATGAAACCTCTTTAACCGCTGAAATCATCTGATAGTTGCGCCGAAAAAAATGCTTCAAAGTTCCTTTGAATCCGGGACTTTTATTGGCAACCGGATAAACTTTTTTTAAGGCTTGGACATTGATACTTAACATTCTTTTCTGATTTCCAGGAGTCAATTTTCTGATTAAATATGATACCGGATTCTTTTCTAAAACTACAGTCCCGCTCCCTCAAGTTCAATTTTGCTAAAAATTCACCTGGGAATTTTAATTTTTTGACAAATTCTCCATAAACAAGCCGTAAAATATGAATAGGTCTTACCCAAATGCCTAAAATACAACCGGATTAGATGTTCAGAGGATTCTGAGGGATCCCGCCAACCCCTGAAACCCTGATGATGACTCCTCAAAAACTTTTGTCAGATAGCCTTTCGCCCTCATCAAGACTGACCCTTTCTCTAGATGTTTCAGGCGATATCTGGGGACTTGGCCGCCAATGCCCACCCTACCATATTCTTTGATTCCATTATGAGCCACTCACCGATGAATGGTGCTATTTTCCGAGTCTTATTCGTGAATTTTGACGAAGTTGACTATAAACAAGTTGGTAATTTGCAAGGGTTAATTCAGACATTTCAATGCCAGCGATACAGATGGTCTCAGGGTAACGATCCGAACACGATGCCGCCAGGGGGATATGATGCTTATGTGATTGACGCGGATTTTTCCCGGCAATTGCCAGGGGTGGTCATGGCGAGATTAAGTCCGGCGCCAGTGATTTGCCTGGTAGAAACCGAGGCAGAGGGGATGGAGTGCCTGACCGCTGGTGCCGCTGATTATTGGGTGCGCGATCGCCTCACGGCGCCGATATTAGAGCGATCGCTTCGATTAACTATCGCTTATCCCCGGCAGCTTCAACCAAAGCCTACCCAGGAGGCTACCAGGACAACCCCTGACTTTTTGCCCAAATTGCTCGATACTATTCCGGTGCTGGTCTATGTTTATGATTTGACCCAGAAAAGCCCCGTCTATATGAACCGGGAAATTAGCCAATGGCTAACTTATATCCAAGACCCAATGGTTTCCGGGTATCCGTTAGCCCCCACCTCTGAGCAAGTTAAACATTGGCAAACCGTCTCAGATGAGAAAATTTGCCATCGAGAAATCCGACTGAAAGACCTTTGGGGCAAAGATCGCTATCTCGTCTGTGAGGAAACGATCTTTTCTCGCACTGCCGATGGTCAAGTGCAACAAATCCTGGGAGTCGCCGTAGATACGACGGCACAGAAACAGGTCAAAGCACAACTGCAACAGCGGCAACTGCTGATGGAAAATCTGCTGAACTGTTTGCCGCAACTGGTTTATATCTACGATCTCAAAAGCGGCCAGAATATCTATTTTAATCAACAAATTACTCAGATATTGGGTTACAGCCAGCAGGAAGTTCAGCAAGGTGGCTGGAATTTTTTGTCCCAACGAGTGCATCCCGATGATGCGTTTATATTTCAGCAGCTTTTTTCTGACCGCTTCCAAACTCTCGGTGATGGCGAAGCGATTTCTACGGAATATCGACTGAAACATCAGAATGGTTCTTGGCGCTGGTTGAGTTGTCAGAATGTGGTTTTTACCAGAGATACTGACGGGATGCCGGTGCAAATTCTGGGGACGGCGATCGATATTACCGACCATCAATTGATTTGGCAGCAACTCAGCCAAAGCGAAGCTCAGTTATATAATATGTTGACTAATAGTATTGAAGGTCTGCTGATTGTAGATCCCCAGGGAGTGATTAGATTTGCGAATATCGCAGCGGCTAAATTATTTAATCAACCCCTAGAAGACCTGCTAGAAGCGGAGTTGCAATGGCCAATGGCCGTGGGTCAAACCACCGAGCTAGAAATTGTGCAATCTTCGGGACAAGTTCGGATTGGGGAAATGCTGGTCGCGCCCTCTCAGTTGGGCGGAGAATCTCTTTATGTGGTGTCCTTGCGAGATATTACGGAACGCCACCAAGCCCAGTCTGGCCTGCGAGAAAGCGAAGAACGCTTTCGCCAGTTAGCGGAAAATATTGAAGATGTGTTTTGGCTGTTGACTCTGGTGCCCCTGAAGATTTTATATGTCAGTCCAGCGTATGAAAAGATTTGGGGCAAAAGTTGCGACAGTCTCTATGAAAATCCTTTAAATATCTTTGAGAGTATTTATCCAGAAGATCGCGATCGCTTTCGGATGAATTTGCATTGCCAAACCCTAGGAGAATCGACTTCGTTAGAATATCGGATTGTGCGCGGTGACGGGGAAATCCGCTGGATTTATGAGCGAGGTTTTCCCGTGATGAATAAACGGGGAAAAGTGATGAGGATTGCCGGTATTTCTGAAGATATTACCGAGCGCAAGAAAAATACAGAAGACCTAGAAGTGACTCATAAACAATTAGAGTTTCATTTAGAAAATTCTCCGTTAGGATTTATTGAATGGACGCAGGATTATCGCGTGTCTCAATGGTCTGGTACGGCAGAAAAAATTTTTGGGTGGTTATCTGCTGAGGCGATCGGTAAACGTTACGACGATTGGGGATTTATTTACGAGGAATCTTGGGAAGATTTTGCTGAAGTCCTGGATCGCATGAAAAATAAGAAACAACCTCGGATGATTTTTGAAACTATTAATATTACCAAAAATGGCACTTATTTACATTGTCAGTGGTATAATTCGATTTTATTAAATCATCAAGGGGAGTTTTTGTCGCTGTTTTCCTTCGTGTTAGATGTGAGCGATCGCCTCCGGGCAGAATTAGCCTTGAAAGAAAGTGAAGAACGCTTTCGCGCTATTTTTGAACAAGCGGCGGTGGGCATGAGTATTTGTACTTTGAATGGGCAATTTTTCCGAGTGAATCAAAAGTTATGCGACATTGTTGGCTATACTCGTGCAGAACTCCTCGATCGCACGTTCCAAAATATTACTATTGTCAGAGATCGGCGCGAAAATGAAGAATATATCAGTCAGTTGTTACGTGGGACGATTTCTCACTATTCAATGGAAAAACGCTATATTTCTAAAACTGGTGAAATTATTTGGGTGAATGTGATGGTGTCGCTGATGCGAGATCGCCAAAATCAACCCAAGTATTTTATTTATGCGGTAGAAGATATTAGCGATCGCAAACGCGCTGAAATCGCCTTGGTGAATAGCGAAGAACGTTTTCGCGTGATTTTCGAGCAAGCGGCTGTCGGGATATTTAGAATAAATCTGTCCGGGGAATTTATTCAAGTAAATCAACGTTTTTGTGATATATTAGGATATAAAAAATTTGAATTGTTACATGGCAAAATTAAAAATTTTATTCATTTAAAAGATTTAAAGAACCACTTAAATTATTTTAATAAGCTGTTACAAAATCAAATTAATAGTTATGAACTAGAAGAACGATATATCCGCAAAAACGGTGAATCTCACTGGGTAAAAATTGTAGTTTCTGTGGTATATGAAGCGGAGGAAAGACCCCAATATATGATTGGCATTGTCGAAGACATCCAAGAGCGCAAAACCACAGAGCTAAAATTGCAATATCGCCTTGCATTAGAAACCGCAGTGGCGCAAGTTTCTCGCCAGTTAGTCACCAGCGATCGTCGGGATATTCAGGAAACTTTAAAAACGATTGGCATTGCGGTAGGGGCGAATCGAGTATTTGTGAACTATTTTACAGAAAATTGTAGCATTATTTCGATGATTGCTGAATGGAAAGATCGAGAAAATGTGGTTATTTTAGGAAAAATAAATAATGTTCATTCGGCTAAATTTTCTTGGTGGATGGAGCAGCTAAATGCTAATGAAAATATCATTATTGACAATATCGATTGCCTGCCGATTGTCGCCCAAAATGAAAAAAAATACCTCCAATCTATGGGGGTTAAATCTGTATTGTCGGTGCCAATATTTACCAAAAATAGTAATAATCCTATTCAACCAAATTACCCCAATTGCGATCGCAATAACCACGAGGCTTCAGTGGGTCGGCTATGGGGCAGTATTGGCTTGAATAGTTATGAAACTAACCAAGATTGGTCTAATGAAGATGCCCAAATGTTGCGGATGGTGGGAGAAATGATTTATAATTATTTATCTCGCGTGCAAACCGAAGCCGAACTGCGCGACTCAGAAGCGCTTTATGCCGGGATTTTCGATCATGCCGCTGAAAGTATTTTTCTGCTAGATATCGCCCCTAATGGGGAGTTAATTTATAAAACGATTAATCCGACGAATGAACAGTTATTTCAGATGAGTCGAGTTGACGTAATCGGCAAGAGTTTATCTGAAGTGCGATCGCCTCAATTGACCTGTGATTTTATGCAAAAGTTTCAGCAATGTATCCAGAGTGAAAAACCGATTAACTACGAAGAAAGTATCAGCTTTCCAGAGAGAACCTATAACTTTCTCACCACATTAGTTCCCATTGCCGATAGCACGGGCAAAATTGTCAAAATCCAAGGTTCTTCCAGAGATATTACCACCCAGAAACAAGTAGAAGCCGCCTTAAAAGAAGCCAAAGAAGCCGCTGATGCCGCGAATCGGGCAAAAAGTCTCTTTTTAGCCAATATGAGCCATGAACTGAGAACTCCTCTGAATGCGATTCTGGGATTTACTCAACTGTTGGTGCGAAACCCTCAAATCCGCTTAGAACAGCGAGAACAGTTAGAAATTATTCTGCGATCGGGAGAGCATTTACTCTCCTTGATCAATGACATCTTGGATCTTTCCAAAATTGAAGCTGGTCGCATCACCCTGAATCCGGAAAATTTTAACTTACTGAGGATGCTGGATAGTATTTATGAGATGTTACAAATCCGGGCTGATGTCAAAGGCTTAGAACTCAAGATGATTCGGAGTGAGTCGCTTCCCCAATATATTAAAACCGATCAAAATAAACTCCGTCAGATACTAATTAATCTCCTGGGCAATGCCATTAAATTCACCAAATCTGGCAGCGTCACCCTCCAGGTCAAAACAATTTCGGAGATCCGCAACGAGGGAACCGACCTGCGCGATCCGTTCCAGATACAGCCCTCAGACCCACAAACCTCTGACCGCTTAATTTTTGAAGTGGTAGATACCGGGCCGGGAATTGCCCCGGAAGAGGTGGACTCCTTGTTTAATGCCTTTGTTCAAAGTCAAAGCGGCAAACAATCTAATGAAGGAACAGGTCTGGGTTTGGCCATTAGCCAACAATTTGTTAAGTTAATGGGTGGCGAGATCGCCGTTGAGAGTACCCTGGGAAAAGGAAGTGTTTTTAGATTTGACATAAAATTTCAACCTGTAGCAGGGGATGAGTTGCAAGACCTACTCGCTCAGAGGGAAATTGAAGTCACTGCCGCAAACTCAGTAGTAATCGGGCTGGCGCCTAATCAGCGTCCGTATCGCATTTTGGTCGTTGAAGATATCTGGGCTTCCCGTAAACTTTTGGTGAAATTGTTAGAACAAATTGGCTTTGAGGTGCAGCAAGCTAGTCATGGGGAAGAAGCGGTGTCTATCTGGCATAGTTGGCAACCCCACTTAATTTTTATGGATATCCGAATGCCGGTAATGGATGGCTATCAAGCTACTAAAGAAATTCGCGCATCAGTCAATGGTGAAGCACCCATCATTATTGCTTTAACGGCTAGTGCTTTTGAATCCGAACGGGCTGGCATCATCGCTGCGGGATGTAACGACTTTCTGCCGAAACCCTTTCCAGAAAATTTACTCCTGGAGAAAATTTCTTTTTATCTCGGTGTAAACTATATATATCAGGAATCATGTTCAATTTCCCCAGATCCATCAGCAATTCCTCAAAGAAAAATCCGGGCTGAAGATTTGGCGGTGATGCCGGATGACTGGATTTCACAACTCCATTTAGCCGCGCTCAGTGCTAGGAGTAAAACCATTCAACAATTGATTTCAGAAATTCCCCCGGAAAATCAATTGCTGATTCAGGGTTTAACGGAGTTAATCTACCATTTAGATTTTGATACGCTAGTTGTTTTAAGTAAATTGAATTAACTATGAATACAGAGCAAATTTTTAAAAAAGTCGGAGATATTTTAGTCGTAGACGATCGCTTAGAAAATGCCGCACTACTGTTTAATATCCTGACCGAAAATGGCTATGAAGTGCGCCAGGTGATCAACGGTAAACAAGCGATTAATGCTGCCTATTACGATCCACCGGACATTATTCTCCTGGATATTATGATGCCAGACATGGATGGCTATGAAGTCTGTATGCAACTGAAAAACAACGAAAAAACTGCCCAGATTCCCATTATTTTCTTAAGTGCTTTGGATGGGGAAATCGATAAGGTTAAAGCCTTTGAATTAGGAGGAGTAGACTACATTACTAAACCTTTTCATGTTAAAGAAGTTTTAGCCCGCGTCGAACATCAAATAATCATTCAACGTCAACGGCGGATTATTGCTGCACAAAATATGCAATTGACGGAGCAAAATCAAAGCTTGACTGATTTAAATAGTAAACTGGCGGAATCTAATCACGAGTTGGAACAATTTGCTTATATTGTTTCCCACGATTTACAATCTCCGCTGCAAACTACGATGGGCTTTGCTCGGTTATTAGGTAAAAAATACGAATCAATTCTTGATGAAAAAGCCACCCATTATATCGATCGCATTGTCGAGGGTTCAAATCGGATGAACCATCTAATTAAGGATTTGTTGGAATATTCCCGCATTCAAACTAGGGCGAAATCATTTGAAGAGATTGATTTAAACTCAGTTTTTCAAGAAGTTTTATTTTCCTTAGAATGGTCGATTAAAAAAACTGAGGCAGAAATTACTTGTCAGCAACCATTACCCACGGTCATGGGCGATCGAACTCAATTACAACAACTTTTACAAAACTTGATTAACAATGCGATCAAATTTCAGCAGCCCGATCGGGGAGCTAAAATTAATATTTCTGTAGAACCATTGACAAATTTGCCTCAAACCAGGAGTAATTTGACCGAGAATTATTGCGGAAATAGCGCAAATCTACCCCTGGAGAGTGCAGGATTAATTCAGACCATAGAACGTCCATCAGACAAGGTTCAAGAAGATGAATGGCGGTTCAGCATTGAAGATAATGGCATCGGCATCCCCTTGAAAGAATTTGAACATATTTTTCAGATTTTTCAACGGTTACATACCGATCGCGAATATCCGGGGACGGGGATTGGTTTGACTATTTGCAAGAAAATTGTGGAACGTCACGGAGGGAAAATTTGGCTAAATTCTGAACTCGGTGTCGGCACAACGTTTTATTTTACATTACCAATGTTGCCAGAATAATTACCAGAATAATTAATTGATATGCATCCCAGGGAATTCTCAGATAATTGTATATGTGTTATTTCTGGTTATTGGTTATACCATGTACAAAAGTATTGTAGGGTGGGCAAACGTCAACAATCATATATGGTAGGGTGGGTCAAAATTTTTGCCCACCCTACGAATGTTAAGGGCTGTTGGATGCACTTTTGTAAATCGTATAACTAAAAATATGAGTTTAGTCATTGCCGGAGAACGCAGCGGCGTGGGCAAAACCACCATGACGCTGGCAATATTAGCTTATTTAAAGCACCATTTAAAGCACCATTTAAAGCGCGATTTAAAGCACCCAGAAATTACGGTGCAATCGTTTAAAGTTGGACCTGATTATATTGACCCGATGTTTCATCACTATGTGACAGGTCGCCCTTGCCGCAATTTGGATCCGGTGCTGACTTCTGAGGACTATGTTCGGCAATGCTTTGCTCACCATATCCAGGGAGTAGAATTTGCCCTGGTCGAAGGGGTGATGGGATTGTTTGATGGAGTGCCGGGAAATGTAGTATTTCCCAATCAGGATTCAACCGTCCCCGGAAATGATTTTGCTAGTACCGCGCATATTGCCCGCTTATTGAATTTGCCGGTGTTATTGGTGATTGATTGTAGTCGCTTGTCCGGTTCTGTGGCAGCGATCGCCCACGGTTATCGTTCCTGGGATCCGAGAATTAAGTTTGCTGGGTTAGTCCTCAACCGGGTGGGTAGCGATCGCCATTTAGAACTCCTCAAAGAAGCGATCGCATCTTTAAACTTGCCAATTCTGGGAGTTTTTCGGCGTCAAGACCACATTACCATCCCGGATAGACATCTCGGTTTAGTCCCCACTGCGGAACTGCCCGAACTGGATCGAATCATCGATAAATTAGCCGAAATTGCCGCCCATAGTTTTGACTGGGAAAACTTACTGCCATTACTTAAAACTGCTCCAGATTATCCCAATCACCCTCAGAAAAATCAGATAAATTTAATTCACCAAAAACCGGAAAAGTTGCCAGTAAAAATTGGCATTTCCCGTGATGCTGCTTTCAGTTTTTACTATCAAGATAACTTAGATATTTTGGCATCATTAGGGGCAGAATTAATCCCATTTAGTCCCCTAGAAAATAGTCAATTACCTCCGGGATTACAAGGACTTTATTTTGGTGGTGGATTTCCCGAAATGTTCGCCCAACAACTCAGCGAAAATGTCACATTTCGTCAGGCAATATTTCAAGCCATCCAATCAGGAATGCCCACCATAGCGGAATGTGGCGGTTTAATGTATTTATCGAAATCCATCACTGACTTTCAAGCAAAATCTTGGCCAATGGTCGGCATTTTACCCAGTAGCACTATGATGGATCGCTATTTAACTCTAGGATATCGACGAGCGATCGCCCAAAAAAATACCCCTCTTTTAGCAGCGGGTGAGGTAATTTTTGGCCATGAATTTCATCGTTCCCGGCTGGTTTCTGAACCAGTTGCCCCCTTATTTAAAACTTGGCGGTTGAGTCAACAAGATACGGAATCCAGCCATGAAGGTTGCGCCGTAAATCAAAACCTTCATGCTTCATATATTCACTTACATTGGGGACATCGCCCAGAAATTGCCCAAAGATTTCTCAAGTCTTGTCAAATCAAATCCGGTTCTTAAAAACCAATTATAAAGCCAGATGTCATTCCCGCGAATGCGGGAATCCACAAGCGTTTTTGGGTGACGAACGCACATAGCGTCCCGTAGGGAATCGCCCCTACAGGAGAACCGGATTTGGTATCAAATCAACCATCCCGACTAATCCCGACTTTTTTAGTCGGGTATTATTGACGCACTTTGTCCCCTGTGTTACGGTGGTTTCTCAGATGAGGGTAAAGAAATCCCAAAACCTAATATGCCGATATTTACCAGATATTGAAAAGAGGATAGTCCAATGATTCAGGCCACCGTAACACACAACCATAGACCAGAAACCTTGAGCAGCGGCGCCGCTTTGGGTGCCACCTTTGACGCCCTCAAGTGTAAAGAATGTGGCGCTGAATATGAACCAAAGGCAATTCATGTGTGTGAATTCTGCTTTGGCCCATTGGAAGTCAGCTATAACTATGAAGTCCTCCGCCAGCAAGTGAGTCGGGCAACCATTGAAGCGGGGCCTAACTCCATTTGGCGTTATCGTCCTTTGTTACCTGTGGCGACCGATAATGTGATTGATGTGGGCACTGGCATGACCCCACTGGTGAAAGCCAATCGTTTAGCCCGTCGTCTGGGGATTAAAAATCTTTATATTAAAAATGATGCGGTGAATATGCCCACCCTCAGCTTCAAAGATCGGGTGGTGTCCGTCGCCTTAAGCCGCGCCAGAGAACTGGGTTTTACTACGGTTTCTTGCGCCAGTACCGGCAACTTGGCCAACTCTACCGCCGCGATCGCCGCCCGGGCTGGATTAGACTGTTGCGTATTTATTCCCTCGGACTTAGAATCCGGTAAAGTTTTGGGCACCCTGATCTACAGCCCAACTCTAATGGCCGTTCATGGCAATTATGACCAAGTAAACCGCCTCTGTTCTGAAGTGGCTAACAGCTACGGCTGGGGTTTCGTCAATATTAATTTGCGTCCTTATTATTCTGAAGGGTCAAAAACCCTGGGTTATGAAGTCGCCGAACAACTGGGCTGGCAACTTCCCGACCATATTGTTGCACCGTTGGCCTCTGGTTCTCTCTTCACCAAAATTTACAAAGGTTTCCAAGAATTTATTAAACTCGGTTTGGTGGATGATAAAGCGGTACGCTTCAGCGGCGCCCAAGCGGATGGCTGTTCGCCGATCGCCCAAGCTTTCCGGGAAAACCGCGATTTTATTACCCCAGTCAAACCCAACACCGTAGCCAAATCCATCGCGATCGGCAACCCGGCTGATGGGGTCTATGCCTTAGACATTGCCCATCAAACCAACGGCAACATTGAATCCGTCAGCGATCCAGAAATCATCGAAGGGATTAAACTCCTGGCGGAAACCGAGGGCATCTTCACCGAAACTGCCGGAGGCACCACCGTTGCCGTCCTCAAGAAATTAGTCGAAGCGGGTAAAATCGATCCGGAAGAAACCACCGTTGTCTATATCACCGGCAATGGCTTGAAAACCCAGGAAGCGATCCAAGGTTACATCGGCGAACCCCTGACCATTGAGCCAAAACTGGAAAGTTTCGAGCGGGCTTTAGAACGTTCTCGGACCCTCGATCGCTTAGAATGGCAGCAAGTTCTGGTTTAATGTATGGTTAAGTGTTGGCTTTTGAGCATCAACGCCAATGGCCAACACGCAAAAGTCAACCATCCAACAGCAGTCAACCACTACTAACAATGTCTGTTAAAGTTTTAATCCCAACACCTCTACAAAAATTTACCCAAAACCAAGCGGCGATCGAATGCTCGGGCAGCAATATTGCTGAGTTGATCGATGCTTTGGAAGCCGCTTGTCCGGGTATTAAAGAGCGTTTATGTGACGACAAAGGTCAGCCCCGTCGCTTTTTAAACTTCTATGTGAATAGTGAAGATATTCGGTTTTTGAAGGGGACTAAGACTGTGCTCAAAGATGGGGATGAAGTGAGCATTGTCCCAGCAGTAGCCGGTGGCTGATCTGATTAGCCGGTGATTTCACCATGAAAGTTAAATGAAAAAAAGGACTTGGCTGTTGCCTTGTCCTTTTTTTATCAGATTTTCCCGCATATATTTATTGACAACGTTTCTAATTGCCAATACATAGTCAGTAATCTGAGGATGTATTCTCTTATTTTAGCCTCAGAAACCAGAGAAAGCCGGTTTCTTTTACTTCTTATTTTTGGCGGCCTTATTTTTGGCGGCATTTCGGCGGTATTTTAACCAGAAGAAAACCACCAACCAAAATGCTATAGCACAAGCTGAACTTA
>JAABRM010000101.1 GCA_011390955.1 Oscillatoriales cyanobacterium | reverse complement strand
CACGAAACATTATGCTTCGTGCTTTGCAGGCTACTGCCGTTGTCTTCCAAGACAATGCGATACTTTTTCAATCTGCGTAAAGCTTTTACAAGTTTTATACAGGTTTGAACAGGTTAAATGTAGCACATGATGATTCCGTTGCCCATCGGTTGCCAGAGTGGATTCCCGCCCGAAGCGGGAATGACATAGGATATTAGACAATTCTGGCTTTCATAAGTAGGTGGGCAGAAATAAATGCACCACAGACCATACCAGAAGAAAAACTGTCATTCCCGCTTCGGGCGGGAATCCAAGGATTTACGGTGGGAAACGAAAAGTGCAATTAATTATGTTCACCTACAGAAGATCCCCCCAACCCCCCTTAAAACCGCCATCGGCTTTGCAGGAATGAAGGCACTCGTGTCTATTGTCCGTTGCCAACTCATCTTTTTGCCCAATAGTCTCGACAACCGATCGCGTCTTCGGTGAGGGCAATTCTCGGCTGAACCGGACATTTTAAACGGGGATCGTTGGTAAAAAATTGACAACCCGTACAAGGGATTTGGTGCATTTGTTTCGCTTTAGTGACCGTAGAGGCGATCGCGCCCGAAATAGTGCCAACAGTCATCACCACAATCAGCCAAGCCATGCCAAAACATACGGGTATTAATACCGGCTGAATTATCCGGCTCAAATTATAAAGCAATTCAAACATCTGGAAAACCCCACTGGAAATATCACTGATTTTAATCTAAGGGATTAAATAGCAAAAAGGAAAAATTCTGTGCCAAAGAACAAGATAAACTAGATTTTTCCCTAAGCATATATTCCGATGAATTAATAAATAGTTGTTATCCGTTATTTGTTGTTTGTTATTTGTTGCTTGTTATTTGTTATCAGCATGAATAAGGTATTAAAAGCGTTGTATTGGTTACAGCAGACGATAAAAATCGGTAATTTATGGATAAAATTTTCCGCGATCGCCAAATTTAATTGATTTATGCGATCGAGCTAAAAAGCACCTTAAATCTCTTTTTAATAGGTAATTTAAGCCAATAAATAGGCAGATATTGTTAGGTTAATTTATGATATCTTAGCTAAAAAAATAAGTATTTTATTTTTTTATTTTTAATCACTTAATTAATTGGACGATCGGCGATTTATAAATTACCCCTAAATCCGGAAAATAACCAGCGATCGCGGCCAATTAAAAATAACTAAAAAATCCCTAAGAAATATTGGCTTTGTCGATCGAATGGGGTAAACTCATATTTGTAAAAATACTCTTACCCCGGCATCCTTGTCCATTGCCCTTGGTCTGTTGCCCGTTCCCTAAAAGCTAACCTTTGGACTTTCTACTTTCATGGAGTTTACCGCATCAAATGTTTCACCCATCCGGTAAGATAGACCAATGCCAAAACAAACATGAATTGGTAGAGCCGCTAAAAAGCATCTCTGTATTCTCGAAATTCTCACATTATCAAAAATTATCGGACGATCAAGATTAATGAGTCGTAAAGTTATTTGTACCGATCGAGCTCCGGCACCCGTCGGGCCTTACAATCAAGCGATTATGGCCAAAGGGCAGATGCTCTTTGTCGCTGGACAAATTCCCCTGGATCCTCAAACCAATCAAGTTGTTGGGGGTGAGGATGTTCAAGCACAAACAGAACAGGTCATGGCCAATATCGAGGCGATTTTGAAAGCAGCGGGAGCGAATTGGCAAAATATCGTCAAAACCACGGTGTTTTTAGCGGATATGGAAGATTTTGCGGCGATGAATGCCGTTTATGCTCGATACTTTGATGCGGCAACGGCGCCAGCCCGTGCAGCGGTGCAGGTGGCTCGCTTGCCCAAAGATGTCCGGGTGGAAATCGAGTGTATTGCTATGATTTCCGAGTAAGGAATTTGATTTCGAGTCTTGAGGTGACATAATCCTGATCTGTTTACCTTTTTGCGGCATGATAATGTTGACGCAAAAAATGGCTTTCAAATCAATCCACTTGAAACTGAAAGCTGATTCAGCGCCAGGGGACGAAAACCGCTCGGTCTCTAGTTCCTCCATAGTCAGTCAAGGTTCAGAGTTAATCAAGATTTAGGGTTAAGCCCATAACCCGTCGATCGACTAAATCAAGCTCCTTAATCCGATGCTTAATGAGTTTTTATGCTCTAATTTGAAATTAGAGATGGTCAAATTGTAATGAGGTATTTATGACCAGCCAACAGCCAATAAATAATCCAGTAACGCCTACACCTACGGTGCAAGTTGCCAGACCAGCGGCGACAGGCATCCGCACGACGATTTTGAGTGTGGACTTGGGTCGCACCGCGACGAAATCCTGTGTCAGTCGGGATCCTAAAGATGTCGTCTTTATTCCCGCTAACGTCATCAAGCTATCTGTAGAAAAAGTTCGCGGTGGTGAATTTGAATCCCGTCCTTCCGATCCTTTGTTGGATCTGTGGATCGAATATCAAGGGGAAGGATATGCCTTTGGTCAATTAGCGTCTGACTTTGGCGCTAAACTGCGGGTCGGGGCTTCCAAGGTGGAAGACGCACTGGTGAAAACTTTAGCCTGTGCTTCTTATTTTGAAGTCAAAGATGATGTGGCGGTCGTGCTGGGTCTGCCTTTCATGTCCCAAGAAGAGTTTGAGCGGGAAAAAGCACAAATTATCAGCCAACTGACCGGGACTCACCTGATGAAGTATCGCGGTGAGGAAGTTACGATTAATATTCGGAAAGTCTGGGTGATGCCCGAAGGCTATGGCAGTTTGATTTGGTTGGAAGCCCAACAAAAATTAGACAAAAAGCTGGCTACTACCGACTTTTCCCGTTTGGCGGTGGCGATCGTGGATATTGGCCATCAAACTACTGACTGTTTAATGATTGATAATTTCCGCTTGGCTCGTGGGGTGTCTCAAAGTGAACCTTTTGGCATGAACGAGTTCTACAAACAAGTGGCGAAAGAAATTGAAGGGGCAGATCCCGAATCCTTGGCTTTGATTGATGCGGTGAACCGTCCGAAAGGGGAACGCTTCTTCCGACCCAGAGGTGCCACTAAGCCCGCTAATTTGGATGATTTTCTGCCCAACCTGAAAGAGCATTTTTCTCGCGATATGCGCGATCGCGTCTTAGCCTGGTTGCCAGAACGGGTGACAGATGTGGTGATGACTGGTGGGGGCGGTGAATTTTTCTGGACTGACCTGGAAATTTTGTTTAAAGAAGCTAAACTCAAAGCCCATTTAACTCAGCCTTCCCGACAAGCGAATGCGTTGGGGCAATATCTCTATGGAGAAGCCCAACTCGCGACATCATACACGCGCTCTAGTAGAGCCTAAATCTGATGAGACTGTGGTCAAATAAAAGAACTAGAAATGTTGAATTTACCGATGAGGCAGCAGACGAAACCTTATTAGCGGCGGTAGAAAATGAGTTAGTCAAGCAACCAAACAAGACTTTCAGTGACTTGTGCAAAGAAGCACTCTGGCAGTTATTATATGTGCCGGAATCTGTTAGACCCGACTCGAATAAACTGAGTCAGTTGGAGGCACAAATTATCCAACTCCAGGGTCAACTGGCTTCTCTGGAACAACGCATGGCGGCTAGAGAAGCCAGCCGACTAGATAAGTTAGAAGGTCATCTACAGCAGCTAAGTCTTCAGGTAGGCCAGTTGGCCACAGCCATCGATAGTGGGGGCTTTACTGTTTCTGCCTCAAAGGTAATCCCCGTTGAGGAAAAACCTGAGCCTTTGCCTCCTCCCCAGGAGGTCGATCCTTTGCTCAGTCGTCTGGGTGCGCTGTTAGATGATTTCTAACTATGCCTGGATTTTTTCCGAGCGATTAAAGGTTCAATGGTGAGGATTTTTTCCTGATTGGAAGTTAAATGTTGAGTCAAAATCAGATGTCTTTGTCGGCTTCTGATTTTGACTTTTTTATTTGACTTTTTTCTGGGATGATGTTTCCGAAAAATTTTCGTAGGGTGGGCAATGCCCACCTTTCTGGGAGATTAAACAAGATTACTGGGATTTAATTTGCTTTGTAAATAATTCAACTTGGCCTAACATTTCGGCAATTTGCATCGCTAATTCCGTGGATTTGGCTAGATTATTGTTTTGGCTGTCCATTTCTAATTGTTTGGCGATCGCTTCTATGCCACCGACGCGAAGATTTCCACTCGCCCCCTTGAGTTGATGAGCATAAAATTTAACCTGACCAGAATCACCATCCTGAATCGCTGCTTGCAAAAGTTCAATATTGCTTGATGCGTCCACGGTAAATGCTTCCAAAAGTTCAATGGCAAATTCGCGATCGCCTTGGCAGATATTGTCCAAAAGATCCTGGAAATCCACCACATTTTCCTCCACAGCTTTCGGGGTGGGATGCGGAACAGCAGCAGAGGGCTGGGGTAAATCTTCTGACTCATCCTTGACTAAGCTTTCGGTCAATTTAATTTGCGGTTTACTTTGTTTCCGGCGATCGCTCCAATAATCTAATATCGCTTTTAAATCGGGAATTTTTACCGGCTTAGTTAAGTAATCATCCATACCAGCGGCCAAACATTTTTCGCGATCGCCCTTCATGGCATTAGCGGTCAATGCAATCACCACCGGATCGCGATCGCCTCCTTCTCGACGGCGAATTTCTTCAGTAGCTTGATAGCCGTCCAGCACGGGCATTTGACAATCCATCAAAATCAAATCGTAATTAGTCTCAGCTAACTTAGCCAAAACTTCTTGGCCATTTATCACCGCATCCGCTTCATAACCTAATAACCTTAATTGATGTACGGTGACTTTTCGGTTGGTATTATTATCCTCCGCAATTAATATTTTTAATGGTGCGGTGTTCTGGGCAGCTAATAAAGTTGGATGGGGCGGATTTACTGGAGAAATAGGAGCGGATGGCTGAACCTGAGCGATCGGTTTTTCTACCTCAATGGTTGTGGCTGGAGTTGCTAAAGAATTAGCCTCCGCTAATTTAGCCTCTTGCTGTAAAGAAATCAAACATTCTAATAACTCAGAACCCTGCACCGGCTGCATGACAAACCCAGAAAAACCAAAAGATATTAAACTTTCCCAGTCTTCATTTAGATCGGCGGTCAGGGCAATCAGTTGAGTTTTTGCCCAAGCGGGATTAATTCTGATAATTTCTGCCAAAGTTTTTGCATCTAAGGCTGACGCCTGGGGCTGGCAATTTGCCGGTAATTCATCGTTACTACGGCTCAAACTTAGATCGATAATCGAGAAATGATAAGCCCGATCGCTTAAAGCTTCTTGTAAAGCTTTTAGGGCTGTTAAACTATCTTCAACTGCCGTCACAGTCATGCCCCAAGCTTCCGTGAGTTGACGCAAAACTTGCTGAATTTCCCCATCCCTAGAAACAATTAATAAGCGATCGCCTTTCAAGCGATCGTTCAAGGGAATTGGCAAAGGAATCGTAAACCAAAAAGTTGAACCTACTCCCACTTCACTTTCTACATTAATCTCACCCCCCATCAAACCCACCAGTTGTTTACAAATAGCCAAACCTAAACCAGTTCCCCCATAATTGCGGGTTGTCGAGGCATCCACTTGGGAAAAAGATCGGAATAACTTATGAATATCTTTCTGGGGAATCCCAATGCCACTATCCGCCACCTTAAATCGAATTATAGCCTGATTTTGCCATAGAGAAGCTGGGGCATCCGCTGGGGCATTTTCAGACAGCAAATCTACAGAAATCTTCACTTGACCGGACTCAGTAAATTTAACCGCATTGCCCAGCAAATTCAGCAAAATTTGCCGCAAACGACCGGGGTCTCCTAATAATCTATCCGGGACATTTGGCGCGATCGCACTAATCAGAGAAATTCCCTTCTTATCTGCTTGAGTGGAGAGCAATTTTACCACATCATTGACACAATTTTTTACGCTAAATTCCAAGATTTCTAGCTGCATTTCCCCCGCTTCGAGTTTGGAGAAATCCAGAATATCATTCAGAATAATCAGCAGATTTTCGGCACTAGCATGAATTGTCTGCACAAAATCTTGTTGTTCTTGTGACAACTCCATTCTTTGCAACACATCAGCCATACCCAAAATGCCATTCATCGGAGTTCTAATCTCGTGACTCATATTCGCCAGAAATTGACTCTTGGCCAAATTCGCGGATTCAGCCATTGCTTTTGCTGTTTCTAGTTCTTTCTCCGACTGTTTGCGCTGAGTAATATCAATATTTGTCCCCACCATTCGCAAGGGTTCGCCATTAGCATCTCGTTCCACCACTTTACCTCGTCCGAGAATCCAACACCATTCCCCAGACTTTTTCCGCAACCGATGCTCTAGCTCATAAATCGGAGTTTTACCATCTAAATGGGTTTCTAATTCTTGATTTACTTTTTCTTGATCTTCTGGGTGAACCAGTGGCGCCCAAGCGGAAATATCTTCGGGAAAGTCTCCGGACTGATATCCCAGCATTTCTATCCAACGGGGGCTAAAATAGCATTCTCCTGTGGTGATATTCCAATCCCAAAGACCATCTTCGGTACTGTCTAAAGCCAGTTTTAAACGCTCTTGGCTAATGCGTAATTCTTGTTGCGCCCGGGCGCGATCGCTGATATCATGGTAAACACTAATACTGCCGATAATGGCATCAGTCTTTTCATCTCTGAGAGGCACTAAAATAGTTTCACAAATTACGACAGCACCTTGTTTATTCTGTAATTGCATTTCTAGTTGTAATTTTTCTGTCCGGTCAGAACTGTCAAGGGCTAATCCTAGCTGGCTCAGACTTTTACCGAAAACTTCGGCTTTGGTATAACCAAACATTTTGGTGGCGGCAGGGTTCCAATCAGTAATTTTGCCTTGGAGATTCGCGATCGCAATGCCATCCTGAATATTCTCAAATGTGAGGGCTTGTCGTCGGAGAATCATTTCCGCTTTTTGGCGCTGGGCAATTTCCACCGCTAACTCTTGGTTAATCGTCGAAAGTTCCTGGGTGCGATCCTGTACTCGTTGTTCTAAAGTATCTTTCGCTTTTTGAATTTCTTGAAACTTGCGTTCTAGGGTCGCTCCCATCTCCTGAAAGTTCTGTAGTAAAGAATAAATTTCCGTGACCAAAGAAGTTGGCCAGTTAATCGTTTCTTGTTCTAGCAGTTTTTCCGGCAAATTAGTTGTCACCAGCGCCAAGCGATGCAGGGGCGCAACTAACTGACGACTGAGAATCGTCGCCAAGACCACCGCAAAAGAGGCGATCGCCATCATCAAAATTAAATTTTTAATATATAAAATTTGTAAATCATTAATGTAAACTTCGGTAGGCTTGCCCACATAAATTTTCCAAGGAATCTCCGGACTTATGGAAACTACTTTCACATACACGGAATTTTTCCAGCGGGTCATGGGATTTTTGACATTTGTCGGTAGCCAATGAAAAGTTCTATAATCTTTTGTTTGACTAATTTCGCGAATTTCTGGTTTTGGGTAAAACTGAAAATCGGTGAATACTTCCGGATCTTCCAAGGTGCTACCAATCGTCCGATTGTTTCGATCCACCAAAGTAACTTGGAGATTCATAACTTCAGTATTAGGACGAATGAGTTGCTCAATTTCTTGGAGGGATAGCGCCGCATAAACCAATCCTTGAAAACGATTGTCTCTAATAATGGGAACGCCAATTCCTACATGGGGATTTGGGGATAACTTATCAATGTGAACGTCACTTAAAGTAGGCTGCAAACTGACTTTTGCCTGGGCAAAAATTGACTCATTGGCAATAGTTAATTCATTCAGGGCGGCGGGGCGATCGATTTCAGGTGAGGATGCAATAACCCTGCCCGATGCATCAGCAATATACATTTTCAGGAATCCCGGAAACGTTTGTTTCATTTGTGCGGTACTTGCCTGTAATCTGTCTACTTCTATCATTTCTGTTTGACTAGCAATTTTGGCCAGTTGCTTAACCGCATACAGGTGTTGCTCATACCAAAGGTTAACCTCGGTGACGAAAGCCGTAGATGAGTTATTCAGTTCTCTACTAATGTCAAATTCAATTTTATTAAATACTTGATTTGCATAAATTACTGTTAACAATAAAGCGGGAAAAAATACAAAAGAGATAAATAATATTGACAATGTTTGCTGAAGGGAAACTGTATTTTTTTTTGGATGAATGTTGAATATTTTATTAATTGGTAAGTAGTTTAACAACAGGCTGGCAATTAACGAATTAAAAATCCCGTTTACTGATTGTTTTAGCACAATCAGTCCGGCTTGAATTGGCGCCATTTCTAACGGGCCTGAATAAAAAATCCATACCAAGGGCATCCCGATCGCTAACCAGTAAATTGCATCGAGTAATACTAAATTTTTACTCCGACGATTTAGTAGAAGACCGAGAAACAGCGCTTCACCAACCAAAACAATTGCGGCATAAGGATGATTCCACAGCACTAATGTATAACTGCCCGCAATTATTGCCGCGATCGTTCCCCAGGTGATGCCATAGAGAGCGATCGCCAACAAAACCGCGATGCTACCGAAAATCAGGTCTACCCCAAAGAAAAGAGAAAAGCTCAAGGCATTACCGATATATCCAGCGATAATTAGGATGACCAAAAAAATCGACGAGCGATGTTTAAGAATATAATCAAGACAATTTACTGTGGCTTTATACATTTTTATTGCCTTAGCATTTTTCTGATAATTTGATCAAAATTATACTCTAACTTGTTCTTTGTTGTTTGTTGTTTGTTCTTTGATTAACCCCCTCCCCAGCGTCTCCCTGGGAACGGGGAGCCGCCATCGGGCCGGGGGCAGGGGAGCCGCCATCGAGCAGGGGAGCAGGAGAGAAGGGGAGAGAGGGGGAGCAGGGGGCAGGGGAGAAGTGAAAAGTTAAAAGTTAAAATTTAAAATTTAAAATTTATGCATAAATATCACTATTCACTATTCACTATTCACTACTCACTCTTCCCTCCGCCGACGGCGGGCTCCGGAAGCCCCTCCGCTCCTCATCTCCTCTGCCCCTTTGCTCCTCTGCTCCTCTGCTCTCCACGGCGAAGCAATCCGCTTTTGCTGCGCGATTCACTGAAAAATTTAGTTTGCTCCGCGAGAGTCTTTTTCTTCTCCTCTGGGGGGTCATGTTCCGGTTCGTCAGTAATTTGCCACCAGCAAACAATACAACCCGCACAGACTCCAGCGATCGCGCCTAAAACAATACATAAAAAGGGATGATATCCTAGCCAAAAAAAAGCTACAAAAAAGAATCCACCAAGTCTTAAGCCGACCTCAATCCCTGATTCTTGAGGAGAAATTGGCGGTCTTCGATCGTCTTTATCCATGTTTTTTTGGTTAATTGTTGTTTGTTGATTGTTGATTGTTGATTGTTGATTGTTGTTGGTTGTTGATTGTTGGTTGTTGTTGGTTGATTGCTGTTGGTTGATTGTTGTTGGCAAATTAATAAACAAAGAACAAAGAACAAAGAACAAAGAACAAAAAACAATGAACAATGAACAACCAACAAAGAACAATGAACAATGAACAATGAACAACCAACAACCAACAAAGAACAACCACCAACCAACTATTAAAATCCGGCCCAAACCTGATTCATTTTCATCGTCAAACCAAGGTAGAAACCATCGGCAGACCGATCGCTGTTGAAATCCCGATCGCTCACTTCCCCGAACACATAACCAGCGGACACGCGCAAATCGGGAGTCACATAAAAACCCAACTCGCCCACCCAGCCGAACTCATTGTAATCCGCCTCCGGTTGACGAATCCACCGCCCTTCCGCTGCCACATCCCAGCGATAAGCAAAGCGATAAGTAGCTCGCAACTGAGACAAAGACACCAACGAACTGCCCACCAAATCATCCGCCAAATAAGACGTACTCTGCCGCAAAGCGTGTTTACCATAAAACTCCCACTCCCACGACGGAGCATAAATCAACTCAGCGGCAAAAGTATGGTCGTTGGCGCTAGTCCCCGTACCAAACAAAATCGACTCTGGCACCAAGGCCGGATTTTGCCGATACTCATAGCGCAACAGGGCATTAAATTGGTCATTGCGGGGATGACGATAAGCTAACCCCAAACGTAAATTAATCGTATCCCCCATATCTGCCAATAGCTGATTGGACGAAGCAGCCTGCTGATATCGGCCCATCATAGTCAACCATTCCGTCGGTTTCCCGTTGGCAGCGGCACTAATCACCGTGTTATTGCCCATGCTGGAAAACCGGTGCTCGTAGCGGGCAGAGGCTTGGAAATCGGGATTTTCTGTATAAGACAGACCAACACTGTAGCTATCCCCACTGCCCGTTCCTAAAGATGCGGCACTTTGTCCGGGGGCGTAGGGTTGAGCAAATTGACTGCCGCTGGTGGTGCGGCCAAATATTGAACCAAATATATGTTCATAAGCCAAATCCATGCGTAAACCCGGACGAATATCCCAGCCATGCTGAATCCCCACCGCTGCGGACATGGCTTGGGTGTCCACCATTGAGTAACGACCTGTCACTACGGTGTTTTCCGTCAGGTTATAGTCCCCGTTCAGGCTGAGACTGGTAATGGCATTAGTTTTATATTGTCCGCCGCTAAAGAACTGATGATTTAACCCCAGGGTCAGTCCGGGGGCAATCCGCCAGTCCGCCCCCAATATTGTCCGGTTGGGATAAATCGTGTCTTGGTCTGAGGATAGATTTAACTCGTTCTGGGCTCGCAGGGAAATGGTGTCGGTGATGGGGACGGCAATGCGCGATCGCAGTTGGGAAGAAGTCACCGCCAGAGGGCTGCTGGCTTGGTCATCCCGGCGATCGCGATGAATCCAATCTAGTCCAGCGGTAATCCGGCCAAACTGTTGTTGCAAGCCCGCCGAAATCGTGCGTAAAGAGTTATCTACCCGCGTACCGGGAATGGCTTCGGTATCGCGATTCACCAAGTCGCCAATTTCTTGCAGGGGACGGACTCCCGACCCCCAATTTTGCTCAAAGTCGTAAGCAAACTGCAACCGGGTGGAATTAGTTAATCGCGCATTCACTTCAGTGCCATAGCGGGTTTGTCCCGGTACAAAGCTAACGGTAGTGTCATTGGCAAACCCCCGGTCGGCGGTTCTGAAGTAAGCGCGACCGGCAAATGGGCCGAGGCTGCCATTAAAGTCAACTCGATAAGCTTCCCCCGTCACTAAGCCAAGAACTTCTGAGTTATTGGTGGAATGGGCAAACTCTGCGGATAGCTGCCCCTGAAAAAGAGAGGGTGTTGGTTGGTTGTTGGTGGTTGTTGGTTGGTTGTTGGTGGTTGATGGTTGGTTGTTGTTGGTTGTTGGTTGGTTGTTGTTGGTTGTTGGTTGGTTGTTGTTCGAACCCCCAAAGGAGAGGAACAAATCCGCGCCATAGAGTTCAAAATCCCGCACTCCTTGGTCTTGGCGCACGTAGCTACCACCCAACCATCCCCGGCTTTCTCCCTCGTTCGAGGCTGCATTTCTCAATAGGTGATACCGCAAACGACCGCCATAGAGATTTGTGCTGCTGTCCTGGCTTTCATGCTGATATGTCACCACTATCCGATAGACTACGGGGACGCTGACTCCATTGTTGGTGACTATTACCCCAGTCCGCTGGACGGGACGACGGAATAGCAAGCTGCCGCGATCGTAGTCAATGTCATAGTCATCTCCGCGCAGCATCTGCTGTCGTTGCAATACCGTCCCCGGTCGGTCAAAGTCTTCTGTTTCGATAAATACGACTTCACTGCCACTAATTAACAATCTTTGGGAGAGGAAATAATAGCCGCTGGTGCCGTCGGGGGGCAGGGTGTCTCGTTGAAATCCCGGTAAGTTATCGGCGTAAATCCCCGTAACCTGCAAGTTGCCGATGTTGTAGTTGGCGGCTAATCCATGCAGCGATCGGTTGATGGCCGAAAATTCCTGGGATGGACTGGTAAATTCACTGGTGGCATAGTCTCCCCACATTAAATAATCTAATCCAGCGCCTAGGACTGGGGACGATCGCTCAAACCGGAGAAACACACTATCTTGGGAAGGGGCAATGCGCTGGGTGCTGGAAGTATCCCCGTAGGTGGGATATTGCAAATCATTGAACTGCAAGCCGCCAAACAGCCCGGTATTGCTACAGTTGCAACTTTGGTTTAATGGTCGGGCTGAGTTATAAGCTCCGGTAAATAGCCAGTCGCCGATTTTGCCCGTAGCAAACATTGCCCCAGCTATGTCCGCTTGATATTCATAATTTTGGTCTCTCGGCAGGAAATCTCGCAAGCTATCCCAATAGTCCAGCCCCCGTCTGCCCCAGCGAAAGTCCACCACCCCGGAAATTAACGCCGGTCGCAGATAAGTGGTGAATTCTATTTGGGTAAAGGCTTCAGAAGACTGTTCCCTGTTCCCTGTTCCCCGTTCCCCGTTCCCTGTTGGTTGTTCGTTGTTGGTTGGAATGGTGGCCCGAATTCTTCCGGTTTGAGCATCGAGGGGCGATCGCAGTTGGGCTGTAAATTCCCCTGCCACTGCCTGCACTTGGAAACCCACTAAATTAGGATCCGCATCTTCGCCAATAAACTCTCCGGCACTGGCACTCAAAGTCACCAGGGTATCCCGTTGACTCGGGTTGCCTTGAGCGTCTCTGACTTGTCCCCGAACTGTAGCGAGCGATCGCCCGTCCGCTGGTACTCGCGCTTCCACCGTCTCCACGGTCAACACCGCAGGAGCGCCCTGGACAAATACGACCCGTTCTAACTGAGGAATATTCCTCACTTCCCCCAAGGTCAGGGTATTTTTTCCCTCGCGCAGGGGGACTCCATACCAAGTTTGAGTGACTAAATCCCCGGTAGTTTCTGTCTGACCGATTAACTCTGCGGCAACAATTTCACCATTTACCCGCAATTCTATCTCCATTCCCACGGGAAATTGCACCGTCACCGTGGTAGCGGGAACATCTAATACGGTTTCAGGAGTGGGGGCAAGAATTAATATTTGTTGATTGTTAGTTGTTGGTTGTTGGTTGTTGTTGGTTGTTGGTTGGTTGTTGGTGGCTGGTTCGGCAGCGGCAGAGGGGGTGACAAAATTCAACCCAACGATGGACGAACCCAAGGCGATCGCGCTGGTTCCTATTAATGGAATCGAAAAGAGTAATTTTAAATTTTTCATTATTTAACTATCCCCAATTGACTATAAATTTTGTTGTTTGTTGTTTGTTGTTTGTTGTTTGTTGTTTGTTGTTTGTTGTTTGTTGTTTGTTGTTTGTTGTTTGTTGTTTGTTGGTTGTTGGTTGCCCCCCCTTGAAGGGGGGGTTGGGGGGGTGTTGTTGGTTGTTGTTTGTTGTTTGTTGTTTGTTGGTTGTTTGTTGTTTGTTGTTTGTTGTTTGTTGGTTGTTGGTTGTTGGTTGTTGGTTGTTGGTTGTTGGTTGTTGGTTGTTGGTTGTTGGTTGTTGGTTGTTGTTTGTTGTTTGTTGTTTGTTGGTTGTTGTTT
>JAABRM010000100.1 GCA_011390955.1 Oscillatoriales cyanobacterium | reverse complement strand
CCTATCGGCGGGGAACGAAAAGTGCAATTAATTATGTTCACCTACTTAGAAGAAAAACTGTCATTCCCGCCGATGGCGGCCTTCGCGGGGGTAAACTCCGACGGGAATCCAATGATTTACGGTAGGGAACGAAAAGTGCAATTAATTATGTTCACCTACTTAAAAAACCTGGTCGATCCGCCGATATAGCGGTTATTGTCCGAATGAAGTACAGAGGTTTTCTGGATTCCCGCCTTCGCGGGAATGACAAATTTTTTTTGTACTTCATAACTAGGTGGGCAGAAATAAATGCAGACCATATCAGAAGAAAAACTGTCATTCCCGCGAATGCGGGAATCCATCAGCATTTTAGGGTATTATAATAGTCAGTCTATTAATTCTACGATTTGTCAGATGTCATTCCCGCGAATGCGGGAATCCATCAGCATTTTAGGGGATTATAATAGTCAGTCTATTAATTCTACGATTTGTCAGATGTCATTCCCGCGAATGCGGGAATCCATCAGCATTTTAGGGGATTATAATAGTCAGTCTATTAATTTGCGGATTTGGTGTTATCCCAGTTTCTGGGTTCTGAGTCGGTGCGATCGCTATATGATACAGATATTTACTCCCATAATTTACCAGGAGACTGATTTTGGTACAGACCACTATTTCAGAAGCGATCGCCCAACTGGAAAGTCCTCAAGAATGGGACTTATCCGACCTTTACCAAGGGTTTGATGACCCGCAACTCAGCCAAGACTTAGAAGCGTTGCAGCAACAAGCGGCCCAATTTCGGGAAACCTATCGGGGCAAAGTCAGCGACCTCACCCCCGCAGAAATCGCCAATTGTTTACAAACTTTAGAGGCGATCGGGCAAAAATCCGGTTATCTTTACGCTTTTCCATCCCTAATTTTTTCGGCTGATACCCGCAACACCCAGGCTAAACAATTCTTAGACAAAGTAATGGAAGCCCTCACGGGAATTGAAAATCAGCTTCTATTTTTTGACCTAGATTTGCAACAAATCGATACCGAAAAATTTGCTCAGTTAGAGTCATCCACCGATTTAGATAAATATCGCCATTATCTGCACCGAATTGCGGAATTTCGCCCCCATAAATTACCGGAAGAAGTCGAACAAACTCGTAACCAAGATAGTTTAACTGGACGCCAAGCATTTATTCAATTGCGGGCGGTACATTTGGGGGAACAAGAATACGAACCTGTCACCACCCCAGAAGGTCAAACTGCCAGCACTGATGCCGAATTAAGCGCTCTATTGTTTAACCCTTCTCCCGAAGTGCGTCAGCAAGCGTATAACTCGGTGCGAAATGTGCTGAAACAGCATAATTCTCTCTATGGTTATATTCTCAATATTGTCGCCCAAGACCACCGCCTTGAGAACCAAATGCGGGGCTACAAATCCACCTTACATAAACAATTATTAGCCGATGAAGTGTCCGAACCTGTATTTCGGGCAATCATGGAAGGAACCGGCAGCCGCTTCGATTTATTCCAGCGTTACTATCGCCTCAAAGGAGAAGCATTAGGGCAAAAAGTCCGCATTTGTGATATTTATGCCCCTTGGACGAAAGGTGATGAAAAACCCCTGCCCAGCGTAGACTATAAAACCGGGGTGAAAACTCTCTTAAACGCCCTGGATCAATTTGATATTAATTATGCCCGTCGTGCGGAAGAATTTTTTATCAAAAATTGGATTGATGCCAAAGTGCGATCGGGCAAACGGGGCGGCGCTTTTTGTGCCTATTCCCACGGCAAACATAGTTATTTATTGTTGTCCTATACCAACGATTACAACTCAGTATTTACCCTTGCCCATGAAATGGGTCATGCCTTACATTTTACTTGGATCGATGGGGCGCAATCTTACTTTAATAGTAACCCGCCTTTGGTATTAGCCGAAGTCGCCTCAACTTTCAATGAATTACTGTTACTAGATTACCTGCTAAAAGATGCGGGAGATGATAAAATTTTGCGAAAATCTCTGCTGACTCGGCAGTTAGAAGACCAGCTAAATTTGCTATTCCGCCAAAGTACCATTAGCCGGTTAGAATTAGCGATTCACGATCGCGCTGAGTCTGGCAGTTTTGACCAAAAATTCGTCAATGCAAAATGGATGGAGCTCTACGGTAATCTCTGCGGTGATACCATAGAATTGTTGCCGGAACATCAGTATGATTGGTCGCGAATTGGGCATATTTTCTTTAAACCTTTCTACTGTTACCAATACACCGCTTCTAATATTGTCAGCCTTGCTTGTTACCAAAAATATCGGCAAGTAGGCAAAGACTTTATCCCTGGATATTTGGAGTTATTAGCCGCTGGGGGTAGTCTGAATCAAGTAGAAGCTTTGCGGAAATATGTGGATGTAGATATTGAGGACACCGCCACCATTCGCAGTGCCTTAGACTACATTCAAGGACTGTTAGACCAGTTACAAGCTACTCTGTAGGTCTTTGTAACTCAGAAACCGGGTTTCTTTTTGGGATATTAAAGTTATCTGTGGGAGCCACAGGCCTAAACCCGGTTTCTTATTCCCCACAGTCCAGCACCAGAAGTTCCCGTTGCTTTTTGTTGCTTTTTGTTGCTTTTCGTTGCTTTTCCTTTCCAAACATTTTCCACGAATCTGGAGTTTCCCAGAAAACCTGTAACTATTCGGAGTATCGTAGAGATACGTTAACCTCTAAGCAATTGCACCATGAGTCTTGGTAATTTGCGCGATCTTTACCAGCAAGTTATTCTGGAGCGCTACAAAACCCCTCGACATAGGGGGACAACAAACCCGGTTCACCGCCGCCAACGGGGGCATAACCCCTCCTGTGGGGACACCATTGAGCTAACCGTCCAGCTTAATCAAGCGGGCGATCGCATCGTTGATGTGAAATTTGAAGGTGAAGGCTGTGCCATTTCAATGGCTTCGGCGGATCTAATGGCGGAAGCATTACAAGGGAAAACCATTGAAGAAGCCCTGGAAATGGTCAAACGATTCCAAGGCATGATGAAAGGGGAGGAAGAATTTCCCAAAGAACACCGCAAGCTAAACGTCATGCAAGGAGTCGCCCAATTCCCTGTGCGGATTAAATGTGCTAATCTTTCTTGGCACGCCTTAAAAGCCGCCCTGGAATCTCACAACACTGACTCTGTTGATTTTGTCAGCAACGAGACGGAACAAGAGTAAAAAAAATTCTTATGATATCGAACGATCTGATTCTGATTGCTTCAAAGTGGGTGGGAATTAGCACCCTCGTGCTGGCGGTTCTCACCGGATTAAGTTTTATTCTCAAATGGGGATTTCGCTTTCGCTTAGTGGGCATCACCAGCTTTATGGCCGTGCTCGCGGGTGGATTATTTGCCTTGGGAGTAAGTTTATATGTTCGGACTCCCATTCCTGGGGCAGTTAAGTTTTCTTTGGTTTACGATGATGCGGCCACTCAAGCAGTGATTGCTGTACCGGCCACAATTACTGAGTCAGAACTGGAGGCAACCCTGCGCCAAGCGGCTGCGGATCTTTATTCCCCCGGTCGTTTTTCTCGCAACGGGGAAAACGAACTGACGATCCGGGCTCGGACTTTGTTACATCCTGAACCTGGTCTTTCCCAATTGGTTTATTTGGGCGAAGTGAAGCGATCGCTTCAGGTTCGGAATGACCAGCAAATAGATATTCAAATCTACCCGGATAAAATGGCCTTAGTCTCCAAAGCCCAAAAATCTTAAAGCTATTTTCTAAGATCGCAGCTTATTTTAACAGGACCTACCCCCTTAACCCGGTTTGGTATTAGTTCAAAAAGACCCCTAGCTTTTCTAAAAGCCAGGGGTTTATTTTATTGATTCGTTCGATCGTAGCGAATAATAAATATACAATTATTTATTGGCAATCTATTATTAATTAAAATTAAGCAACCAAAGGTTTAAGCGGAAAAATCTGATGGTTAATCCTGGCTATTGGGTTTAAATATAGCGATTGTCATAGTTATGAAGTACAAAAAAAATTTGTCATTCCCGCGAAGGCGGGAATCCAGAAAACCTCTGTACTTCATTCGGACAAGAACCGCTATAGTTGCTGGCTTTTTGTCGATCGCAATGGGGTGTGAGGTTGATTTTTAAAGTTTTGATGAAGTTTATGGTCGATTTGTGAATCAAATTTTAAAAAGATATCGCCAACGGATTTAGTTAGTTAAAAAATATTCCCAGAAGATCGCAAGTCTCTGGGGTCATGGACTGTAGCGATCGCACCCAAGAGAAGTAGGTTGAGAATAGATTTTTCTCCAACAAGTGTTAATTCCGGAATTTTTTTGCAGTTTTGCGTAACCAATGACTGCATATATAATAAAAATATAGGTGTTTACTGCTTATGCCCGACCGCTCTAGATTGTAGACCGATGCGGGGAAACCTTGCACTGGCTTGGTTTTGGCCGAGTGTTTGTTGCTTAATTTCGCATAAGAAAACAAAAAGTTGAGAGACCCTCACGGCCAGGTGAGAGCTTCTCAACGACAGCAACGATTCACTTGCGCGATCGCCGCTATGAATAATCTAGATGCACCTGATGTTGATAAATCCCTGATGAGTTGACTCCCTGATGGTGATGTACCCTGATGGTTTTATTCCCTGATGATTATGCACCCTGATGGTTGTCGTCCCTGATGGTTCAAGTCCCTGATGGCTCAGGATCCTCTCCCCAAACAAGAAGGATTGGTGCAAAATTGTGGAAACAGATATCTGTCAGTTCAGACAGTTCTGTTTCAACAGGCTTGGCCTGTATGTGTACATTATTAACGGCAGATTGGTCAAACCACAAGAGGTCTATTGCAAAGGCCCACTTTTGAAACTTGAAATTGACTTGATTGATTCAAAAGTGACATTTTTAGGAAAGCAGGGTACATCTCATGAAAAAGAATATTCTCGTAATTGCGGCGACGATCTCCGCCAGCTTTGCCATATTTAACCTTGGCAGTGCCAGTGCGAATCCCGTAAAAGCATCTACTTCAGGTCTTGCCTTGGAAAAATCCGCTGAAGTGATTCAAACTATTAGCTCTCCAGGAAACAAAGAGAGCGACAATCAAGGATACACTGGCACCAATGAAGATGGCGATACGGAGGAGATTCAAACAAAATCATAGCTTAACAACCATGATAGTCACTCGCCAGCGATCGCGGAAATAATCTGAAATATATTTCAGGTGGGTAGAACCAGAAAACGCAAATACAAGAGTGGTGTAAGGTCTTGAATTGTTCGGTTCTACTCGTCTGCCTATCTGTAATCAAAAACCCGTGGCATCATCGACCATGAATATCACAAGACAAAGATCGACCACCAAAACCCAAGGCAGACGTCAGGCAACTGCTAAAGAAAGAGAACTGATCCATTTATTAGCAAATTTGGGCTGTTCTCTGTCGAGATATGGCTTTCAACACGCCACCAAGAAAGAGGAAATTCCCCCTGAAGAGCGGTTGCGTTTAGCCGAATGGCACTATCTTCGAGTGCAACAAATTCGCCGAGTTGAGCGCAGTTTAGAGCCTGTGGCCGCCCTAAAGCGAGTGTACTTTAAAAGTGACTTAAGCCCCCGCCGGCTGAAATCCTTAAAATTGGTCTGGGTAGAAGATGACCGAGAAAAAGTGAAACGGATTAACCCGGAACTAGATGAAATCCTCACGGTAGCCCTGGATCGGGGAGATACGCTCAAACAGGTATTTCATATTGTCGAAGTGGGCGATCGCCTATTTTCTCGGACACCGCAACGGGGTAAAGTCCCCCTGTGGGTTCAAGAGTGGGAAGAGTCTGACTACGATATCAATTTTTTTCCCCCTTCTTTCCCCGACTGGGCTCAGATAGTGGACGATTAAACTTAAGTTATTCACTGGGGATGTTTCATCACGATGGTCGCATCTACATCAAAAAAAACCAGGGTCTCTTTCTGGACGGTGCTTCCCCAACCTAGGGGTAGCTTTCCGTCCGGGAATCGGCATAAATTATGTTTATCAGAAATCAATGCGATCCCCATCCACAGAATCTAGGCATGATTCTCAACCATGATTCTCAAGCATGATTCACAGGGGGCGATCGCATTGATTTATTCATCTAGGACTGACTCAGAAACCGATTTGCTAAGATTCCAGGGATAACTCAGCACTCACCATTGATTCCCCGGAAATGCGATGAATCACGAATCCGAATTTTTTGCAAATATGCTGCATCACGAAATTATCCGATAAGATTTCCGCCCGAATGACGGATAATTTTTCCGCCCGACCAATAGAAATCAGTTGGCGCAATAACTCAGTACCCAAGCCTTGTCCTTGGAACGGATCGCTGACCAATATGGCAAACTCCGCCTCTTGTTTATTACTGTGTAACTTGGACAATCGACTAATTCCCCAAATTTCAGGTTCCTGAGTTTCCGGATGCCGCCGCACCCCAATCAGAGCAATTTCGCGATCGTAGTCAATAAAACAAATCCGGGACAATCGTTGGTGGGCAATCAGACGACTGGTTTTGAGAATTTGCGCGTAGCGCAAATAGACGCTACGTTCTGAGAGAGTTTCGTGGAACTTCTGCACCAAGGGTTCATCTTCGGGACGGATAGGCCGAATCTTGATTTCTTGCCCATCTTTGAGGTTAATCTTGGTGATATATTGACTCGGATAAGGACGAATCGCCGGTTTGGGGATTTGCTCTTCGGTGATATCCAGGTCGTGAAGCAGTACGCGAGCATCCAAAGCCACTAGACCGTCACCAGAGGCCAACAACGGATTAATATCAATTTCTTTAATCAAAGGATGCTCAACCACCAGTTGAGAAAACTGCACCATCAGCCCTTCAAGCGCCTCTAGATCCACGGGCTTCCGTCCGCGCACGCCTTTGAGCGCCTTGTAGATTTTGGTTTGTTCCATCATCCGTCGCGCCAAGGTACTGTTGAGCGGTGGCAGACCCAAAGCCCGATCTTTAAACACTTCTACCAGTTGTCCGCCGGAGCCAAACAGCATCACCGGGCCAAATTGAGGATCGAGACTACTGCCTAAAATCAGTTCATACCCCTCATGTTTAATCATCGGTTGAACTGTCACCCCTTGAAAAGCAAAGGCGCCCACTTTCTGCGTCACCGCCGTTTGAATCGCTCGATAGGCGTTTTGGACGTCCTCCGCGTCCACTAGATTCAACCGGACGCCACCGACATCGGTTTTATGGGTGATGGTTTCCGAGAAAATTTTCATCACCACCGGATAACCGATTTGTTCGGCTATTTCTACGGCTTCGGCTTCACTGTGAGCCAAGCAGGTTTCCACCACGGGAATATCGTAAGTAGCCAGTAGCTGCTTGGATTCAAATTCTGTCAGCAGGGTGCGACCGGCTTGCCGTGCTTTTTGGATAATCGCCGCCGCGCGATCGCAAGTCGGATATTTTTCCGCATTCTGGCTTAAACTCGGCGTATCATAAATCCCCTTCAAGTTGTAGCTATATTGCCACATATAATTAAAGATCCGCACCGCCGTATCCGGGTAAGAAAAAGTCGGAATATTGGCATGATTGAGAATCTTGGTTCCGGCGGCGATCTCTGCGCCCCCCATCCAACTGGCCAGCACTGGTTTACGCTTGGCCGGCCCTTTTAACTGGTGGACGCATTGTTTTAAAGTTTCCGCCGTCTGGGTGGGATCGGTCATGGCTTGGGGCGTTAAAATTACCAGCAGCCCATCACTATTGGGATCTTGTGCCGCAATTTCTAAGGTTTTAGCATACCGTTGGGGATCCGCATCTCCCAAAATATCAATGGGATTACTGTGACTCCAATGGGTTGGCAGAATTTTATTCAGAGAGGCGATCGTTTCCGGTGACAATTCAGCCAGCGTGCCATCTTCAGAGATCAGGGTATCCGTGGTCAGCACCCCAGGCCCGCCCGCATTGGTAATAATCGTCAGACGCTGCCCGGTGGGTCGAGCTTGTTTGGCCAGCAACTCCGCCATTGAGAATAGATGGGCGATATGATACACCCGCAAGACTCCAGAGCGCCGAAATGCCGCATTAAGCACTTCATCACTGCCGGTGAGGGCGCCGGTATGAGAGGCAGCGGCTTTGGCAGCGGCTTCGGTCCGACCGGCTTTAATGATCACAATGGGTTTCGTTAAGGCGACTTCCCGGGCTGCGGACAAAAATGAACGAGCATTGCCGACGGATTCCATGTAAATGACAATGCTGCTGGTGTGGGGATCGTCCCCTAGGTAATAAATTAAATCTCCCCAGTCCACATCTAACATGGAACCAATGGAGATAAAGGCACTAAAACCAAAGTTTTCTTGTAAACTCCAATCCAAGATGGAGGTGCAAAGTGCCCCACTTTGAGAGATAAATCCCACATTTCCCGGACGGGCGATCGTGCTGGCAAAAGTAGCATTCAGGCCGATTAACGGGTTCATCACTCCTAAGCAATTCGGACCAATAATTCGCAGATTCCCACGACGAGCATTTTCCAGAATCTGCTGTTCCAGTCTCACCCCTTCTTCGCCAATTTCTTTGAACCCAGCCGAGATAATAATTGCCCCTTTGATACCGGCATCGACACATTCATTAATGATGCCCGGTATGGTGGTAGCCGGGGTAGCAATGACGGCTAAATCTACTTTTTCCGGAACCGTAGCAATATTGGGATAAGCTTTGATGCCTAATACATTTTTGCGTTTGGGATTGACGGGAAAAATTGTGCCGCCAAATGGATTACTGAGTAAGTTCCACATCACCGTCCTGCCGACACTATCGGGTGTTTCCGTTGCGCCGATTACCGCGACGGTTTTCGGCGCAAAAATTGCATCGAGGGGCTGTTTTTCATAACCCAATATGTTATGAGCCGGGTCGGTATTTGGCATGGTCAATATTTCCATTATTTAGCTCCAAATGACTCAATTAGGTTTAATAATTTAATTAGCTATTTCTCGGTTTTTTGACGATCGTGCAGAGATTTACCCAAGAAAATTCATCGGGCTCGTGTCTATTTTTGCCGGGGCAAACCGGGCAAGACTATCCCAGTACCTTGATAGTGGTGGTTCAAGCGAACATTTAAAATTAAGCCGCTAATTTTTCCTGATGTTCAGTACATCAGCAAGACATAAAGGGCCGATAGACTAAGAACGATCTCTGATGATTTCTCAAGGTGTACAGTAAGTGCAGAAGTTCTAATGTTTTGATAATCCCTATCGGTCTAGGTGAATTTTTACAGATATCTCACCCGCGAATTATCCCTTGGCGATCGAGACTACCAATATTGCGAGCCGAGGAACATTAGGGGTCGATGGGGAAATCACTTTCCCCACCTCCCATTCAGAACCCAGCGTGCCACTTTCACGGCACTAGGCTCCTACCTAATTTGACCCTTTTCATGGGTACGACTACCAGAGTGGCTGGTCTTCTTCCTGATACCCTTGGGCGCTTCCGTCATATCTTGACTTTACGTCGTGACAATGAGCGTGAAGCAATTGCAGGTTTTTATATTCGTCCTTTCCGCCTTGGCTTCTAGGAATGATATGGTCTACTTCTAGCAAGTCGTTGCTGGTGAAGTATTGCCCGCAATATGGGCATTTGCCCTTCTGCTTTTTCAGCAGTTTTGCCACTCTTGTAGGGGTTTCGATGTCTTGTCCTCGCCTGGTACTCCAGTAAACCCAATCGCCGTCATACGGGGATTTGTCATGCTTGACTAAGGTATGTCGTTTGATTTCGATATCCGCGTGTTTTAGTAGCGTCATTCCGTCTGCTGTTGCAAACGTCCATCTACCATGTCGACCCTCGCGATAATACTTGCGTATTGCTTGGGCTTTTTGTTTTCTTCCACGTCTTCTTACTGACCATGCTCTGAGCATTAACCAAAGGTTGTGGTCTTCCGATGAAAACGTTTCTTTGGCTGCTACCCCTGAGTAATAGTTTCCCCATCCTCTAATCATCGGGTTTAGTTTTCCGATGAGTCCCGCTTGTGGGGTTGTTTTATGGGTCTTAATTACTGCTTTTAGGGCTACATGGTGGGCTTTGATTGCTTTCTTACTTGGCTTGATCAGGGTTTTGAATCCTAGGAGTCCATATTGTTTGGCTTCCTTGGTTCTTCTTATTTCTTTGGGGGTTGCCCCACTTTTTCCTGATTTGTGTTTGCCTACTGGGTATTGTCGGATGTTAAATCCCAGGAAATCAAACCCAGGGGATACAGTCAATTCACTTTCTGGAACCTTTATTTGATTCAGAGTGTGACATATTCTGGTTTTCTCTGGCTTTAATTCCAATCCAACTGGCTGTAACCAAGCTTCGATTGCGGCTTTAGCTTTATAGATGACCTCTAAATCTGGGTGTAATACCACAAAATCGTCGGCGTATCGAATGATTCTAACGGGTGGGATTATCCCTTGTTTCCAGATTTGCTTCTTTGGAAACTGGGATTCTATTTCCCGAATCATCCCATCTAGTGCTATATTGGCAAGTAGTGGCGATATTACCCCTCCCTGGGGTGTGCCTGCTACTGGCTTTTCAAAGGCTCCTTTGTCCATGTTTCCGGCTCTTAGCCAAGCTTTCACTTGTCGCCGTATTATCTTTGGACATTGGAGCTTTTTCAGTAGGTAGGTGTGGTTTATTTTTTCAAAACACTTGGATATATCCGCATCCAGAACGTAATTAGGTTTCTTGTTTATTACAAGATATATTCTGGCTACGGCGTCGTGTGTTGACCTACCTGGTCTGAAGCCATAGGAAGTCTCCTCAAATTTGGACTCCCAGTATGGCTCTAGAGCCATTTTTACCAATGCCTGACGCGCTCTGTCCTCTACTGTAGGTATTCCCAGAGGGCGTTTTTCATCCCGTCCGGGTTTTGGTATCCATACTCTCCGAACTGCTCTTGCCTTGTGAGACAATTTCAGTTTTGAGACTAGACTAAGCCTTTGTGCGGGTGTTAATGACTTCTTCCCGTCTATCCCGGCTGTCTTTTTGCCTCTGTTGAGTTGGGTTACTTGCCTTACAGCGAGCAACTTTGCGTAGTATGACTTCAATAAAATTTTCTGAAGCCCTTTTGCTAAGACATCTTGACCCCTACTAGCCGCTCTGTAGAGTCGGGTAAGATTGGGCTATTACTAGCCCTCACTCCCCTAAGAACCGTGCGTGACTGTCTCCAATCACACGGCTCAAGTCACACTTCAAGCCTTACTTACTCGTTGTCCATGTACCTGTTTGTGACATCCTTTGTGAAGATGCTCCAGGTTGTTCATATCGTCTGAACCTCCTTGTTTGACAGGTATAATGTGATGGATTTCTAGTTCTTCCCCATTGAATAGGAAGTCACCGCATATAGGGCATTTATATGACTGTCTCTTGGCTATTTGTTCATATTTTGAACCTTTAGCCCAGAATGCTTTGCCCTCTTTGGTTTTGCGGTTTTCCCAGTATTCTTGTAACTCAGGGTCATCAGGGGAATTGCTTCCTTTGACTTTTATGTGCCTGACGATAGGGGTTTTGGCTATGTCATAGAGGATGACCTCTTTTTCTTGCCCAATTCTATCGAATTTCGCACACATAAATGTCCATTCTTGCCCTTTGTGTTTGGGGAAGTATTTGTTTTTAATCCATGTTAGGGACTTCTTCGGATGCCTGCGTTTCGCCCATTTCCAGAGGGATTTCCACACTCGGTAATTTATGTAGTTGAATGTTTCTTTGCTAACCACTCCTTTGTAGTAATTAGCAAATCCTCTGATGATTGGATTTAACTTGGTGATTAAGTTCTCCTGTGTCCATGTGGCACAAGCTTTGATGGTTCTGCCGATTTCTCTACAGAATTGGAGAACTTTTTCTTTTTGGGGTTTGATAATTAGTTTTCCGTTATAGTGTCGGAGGTTAAACCCTAGGAAGTTAAATCCTTTCTCCATGTGGACGATTTTTGTTTTCTCCTCGCTTAATTCTAGTCCTCTTGCGGTTAGCCATTCTTTAATCAGGTCTTTGACTGACTCTAGGGTTTCCTTGTCTTTGGCTGTGACGATAAAATCATCAGCGTATCGGATAATGCCTAGCTTTGGTTGATTATTCCATTTGTCTCTTGGGAGTTTAACGGATTTTACCTGTTTTTCTAGTCCATGTAATCCAATGTTGGCAAGGAGTGGGCTGATTACCCCCCCTTGGGGTGTCCCTGTTGGGGTTGAGTAAAATCTTCCTTTTTCTAAATATCCTGCCTCTAACCATTGTTTAATTTGGTTTCG
This sequence comes from Oscillatoriales cyanobacterium, assembly GCA_011390955.1. Lineage (GTDB taxonomy): Bacteria > Cyanobacteriota > Cyanobacteriia > Cyanobacteriales > Laspinemataceae > Planktothricoides. The sequence goes on along the minus strand of JAABRM010000100.1, from coordinate 1,232 downwards.
GGACGGATGGGAGTCAATCAGTCTCGTGACTGTTTCATGGCTAACATGATCAAAGAATCCTTTGATGTCAGCGTCTAGAACCCAAGTGTCTCTCCCTTGTTTCAGTTTGAGGAAACATTGGGCGATGGCGTCTTGACAGCTTCTACCCGGTCTAAATCCATAGGAATTGGCTTCAAAGACGGCTTCCCATTCGGGTTCAAGGGAGTTTTTGACCATTGCTTGCTGTACCCTGTCTTTAATGGTAGGAATCCCTAAAGGTCTTTTTTTTCCGTTGGCCTTGGGTATATAGACTCTCTTGGTAGGGGAGGCTTTTTCCCGTTGCCATTGTCGGACAAATTCAACTCTTTGTGAGGGGGTATTGACCATTTGATGGTCTATACCTGGTGTTGATTTGCCCTGATTATTTTGGGTAATTTGTCGAACAGCAAGCAGTCGGTTGGCATAGGATTTGTCCATCAGCTTTTGCAGTCGTCTTAACTGCTTCCACTGACCGAGTTTTCTGGCACGAAATATCCGCTTTCTGAGGGAATTAATCAGCTTTTTGACTGGCTTCCAGTTAATCTGATTCCAGTCAGTTAGCTGTTCTCTCTGTCCATTTACATCAGTGTGATGTATCCAACTTTTCATCGAGTTCATTCCTTCCGATAAGTTTCTCTTTCGTATGTGACCCAAGTGAATTCTGCTATTCCTTTCGGTCAAGGGCAAATTTTGAACCCTTATCCCATCTGTTACTGACGGGCTTTCGCTTTTTCACTCATCCTTTACCCTCCAGAGAGTTCGGCTTCGATTACTCGTTGCTTACTAGAAAGTTTCGACCTCCTTTCTAGACTCTGTAGGGCTTACCCTGTTGTATCGTCTGAAGTTATGAAGTAGTTAGGATAACTATCTTTTCTGCGGTGGGGTTTATGTTTCTACTCTTTTAGGAAGAGAAAACCTAAAAGCCACCCACTTACCCTTTTGGTTCAGGCTTATCAGGAACATTTAGCCTGTCTTGCAATGACGCAGTTTACGCAATAGCTTCACTCACGTTTATCCTTCTACTTCTCCCACTAGCACCTCACCAGGAGCGTTCCTACTCGTTTTGGTTACATTTAGCGTCTGCACTCCACCTATTTCATTACTTACTCTAGATGTGACGTACCGTTCTCGACGGATTACTCTATGTGGGTCTAGGGTAGAAAACCTAGAGAGGCTTATACCTCAGTTCAAACGACCAGTTCAGGTCGCACTTC
>JAABRM010000062.1 GCA_011390955.1 Oscillatoriales cyanobacterium | reverse complement strand
CCCCAAGTAGAGCAAGTGGCGTGTCTCCCCAAGTAGAGCAAGTGGCGTGTCTCCCCAAGTAGAGCAAGTGGCGTGTCTCCCCAAGTCTAGCAAGTGGCGTGTCTCCCCAAGTCTAGCAAGTGGCGTGTCTCCCCAAGTCTAGCAAGTGGCGTGGAACGGGGAAAGTGAAAAGTAAAAAACGAAATATCACTATTCACTATTCACTATTCACTATTCACCATGCCTGTTGCCCGTTGCCTGTGCAGCGTTGCCTGTGCAGCGTTGCCCGTTCCCTGTTGCCTGTTGCCTGTTCCCTGTTCCCTGTTTGTGGTTGTTGGTTGTTGGTTGTTGGTTGTTTGTTGGTGGTTTGCCAAGTTTTCTTATCACAAATAACAAACAACGAATAACCAACTTGCAATATAAATTTGGATTGATGGGACAATTAAGAACGGGGTTTAAACTCAATCACATCTTTTTTGATGGTTATATCATAATTTCCATAAACATCTTGTCCCAGCAATCCTCGATTGCCGAGTCCTTTTTCGGCGCCAGCAGGGGCAATTCCGACAATAAGTTCACCCACCATCAGATTACCCACTTTTACGGATTTAACCACCCCTAGGTCTACTTCAATTTGACTGCCATCGGCGATAGTCACTGTGGCAGTTCCTTGGGATTGAATATTTAAAGCTTTGGCCATCGGTTCCGTAATTAATGTACCCGTGGCACCCGTATCAAATAGCATTTCAAATGTTTGACTGCCATCAAATGTGACATCCACCACCGGGGTTCCCCCTTCACTACTTTTGATGGGAACTTGTAAAACCCCAGCTTGACCGCCTCCGGTTCCGCCTGCACCAGTGGGGGCATTGGGGTCGAATGTAACTGTAGGACAAAGCTCTGGTAAACTTCGGTAGTTGCCATTACTATCAACTACAAAACATCCGGGGTGTTCTTGAGGAATTACCGGGCTTTGCAGGAAAATTATGCCCAAACAAGTGATGAAACCTGCAATCGTTTTTTTCATGGTTTTAACCGGGTTAATTCATAAGTTTTTTCGCCTAATTTATTAGAGCAAAAAATATAAATTGTTGCATGAGGATCGACTAATTTATCAATTGGTATCGCTCTATAATTATCAAGCAAATAATCAGAATTATAAAAATCTATATAATTTCTGAATCTGATTGAAATTAAATACCATAAACATCAGGGAAAATAGCAAAAATATCCGATGAACGGGCAAGCAAATTAGTCTAGGGGATGCATCTTTACTGATTTTGTAACGCTATGTTAATTTTATCACAGGTAAAACAATCGCCCAGTTGCTTATCTACTCCGAGGCTTCTCCACCGGACCAATAGGCGATCGCTTCTTTACATTTAAGCTGTGACCAATTCCCCTGGGGGTGCAATCATGTCATAATTGCAAAGTTTGTTGATTGATCCTACATAAACCTTTAAGCATTGAAAGTGAAGCATCATCGGTCAACAGGAGCAATCAACCATAAACAATGCAGTTGTTGGCAAATAAAGTAAATATAAATATAGAGGTAGAGGTTTATATGCCGTTATCTGGAGGTCAACCCGCACTGTTAGTGCTTGCCGATGGAACCTGTTATCAGGGCTGGTCATTCGGCGCCCCTGGCACTGCCATAGGAGAAGTGGTATTTAACACCGGCATGACAGGATATCAAGAAGTGCTGACAGATCCCAGCTATTGTGGACAAATGGTCACATTCACCTATCCAGAGTTAGGAAATACCGGGGTGAATATGGAAGATGAAGAATCGAATCACCCGCAAGTCAAAGCCGCGATCGCTCGCAACATCTGTTGGCAACCAAGTAACTGGCGATCGACCCTCAGTTTACCGGATTACTTAAAGCAACATAATATTCCGGGAATTTATGGCATTGATACCCGGGCTCTGACTAGGAAAATTCGGATATTTGGCGCGATGAATGGGGGCATTTCCACCGAAATTCTCGATAAGGATGAATTACTCCAAAAAGTAAAAGCCGCTCCCAATATGTTGGGGTTAAATTTGGCCAAAGAAGTCACCACCTCTAAGGTCTATGAATGGTCGGAAAGTACCTCTGCGGATTGGGAATTTAGTCCTCAGATCCTTTCACCGAGCGCAACTTCAGCCGCGCCAAACGAAACTTATACCGTGGTGGCGTTGGATTTTGGCATCAAACGGAATATCCTTCGCCGACTGACCAGTTTTGGCTGTCGCGTGATTGTGGTGCCAGCAAATACCCCCGCAGAGGAAATCCTCAAATATAATCCCGATGGAATTTTTCTGTCTAACGGCCCTGGAGATCCCGCAGCGGTGACAGAAGCGATCGCCACAACCAAGGAATTACTCCAAAGCAATAAGCCTTTATTCGGCATCTGTCTCGGTCATCAAATTCTCGGTCTTTCCCTTGGCGCAAAAACCACTAAACTTAAATTTGGGCATCGGGGTTTAAATCAACCAGCGGGACTGGAACGGCAAGTAGAAATTACCAGTCAAAATCACAGTTTCGCCCTTGAGGAAGATTCCTTATCTCCCGATGTGGAAATCACTCACTTAAATCTGAATGACCGCACGGTGGCGGCTTTGCGTCACAAATCCTTGCCCATCTTTTCGGTGCAGTACCACCCAGAAGCGTCTCCTGGCCCCCATGACTCGGACTATGTGTTTGAGGAATTTGTCAAAGCCATGCGCTCTCATCGGGCAAATGCTGCTACCCTCAAGAGTTAAGTAAGAGTTAAGTAGCCTGGTTATTTGTCCGCAAGTCCTTCGTCGTAAGTAAACCGTTGACCGTTCACGGTGAACCGATCCCCAAGGACAAATAACCAATAACCATTAACCAATAACCAGTAACCAATAACCAGTAATCCTGAATGTGATCTATTTTTTCTCAGAGTGGTTTACAATCAGCGAGAAAGGACATATACTTAAACGTCGTTTTATAGAATCATAGACGTAGGAGGGCGTTATCGCTGATCAATTGAACCTGACCGTGAGCCTGCGAGGTGCTCGCGAGGTGAAAAACAACTGCCAAATCATCCGTCTGGCTGGCTTATTAGATTCTTTTTCAGAAGCAACCTTCAGCAAGGTTTTGGGTGACTTAATTGAGGAAGGGCCGAATCAGGTGATTTTAGATTTGTCTAGCATCGAATTTCTTGACAGTTCTGGATTGGGAGCATTGGTAAAAATAGCTAAAAAACTTAAAGATGCCGGAGGAAGTTTCCAAATTGTGGCAAATCCCCGAGTTACACAAACGGTAAAACTGGTGCGTTTAGAGAAGTTTCTGTCTTTACGGAATTCTTTGGATGACGCACTAAAAAATATTAATCAGGCTTGATCTATGAACCGATCCAACCAGCTATCCAGTATTAGCCCTGGATAGCTAGTTTTTCATGGTTGGTGGCCGATTGGTGAATTAGTCCTCTGTGTCAGGGACATCCACCGCGCATCAATGGCCAATGCTCAAGATTTCGGTTGCGAGTTTCCGGTCTGAAGTTCCGGTCTGAATTTCCGGTCTAAATTTCAGTTCCGATCGATTTTCTTATTTGTTTTCTATTTGGACAATAAAACTTTGGGATGCTGTCACCCAGTCAAGAAGATTTTTCCGCAGTCGATCGCCCCATAGAACCTTGCGATCTATTCGATCTGTCTCTGGATTTCCAGTTATCTAAGCCACAAGTGAATCAGTTGTCCCCAGCAGCTTTGGCCTACTTGGGAGATGCGGTTTATGAGCTTTATATCCGGCGACTTTACTTAATGCCTCCTAAGCGGCAGCATAGTTATCATCAAGAAGTGGTGGCTCAAGTGCGAGCCGAGACGCAAGCGGAGCATTTGCGATCGCTCGAACCCTATTTAACTGATGTGGAACAAGAGATGATTAGACGAGGACGCAATGCTGCATCAGGAAAACCCAAACGAGTTTCCGCCACAGTTTACCAACAGGCGACTAGCTTGGAAACCTTGATCGGATACTTATATCTCACCGATCGCGATCGTCTCAGGCAACTATTGCATCACTTATACCCCGATCGCTAATCCCGATCGCTAATCCCGATCGCTAACTCCAATGGCGATATAGAGCGATCGCGATCTTCTAATCGCTCATTCAACAGACCCATTGATTCGATCCTGTAATTCGAGAATTCGCTGCTGGTTGGCTCCAATTGTCCGTAGATGTCCGGCAAGTCTCAGATTAAATCCTTGCTCCCGCTTTACTGGAGCCAACAAAAACGTAAAAATAACTTGAAAATTATCTAAAAATTAGGAAATCCTGACATGGCTGGTAAAAAATATATCCCCAACCCCGAACGTAAACCCCGCTTTTCTGGGTCAAAGTCAACCCCTCAACCCAAAATTCATCATAAGTCCGATCGCCCCCATCCGGATAAATCTCATCCACCGCTAGATATTGCCAAGCAAGAAACTCAACCGACCGAAGATCGAGATGGCGATCGCACCGATGACCTGATCTACGGTCGCCATCCCGTTCTCAGTGCCTTGGGGCAAGAACATAGTATTAACAAAATTTGGATTACCCCGCAATTACGCTACGACCCCCGGTTTCATACCTTACTGATCGAAGCCAAAGCCAATGGCACGGTGATTGATGAAGTGGAATATCGCCGTTTAGATCAGATGACTGGCAAATCCAATCATCAAGGGGTGGTGGCGCAGGTGGCGCCCTATAAGTATTGGGATCTTGACGATTTAATCACCCAGGCTCGCTCGGCGGTGGAAAAACCTGTTTTGTTAGCATCTGATGGCATTATGGATCCCCATAACCTGGGGGCGATCGTCAGAACCGCTGAAGCGATCGGGGCGCAAGGGCTGGTGATCCCACAGCGTCGGGCAGTGGGGATCACGTCCACGGTGATGAAAGTGGCAGCGGGAGCTTTAGCATCTTTTCCTGTCGCCCGGGTTGTCAATTTAAGTCGAGCTTTGGAACAATTAAAAGAAGCGGGCTTCTGGATCTATGGCGCGGCGGCAGACGCAACGGACTCCTTGTCTTCTGTCCAGTTCACCGAAGCTACCGTCCTGGTAGTGGGTTCCGAAGGAGAGGGTTTAAACTTGCTGACACAACGCTGTTGTGACCAATTAGTTTCGATTCCCCTGCAAGGAAAAACCCCTAGTTTGAATGTGTCTGTTGCTACGGGAATGATTCTGTACGAGATTTATCGTCAGCGATCGCAGCAACCGCTACATCTGAAAATGAAGACAGCCGATAACATTGAAAAAATAAAGACCAGGGAGTATAAAGAAATTTAAAGATTCAGGGCGCTGGAAGAGCCCACAGCAGCAAACAATCGATTGGTGACATGGCGAGGTATATGAAAACACTCAAAGAACTGATGATCAACTTACTGAATTCCTTTGGATTAGCCTGGTGGATAGAAATTGTCACCGAAACTCCCCGGTGTACTTACTATTTCGGGCCATTTTTTACCAAAACCGAAGCAGAAATTGCCAAATCGGGGTATATCGACGATCTGGAACAAGAGGGCGCTCAGGGGATTGCCTTTCTGGTCAAACGCTGTAAACCCAATATGCTCACCATCTCTGATGACCTAGAAGAAATCCCCAGCCCCACTGGTAGACCTGCTTTCAACCTCTAAACTTGGAAAACTTGGAGGAATTAATCTGTTCCGCAATCATAAAAATTTAATTTGTTAAGCAGCTAACAATCTGGGGATTACAAGCCAACCACTGGTCAATGTCTGCGAGCATTTCCTCCGGGATCTCCCAAGGAAATAGGTGGGCGGTATTCGGATAGCACTGCCACTGGGAATTTTTGATCCGGTTGGCAGTTTCTTGACTGGATGCCGCCATAATATGCCGGTCTTCCGATCCTGCTAATACTAGACAAGGACATGGGATCTGGGAAATTTCCGGCAGTCGGTTATAACCCAATCTCAAGGCATGATTTAAGGCTTGGTTTGCCTGACGACTGGTTTGAAGATAGGCCGCGATCGCTTCTTGAGCGAGATACTGGTAAGCAAGTGGAGTATGTTGCTGAATCAAGTAACGAAACAGCGATCGCTTCCCCAATAGGTTGATGTTCCATTGCATTCCCGGCTTGATCCAGTTCAAAATGCCACATAAGCCGGTATAAAACAAATCCTGCCAACTGACCGGGGGATGATTACTCCGAGGTCTGGCTGCCGTAGCCACCAAAATCAACCCCGTAAATTTTTCCGGATTTCTCAGGGCTAATTCTAAACCCAGAATCCCTCCCAAAGACCAGCCCAACAGCAAGCAACGCTCAATATTTAATCGTTCCAGCAGTGCTTCTAAGTCCAGCAAATGATCGTGCATCTGAAACTCGGTCTGAGTCCGACTTTGGCCATATCCCCGTAAATCTGGCGCGATTACTTGAAATCTTTGAGCTAAATGATTGGCAAATACAGACATACAACGACCCGAACCCGGATGTCCGTGTAAGCAAAGAATCGGAAATCCTTGACCTTCTATGTTGACATTTAGCTCCACAATGTTTTGAGAATTGTTTTGAGAATTGTTTTGAGCTAAGTCTCGACTGTTTGGCATTTTATTAAGCATTTTATTAAGCATTTTATTAAGCATTTTCTGAAAATTATTAGTTATTCTTAGTTTGTCGCGCTTATAAATGTCCGTTGCGTAAAATATATTCCGCAATCTCAGAAACCACTTGGCGAATCGTCGGTTCACTGTAGTAACCATCATCAATTACGGTGATAATGTAAGTTTCTCCGAACAAATTCATGGCTAAAGTTGTCCCTAAAACTTCTGAAGTTTGCCCCGTTTTTTCGCCAAGCCAATTGCCGATCGCCGACTCAATTCCGGCAAATCCTAACGCGCGATCGTACTGACTTTCTAAGGCTAAAATTAATCGTTCATCCCCTAGATGTTGGCGATTATAAATTTGCATCATCATCTCCGTCAGTTCGTCACTGGTCAACAGGTTGCGACTATGACCAGGATTGCTGGGCATGATGCGATCGCCCATCATTTTAAAGCCAATGTGCATATCTTTAAACCCGCGTTCTGCCAACACTTGATTGATATAATCCCAGCCCAAATAATCAATCAATTGATTCGTCGCAATATTACTACTCTTGGCAATCATCTCTTTTAAAACGGTTTCAATGGGATATTTTTGACCCACCCCAATCTCTGAAGCATCCTCGGTAAAGTTACTCGGATCGACATAAATTGGACTGTCAAAGCGAATATTTTCCGTAGTTAATTTATGCATGACTGCCACCGCTACGGGCAGTTTCATTAAACTAGCGGCGGAACGGGGATATTCGTTGCCCCGCAACCGACGGCATCGATGACTTTGTAAATGGCAAATGGTAATTTTCGCTTGATTAGATAGTCCACTGCGTTGGGCAATTTCTGCTAAAAAATCTGATTGGGCAACTTCTAAGCGATAGGTAATGTTGGTTAAATTCTGTTGGTAGCTGGCGATTTTCTCACGAGCGCGGTTCGCGTAGCGATCCCCTGAAGCGCGATCGCCATACTCTGACCCTGAATCAATTTTGCTTAAAGTATCAATTGCCTCTTGCCAGAGAGATTTGGTTTTTTGAAGAGTTTGGGCATTCGTTCCCGCATTTTTCCCTAATTCATTAGCTTGGGTGGCGAGTTTCATCCCTCGATCCCAATACAATTTAAGCTCAACTTGTTGCAACTTTTGATTTTCTACCACTTGTAGATGTTGTGACAAAGCATCATATTGCTGCAATAGCCTTTGACTATCGGGAAAATGCACCGCCAATCGATCCTGAAGCGGACTGGCAGAACACCGATCTTTTGCCGAATTGGGCAGCATCGGATCTACTGACTGCGCTGCCAAATTTGCCTGCTTCATCGGCTGATTTTTTTCTGGTAAACAAGTCCGATCGCTAGACGGGGGTGATTTAGCTTGAGGAGAAGGCAGCCACATTCCTAAGATTAGACCCAGTGAACTGGTGACAGTGGTTACAGCGATCGCTAAATGTTTCCGCCGATCCACACTTCTTCTGCGTTGATACACGAAACTACCTCACACCATCCAAAAAACATCTAGCATCGTACATTGTACGCAATGGAACCGGCAACCGGCAATATTCATGATTTGATTCGTTAGATTGGGCAGAAGAATAACAATCAACAATCAACTTGCCAGGGAACAGGGAACAGTGGTGCAGGGGTGCGGGGGTGCGGAGGAGCAGAGGAGCAGAGGAGCAAGTAGGGGCAATCCCCCCGTGGTTGCCCCGGACCACAGGAGCAGAGGAGAGAGTGAAAAGTGATACTTATTTTCAATGCATCACTTTTCAATGCATCACTTTTCATTTTCCCCAACCAACAACCAACAACCAACAACCAACAATCAACAATCAACAATCAACAATCAACAAATAACAAATAACAAATAACAAATAACAAATAACAAATAAGCCCCGGCTTTTTTGCAAAAACCGGGGTGATGGAGGTAGTCATATAAAATTTGATTTTTCTTCGGATATTTATTATGATTTGACTGATGATTTGACTTCAAAAGTCATGCCTATACAACGTTCATCAAAGCAGTTGAACGATGATGAACCATTGTGTCTTTCTTGTTAAGCACTGATTTGTCGATCGCTGATACAGAGGAAATACTCACCAGCCGCTCTAATCTTTGAACTCGTTGATGGCGATCTTGAACAATGGAATCGAGGTCAGGCATTTCTTGCCAACAGTGAGTGCAAAATAAATAAACACCATTGTGGCGGGCGTGGCGGAGTAAAGGGGTAGAGCAACAAGGACAAGTGTTCATAATGTTTTGAGGGCATTTTTGAGAAATTGTTATCAATGATTTAAAAAAAGCGGGCTGATTGATTAAAAAGATTCAGGTATTATCTGGTAGCGCGGATATCAGCAAAGTAGAACCGCTCAACACCAAATAGGAGACCCATAATTAACAACTGCACGCCCCACGGTGCCACGGCAAATCCCCACACAAAGCAGACAACACCACTCAACGCAGCGATTACTGAAGGTACATCTTGAGAACTGCGTAAATATACCAAGATTGATGCCAGAGCAATCGTTAACAGTGTGAAGTAGGTTGAGAGCATACCGATGACCTCTTTGGTTGATTTGCACAGCAGTCAGTTCAATGAATACTGTTTTAATTTGTTTCTCACTATGAGGTTATCCCTTAAATGTGAAGATGCTGTGAAGAAACAACCGGGGATCAAAAAAAAATCAGATTTTCGCTCAGGTATTGGGCTAAAAGGATCTGATATCCCTTGAGAGGATCCTATATTTTCGGTAGAACTAGAGATATTGTCAACCGAGATACAGAGTAAAGGGGGAAATTTCTGGTTATTTGTTGTTGGTTATTTGTTGTTTGTTGTTCGTTATTTGTTATTGATTATTTGTGATTTAATTTAGATCGCGATCGAGGAACCACCAATAACTAAGATGAGGTTGCAGAACAGATAGAAAAACAGGGAACAGGGTTTTTAGAGGCGGATCTGGTACGCAAAAAAAATTTCCCCCCTTTCCCCAGCACCGAGTCCTAGGAAAGCATCCTTTTAAACAGGGGATCTACCAATAATAATCAGGAGAAATCTGTAGATTGTGGGTTGATGTTTTGGTCAACGAGGGTGATTTGGCCCAGTGATGTAGTTTTGAACTGAACTATGATTCCTCAAAAATGGTTAATTCTACGGGGTGACAGCGCTGAATTTTTACTTCAATGCCTTGGGCGCCTTCGGCTTCTAAGTCTTCGATATACCCTAAGTGGGCGATTTCGGCTTCTTGCTGGGTGACAAATGGCCCGAAGTAGTAGATGCACTTGGGGTCAGCGGTAATAATTTCTATCCACCAGGCTAATCCTGCTTTGTCCATATAAGAGCTAAAAGTATCTTCAAGGATGTCAGATAACTTCATAATCAAGTGTCCAATAATTTTCGCATAATTTTCTCAGATGACTATGATTTTAGAAGAATACAGGATCGATCTGGGTGTTTAACAACACCAGATAACCAGAAACTATAGATCCGCTGTTTTCGTTAACAAATTTTGTTTTGAGAAGGGATGAGGATTTTTTGGGGAACTGGGGAAAGGGCTTGAAGCTTGCGCCCGTAAGCGCAAGGGGTGGCTTAACCTAGGACCAATGTACAGAAATTCTGGCTTGCTGGTGAGATTATCCGAATCGCCTTGCCCAGTCCCAGATATCATCCCAAGTCAGAATCGCCAACCCAAGGTCTTCGCGACTTGATTGGCTAAACTCATCGGATCGAATGGCTTGGCGATAATTCCCGTCACCCCTAAATCAGAGAATCGATTTTGATCCGCTGATAAAACTTTAGCGGTTAGCAAAATTACGGGAATTTTTTCCGTGCCAGGATTGGCTTTTAGGTGCTTAAAAGTTGCCGGCCCGTCCATATCTGGCATCATTACATCTAGTAAGATTGCATCGGGCTGTTCTTTTAATGCTAAGGCCAATCCATCTTCACCAGAACAGGCTGCTACCACTTCCCAGCCGCCAACCATTTCTAAACTGAGTTGAGCCACTTCGCGAATATCATCTTCGTCGTCAATCACTAGGATTCTTTTTGTGGTCACAGTATTCCTCCTGGTTCTTTGGAGTTGTTGTACATAATCTTAGGTCAATTATCAGCAAATTATTTTATCAATAATTCAGGGATTTAAGTCAATTGAAATAGCAAATTATATTGCCAGAAAATTTTGGGATCTTGTTAGACATTTTTTGGTTAAATAAAATTTAGTTAACTTTGATTTTGTGGGTTTGCCAAACGTTTGCTTTGTTGCGGATTTAGGTATTGTATTAAGTTCATGTTTCCGGTTAATTTCGCATCAATTTCGCATTTAATTGGCAGTTGATTTTCAGGGATCCAATTTAACTGGAAAAATTCAGTGTCTAGGAGTCTAGCACTAGAAAATTGAAATCTTTTCCCGGAGGTAACAAAACCTTGATTCCGCAAGCTTTCCGGGTTGGGCATGGCCACCCTAAGCTATGTTTATGCTTATAGCGGTTATTGTCCGAATGAAGTACAGAGGTTTTCTGGATTCCCGCCTTCGCGGGAATGACAAATTTTTTTTTTGTACTTCATAACTATGACAATCGCTATATCATCGTAACTAATTGTATTCTATTTGACAAAATTTGCGTCAATTTTTACAAAAATTTAACAAATATATTGTTTTTTGAAAAAAATTTGCGTAATCTGGCGTGAAGAGGAATAGATTTAGGCGAGGCTGATTCTGGAAAAGCCAGCATTTAGGAAAAAAACTTAAATTGTTTCAGCCAAAATTGCCCATGATTGCATCTGCACAAATTCTCAGAGATTATTCTCAGAGATTATTCTCAGAGATTATTCTCAGAGATTATTCTCTGAGACGATCGGAGATTAGGGGCATCTGGGGGATTGGATTCAGCTTGATTTTTTGGAGAGGAATTGCCAAGGGTCTTTTACGGTTATATTTCCGGTGACAAGGGTAAACTGACATAGAAACAGGATCCTTTACCGGGCTGACTTTCTACCCAAATTTGACCTCTATGATAGTCAATAATACTCCGGCAAATCGCTAAACCTAAGCCGGTGCCGCCTTTTTTGCGGGAGTCAGAAGAGTCTACTTGTTGAAAGCGACCAAAAATGGTTTCTAGCTTGTCGGGAGGAATACCACGTCCTTGATCTTGGACGCGAATTAGTAAGGTTCGGCGAGTTGTCCCCGGGCTGAAAGATTTTTCTTGGATTTCGGCATTAAACCAGACCGAGGTATTACGTTCCGAGAACTTGATGGCATTACTGAGTAAGTTGGTTAAAACTTGAAAGATGCGATCGCTATCTCCCCAGACCAAGGTAGACAAAGGCTCTACGATCAGAGTGATTCCCTCTTTTTCTGCCAGCGATCGCATAGTATCAGTGGCTTGTACCATGAGGTCAGCCAAATCAAACATTTGTTGCCGCATTGTCACCTGACCCGATTGAATTCGCTCTAAATCCAGAATGTCATTAATCAGACGAACTAATCTGTCGGTATTTGCCACGGCAATATCGAGCATTCGTTGGGCTTTTTCTGGGTTGGTGTCGAGTAGTCCACCGGCTAATAGTCCCATAGCGCCACGAATTGAGGTCAGGGGGGTACGCAGTTCGTGACTGACGACGGAGATAAATTCGTTTTTCATGCGCTCGATCGCCTGGCGATCGCTTATATCATTAAAGGTGACAACAGCCCCGACAATTTTGCCTTGTTCTTTAATCGGTACACAAATGTAATCCACGGGAAATGTCGAGCCATTTTTGCGCCAAAATACCGCATCAGTGGCATGGTGAACCGAGCCATCTTTGAGGGCGGCATAAATGGGGGCAGAATTTGAGTTGAGGATGATGCTAAAAGGCTTACCATGTAGTTCGGTGATGGAATAGCCCAACATCAGCGCGGCAGATCGATTAATAAAGGTGGTATTTCCTTGGTCGTCCAGACCGCAGATGCCTTCTCCCGCCGAGTTTAAAATTAACTCGTTGTGATGCCGAATTCTTTCTAAAGCTTCTTCGATGCGCTTTAAGTCGGTGATATCTCTGGCAATGGTTGAGACGCCGATAATTTCACCTTTGGGGTCTTTGATCGGCGACAGGGTGAGAGAAACGTGAATTTGTTGGCCGTCTTTGCGTCGATGTACGGTTTCATAGTGGTCAATACTGGTTCCTTTGGCAATTCCGGCGAAGAGTTGCGGCACTTCCGAGGCGCGATCGGGCAAACTCAGGAGCAAAATTGAACGCCCCAGAACTTCAGCGGCACTGTAGCCATAAATCCTTTCTGCCCCAGCATTCCACGATTCGATTATGCCATCAAGGTTTTTGCCGATAATCGCATCATCGCTGGATTCGACAATGGAGGCTAAACGGATTAAGGCGGCTTCGGCGACACGGCGATCGGTTACATCCCGACCGATCGCCACAATTGCGTTGGGAGAACCATCTAGGTGGAATAAGGGGACTTTAGTCACTTCAAAGTTTCTGAGGCGTCCATCCGGACCCTGAATAATTTCTTCACTATGAGAAATGGTGCCTTGAGTCCAAGCGATTTCGTCGGTTTTGTCACAGTTGGTCAGGGCTTCTCGGTAGTGAGAAATGCCATACTTCGCCTCAATTGCGTCAGCAAGTTGGCGATCGGTTTTTCCCTGATAATTAATGTCTTCCAACTTTAATAGTTCAAGCATGGCTTGGTTGGCGATTTTCCAATGCCCTTGACTGTCTTTGAAGCAGACAATATCTGGCATGGCATTAATTAAGCTACGAAGTTGTTCGGAGGTTTCTCTGGCAATAGCTTCAGCTTGTTTAATTTGAGTAATATCCGTATTAACCGCGATCGCCCCAATAATTCGATCGTTTTCATCTTTGACCGCATCTGCTCGCAGAAAACTCTCTAATAACTGACCGTTCCGAGTCTGCAGTTGCACTTCTCCACTCCAGCTTTTGCCCTGGATAATTTTATTGAAAATTTCTTCCCCTAGGGTTTGATTAGCAAAAATTTCCCAAATTCCTCCGGCGGAATTAATTGCTTCTTTGGTATAGCCAAAAATGTTTAAAAATGCTGGGTTATGGTAAGTAGCTAACCCTTTGAGGTCGGTCATAACCACCGCATCACTGGTACTTTCTACGGCTTGGGTAACCCGCAATAATTCCGACTCTGCCCGACGGCGATCGCTCACTTCTTTTTGCAATTTTTCATTCGTCTCTTGCAAAGAAATAATTAAGCGAGTCTTTTCTCTGGTGCGAGTTTGTACCAAATCTTCGAGATGATCGCGATATTGTCGTAACTCTTGTTCCGCCCGTTTGCGCTCGGTAATATCTTCCACCATTGCAATAATAAATTGAGGAATATTTTCCCGATCTCTAATGATAGAAATACTGAGATTTCCCCAAACCACTTGACTTCGGGAATTAATATACCGCTGTTCGATTTGATAGTTTTCCCATTTATTTTCCAACATCTGCTGGAATAGATGAATTCCCACGGCCAAATCATCGGCATGAGTCACTTGAATTAAGGTCATCGATCGCAGTTGGCTTTCGGTGTATCCCAGCATAGCTTGTAATACGGAATTTACTTCTAAAAATTCTCCATCTAATCCCAGAATTGCCATACCAATTGCGGCACCCGTGAAGGTAATTCTAAATCTTTGTTCGCTCTCTTGTAAAGCTTCTAGGGTTTTTTTCCGTTGACTAATATTCCGCAATACCGTTAGTACCGATGAAACTTCTTGATACTGATAGGTAATTGATGCAGCATTAACGGGGATGATTTG
The DNA here is from genome assembly GCA_011390955.1 of Oscillatoriales cyanobacterium. GTDB lineage: Bacteria > Cyanobacteriota > Cyanobacteriia > Cyanobacteriales > Laspinemataceae > Planktothricoides. The sequence goes on along the minus strand of JAABRM010000062.1, from coordinate 29,398 downwards.
GCCGTCAACTCGTCGAATTGTGGTTTCCCGAAATGTAATTGCTTCCGGTGAATCGGCAGCCGGGGAAATAGGTTCTTCAAAAATATTGGATATTTCTTGGATAAAGTTTTTTAGTTTCCGCCCGACTAAATTTTGCCCGGAAGAGCGACCATCTCCCTTATTTTCTGACCAATTCCCTAATGTATCGCTATGGGAATCCCCCGAATAATTCCGCAAGACATCCCCGGTGAGTAACTTAATTCCGGCAGCGTTAATTAACTCAATGGTGCCTTGATTGTGAATAATAATCGCATCTGGTAACAGTTGCACAAGCTGTCGATAACGTTGTTCACTTTCCCGGAGGGCAGCTTCCGCTTGAATCAATTCTTTGCGATCGCGCAAAGCCATAATCCCATAAGCTAAATCATTGGCCAGTTCTTGCAGCAGTTTCACTTCCTGGCGATCGAAAGCATTGGCTTCGGTGGCGTAAATGGTTAAAACACCAAAACACTGTACGGACGAACGTGCGTTCGCCCCTACGATATTTTGCGGCGATTGCTGCATCAGTTTCTTGTCTTTGGTTGTTCGCATTTCCCCGTCCAGGGGACGGCTAATTAATGGCAAGTAAATACAGGCAGCATAGCCATGCCGGATCGCCCAATTTCGCCACGGGGTAAGATCGGCAGTAGTAGTAAACGGGGAAATATCCGGGGAAATATCCGGGGAAATATCCTGGCAAATATAAGGTTGGCCGGTACTAATCACTTTGCCAATAGAATCTACTTCTGGGGAAGGGTCATCCCAACTTAAATTTAGTGATTCAATATATTTGAGAGCGATGCCATTACAAGCCACAGGTTTGACGATATGGGATGGTTCTGTCAGTCCCACCCAAGCTAGGGGATATTTGCCAATTTCGACAATAATGCGACAAATTTCATTCAGGAGTTCGGACTCCGCAGAGGCCCTCACCATTGCTTGGCTACATTCCCAAATAGTTCTCAAAGAACGGTTTAACAAACATAGTTCTTCTTCGATTTGTTTGCGATCGCTCAAATCATGGGTAATCACGGAAAACCCAATCACGCGGGCGGTTTGATGTTGTTTCCCATCGTGATTGGGCGTAGGATGTTCCCCCCCAGAATCATCATATAAAGCATAAATAGTATTTTGTGCCCAAAACTTTAACCCCGAAGCCCGTTGTCGCCAGCCTTCATCCTCACATTGGCCCGCAGTCATTACCAGTTGTAATTCTTGCTCGGGTTTACCCGCTAGGCGATCGGCTTCTGGGTAAAATTTAGAAAAATGTTGTCCAATAATTTCTGCGGCTGTATATCCCATGATTCTTTGGGCTCCAGCATTCCAGCTTTTCACCCTGCCTTGGGCATCCAGCATAAAAATTGCGTAATCTTGAATCTCTGCCACGAAATCATGGAATAAATCTCGGACTAATGGCTCAACGGGAGACACTTGAGATGCGATCGTTGTTGTTTGTTGGTGGTTGTCGTTGTTCGTTGGTGGGTAGGGATTCTTTTGTTGGTGCTTGGCAGCGGATAATAATGGTTCGCGGGTGGTGAATAAACTGAGCGATCGCCCCCGTAATAAATTCTTAACTCTAATCGACAATTCATCCGGGTCAACGGGATTAAAAATCACTTCATCCACACAAGCAAATTGCTGCCAATGCTGAGATTTTTTGGCTCCGCGATTGACAATTAATAAAACCGGCAAAAATTCTCGCGGCACCAGTTGTTTTTTAGTCAAAATCCATGCTTGGGCTGCTGACAACGCCTGTTCATCAACAATACACAAGTCAAAACTCAGATCCCTGAAAAATTCCTGCACCTCTCCCGCTGGCTGGCTGGATATTTGTTCAACCGAGGTAAGATTAATCTGATTTGAATTAACAATTGAATTAAAACCTGGATGATTTTTAGATGAATCAGGAAACTGAATTGTCAAATCATTCGACAATTTCTCTTGAAGCTGTGCAGCTTTTTTCCCCAAAAGTAAAATATTCATTACTTGGCTTTTTGCTAATAATGGCTGCGATTTTTCAACGTTTCCCCTCAGAAACCCTGTTCGTTGTTCGTTGGTGGTTGGAATGTTGGTCGTCAACAATTAACAAATAACTTGCCAACCAACAACAATTAACAAATTGTTTGACATTATTCTTGAAGTTCCCAGCCGTCGGTTTTGTTTTGAGTCTTGACTCATTTTAAAGCAAATTGATCCTCATTGTCACCTACTTTGCGCTAAAAGTAACAAACTTGACTCAATAAGTAACAAATTTCATGTCCTGACAACTGGGACTACATCTTTATCTTGGCTGGTTTGTTAAGGATTTTTGACATATTCTTTGACATATTCGCCGATAAGTTAGCTATTTAGCAGATATCTCCCGATCTTGAGGAGCGGCGCCTATCGCCCCCAAGACCTGAGAATGGCGAATTGTTAATTGTTCTTGGTTGTTGGTTGTTGGTTAATTGTTGACGACCAACGGTCTAACCACCAACGAACAAAAACCCCAGTTTCTGAAACTCACTTAACAGCGACGGAGCATCCCCAGTAAGTCAATAATTTGATTAATCCCTTGACGACGCACCGTTCCAGAGTTATCCGAATGATTTAAGATGATGGCAAATACCAGAGGATCGTAGTCCGGTAAGCTGATATATCCGGCTAAAGAGGAAATCCCACTCATCCCCCCACTTTTGGCTTGAACCATGATTCCATCAGAAAGTCTTCTGGTCGGGAGGGAGTCCCGGTAGAGGGTCGCCCAAGGAGAAACGGCCATCACGCGCAAAGTTTGAATTAAGGCTTCAGGGCTGATTAAATTATGACGGGATAACCCAGAACCGTCAGCTAATATATAACTGTCTGGGTTAACTCCGCGTTGCGCGAGGGTGGCTGTCACCACCGCTAAACCCGCATCCGCACTGGAGTCTGGCTTTTGACGATTGTTCGGACGAATGCTTTCACCCAAATGTCGTAAGATCGCTTCGGCGTAGAGATTATTACTGCTTCGGTTAATCTCTTTCACCAGTTCAGAGAGTGGCGGGGATTCGATCGCGGCTAATTCTGTGTTGAGGTTATTGCCAGAGTTTGCTAAATTCTGGGTCGTAACGTCTGTTTTATTCACAGAAATGCCTGCGGCGATTAATGCTTCGCGGAATTTCGCTAAAAAGCGATCGCCGGGATCGACCACGGCGGCATACACGGGTTCGGGAGCCGACCCGACTCTTAACTGACCGGAAACTCGGATGACCGTTTGACGTAGGTCACGCCCGACTGCCACAAATTCTGCTTCACCTGTATCTACCGTAACAGAATTATTTTCTAACTGCCACTTATTCCGTTCGTTGGGATCTACGAATGTCACCTGTAAAGGTTCACCAACCTTTTGGGGTGAAAGCAGTAAATCGATCGCGTTCTGATTAAAAATTAAACTATTGACGCTAGTGCCGTAACCCGCCTGAACATCCTCCCATTCCCAGTTGGGGTTAATCGGCTCACCTTGAAAGTAGGCATCTTCGGCGATCGGTTGGTCGATTTGGGTAATGCCGCGATCGCGCAACTGTTTTGCTAAGGCCGCTAATTGGGTTTGGCCAATACTCGGATCCCCCCGTCCCACCAGTCGCACCGATGCCACATTGCCATTCTGGGTGCCATAAACCGAGGTACGAATTCGGAAATTAGGATTTAAAACTTCTAACGCGGCTGCGGTAGTCAGAAGTTTGGCTGTTGATGCGGGGATAAAATATTTATTCGCTTCTAAGGTATATAAAGTTTCCCCCGTTTGGTTCGGGGAAAGAGTGGCGATCGAAATTCCCCAACGCGATCGGGCAAACTCTGGACGATTAACAATCTCATCGATTTTTGCCGGTAATTCAGCGGCACAAATTCCCCCATAACCACGAGTATTGGCATCATTACTTTGCGCTTTCAGGGAAAACCCTAACAATAAAATACTTGCGACTAGCAACGACACCAGATAAGCATAATTTTTTTTCACTTGGCAAATCCTCTCATTATATTTACAATATTCTGTAGGGGCAAAGCATTTATCTTGTAGGGTGGGCAAAAGTCACCTATCATATATAGTAGGGTGGGTAATTTTTTTTGCCCACCCGAAGAATATTAACTGATAACCTAGCGCCGGAAATGCTTCGCCCTGACAATAATATTCTGCGGAAATGCTTCGCCTCGATCATATTGACAATATTTATTCATCCAAAATAACCCTATTTTACTTTTTTTCTAACTCTTTTTCTGCTTGTTTTTTAGCATCTTTTGCTGGTTTATAGTTGGGGGCATAAAAAAGGGCTTTATCATAAGAAGCGATCGCATTTGGGTATCGTTGCAAAGTAAATTGAACATTGCCGAGAGCGTACCAGGCTTCATAGTAGTCTTGTTTAATAAAAATTGCTTGCTCATAAGATTTGATCGCGTCTGAGTAGCGTTCTAAAGCATTCTCAGCATTGCCTCGGTTATACCAAACTTGGTAGTCTTGGGGTCGGATTTCGAGTACCTGATTATAGCGTTCAAGGGCTTCTGTGTAACGCCGCAGTTCATGGAGAGCCCAGGCTAAATTATATAATAATTCAGCATTTGGCGATGAGATCAACTCTAAAGCTTTTTCATAAGATGCGATCGCCTCTGCCGGTTTTTGCCATTTCAGGAAAGCATTGCCTCGACGATACCAAGTATCGCCATTTTCTGGGGCATTTTCCGGGGCAAAGCGGAGGGATTTATCATAAGCTTCAATAGCATCCTCATATTTTTCTAGCTGGAAAGATATATTTGCCAAATCATCCCAGGCAATAGCTTGGTCTGGTTGAATCTCCACCGCTTTTTTATAAGCTTTCTCCGCATTTTTATAGTCTTGTAGTTGGGCGTAAGACTTGCCCATATTATACCAGGCATCATAAGAATTTTGATTTAGTTTGAGAGTTTTTTCATAAGCTGCGATCGCGTCCTCATATCGTTGCAAATTTAAAAAAACATCCCCTTGACCTTGCCAAGCCTTATAGGACTTTTGATTCAGTTGTACCGCTTTCATAAAAGAGTTTAAAGCCTCTGGAAAATTTTCCTGCTGATTTAAAACCATGCCTCGCCCAATCCAAGCATCGATCGTAATATTCGGATCGTCATTATTTGGATTAATTTGAATCGCTCTATCGTATGCTTCCAGAGCTTTTTCATAAGCTTCTAACAGATATTCCATATCGCCAATTTTAATCCAAGTATCTACATCATTCCATTGAATTTTTGCGGCTTTTCGATACTTTTCTAATGCCTCATCATAACGATTTAAAGAACTTAAAACCCTTCCTTGTTCATATAACTGACTAGCCGTTTGACTTTCCTGCCAAAACTTAGCTCCCGATAAGGTTGTTCTGACAATCAGCAGTATAGCGATGCCTAATAAAAAGTTAATTCCCCAGAAAATATTGCGGTTTTTTCTAATTTTTGTTAAGGCAATTTTAGTTTTAGCCAAAGATAAAGGAATGCCCGAATCTTGCAAAGCATTAATCGCCGCCAATGCTTCCACCGCCGACGGATAACGTTCGCGAAAATCATAGCGCACCATTGTGCTTAAAACTTGGGCAAATTCTGGAGTGACGGATACCTTATTTTGCCAAATAATTTCTGCCGTATCGTTATTTTTGGTCAACTGTTCTGGAGACAACCCAGTTAAGGCTTGAATGCCTATCATCCCCACCGCATAGATATCACTACTCATTTTCGGATGTCCATTGGCTTGCTCGCTGGGCATATATCCGGGGGTGCCAATAATCACACTTAAAGCGGTTTGACCGGGAGTAGTCAGCATCATTTGGGTAGTTATTTCTTTGACTGCCCCAAAGTCAATTAAAAATAATCGCCCATCATTTTCATCTCGCAGAATATTCCGGGGATTCACATCCCGATGAATCACATTTTCGTGATGAACAAATTCTAAGATTTTTAAAATTTCTTGTAATAACAGAATGGTGGCTTCTTCACTAAATCGCTTGCTAAGTTTTAATTCATCACTCAAAGGATGTCCGTGAATATATTCTTGCACCAGATAAAATTCGTGATTTTCCTCGAAAAAAGCAAAAAGTTGGGGAATTTTTTCGTGGTTCCCCAATTTATGTAAAACTTTGGCTTCGGTATCAAATAACCGTCTAGCAATTTCTAAAGTTTTGGCGTCGGTAGATTGGGGTTTGAGTTGTTTGACCACACAAGGATGATTGTTGGGAAGATGTTCATCTTCTGCCAAAAAGGTCGTACCAAACCCACCAGCGGCTAAACGCTTGATTATTTTGTATCGTCCACCTACAATTTTCAGCCCCATGAGATTCATTTTTTTGCTCGTAGTGGAAAAACCATTACTGGAAAAACCTAAAATTTGTTGCTATTGATTGATTTTGCCACAGACTAAAACAGTTTGTTGTTCGTTGTTGGTTGTTGGTTATTGGTTGTTGGTTATTGGTTATTGGTTATTGGTTATTGGTTATTGGTTATTGGTTGCTTGTTGCTTGTTGCTGGCAAACCGAACAACAAACAACAAACAACGAACAACTAACAACGAACAACAAACAACAAACAACAAACAACAAACAACTAACAACGAACAACAAACAACCAACAAACAACAAACAACAAACAACCAACAACCAACAACAAACAACCAACAACCAACAACCAACAACCAACAACCAACAACCAACAACCAACAACAAGTAAAGTTAATTTAAGGTGGCGATAACTTTGACATTATATTCCGCTTCAAAGACCGCTTTCTTTTGGTCTAAACTCCAAAGTTCTAGAACGCAATCATCTTTGCGGTCTTTGGGTTGGAGTTTGAGGGTTAGTTCGGCGGTGTTGCGATTATATTCACAGTCTAAAGAGGCGATCGCGCCGATTTGACGCCGATCCAGAGCAGTAGCCAACCGCAACATCGCGCTGAGTTGTTTCACCAATTTCCGGTCTTCTTTATTAGTCAGGCTTTGATAATTTTCATGCTTCTTTTTCGGCGCACTTTTGCGGTGATACCGGGCGATATTGGCCATAATTTCTAAATCGGTTTCATTAAAACCCAATAGTTCACCGTGGCGAATTAAATAATAAGAATGCTTATGGTGGGCATCATGGCTGACATAGACCCCAGCGTTATGTAAAATCGCCGCTGCCCACAGCAGTTCTCGGGCATTTAATCCCCACTGATGTAATATCCCTTGGGTCTGGTCAAATAACGAGAGGGCGTGCTTGGCGATTCGTTCGCCGGAATCCAGATTCACGCGGTATTTTTGGGCAATTTTCAGCACGCTGCGTTCCCGCACCGCACTTTGGTAGCGGAGTTTATTTTCAATTAACCCATGAGTCAGCATCCAATCCACAATCACCCCTTCTCGTAAAGCCCGCGAACAAAGGGTTAGAGAATCGATACCTAACATAGACATGGCTTCTTGGAGAATTAACGCCCCGGCAATAATAATTTCCGATCGCCGGTCAGACATTCCCGGTACAGCCGCCCGTTCTGACTCAGAAAGCTTCCGCAAGCGATTGATCAATGCTTGCAAATCGGCGAAACTCATTTGATAACCCGTCAGGGGTGAAGGAGGTTGCCCCAGGGTTTGACAAGCATGAATTTCTGCCAAAGTTTCAATGGTGCCAGAAGTGCCGACCATGCGGGGTTTTTCTCCGGGTTTCAGGTTGGCTTTTAACTCACCCACCGCCCGTTCCAGCATCCCGCGAATATAAGCTTGAAGGCGGTTAAACTCAATCGGGCTAATCGGGTCAGTAGTGACAAATTCCCCGGTCAAACGCACTGCCCCCACTTTGGTGCTACTGAGAAACCGAGGTTCATCCCCATCCCCCAGAATCAGTTCGGTGGAACCGCCACCAATATCGATCATAATATGGGGTTGATTTTGTAACTCCATGCCAGAGAGAACCCCCAGATAGATGCGGCGGGCTTCTTCTTGGCCAGAAATTAGGTCAACGTGCAAGTTGAGGGTATGGTGAATTTTTTGTAAGAATTCTCGACCGTTGGGGGCTTCGCGCACCGCTGAGGTGGCCACGGCAATGATTTGTTCCACGTTGAGACTGCGGGCAATTTCTTGGAACCGCTGCAAGGTGGCGATCGCACGCGCCATGATTTCCGGTTTTAAATCCCCTGTTTTCGGGTCGCGATCGCCCAAACGAACCGTTTCTTTTTCGCGATCGATAATCGTGAATGCTGGCAGGGTGGTATTAATTTGCACCACGACCATGTGCAGGGAATTAGTGCCAAGATCAACTGCTGCAATAATGCGGTCTTCCCCTTTCTCTTTTCCCAGGGTTGCCTCCAGGGTTGCAGGTTGCCGCGAAATTGACTGAACCATTGCCATTCCTCCAAAGCTCAAACTAACGATATCCTATTTAATAAGAAAAGTATTTCATTGTTTATTTATTTGTTGATTCAATGGTCAGTTCACCACAACCTCAACCTGAAACTATCCCGGCAAAAGTGATTCGGCTGCTGAGATGGGATAAACCTGCGGGACGCTTAATTTTAATGATTCCGGCGCTTTGGGCCGTGTTTTTAGCCGCCCACGGTCATCCAGAATTTCCCCTAGTGGCGGTGATTATCATTGGCACTTTTGCCACCAGCGCCGCTGGTTGTGTGATTAATGACCTGTGGGATCGGGATATCGATCCCCAAGTAGAACGAACCCGCGATCGCCCCCTAGCGTCCCGGGCGCTGACCGTCAGAACTGGGATCGCGATCGCCCTAATTGCCTTAGTTTGCGCCGCCATCTTAGCCCTTTATCTCAATTCTCTCAGCTTTTGGCTTTGTGTCGCTGCGGTCCCGGTGATTGTCCTATATCCTCTTGCCAAGCGAGTTTTTCCCGTCCCCCAACTGGTACTCTCGATCGCCTGGGGATTTGCGGTACTCATTTGCTGGACTGCTGCCGTAGCGAAATTAGAAACTGCCACCTGGATTTTATGGGGGGCAACGGTACTCTGGACATTAGGCTTTGACACCGTTTATGCTATGGCCGACCGCGACGACGATCGCCGCTTAGGGGTCAACTCTAGCGCCCTATTTTTTGGCCAATGGGTCACAGAAGCGATCGCGGTCTTCTTTATCGGCACCGCTGCCTTATTAGCTTGGGTTGGGGTCGTCATGGAATTAACCCTCGGTTTCTGGATATCCTGGGGCATAGCAATCCCGATCTGGGGTTGGGAATACTTCCAACTCCGTAAAAATGACCTACCCAAACCTGTTTACGGTCAAATCTTTGGCCAAAATGTTTGGATTGGATTTATATTACTTGCCGGAATGATTACCGGCATTTTAATATAAATGTCAACAGAAACCGGGTTTCTTATTCTCATGCCACCGTTAACTCCTGAAATTCACCATAGAAACCCGGTTTCTTGTCCGAATTCCACCACAGAAACCGGGTTTCTTATTCGCATTCCCCCGTTAACTCCTGATATGCACCACAGAAACCGGGTTTCTGATTCGCATTCACCAGTTAACTTATAATATTCACCACAGAAACCCGGGTTCTTCAATATACAGGCAATTACCGAATATGAATACAACCCAAACAACCCAAAATCTTGACCACAAAAAATGTCATCACTGTGAAGGAAAAGGATACATAGAAATTCGGGATTGCAGCGCCGAAGTGCAAAGGGAAGAAACCTGCTCGTTTTGTCGAGGAACCGGCGAAATAGAAATCATTAATCCCGACAAAAATCAACCGGAAAACTTCAAATAAGAGGGAATAGGGTGTAGGGAATAATTGATAATTGACAATTGATAATTGATAATTTTGTTTAATTGTCAATTATCAATTGTTAATTGTTAATTATTCCGATGGCGGCCCCACACCCCCCGCCTTTACTAACGCAAGCTTTGTCCTTACTCAAATAAACCCGTGAGTCTTTCCACCTCAGTTTCCCCCACATAACTCGGAGAACCAGCTAAAATACCCACCACATTTCTAAAAGGTTTACCAATATGCATCCCTTTGCCATCAATAGAAAATTCCCGAATATCTTTATCATGCATAGAACCGCGCATTTTCAGCACCGTAATGCCCCGACGCATTTCCCCATACATTTCCACATATCGCAATAAAATAATCGAATCAGTAATCGTAGAAATATGCGCTTCTGTAATCGAAGTACCACCCACTAAAGACGGAGTAGTCGAAGTAAATAGACCGCCCACTTCTTTTTGCTTAATAAAAGAAGTCAGACCAATAATAAATTCCCGAAATCCTTTCAGGGATGATACCCTTTCCAAAGCCGAAAGACTATCCACCGCCACTCGATTCGGTTGAAAAGTGTCAATAATCTCCTTCATCATAATCAGATGATTTTCTAAGCCGGTACTTTCTGGGTAACGACAAACAATCTTTAAATTACCGGCTTTTTCCATTTGATCGAAATTCACATTCCAACCGATCGCATTGCGATAAAGTTGCTCCCGACTTTCTTCAAAAGCAAACAACAAACACCGTTCATTATTTGCAATTCCTCCGGCCATAAACTCAGTCACCATTAGGGTTTTGCCCGTGCCTGTCGCCCCAGAAACTAAAATAATTGAATCCCGAAAAAAGCCTCCCCCACACATCCGATCCAGTTCCTCACTGCCGGAAGAAATCCGCACATTAGACGAGCGTTGTTCTAACTCAATAGCTGACAAAGGCAAAATCACAATCCCTCGTTTGGGGATAATCGTAAACGGAAATTCTCCCTTTTGGTGTTCTGTACCCCGATACTTCAGAATCTCAATGGTGCGGCGGCGTTTTTCTTCGGTCAAAACATTCCGAACAATCACCACATTATCCGCCACAAATTCTTCCACCCCATAACGACTAATATCACCATATTCTTCGGTACGTTCAGCAGTCAAAATTGCCGTCACTTCTAATTCTCGTAATGCCGCCGCAATACTAAACAAATCACTGCGTACTTGAGCACTATCTTCTAAGTGGCTAAAAATTGCCCCCAAAGAATCCATCGAAACTCGCACCGCATGATATTTCCGAATCGCATATTCAATTCGGGCTAATAAAGGACCTAAATCATATTCCCCGGATACCAGTGGCTTTTGTCCCGGTTGGGGAGAGGCATCCACAAACGCCCATTTTCCTTCCTTCTCCCATTGAGCAATATCCCAACCGAAGCCCTTCATATTTTTCCGAATTGCGCTGGGAGGTTCTTCAAAGGTGACAAAAACCCCATTTTGCCCTCTTTTGATGCCTTCCGCCAAAAACTGACAAGCAAACACCGTTTTGGCACTCCCAGCGGTGCCCGCAATTAAAGTTGCTCGACCTTTTGGTAAGCCACCCTCGGCTAAGAAATCAAAGCCAGGAATTCCCGTTTCTAGCTTTTCAATAAAATCCGTGTTACTTTCAAAACTACTCATTGCTTTCACTTACTTTACTTGCTTTAAATAATTTTCTTCAGGGCAAACTGAATCAGGCAAAATCCTACTAAATTTATCATTCGATCTTCCATATTCAGCCGTTATTAGTTATGGGTTATTGGTTATTTTGCCGATTTAACCATAATCACGAACCACGAACAAAAAACAAAAACAACAACCAAAGAATCCCTACCCAAAGAATCCCTACCCAACAACCAAAGAATCCCTACCCAACAACCAAAGAATCCCTACCCAACAACCAACAACCAACAACCAACAACCAACAACCAACATTATTCTTGATTATCGATATCCAGCCCTAGCAAAACTAGCTCAGTTTTCGACATATCCCCAATAATTCTTTGCAGCGGCGGCGGCAATTGTTTTATTAAAGTAGGTGTAACCATAATTTTCTCGTTTTCCGCCACATCCGGTTGTTCCAGGACATCAATAATTTTCAATTCATACTGATTTGAAAGTTCTCGATCGCAAATTCGCATTAAGTTAGCGATCGCTCGTTGGGATCTGGGTGAATCTCCCGTGATATATAACTTGAGTAAGTATTTCATAAGTCTTGCTTCACATTACCGGAAGATTTATATATTTTCATATTACTTAATCCTAAATAATATTTGCGATAGTATGAAGTCAAATAGCCCATCATTTCCAAAACCATTAATCGTCCTTCGGCGACATAAGCTTGAGCCTTGGCCAAATTAACCATTTTAGTTTTTTCTTTCAATGCGGTGGTATGAATATCCACCACATCTCGTGGGCCAGCTTTGAGCAGTCCTAACTTTTCCGCCTGGGTACGCAGTCGGTTAGAAAGATCATGTTCAACTTTATAGGCTTGTTCTTCTAATGCTAAATCCATTAATCTACCATAATTTTCTACATGATCGCGAAAAATTTCGGGACAACTATCCTGGAGGCTGACCGTACCGTACAATCTTGCCGTGATATTGGTTCTGCCACTTTCGGCGAACTGCTCCAGCCATTCAAATTCCAAATCTTGTTCTTGCTGCTGTTTGGCTGTTTCTATTTTCGTCGTCAGAAGATACCGTTCAATGGCCAAGCGGATCCCATAAACTAGCAAATTACTATCAAGATTTTGTTTGGGTAAAAAGCCTAATGCGCCTAACTGCAAAGCCTGGACGACTAAGCTTTCTTCTTCATTGCCGATTTGTACGACTATCGGGGTATGAGGGGAATGTTTTAGGGTCTGCTCTAATGTATCGAGTCCCTGACTATCGGGTAAGATCAAATCTAACAAAATGACATTGAAGTGGTTTTTCTCCAGTTGTTCTAGTCCACCCTTCAGGGTTTCCACCTCAGTCACCTGAAAAGAAAAATCTTTAGCTAAACCACCCGGTTCAGTGTCACACAACAGTGCTTGGATGAGTTTTGAGTGGCTGCGATCGTTTTCAATCAATAACACATTGCAGACTTGTTTACTCATAATTAAAACACCAATAAATTGGCTGAAATCATCCCACTCTTTGATTGCCCGCAAGCTGTTGTAAATCGAGAGACGTTAAGAGACATTTCTGGGGATTTTCTCCGGGCGGATCCGTTTGAGCGATCGCGCATAATTTCGCCCCCAGTCCTTGATGTCACCCAAGATGTCACCCAAGATGTCACCCAATCTGTCACTCAAGATGTCACCTACAGTGATAACGGATCCTTTTCCCATTCCTCGGAACCCGTTTCTTACTCAAGGATAAATTTTTTAGGAGAATCTTCGGTGATACTATTGTACTATCTTAGATCGTTTTCCGTAAATCTATGTAAGTAAATCTATGTAAACTGATGAACTTCATCCCAAAACTTAATGGCGGGAATATAACCTGATGATTCAGATGGTTTTTTTGAGGATAAATCTAAAAAAAACCTTAATTTTTGGCGAAAATAAAAATTTAAATAAAAATTTAAATGAAGCAACCGGGTTTCTCTGGTGAATATCAGCAGTTAACGGTGGAATGCGAAAAAAAAGGTGGCGACGGTAGGCAACTGAGGGTTGCACCGTTGCCCGATAGTCAAATTAATAAAAGTAATTCTCACTAAATTACCCCAAAAACACCACAGCATAAGATATAGCGGTTATGATACCGATGAAGTACAGAGGTTTTCTGGATTCCCGTCGGAGTTTACCCCCGCGAAGGCCGCCATCGGCGGGAATGACAGAGTTTTTTTTACTTCATAACTCTGCCTGCTATATGTGATTCATAACAAAGCAAATTTAATGGTGAATTAGACGATTGTTTGCTGATTTTGAGGGGATATTGATATAAGTGACAAAAAATGCTTAAATATAAATAAATATTCTTATACCTCAGCAGTAACCATGCACGAGCTTAACGTCGAAAAAACCAACGAGATCCTAACCAAAATCATGGAGTATGAGTTGGCTGGAGTGGTGCGCTACACCCACTATTCACTGATGGTGACAGGGCCTTATCGGTTGCCGATTGTCGATTTCTTTAAAGCCCAAGCCACAGAATCCCTGATGCATGCTCAACAAGTGGGAGAAATTCTCACGGGGTTAGAGGGACATCCCAGCCTCCGAGTCGCACCAATTCAAGAAACTTACCAACATTCAGTGCGTGACATTTTACAAGAAAGTCTAAATCACGAAAAGGCAGCGTTGGATTTGTACAAAGAACTACTCGATATTGTGGAAGGAGCGAGTGTTTATTTAGAAGAATTTGCCCGCAATATGATTGGCACCGAAGAAATGCACAATATTGAAATCAAAAAAATGTTAAGAGACTTTAGTGTCTAAATCATAGGATTCTATAGGCTTAGTTTGGGGCAACCACCGCGCCTGGGATTGCCCCTAATTTTTTTGCCAGAAACAGGGAAAAACTAGACCGGATCGATTAAATCGGTTTGATTACTGAGAAACCTCTAATCTTTGGGTGACAAAGGTGATGCCATTATGACGAATAAATACTGCTGAAATCCAGCGGTCATTGGCGACTAAGGGGGCTTGACCAATTTTGAAAAGACCACCGGCATTGAGGGGTTGTAAATCTAACTTGGCCGGATTCAAGTATCCGAAAATACTAATGGGTTCTTCAACGGCTGCACCAAGGAGTAAATCATCCCCCAGAGGTTCTAAGACGATGGCATCAAAGTTGTACTGACGACCAATTTTGACTCGATCGGGAAGATTTACTTGGACTGTTGGAGGATTTTCGCCACTGGTTAGTGACGAAAGTTCGGCAAGAATTTCTTGGTGGACAATTTGTTGGTTTTCGTACCGTTGGCGCGATCGCACTGTAGCCCGTAAACGATACTCTCTGTCTGGGGTAGTTTGCACCCCATTAATCTCCGTCACCGTTTCGGCGACAATGGCATTGCCATCAGCTTCCCAAGATTTTAATTGAGTCTGATAAGTCAAATTAGGATAACGCTGCCACAGATCCCGTAAAGCCTGTTCGAGATTGTTATAAGTTAAGCCATCACCATGAGTCAGAGTGGGACTATAAAATTTCATCACCCCGCGAATATTTTGCTGGTTGGCTGCATCATCTACTTGTTGTAAGAGAGTTTGCAACTCTTGGGGGGCGGTGTCAGGACTTGCCGCTGCCACAGCACTGCCAGGAAATATGCTACCCCAGCAAAAGGTGAAACCCATTACAAAACCAATCAATTTTGTTTTTTTCGAGAGATCCGGCGATCTGAAATAATGAGCGAGTGAGACGATAGAGTTGTGCATCGGTGATAAGTTAAACAATGGACTGGACAATTGAAGCAGTGAAATGTTAGCTGTTCAATTCAGGTAGGACAGAGCATAAGAATCAAGTCCTGAAACGAATATGTTGATTGGAACGGAGAGGAGACGAAAACGGCGTGACTAGGGCATCAATTAAATTACTAATAGCCGCGAGTGGCACAGGGGGACATTTGTTCCCTGCGATCGCCACCGCCGAACAGTTAAGCGATTATCACATCGAATGGCTGGGGGTGCCAAACCGGATGGAAACTCAGCTAATCAAAGGTCGCTATCCTTTACATACCATAGCAGTAGAAGGATTTCAGCAGCGCCTCGGATTGGGGACTCTGCGGGTAGCCACTGGATTGATCCGCTCCATTTTTCAGGTGAGAGAACTCTTAAAACGGGAGAAATTCCAAGGGGTCTTTACCACGGGCGGTTATATTGCAGGACCGGCGATTATTGCGGCGCGTTCTCTCGGATTACCAGTGGTTCTCCATGAGTCTAACGCTTTACCGGGTAAGGTGACTCGCTTCTTTAGTCCTTGGTGTACGGTGACGGCGATTGGATTTGCTGCCGCTGCCAAATATTTGCCCCGGTCGAAAACCGTCATGGTGGGTACACCTGTGAGAAATCAATTTCTAGAAACCTCGACCTTGGACTTGCCGATTCCGGAAAATGTCCCTTTAATTGCGATCGTTGGCGGTTCTCAAGGGGCGGTGGCGGTTAATCAATTAGTCCGCCAATCGGCACCGCGATGGTTAGAGGCGGGGGCTTGGATTTTCCACCAAACTGGAACCAATGACCCGGACGCCAATAGTTTCCAACATCCTCATTATTTCGCCTCGGATTTTTGCGACTTTATGGCGGGACTCTTGCAACGGGCGAATCTGGTGATTGGTCGCGCTGGCGCTGGCACCCTGACTGAGTTAGCGGTGACGCGCAGTCCTTCTATTTTGATCCCTTATCCTTATGCAGCGGAAAATCATCAAGCGTTTAATGCGGCGGTGTTTGCGGATGCTGGGGCAGCGATCGCCTATAGTCAAGGGGAGTTAACGGCGGAATTACTCGCAGAAAAAGTTTTAGAATTGCTTAAATCGCCCACATTGTTGCCAGAAATGGCTCAAAAAGCTTTAACACTGGCGGTTCCCGATAGCAGCGATCGCATCGCTAGAGTTTTGCGAGACTTATTAGGCGGTTAAAAAGTCGCACTAGCTGGGATCGAGCGATCGCCACGGGGAACAACCATGAATAATGGTTAACTAATCATAATTAATTATTCGTGAACCTACTGATAGCCGACCCCTAAAAGCTGACCCCTAAAAGCTGACCCCTAATAGCCGACCCCTAAAACCTGACCCCTAAAACCTGACCCCTAAAACCTGACCCCGGAAACCTGACCCCGGAAACCTGATGACTTATAAGCGACACGCCGATCCGCGAAACCCTGAGAAGCTGACTGGTTTCAAGCTTCAAGCTTGCAGCTAAAAACTTAATCATAAAACATCGAATATTATAGAATTCAATAGCCACTTGGCTGCCAAGCTAAGAAAGTGCATCCCCATCGGTCATGTCTATCAAAAACGATTGGAATTCCGTCCCTCCGCTAGAAAATGCAATTGATCCGAATCCCTTGATCGTCTTGCCAGACAGACCTTTGGATCAAGTCATCGAGTTAATGAACCAAGCAAATACTCACAACTGCCGGCTACCTGGATTCACTTCAGAACCCAGTCAGATCGACACGGGAAGTCATCGTTGTGTGCTGGTGATGGAAAATCAGCAGCTACTAGGCATTTTTACGGAACGAGATATCATCGATTTAATTGGAAATCATCATTTAAATACCCCGAATCAAATCACCATCGATCGAGTGATGAGACGCCCCGTGATTACGCTGACGAAAACAGAGCATCAAGATATATTTGCGGCTTTGTCACTCTTGCGTGAGCATCAAATTCGTTATTTGCCGGTATTAGATATCCACCAAAAACTGATTGGAATTGTCACCCCGGAAACAATTAGGGCTTGTGTCCAACCGGCAAATCTCCTCCAATGGCGCACTGTCCGAGATGTGATGATAACAGAGGTAATTCAAGCAGAAGAAACCGAATCTGTCGCCAGTTTAATTCAAATAATGGCTAAGAAAAAAACCAGTTTTATCGTCATTACCGCCGCCC
Organism: Oscillatoriales cyanobacterium; assembly: GCA_011390955.1. Lineage (GTDB taxonomy): Bacteria > Cyanobacteriota > Cyanobacteriia > Cyanobacteriales > Laspinemataceae > Planktothricoides. Next base: position 12,099 of record JAABRM010000062.1, on the reverse strand, counting down.
CCGATAAAACTTCAGATAAAACTTCAGATAAAACTTCAGATAAAACTTCAGATAAAACTAGGAAGCAAAAGGCGATCGGCGGTGAAGAATGTCAGCCACCAATTTCCGATAAGCATGATAATTATCTGAGGCTGGCAAATTTTTCTCAAAAATCTTTAATGGCGGTAGGGATCGTCTCAGAACAAGAGATTTTGCAATGCCAAGTCTTAGAAATAAACTTGGAGAAAACTCAGGCGCGAGATATTATGAGTAGCCCGATATTAAAGATATCTCCGCAAGAATCTTTGTGGGTGGCAAACCAGCAAATGCAGCAACATCAAACTCATCAATTAGTGGTTTGCGGCGATCGCGGGGAAGTATTAGGTCTGTTAACTCACCATTGTATTCTCCAAGTCTTTGATGTCCTAGAAATGTCTAGCGTCATCGAAGGGTTACAACAGTCGATCGCCGAACAAACAATTCAACTGATCAAAAGTAACGAACAATTACACCAAGAAATCAGAGAACGTCAGCGCACGGAAGAAAAATTACAAAAACTTAATTATGAATTAGAAAACCGCGTCATGGAACGCACCATTGCCTTACAAACTTCTAATGACGAGTTAATCGCGGAAATGATTCGCCGCAAACAAGTTCAAGAAGCCTTAAGAGAAAGTCAAGAACGTTTATGGTCTTTGATTCAAACCGCTGGCAGTGTGATTATTTTTCTCGGCCCAGATCATCGAATTTTGCAGTGGAACTTAGAAGCGGAAAGAGTCTATGGTTGGCAAGATATAGAAGTATTAGGAGAAAGTTATTTAGATATTTGTGTGCCTTGGGAAATGCGATCGCAAGTCGATCGTTATCTCAATGAAGTATTTAATGGCAACCCGCAAAGAGATTTAGAATTACCGGGGATTACCAAAGATGGTAATAGTCAGCCCATTTTATTATGGAATCTGACGCCATTATTTGATACTCAAGGAGAAGCCCTTGGCGCGATTATTAGTGGCCAAGAAATTACGGAACGCAAGCAAGCGGAAGAACAGCTTTGGCAGTATAAAGAACATTTGGAGGAATTAGTGGCAAAACGCACCGCAGCGTTGACCCAAGCCAACCAAAAACTGCGGCGAGAAATTCGCGATCGCCAACGAGCAGAACAAGCACTGTTTCAAGAAAAAGAATTAGCCCAAGTCACCTTACAATCCATTGGCGAAGGAGTGATTACCACCGATGCTCATGGTTACATTCAATTAATCAACCCAATGGCAGAAGAAATCCTTACTTGGGACGCCGAAGAAGCCTTTGGGTTGCCGGTGACAGAAGTCTTTAAAATTGTCCATGAAAAAAGCAAAGATCCTTTACCAAATCCCATAGAAGCGGCATTACTTGGCGAAACATTTGTGGATAATACCCATGAAAGTGTGCTGATGGTGAGAAATGGCAGAGAATTGGCAATTAATTGCACCGCTGCCCCCATTCGGGCCAGTGATAGCAAAATTGTTGGCGCCGTCTTAGTCTTTAGAGATGTGACTCACTCTCGGAATATGGCCCGTCAGCTATCTTGGCAAGCGAGTCACGATCCCTTAACAGGTTTAATTAACCGACGTGAATTTGAGCGGCGTTTAGAATCAGCGGTAATTGATTCTCAAGTGGATAATTTGGAACATACATTATGTTATTTGGATTTGGATCGCTTTAAAATTGTCAACGATACCAGTGGTCATGCAGCGGGAGATGAATTGCTGCGTCACGTTAGCACTTTATTATCTAGTCATTTGCGCCGAAGTGATGTACTCGGAAGACTCGGTGGAGATGAATTCGCCGCGATTCTTTATAATTGTTCGGTGGATGAAGCCCTCCGAGTCGCGAATGGGATGCGTGAAAGTATCAAGAGTGTTGAGTTTGTTTGGGAAAACCATACTTTTAGGATTGGGGTGAGTATTGGTTTGGTGGCGATTGATGCCCATAGCGCCAATTTACAAAGTGTCTTAAGTGAAGCGGATGCCGCTTGCTATAAAGCCAAGAAAGATGGACGCGATCGCGTAGAAATTCACAGAATTTAATTTTTAATTTTCTGATTTAGCTAAAAAATTAGAAAACAATATTTTAATTCAAAATGCCTAGGGGCGATCCTGGTGTCCCGGTTGCCCATCACTCACCCTTGAAAATCCCATATTTCAGAATTCATCCCATAAAAAAAGAAAAAGTCCTTGTGTTTTCACAAGGACTTTTTTAATCAGAAATCTAGAAATCTAAGAGGCCAATGCAACTTCTACCATTTGTTGCAACTCACCCTTCTGATAAAGAGAAATCATAATATCAGAACCCCCAATAAATTCCCCATTCAGGTAAACTTGGGGAATGGTTGGCCAGTTTGAATATTCTTTAATCCCCTGACGGATCTCATAGTCCTCCAAAACATCAACAGTTTCGTAAGGAACACCCAGAGTATTCAAAATCTGGACCACATTGTTGGAAAAACCACACTGGGGCATGAGTTTATTGCCCTTCATAAACACCAGAATCTTGTTCTGATGGACTAAATTATCGATTCGCTCTTTCGCTTCTGGAGTCATGTTTTGGTCTTACTATCTCGATCGGTTGTAAGTTCTAGTGATAAATTTTAGCGCTATCTTCACGCTTCTAGGAAAAACAGACGAAAAATATCCGCATTGATCATGATCAAGTGATTTTTAGCCGTCTGATCTCAGTTTACCTAGACCGCTTGGGTAACTTGTTGCCAAGCTTCTGGGGTATAAGTTTTCATACTTAAAGCATGAATCGCTTCGCTAGACATGGCTTCTTGCAGGGCGCCATAGACCATTTGATGCTGTTTGACGATGGTTTTCCCGGCAAATGCGGATGAAACCACAACTACCTGATAGTGATCGCGGGTGCCGGTTAAATCTTGAACCTGCACTTCAGCGTCCGGTAATGCCGCTTTCAGCATTGCCTCTACTTGGTCTGGACTAACCATTGATCTCCTAATTGTTCTTGGATAAGAATTTCATTTCTAATTTATCGTGAACCGCGCCGTCAGAACAGTGTAAAAGTTGATGGGGTTCAGCGAGTCCGGTTTATTTAGCACCGGCATGACTGAACTGAGGGGGTAGGATCCTGCCGATCGCTGACCGATCTTCCCCGGCCAAATTCGCGGTGAGAACCGAAGACAAATTGACATATAACCTTTCTTGCGATCGGCATTATAGTTATCAGGCTATGTAATAAAAATGTAATGAATATGTAATGAATATGTAATCAAAATTTAGTCATAGTTTTCTCCAGAATCAGCCAATCATCAACTCCTGAACCTGGGGGAATTTATTTTCGGGAAAAAATACCTCAAAGGTTTACGATGTAAGCTTTATGCGGTTTTAATCCCTAACTTATTTTCTGAATCATTACTCAGAACCTTGACCTCTGCAATGTGAGTCTGGGTGAAATCAATCAAATTCCTTGCGATCGCCATTGCTGACAAATCAATTGCTTTACTTGGGGTAAAATTTTCTCCCAAAATTGCTTATCTTGACTGAGCAATAATGCTGAAAATCTTTGCCCAGCAAATTTTCTCTAATTTTAGATTTACTTAATATTCTGAAAATATGTCATAAATTCAAGACAATGATCTCTTTACAAAATAGTAGCGAATGCTACAATCAACGCAGATCAAAAAAAATAGGTGTTTTATTATACACTTCACTTACCTTTTATGAGGAAACAGCAACTATGCCTCTGTACCTAGTCACCCTAGTATTTGGTTTCGTCTTTGTTTGGCTACTCCGTCATGCCGCTGAAGAAACCGTGGTGGTAATGGCCGCTTCGATCGCCGCCATTCTATTGATTTGTGGAATTATTCTCGCCCCGTGGCCAATACAACTGGCCGGTTTTGTGATTTTGCTTGTGGATCGCCTAAATCAGAGATTTGAAGAGACTTTCTAATTAAAATAGCGCTACAGACGATTTAGACAAAAAATGATCCGCTAACAATCGGGATTTTTCCCAAACTATAGAGATTTATCTTTACTGACTATTTGTGAAGCATAGAGATTTCTCTTTACTGACTATTTGTGAATCATCGCCTAGCTCAGATCGCCTCAGTCATCAAGTCTACTCAAAGAAATAAGCAAGGGGACAAAAATAATTGCATCCCCTGCTGCTTCTGAACCATCGGATTTTTGTCGATCCCGGATGGCAAAAAATATAGTTACAACGCTAGAACGATGTTTGTTGCATATAAAATTGCTGCAACATTTGTGTCAGCAATAATTTGTGACAGATAAGCAATAATTAATTAGGCGATCTCCAAACCATCACCCATGTTTTGGGTTTCTGGGGTAGGGGCGATCGCTGTTGTTTTGCCACCCACGCCGATAGATCCCATACCCTCGATCGCTAATCTTCTTCCCGCCGCGAAACAACTTCATGGGCGATTTTTTGAGAAATCAGGCGAAAATGTCAAGGAATACTTACTTGTTGGCGGATCTTAGCTAAATCTGGAGCAGAGTAAATATTTTTTTTACTTTTTTAATGCAAAAAAATATCACTAAAAAACCTGATTGAATAAATAAGACAACGTTATAATTAAAGCAAGAATAAAGTGAAATCTTTATATTTTATCGATCTAGAAAAATACCTATTTAATTTTTTTTTAGCATTGTCAGCACGGCGTGATATTATCTTTTGTGGTCTGTTCCATACCAGTAAACGATCTGGTCAAAATTTATTGTAGCCTGTGAATTTGCCTGACAACTTGCCTGAACCAACCCCTGCTGCCGCAGAACAACTCACCACCAGTGAGGCTGCGGAAAACCCGCCAAATGCCGCAATGCAAGACTATTACGACCTGCAAAACCAGTTGTTATTAGTCACCCTAGCAATGACGGCCTTCATATTCATGTCAACTTGGTGGGGTTACTCCCTAAGTACGGCATTGAATTATTTGATCGGAGCGATCGCAGGTGTGGTTTACTTGAGAATGTTGGCAAGAGACGTTGGGAAAATAAACGGCTCCGCCCCGCCATTAATCTCTGGCAGGCTAGGGCTGTTTGTTGGCTTGATGATACTGGCCACCCAATTGAATCAGCTACAGATAATTCCCATATTTTTGGGATTTCTCACCTATAAAGCTGCGATCGTCGTCTATGTATTGCGAACGACCCTTCTGCCTGAATCTAAGTAAGTCAGAAACCTATTGAAAACCTCAACTCCCTCCGGGGAAAATCCCTGAATGGACATGATCGAGGTGTTAAACACATTTAACCTTGTTCCACTCGCCGAATTAGAAGTAGGCCAACACTTTTACTGGCAGTTAGGCAATTTAAAATTACACGGGCAGGTATTCATGACCTCCTGGTTCGTAATTGCTGTACTGATAGTTGCATCCTTCGCCGCCACTCGGAATATCCAACGAGTACCGAGCGGCATCCAGAACGTGATGGAATATGCCCTGGACTTTATCCGGGATTTGACCAAAAACCAAATCGGCGAAAAAGAGTATCGTCCGTGGGTGCCCTTTGTCGGCACATTGTTTCTGTTCATCTTTATTTCTAACTGGTCAGGTGCATTAGTTCCCTGGAAACTAATCCACTTGCCATCGGGAGAACTAGCGGCTCCAACCAGTGACATCAATACCACCGTAGCATTGGCTCTACTAACGTCCTTGGCGTATTTCTACGCTGGACTGAGGAAACGTGGTTTGGGATACTTCTCGAAGTATATTCAGCCCACGCCGATTCTTCTGCCAATTAACATCCTAGAAGATTTTACCAAACCCCTCTCGCTGAGTTTCCGTCTATTTGGTAACATTCTAGCCGATGAATTGGTGGTGGCAGTGTTTATTCTGCTGGTTCCCTTATTCATCCCCCTGCCGGTGATGATTTTAGGGTTATTCACCAGTGCAATTCAGGCCTTAATTTTTGCCACCCTGGCCGGGGCTTACATCGGAGAGGCGATTGAAGGTCATGGCGAAGAGCATCACGAGTAATGATTTGACAGACCAAATCAGTCTTGTCTAAATGGCTACTCAAAAACTCCGGTGCAAACCCTGTAGGGGCGCAAGCGTTGCGCCCGCAATGTTTATCGCCCTGGGCAAAGCAAATTTTGCCCGTTTAAATAAATTTCGTTGTGTCGTTTAACTTGTACTCTACTAAGGAAAAGTCATGGATTCATTAACTGCTGCTGCTTCCGTTATCGCTGCTGCTCTGGCTGTTGGTTTGGCTGCGATCGGTCCTGGTCTAGGTCAAGGTAATGCCGCTGGACAAGCTTTGGAAGGTATTGCTCGTCAGCCAGAAGCTGAAGGAAAAATTCGTGGCACCCTGCTGTTGAGCTTGGCTTTCATGGAAGCACTGACGATTTACGGCTTGGTGGTAGCACTGGTGCTACTGTTTGCCAACCCCTTTGCGTAAAATATAGCCCTTCTTGTAGGTAGAGACGTTACGCCCTTAAGCAATCGTGAGACGGCTCCTGTCACCAAGCGGCAACAAATGCCACCACGTGAGCAGAGCCATCACCCTGTGTACCAGTTACTCAGCAACGGTAACGTCTCTACATACAAGGATTTTTTCTGTTTTGTCAATAATAAGCTCAACCCAATAGCACCCTTGGTGCCGATTTGATATGACGCACTGGACAATCCTACTAGCCGTAGAAGAGGCTGCGGAAGGTGGGCTGTTTGATTTTAACGCCACCTTGCCTTTCATGGCATTACAATTTCTGATTCTGGCGGCTATCTTAAACGCAATCTTTTACAAGCCCCTTACTCAAGCAATTGATGAGCGAGACGAATATATCCGCTCTAACAAACAAGAGGCAAAAGAACGCTTGGCCAAAGCTGAACAACTCGCTAAACAATATGAGCAAGAGCTTGCCAGTAGCCGTAAGCAGGCTCAACAAATTATTGCCCAAGCCCAAGCAGATGCCCAAAAAATGGCCGCGAATGAAATAGCCGCTGCGATGCAAGCAGCCCAAAACCAACGGGAACAGGCTCAAAAAGAAATCAACCAGCAAAAACAAGAAGCATTGGCTTCTTTAGAGCAACAAGTCGATGCTTTGAGCCGCCAGATTCTAGAAAGACTCTTAGGTTCTGAGTTGGTCAATAGTTAGGGTTGAGAAAGTGACTCATAATTATGACAACTTTCTCGATATTAACTGATAAAAACTGAGAACCGCATTAATTAAGGGAGTAATCAATAGAGTATCATGGGTAATTTTTGGTTGCTGGCCCATGCGGAGGCAGCTTCAAAAGGCGGTTTCGGTCTAAATTTAGACATATTTGAAACCAACGTTGTTAACCTGATCATTGTTATAGGTGTATTGGTTTACTTTGGCCGTGGCGTGTTGGGAAAAATCCTGGCAGAACGGCGCGAAACGATCGCTTCCACGATCGCCTCTGCAGAAAAACGCCAAAAAGATGCGGCTGCCGCTTTGGCAGAAAAACAGCAGCAATTGGCACAGGCGCAAGCTGAAGCGAATAGGATCCGCGCTGAAGCTGAAACAAAAGCTAAAGCCGCTAAAGAAGCTATCTTAGCTCAGGCTCAAAAAGATATTGAGCGGTTACAAGCGGAAGCGGTTCAGGATCTTAGCGCCGCTCAAGAAAGAGCGATCGCTGAATTGCGTCAACTCACAACCGCAATGGCTTTACAAAACGTGGAAAGCCAAATGAAAACTCAGCTAGACGAAGGCAAACAACACAAGTTAATCGATCGCAGTATTGCACTGCTCGGAGGTGGTTGATGAGCGTTGTACAAGCACAAGTTCTCGAACCCTACGCCCAAGCCTTAATGTCTGTGGCGCAAACCCACAATATCACCGAAGAAATCGGCGAAAATGTGCGTTCTTTGCTGAGTCTACTGCAAGAGTCCGCCGAACTAAAGGATCTTTTGGCCAATCCTTTGGTGAAATTAGAGGTCAAGAAAGCAGTGGTTAACCAGATTGTAGGCGATCGAATTCATCCCTACACCGTTAACTTTTTGAAACTGCTAGTCGATCGCAGACGCATCCTATTTTTAGAAGGAATTTGCCAACAATATCTGGCAATTCTGCGTAAGCTGAATCAAACGGTACTCGCTGAAGTCACCAGTGCGGTAGAACTAAACGAAGCCCAACAGCAGGCGGTGAAAGAACGAGTCAAAACGATCGCCAACGCCAATCAGGTAGAACTAGAACTCAAACTGGACAGTGAATTAATTGGGGGTGTGATTATTAAAGTCGGCTCTCAAGTGATTGATGCCAGTCTGCGGGGACAACTGCGGCGAATTGGGATGCGTTTGAACAGTAAGACATAATGTTGGTTGTTGGTTGGAAAGTTGTTGGTTGTTGGTTGTTTGTTGGAAAGTTGTTGGTTGTTTGTTGGTTGGTTGTTGAACAAAGAACAAAGAACAAAGAACAAAGAACAAAGAACAAAGAACAATCAACAATCAACAATCAACAATCAACAATCAACAATCAACATCGTTAGCCAATAATCAACTTCACAAGTCGTTAAAGATATGATCAGCATCAGACCTGACGAAATCAGCAATATTATTCGCCAGCAAATTGAACAGTACGATCAAGACGTTAAAGTTTCTAACGTCGGTACAGTATTACAGGTGGGAGACGGAATTGCCCGGGTCTACGGCCTAGAACAGGCGATGGCTGGGGAATTGGTCGAATTTGAAGATGGCACGGTTGGCATCGCCCTGAACCTAGAAGAAGACAACGTGGGTGTCGTGTTGATGGGTGAAGGCCATGATATCCAAGAAGGTTCCTCGGTGACGGCAACGGGTAAAATTGCCCAGGTGCCAGTCGGTGAAGCCATGATTGGTCGGGTAGTAGATGCCCTGGGTCGTCCCATTGATGGCAAAGGTGACATTAATACCACCGAAACTCGTTTGATTGAATCTCCGGCACCAGGAATTATTGAACGTCGGTCTGTGTATGAACCGATGCAAACTGGGATTACGGCCATTGACTCCATGATTCCCATCGGACGCGGACAGCGGGAACTGATTATTGGCGACCGCCAAACCGGAAAGACCGCGATCGCCATTGACACGATCATTAACCAAAAATCAGAAGATGTGATCTGCGTCTATGTGGCGATCGGTCAAAAATCCTCTACCGTGGCTCAGGTGATCGACAGTCTGCAAGAAAAGGGCGCGATGGACTACACCATCGTGGTTGCCGCCAACGCTAGTGACGCCGCTACCTTGCAATACCTGGCTCCCTACACTGGCGCCACAATGGCCGAATACTTTATGTACAAAGGCAAAGCCACCTTGGTGATTTATGATGACCTCTCCAAGCAAGCCGTTGCCTATCGTCAAATGTCCTTGCTGCTACGTCGTCCCCCCGGTCGTGAAGCCTATCCTGGGGATGTGTTCTATCTCCACTCTCGCTTGCTGGAACGGGCTGCCAAGCTGAGTGATGCTTTGGGCGGTGGCAGCATGACCGCGCTGCCTATTATTGAAACTCAAGCCGGTGACGTTTCCGCCTATATCCCCACCAACGTGATTTCGATTACCGATGGTCAAATCTTCTTGTCCTCTGACTTGTTTAACTCCGGTCAGCGTCCCGCAGTGAACCCCGGTATTTCCGTGTCTCGAGTGGGTTCTGCGGCTCAAACCAAGGCCATGAAAAAAGTGGCCGGTAAAATCAAGCTGGAACTAGCTCAGTTTGCTGAGTTGGAAGCGTTCTCTCAGTTTGCCTCCGATTTGGATGCCGCCACTCAAAATCAGTTGTCCCGTGGTCAGCGTTTGCGCCAAATTCTCAAGCAAGCCCAAAATTCTCCCCTGCCTTTGAATGAACAAGTGGCAGTGATTTATGCAGGGATCAATGGATATTTGGATGAGATTCCCGCTGACAAAGTGGTTGAATTTACCAAAGGTCTCCGGGAATATTTGCGGAATAATAAGTCCCAATATTGCGAAACCGTTCAGAAGTCTAAGACATTAGACGAAACATCGGAAAATCTGCTCAAGGAAGGAATCAAAGAATATAAGCAAACCTTTCTAGCCACTGCGTAAGCACTGGTCTGCTGTCCTCAGAAGTCAGAAGTCAGGATTAAGAGAACTTCTGGCTTTCTATTCCGCGATTTCTATTCCGCAATTATGGGGAAAATTTATGGCAAATCTCAAAACGATTCGCGATCGCATTCAGTCCGTTAAAAATACTAAAAAAATTACCGAGGCCATGCGCTTAGTGGCAGCAGCTAAGGTGCGTCGGGCACAACAACAAGTGACCGCGACTCGTCCTTTTGCTGATGAATTGGCTCAGGTGCTCTATGGTCTCCAGTCCCGTCTGAAGTTTGAAGACGTGGATCTGCCTTTGCTGCAAAAGCGAGAAGTTCGCACCGTTGGTCTGTTGGTCGTGACCGGCGATCGCGGTTTATGTGGCGGTTACAACAGTAACCTGATCAAACGCGCTGAAGCTCGGGCAAAAGAACTGAAAGCCGAAGGTCTTGACTATAAGTTCGTCCTCGTCGGTCGCAAAGCAACGCAATATTTCCAACGCCGCAATCAACCGATTGATGCAAACTATACGGGTTTAGAACAAATTCCCACAGCCACAGAAGCTTCTCAAATTGCCGATGAACTTCTGTCTTTGTTCCTCTCGGAAAGTGTGGATCGGGTGGAATTAATCTACACCAAGTTTGTCTCTTTGATTAGTTCTCGTCCCGTCGTCCAAACTTTGTTACCTTTGGATCCTCAAGGGTTAGAAGTTGCTGACGATGAAATGTTCCGTTTAACCACCAGAGGCGGACAATTCCAAGTGGAACGGGAAAAAGTTACCCCCTCTATTCGCAGCTTCCCAAGGGATATGATCTTTGAACAAGATCCTGCTCAAATTCTCAATGCTTTGTTGCCATTGTATTTGAATAACCAACTGCTGCGAGGATTGCAAGAGGCCGCAGCCAGTGAATTGGCAGCCCGGATGACGGCGATGAACAACGCCAGTGAAAATGCCAGCCAATTAATCAGTACCTTGACTCTGAGTTATAACAAAGCGCGACAAGCCGCCATTACCCAGGAACTTCTGGAAGTGGTTGGCGGTGCTGAAGCCTTGAAGGGTTAATTTTAATCAACAGGGCATTTTTCTGATTTTATATAAAGCGTCTGAGGCAACTCAGGCGCTTTATACGTTATTGGTTGATTGTTGATTGTTATTGGTTGATTGTTGTTGGTTGATTGTTGATTGTTGATTGTTATTGGTTGATTGTTGATTGTTGATTGTTGATTGTTATTGGTTGATTGTTGTTGGTTGATTGTTGTTGGTTGATTGTTGGTTGTTGGTTGATTGTTGTTGGTTGATTGTTGATTGTTGATTGTTGTTGGTTGATTGTTGTTGGTTGATTGTTGTTGGTTTTTTGTTCAGCAGTTGCAGAACTTGCCCGATCGCCTCTTCAGGGGTCGTAACAATCATAACATTTTTCGGGGATAAATATTGCAAAAAAACTTGACTTTCTGGTTCATTATTTAACAAAATTACTGGCTTATTCGCTTTAATTGCTAGGGCAATTTCTGATACGGTTCCCGCTCCAATGCCACAAGCAATCACCACATCAGACGAAAGCACATTAATACTATTGCGGGCGCTACCCATGCCGGTGACAATCGCAATATCTACCGCATCAGAAATATTTTGCGTATCCGCTTCCGGGAGAATCCCAATAGTCAGACCATTAGCGGATTTTGCCCCCAGACTGGCCGCATCCATCACCCCGGATTTTCTGCCCCCTGTAAGTAATACCCAGCCGTTTTCGGCAATCAATTTTCCGAGTTTATAAGCATTTTTTAGATTAATTTCAGTGGCACCGAGGCTCGGTCCCATAATGCCGACGATTGTTTTTTTCATAAGATTGGATTTTTTGAAAAAAATCATAGTAATTAAAAATTTTTTTCCTGCTTAGGTTAGGTCGATTTTAAAAAAACCGAGGACTTTTCCTCGGTATATTTTCGCCCCCGCGAAGGATGGGGCAAGATTATGGGATAATTTCATTTTAATTAACTGTAACCGTTTGACCAAACCTACTAAAATCTACTAATGTAGAAATGCGTAATAGTTCTTGTCTTTATAAAGGTAGAACCTTTAATGGTGCAACGGCTGCACTCGCTATCCCTTCTGCTGTATAAGCATTAG
>JAABRM010000061.1 GCA_011390955.1 Oscillatoriales cyanobacterium | reverse complement strand
ATAGAAAAGTTGATCCTCGAGCAAGCGTGGGAAGGAAAGACTTTTGCGGATATTGCCAGTTTATCTGAATATGGCGAGCATTATCTGAGAAAATCCGCCTCCATATTGTGGAAGTCACTTTCGGAAATATTTGGCGAGTCACTGACCAAGGGGAATTTCCGGGAGACTCTGGAAACCCTAGCGCTGTCCCCTGGAGATAAATTATTGATCGAGGCTTTTCGTACCAGTAAATTGTGCGAACAGTCCCCACCATTCCCCGGCAGTCCGGTGCCACTTTGGTCTAAGTTTTATATTAATCGCCCACCGATTGAAGAACTGGCTTATGCAGAATTGGCAAAATTAGGCAGCGTTATTCGCATCAAAGCCCCCAGAAAAATGGGCAAAAATTCTCTGCTGTTGCGGCTGATGGATCGAGGGAATTTTCTGGGCTACCGGGGGGTTTACTTAGATTTTCAGCAAGCGGAAAGTGGGGTGTTTGAAAATTTAGATAAATTTTTGCGCTGGTTTTGTGCCACGGTGACAGTGCAAATCGGCCTGCCGCCAAAATTAGATACCTATTGGGATGAAACTATTGGCAGCAAAGTGAGTGCGACGTTATATTTTCAAGGATATCTTTTACCCGCCGTGAATACCGGGTTTATTTTAGGGTTAAATGAAGTAAATCTCTTATTCCAATATCCAGCGATCGCCAGCGAATTTTTTCCCATGTTAAGAAGCTGGCATGAGGAAGCGAAATATGCCGAAATTTGGCAAAACATCCGGTTAATTGTGGTTTATTCCACGGAGATTTATATTCCCTTAAATCTGAATCAATCTCCGTTTAATATTGGTTTACCAATTAAGTTGACTGAATTTACCCCCGAACAAGGGGAAGAGTTAGCCAAGCTTTATCAACTTCCTTTGGCGTCTGCGGACCTGCAAAAGTTGATCGATCTGTTAGGAGGGCATCCTTATTTAATCCAATTGGCTTTTCATCACTTGATGCAAGAATCCCAAAGTCCAGCTAATGAAGAGAATCCAGTTTATGATGCAGCGCAGGTAAAAGTTGATTTAGAACATCTCTTAGAAACTGCGCCGACCCAAGGGGGAATTTATCGAGATTATTTGCGGAGTCTCTGGGCTAATCTCCATGACTATCCAGAGCTTTTAGGGGCATTTAAACAAGTGCTAAAAGCTGTAGATCCGGTGGATTTACCGGATATCATCGCTTATAAATTAGAGAGTTTGGGGCTGATTAAAATGCAGGGAACTCTTTGTAGTGTTAGCTGCGAATTATATCGTGTGTATTTTTCCGAGCAACTATTGCTAGAGGAAGGTTCTGACATAGAAGAGCAGAGTAATTCCCCCTGGAAATGGTTGAACCAGTTGGAGAAATATAAGCAAGCGGTGGATCAATTAATGCATCGAGATCCCGTGACCGGTCTCGCTAATGGAAGATATTTCAAAAAGCAGGTAGAGCAACAGTTGGTTCACTTGTCAGATCGACCAGTGTCTCTAATGATTTGCCAGATTGACTTTTTGCAGATATATAGTCAAGCTCATGGCAATGAAGCCACCGATCGCTGTTTGCAAAAAGTGGCAGAAGCGATCGGTCAGTTCGTCCAGGAGCCATTGGATTTGATCGGGCGGTTGGGCGGGGGAAAATTTGCGGTATTTTTACCGGGTAAGACCCAAGCTGAGGCAGAGCAAATTGGTCAGCAGATTTGCCAACAAGTCAAAGCATTGGCGATCGCGCATCATAATTCTCATATTGATGGTCTTCCAGAAACGATCACCATAAGTATTGGCGGATACAGCACGATTATTCCGGCAGGGGACATTAGCCTAGACACCATGCTCAATGAGGCAGAAACTTCCTTGAAGCAGGCGCAAAAATGGGGCGGAAATCGGATGATCGGCAGTGCCGGGGTGCCAAGAAAGTAGTGCCTAGGGTCAAATTTTATCCCCAAATTTTATCCCCAAATTTTACCCCCAAATTTTATCCCATTTCTTCTGTGCAATGAAATTCACTCAACTTCAAGCGATCGCTGTCCTCTATTTGCTATTATTTTCGTTTCTGTTCCACAAAACATCATCTGAAAGAACTGATTCGAGCAAATTTGTATGACCCTTGACCAACTCCTGATCCTGATTACTGTTGCCCAGCAAAAAAGTTTGACTCCGGCACAAAACTTGGTGTTAGGAGGAGCTTGGCATGGCCAAACCTACACCAGGATCGCGGAACAATCCATCTATGAAGCGGATTATCTCAAAACGACTGCGGCTAGACTATGGCAAATGATGTCTCATTTATTAAATGTCCCCATTACCAAGTCAACCTTTCGTTCCGTAGTAGAAAGCTATGTTTTGACCCAGGAACAAACCGCTTTAATCGCTATTTATAAAAAAGATTTGTCCCAGAACTTGATTTTAGGAGAGGCGAAAAGTCAAGAAAACTGGGCGATGCGCGAGAGCGGATCCCGAAGTAGGGACACGGCATGCCGTGTCCCTACTTCGCCGCCGAAGCGGGGGGGAATCGCCAATTTTCCCTTCCCGATTGATTCTTCCGTCGCCAATTCCGCTGATTTTATAGAATATCCCAGTGGCCCAGTTGCCTTAGAATCACCTTTTTATATCGAACGTCCACCCCTGGAAAGAACCGCTTATCAAGAAATTACCAAACCGGGGAGTATTTTGCGGATTAAAGCCTCGAAACAAATGGGCAAATCTTCTCTACTATTGAGAATTTTTGCTCGGGCTAACCTGTTAGGCTATGAAACTGTCAGCATAGACTTTTCTCAAGCGGATGAACTGATTATTTCAGATTTAGATAGATTCTTACGCTGGTTTTGTAGCATTCTCAGTCAAAAGTTAAGCATACCGGCTAATTTAGACCATTCCTGGGAAACTGCAATGGGCAGTAAAGTTAACTGCACCTTGTATTTGCAAAACTATCTCCTGAAAAAAATTAACCGTCCCCTGGTTTTAGCGTTCAATGAGTTAAACCTACTGTTTAAATATCCGAAAATCACTCAAGAGTTTTTAACGATTGTGCGATCGTGGAGTGAGGAAGGTCAAAAATTTGACCCTTGGAGAAATTTAAGACTTGTGTTGCTCTACTCCCAAGAAATTTACGGAGAAGAACCTATATATATCTCGGATTTAAGTATCGGTTTACCCTTAACTTTAACGGACTTCACCCCGGAACAAGTCAATGAGTTAGCCGCGCTTCATAGACTGCCTTGGAATTCGGCACAAACCGAGCAACTCATGGCAATGGTTGGCGGACATCCCGCTTTAATCCGATTAGCATTTTATCACCTGGTTAATCCCCTAAATTTAGAGACAGAATCCATGACTCTGGATCGGCTATTAGTCTGGGTGGCTACTCCCTTGGGAATTTACCGAGATCATTTGTATGATTTGAGAAGACATTTGCAAGAAAATCCAGAATTAAACCGGGCATTTCAGTCGGTGTTAGCAGCGGACAAACCCATCAGCATTATGCCTGAATTCGCGGATCGATTAGCAAGCCTAGGATTGGTCAAAATTGATGCTAATTTTGCCGTCACGGTTCGCTGCAAATTATACCGTTTATATTTTACCCATCAGCAGTATTCAGAGGCTAATTGTTTTGGTGAATGCCAAATGGCTGACCGGGAGCTATCCTTGCGGGAACGGCTGCAACAGCTAGAGCAAGAATATGAACAAAGCCAGCAGTTTTGTCATCGAGATCCGTTAACTAATTTGGCCAATAAACTGGGATTTTATCAGTATATTGGGGCTTATTGGTCAAAGTTTATTGAACACCAATTACCAGTTTCGTTAATCATCGGTAATCTTGATTTTTTTAACCTCTATAATCAGAGATATGGAGATAGTGCCAGCAATGCTTGTTTGAAACAAATTGCTGAGTTGCTGATTCAGAATGTCGATTTTCCGGGTAAGATCGTGGCTCGGTTTGAACCGGAAGAATTTGTGATTTTATTACCCGGAGTTGCCGCCGATGAAGCGTTACAAGTTGCCGAACAAATTCGAGAACTTGTCAAAGATTTGGGGTTAGCTCACGATCACGCTTGGATGGGAGGATTACCCGATGTGCTGACTATGAGTTTAGGGGTAACGAGTATTCAGGCTAATGCTCAACATTATCCAGATTCCCTGATCGGAACCGCGAATATGGCTTTGGAAAAATCTAAAAAACAAGGAGGCGATCGCACCTCCTTTGAATGAATTGAATTGGCTTAGTTGATGATATAGATTATGGTAAAAACTATCGGCGAAAATGTGTATCAAGTTGGGGGCAGTCTGAGGAATGACGCCTCTACTTATGTGGAGCGATCGGCAGATGCTCAACTCTATGAGGCTTTAAAAAAAGGTGAGTTTTGTTATGTGTTTAACTCTCGCCAAATGGGTAAATCTTCACTGCTGGTGCAGACCCGATATCGACTGCGGCAAGCCGGATTTCAATGTGCCACGGTGGATTTAACTCGGATTGTGAGTGAAAATATTACCCCAGACCAATGGTATAAAGGCTTAATCTTTGATTTGTGGCGGGGCTTGGATTTATTTAATAAATTGAATATTAAATCTTGGTTGGCTACGGTAGATGGTTTGTCTAATATTCAAAAATTAAGTCAATTTTTTGATGAACTGTTATTAAATCAATTTGCCAACCAGCCCCTGGTGATATTTTTTGATGAAATTGATAGTTTAATTAATTTTGATTATTTAAATAATGATTTTTTTCCCTGGATTCGCTCTTGCTACAATCAGCGA
Organism: Oscillatoriales cyanobacterium; assembly: GCA_011390955.1. GTDB lineage: Bacteria > Cyanobacteriota > Cyanobacteriia > Cyanobacteriales > Laspinemataceae > Planktothricoides. The sequence goes on along the minus strand of JAABRM010000061.1, from coordinate 39,288 downwards.
TCGCTTGATCCAGAATATCAACGCCTTACCTTTGCTTTTTTTGGGGTGACGACCCCAGGGGATTTAACTAGCGATCCTCAGAAAACCCCATTTAATATTGGTCAAGCCATAGACCTTCAGGGAATTAGTCTGGATGATGCCCAGCCTTTAGTTCAAGGCTTAGTCGGAGTTGTCCCCGACCCGGAAGTCGTGATTCAAGAAATTTTTGCTTGGACTGGAGGACAACCTTTTTTAACCCAAAAAGTCTGTCAGTTAGTGGTGAATCAAATTAAGTATGAAGCGGAGAAATTACCGCCCCCAAGTTGGCCATCCTGGATTCAAAAAATTGTGCGATCGCACATCATAGAGAACTGGGAATCCCAAGACGAACCAGAACATTTAAAAACGATTAAAAATCGACTATTAAGTAATGATAAACGTTCCCCGCGTTTATTAGCAATTTATGAACAACTGTTACAAAATATTCCCATTAGTTTTGATGATAGCCGCGATCATATTGAATTAGAACTGAGCGGGTTAGTCTTTAGAAAATATGGATATTTGCAAATTAAAAATCGGCTTTATCAAGAAATTTTCAATCAAGCTTGGGTCACGGATCGACTGGACAAAATTCGGCCTTATTCCTCGGCATTGCGAGGGTGGGTGAATTCAAAAAAACAAGATGAATCTTACTTGTTAAGAGGTCAAGTATTACAAGATGCTCTAGCCTGGGCATTAGGCAGAAGTTTAAGCGATTTAGATTATCAATTTTTAGGGGCAAGTCAAGATTTAAGTAAGCGGGAAGCCCAAAATGCTTTAGAAGTTGTGGAACTGGCAAGTCTTATGCTGTCCCAGGTTCGCCATCAGGTTAAGCAAGAAAAGTTGAAACCCAAAAAACGTCGCATCACCCATTTGGCGATCGCATTTATTTCGGCTTTGGCGATCGTGCTTTTGCGTTCAGGGGGACTGTTTCAAAACCTAGAATGGGGTCTGTACGATCAATTTTTTCGGCTGCGTCCTTTAGAACCCATAGACCCGCGAATTGTCATTGTCACTATTGACGATCGGGATCTGACGAAAGTTGGGGAATGGCCGTTTCCCGATCGCATATTAGTTCAGGCGATTTCCAACCTAAAACAGCAAAATCCCGCAGTGATTGGCTTAGATTTATATCGAGATTTGCCCGTAGAACCGGGTTATCAAAAATTAGTCCAACTTTTTAAATCAACACCGAATTTAATTGGCGTGCAAAAAATCGTCGGTCGTCAAGTTCCTCCCCCGGCAATTTTGAAAGATTTGGGGCAAGTGGCGATAGCGGATATGGTGTTAGATGCTGATGGCAGAATCCGTCGAGGATTATTATCTGTAAGAGTCTCCGAGGGAGAGAATAAAGTGGCTTTGAGTCTAGGAACGCAAGTAGCTATGGACTATTTGGAAAAACGGGGGGTGAGTCTGAAACAAATTGAGCAAAATGCACTCCAGTTAGGTCAAGCAAAAATTGTCCCATTTCGGGCAAATGATGGCAGTTATGTGCGGACCGATACTGGCGGCTATCAAGTTTTACTCAATTTTCGCGGCCCAGAAAGTCATTTTCACTCAATTTCTTTTGCCGATGTTCTAGAAAATCGGATTAACCCCACTTGGCAACCGGCAGATTCCACGCAACCCTCTTTGCAAGATCGGATTGTTTTAATTGGCGCGATCGCGGAAAGTTTAAAAGATATGCACCATACCCCCTACAGTACCAGTTGGTCAGAAAGTCTTAACCTGACTCCAGGGGTTGTGGTTCACGCAAATTTAACCAGTCAAATTATTAGTGCCGCCCTGGATGGACGACCGATGATTAAAGTGTGGAGTGACGCTCAAGAATGGTTGTGGATTTTACTTTGGTCAGCGATCGGGGCTGGTTTTAGTTGTATGTTAAAATTAGAAAAATTTACCGTTTTTTCAACTTTAATCGCGGTGATTGTACTCGTGCTATTCTCATACGGAGCATTCCTTCATGGGTGGTGGGTGCCTTTATTTCCCCCTATATTTGCACTCCTGATTAGCGCGATCGGCGTTACCATCGTTTGTTATCAACAGTTAGAAGAACTTCAACTACGGCGAATGTTAGAATTGCTGATGTTGCAACGTTTAAATCATCCCACCGCTGTCAAAATTGCCATTCAATACCTCAAACAATCAGAAAGCAATAAAAATCAAGGTTTATTAGATAATTGGTTAACAGAATTTGACCGTTGATTGTTCTTTGTTGATGGTTGATTGTTCTTTGTTCTTTGTTGATTGTTGATTGTTCTTTGTTCCTCGTTCCCAGGCTGGAGCCTGGGAACGAGATCAACCATCAACCAACCATCAACCAACCATCAACCAACCAACAACCAACCAACAACCAACAACCAACAAACAACAAACAACAACCAACCATCAACAACCAACCATCAACAATCAACTAATTATCTTTAGATAAAAATTTTTGTAATAGCTGGACTAAAGTTTGTTCTAATTCTGAAGATAATTGCAGGGGCATATTGCCAGATCGGACGTGCAAATCTCGCTGCGGAAAGGGAATGTTAATTTGATGCTGTTTCAGTAAAATTTCAATTTTAAAATTGAGATCGCTTTTAATCGTAAATAATTCGCTGGGTTTGTCAATCCAAACCAGTAATTCAAAATCCAGCGAACTTTCACCAAAGCCAATAAACATAACTTTTGGGGGCGGAACCAGCAACACGAGAGGATGACTTTTGGCTGCTTCTAAAAGAGTTGATTCGACGACTTGAATATTAGAATTATAGGCGACTCCGATGGGAATATGCAAACGAGAAACGGGGTTGCTATGACTCCAGTTAATCACTTCACTTTCCAAAAACCGAGCATTGGGTAAAATAATGGAAATTCGATCTAAGGTGCGGATGGTGGTACTGCGAGCACCGATATATTCGACAATGCCGGTATAACTGCCAACTTCTACAAAGTCCCCCACTTGAATGGGTCGTTCAAATAATAAAATTAGTCCACTGGCAAAGTTTTTGGCGATATCTTGAAAACCTAGACCAACACCAATACCGAGGGCACTAACTAGAATGGTTAAAGAACTTAAGTCTAAACCCCAGATTTGCAGCACAACTACAGTCCCGATCGCGATCGCACTGTAGCGAACAATGGCGGCAATTGCTTCTTGCGTACCTCGGTTAATTCCGGTAATATTTAATATGCGAGATTTAAATAAATCCGTGGCTTTCCCCGAGACGATCGCCAATCCAAATAATAATAAACCTAAGATGATAAGATCCGGTACGGAATAAGCTTTTTGACCCAAAGTGAGAATTGGCGAGGTAAATGTCGCGATCAATGTATTAGTGATGCGATAACTCCATTCCCGCGTGAGTGGGAACAGATTGCTAATCGCCAAAGCGGCCAAAAACCAAATCAAGAAACGAACAGTCCCAATGGTTAGATTACGGAATAAATCTAAAGAATTAGACGCCTTAATTTGTTGATTTTCTTCTGTGAAGTTGGGTGGTAAAATTCTTTGCCAAAACTGCCGTAATAACTTATCTGAAAAAGACTGGAGAGTGATAGCAGCAAATACAATCGCCGCCGAATAAATGAATCCTTTGATAATAAAATCAAGCCGACGTTGTTGTTTTCCGGTAGTTAAAGACTGCTGAATTCTGTCAGCCCATTCCTGAGCTCTTTCTTGGGGAGTATTGGGCGCTGCATCACTGGCAGTCACAGTCAACAACTGCTCGTTATTGAGCGAAATAATCGTCAACTGATTATTAGATTGCTCCACTTTCAATTTTACCGGATTCTCAGAATTTACCGCTGCTTCTAGTTTCTCTGAAATCAACTGCGCCCGAACTTCTGCCGGATATTCTGGTGTATCTGTGACAAAGAATATCTCTTGACCATCTAAAGTTACTGGGGCTTTGGCTTTTTTGAGATATAACTCAATCCAATTACTGAAAACACTGGCAACATATTCCCGATCCGATCGCCGATCCGATCGCTGATTATTATTTGCCCATTCAACATCAGCAATTATCGCCGAAACTAAACGCGGATTCTGAATACTGGGTAAACTAACCGCGATCGCTTTCGGCGAAATCCACAATACCAATACCATTGCCAAAAAACCACAGACAATCCAGCGAAGAAAATGACTAACTGTGGTCAGCCTAATCAGGCTTTGGTTAAGATAATTCCTCACGGGGCTAATCCTTATATTTAATGCAACATATTGAGCCAATAGCAATATTGTATCCACAATTAGTATTCTAATACCATTTCTAATTAAAGATGCAACATTAGGGGCGCAAGCCGAAGCGCCCCTACAATATCTGGTGATTTGGCAACATTAGGGGCGCAAGCCGAAGCGCCCCTACAATATTTGGTGATTTGGCATCTGTAGAAGCGCAATGCTTGCGCCCAAATTAACCTCGAAATCGTAGCAAGAATTTTTGAAATTCGTATAAGGTTTAGGGAGCAGATCGGAGTGCAAAGGGGCAGAGGAGTCACTAATCTAACCGAGGAGAGCGTGAACCGTCAACAGTGAACCGGCAACAGTAACCAAATAAGCAATCAGCAGTTAACCAATTAATAGTAACAATTAATCGTAGATTAAACTTTCTAACTTGAGATAAAATATAGTTTTTCCATCGGTTGTGTGAATCAGTTTTTCGATCGCTTTTGGGGCATAAGAAATGCCTGGAGTGCCTTGGAGGTAAAGTTCTGGCAGGTTTTCCAGTTGATTTTCGGCAATTTCTAAAATAGTCGGCATTGCCATTGTGGAAATCCCAAAACGTTCTAAGCGATCGCCGCTTTTCCTGTCATTTTTATTGTCTATATTTGGGGAATTTTCTAGGATACAAATAATTAAATATTCACAAGAAACGCATCCTTTATTCTCGATTTTGTCTTGAGGATTACTAAATAATTTAGTCAAGTCCAAAACGGCGATCGCCTGGTTTTTATATTTGACTAAACTCCGACCACTTTCTAAGCAACCGTGTAAGGTAAATTCTGGTAAAATATGTTCAACTTGACTAATATGAATTGCGTAATATTCACCCCCACATTCAAAGCATAGAAGTTTTAAACTGCGAATGGGCGATCGCTGAATTCGAGAAGAAAAACGGCGTTTTGTCATTTTTGGTTGTTGGTTGTTGGTTGTTGGTTGTTTGTTGATTGTTGGTTGGGGTGTAATTGATAATTGATGATTGATAATTAATAATTAATAATTGATAATTGATAATTGATAATTCTGTGTTTTGTCATTTTTGGTTGTTGGTTGTTGGTTGGTTGTTGGTTGTTGGTTGTTGGTTGTTGGTTGGTTGTTGTTGGTTGGGGTGTAATTGATAATTGATAATTGATGATTGATAATTGATAATGGATAATTGATAATTTTCTTTAATTGTCAATTATCAATTGTTAATTGTTAATTATTCCCTACACCCTCTCTTTATTTATGAGCCAAAATATTGGCAACTTTATCTAAAAACTTGGCCTCATTATAAGGCTTAGTTAAATAATCAATTGCGCCTAATTCGGCAGCTAACTGACGATGTTTTTGACCGCTGCGAGAGGTCAACATGACCACAGGAATTGTCGCCCAGCTAGAATGATTTTTGAGCGATCGCAACAACTCAAATCCATCCATGCGGGGCATTTCAATATCTACAATCATCAAGTCACATTGCAGTCCCCGTTCTAGTTGATGAATGGCATCTAAACCATCTTTTGCTTGTTCCACCCGGTAGCGCGATCGACTCAAACTCAAAGCGACTAACTGCCGCAGAGTATAGGAATCATCAACCACCAATATTTTTGGGGCTTGTTGCGGGGGTTGAAGCAGCTTCGGAGGGTCATAGTCCGAGACAGGAATTGCCCCGTTATGGTGAGGCTGAAAATGTTCGATTAAGTCATCCACATCAATAATTGTCACCACCCGACCATCCCCTAAAATCGTACTACCGATCGCGCCTTTTGGTTTAGACAAAGGAGCAGGTAAAGCTTTTACTACAATTTCTTGTTGACCGGCAAGATAATCAACAATCACCGCGAGAATTCCTTCGCTAGAGTTAAGCACTAAAACTGGGATAAAATCTTGCTCTCGTTTGGGGGAAATTTGATCGGGATAGGGACTATGATAAGGAAGTAAATCGGCTAATCTAACTAAGCGGATAAATTCGTCTCGCCAACAAATCATCGGGCGATCGCCTGCGATATGAATTTCTTCCGGTTGCAGTTTAATAATTTCTTCCACCGTATCCAAAGGCACCGCCAAAGTATGATTATCTAAATTTACTAACAAAGCATCAGTAATCGACAGTAATAAAGGCAACTTAATAATAAAAGTTGTGCCTTTACCGGGACGAGAATCGACTTTGACCGTGCCGCGTACTTGCCGCAAATTGTCTCGCACTACATCCAAACCGACACCACGACCACTCAATTCTGTTACGCGATCGGCGGTACTAAAACCTGGCCAAAATAAAAAATCATACAGTTCGGCAATGGATAAATCCGAGGCTTGTTCTGGAGATAAAACGCCCCGTTGCACGACTTTTTGGCGAATTAATTCTGGGTCAATTCCACGACCATCATCACTGACGGTAATAATAGTTTGTCCCCCTTGATGGCAGGCTTCAATTTCAATTTGACCCGTAGGAGGTTTTCCGGCAGCTTTGCGGACTTCCGGCGATTCAATGCCATGATCGAAGGCATTTCTGACTAAATGAACTAAGGGATCTCGTAGGGCATCGAGCAAACTTTCATCTACTTTGGTATCTCGTCCCAGGAGAACTAAATTCACCTCTTTATTGTAAGTTCGACAGAGATCCCGAATGGCACGAGGTAAGCGATCGACTACGGTGCTAAATGGCACTACCCGCAACTGCATAATACGCGATCGCAGACTATTAGTAATTCGTCGAAGTTGGTCAATACTGCGCTCAAATTGGCCGCCCAAATCTTCAATTTTTGTTGAGGAAGAGGCGATCGCTTGACTGGTTTCAATCACTCGTTGAGCCGTGGTATGAAATTCGCTATACTCATCTAACTCAAGCGGATCAAAATGGTAATATTTGCCGGTGGTATTTTTGAAATTAAAATGATTATGATTCCGATCTGAAGTAACATCCGGGAATAAAGGCTGAGGATTTCTCCGCACCGATAAAAGATCGTATTCTTCTCGCAGTTGACCCCCAGATTGATTTAGGTCAAAAATACTCCGCCGCAATCGTTTAATTTCACCACGGAGTAAGGTTTCTTGGCGTTCTAAATTCGTGCGGTTAATCACCAATTCTCCCATTAAATCGATCAATTCTGTGAGAGTGTCTAAGTCTACCCGAATTGTTGGACGCTGCACCGATGGGGAAAGGGAGGAAGAAGCAGAAGAAGCAACCGGGATATGTGGTTTTTCAGGCACAACTATTGCTAGATTTTCCGCAGAATATCCTCCTAAAATAGGCGGATAATTTTCCTCCGTTTGATTGGCCGAATTTGCCGAATTATGGTCTAAATTATGGTCTAAATTATGGTCTAAATTATGGTCTAAATTATTTGAGACATGGGGTGTGGGAAGTGGTTCCACCTGAATCGGTCGATCTTGTAAAATTTGTTCTTGGGCAGTCCGTAAATTTTGCGCGATCGCCCAGCCGATTATTTGAAAGTTTTCTAAAGTGATTTCCGAATCATCAATTAGAAAACGCAAACTTTCGGCAATTGCGGCAAAATCCGGCAACTGGAGCATCCCCGCTACCCCAGAAAGTTGAAAATAAATTTTATTAATTGCCGCTAAAGTTTTTGGTAAGTTATCCCGATCTGCTTGAGATAATTCCGCCTCCAACCTTTCAAAAACTGGCGGCAAGTCTCGCTCAAAAATAATTTTTAAAGTAGCGGGATTACTCGACTGTTGTAAAGGCGATATCTTAGGTTTTTCTAATTCTCCATAGGTCGATTCTAAATAACTTTTAATCGAGGCGATCGCGGTTAGTTCCTCTTGAATCCGATCGTCATGTTCTTCAGTATTAATCTGATGGATAATTTTTCTTAAGCAATCGACTCCCGACAAAAGCATCGTCACTACTTCGTGATTCACCGTGGCCAAATCTGCGCGATCGCGTAAAATCGCAAAACTATCCTCTAAGCGATGGGCTGCTTGAGAAAGATTTGCAAACCCAAACATTAACGCCGAACCTTTCATCGAGTGAGCGGATCGAAACATTTCTTTGACTAACTCTAATCGTTCCTGAATCGGGACATTATTTTCTAAGCCTAAGATATTTTTTTCTAGCAATTGAAGACCGGCTTCATTTTCCCCGATAAATACCCCTTTTAGGGCGATAAAATCTTCTTGATTCATAATTATTATGCTTTTTTTATAATTATAGATTCTATGGTGGGCAATGCCCACCCTACATTTGACTGATGGTATGGTGGGCAATGCCCACCCTACGATTAGCTAATGATGTTGACAAATTATCGGCATTGCCCACCCCAAATTTAACTACCGTTTAAGACCGGAAATTTGCCACGGAATTTTGTAATTTAGTCACAGATACCGCCAAGCCATCCAGACTCGCGGTTACATCTTGGGCATTTTCCGCCGTAGTGGTAGAAATGTCACTAATTTGTTTAACATTTTGGGCAATTTCTTCCACGGAAACCGCTTGTTTTTTGGCCGCACTGGTAATGGTTTGCACCAGAGAATTCATTTCCCGGCTGACTTCAATAATTGCCACCAAATTATTTTTCGCTTCCGCCGCCAAATTTGTCCCTTCCACTACTTCTTGAGTCCCCGACTCCATTGCCGACATCACGCGGCTAATTTCCTCCTGAATTGTACTCACAATTTCGGCAATTTCTTCCGTAGCAGACGCTGACCGTTCCGCCAACTTTCTGACTTCTTCAGCGACTACAGCAAAACCTTGTCCTTGTTCCCCAGCCCGGGCTGCTTCAATGGTAGCATTCAGGGCTAACAAATTGGTTTGAGAAGCAATTTGAGAAATAGAGGTGACAATTTTGCCGATTTGTTGGGAAGATTCTCCTAAGCGTTTCATCATTTTAGCGGTATCGGCAATGGTATGGCGCAATTCATTAATTCCTTGCACGGTTCGGTCTACGGCAATGCCGCCAATTTCAGCGGTTTGGGCCGATTGTTCCGCCACTTTTTCCGCCCGTCCCGCTACATTGGACACATCTTTAATTGAATCAACCATCCGCTGAATTTGCTGTAAAGTCAATTCAATTTGCTGAGATTGATTGCGGGCTTGGTTGGCTAATTCATTGGTTTTGGCAATGGATTCTCCCGTAGCATTTTTGACTTGACCGGCAACTTCTTGAATACTATTCACGACTTTGCGTAAGGAACTAATCAGGAAGTTAAAAGAATCGGCCAAAGCCCCTAAACTATCATTAGTAACTTGAGCTTTGACGGTTAAATCTCCGCGAGCGGCTCCTTTAATTTCATTCAGCATTTTTAGCACTTGCTGAGTGATTTTGTCGGTTTCTGCTTGGCGTTCGGCGGCGATTTGTTCTAGTCTGGCTTCAGCATTTTTCCGCTCGGTAATGTCAATTCTAATGGCAATATATTTTACCAGTTTACCTTGGGGATTAAAGATGGGAGAAATGGTGGTTTCTACCCAATAGTAAGAACCATCTTTCGCCCGATTTTTGATTTCCCCTTTCCAGACTCGACCGGATGATATCTGTTGCCACATTTCTACAAAAAATGACCGAGGATGATAGCCAGAATTGACAATTTTGTGGTCTTTGCCGATCAGTTCGGCATGGGTATAACCGGAAATTTGACAAAATTTATCATTGGCAAAGGTAATGAGTCCGCGAGGATCGGTTTCACTGACGATCGCCGCATCATCGAGGACTTTATTCCGATGTTCTAAACCAAAGAGTAATTGTTGTTGTTCTTGGGTGGTTTGTTGCAGTTCAACGGTGCGTTGAGCGACGCGGTTTTCTAGTTCGGCATTCAGTTCGCGCAGTTCTGTTTCTGCCAGATTTTTTTGCCGATCGATCTGACTGAGCGATCGCCCATTCCACCAAATTACCCAGCCAAAGACGGCGATATGCAGCACCACCAGCAGGGATATTTGTACTTCTGGATCGTAGAGTTCGGCGCGATATCCTTGTAAGATCAGCCAACCCAAAAATGTCGGGATCGCGATCGCCCACGGGGTTAATTTACGACTGATAATTCCACCGGCATTTTCACTGGTAATAACTGTCATATATCCTTTATTGGGATGGGCAAATAAGATACTGATGCAAAGGAAAATAAAAGCGATCGCCGTATGCAAAGGCATAGGGGTATAGGCAGCAACCCCATCAAGAGATTGCGCCCCATAGAGATAACCCACAACTCCCAAAATGGCAACTAAAAAAGGAGCGATCGCCAGAATTTGTGTTGCTTGATAGTTCGCATTTTCGCCGATAGTTAATAAAATTGCGACGCCAATTAAGAGAAAATTAAGGGCAGTATTTGGCGGCATTCTCCCCGGATTGGCAGTGGCAACCTCCTGAGCATTTTCTGGTAGGAGAAATCGATCGATTCCTAAGTTCCAGCCTTGGGTATATTCTAATAGAGTGACCAAACCGATCGCGCTAACAAAAATTGCCAGCCACTTTGCCCATTGCCGCTTCGATGGATCTTCCGGTTCTTGATGCCATAACCACAAAGCCCCACCCCCAAAGATGAAGCCAAGGGCTGTATTAACTTTCATCGTCACCCCGATGGGTAAAATACTTTTTAGTAAAGGAATATTCAGTATCCAACCCGCCATCACCACACAACCAATAATCGCCGCGATCGCACAACATTTTTGAGAAATCTGGCGATATTTTAGAACCGGGTCAGAGGATGACGAGTTTTCGATTCGTCGATCTATATTGACAAGTGTCACGTCAGAACTCCCAGATTTCAGATAGTTCCCAAGATAGCAGTCAGCTTTCAGCTTTCAGGGACAATAATATCCCCCGATTTTTTGCTGATACCTGATAGGATGATCGCTGATGATTTACCAGCGATTACTATGATTTACCAGCGATTACTATGAGCGATCGCCTCGATATCCAGAATCATTAGTAATCTTGCTTCATAGTGATATAAACCTCGCAATAATGGGGCAATTTCTTCTTTCACATCCATCGCCGAAACAATGCGATCGGTTTTCAAAGAAACCACTCCTTCCACTTGAGATACCGCTAATCCCATGCGAATTTTGGAGGAATGGCCATCTTGAGGGGATGGCGCTTCTACAATTAACAGACGACTGTTTAATTCCTGCCAATCTACTCTCGCTTCGGTGCCAATAAATACCCCTAAATCCGCCACCGCTAAAATCTCTCCCCGTAAATTGGTTAATCCCAAGACAAAGGGCGGAGTATTCGGCACCGGATGAATGGGTTGATGGCTTAAAGAAAGCACTTCTCTGACAGAGATTAGCTGCACCCCACAATAAGTTTCTTGTTGCCGAAATAGTAAAAATAATTCCGTGGGAGAACCGCTATATTCCATTGCATAAATCCCCAAATAGTCTGCGATCGCTTCATGGGATTCCTGGTTTCTCCTCAAGTCAGCGTCTTAGTTAAACTTCACATATTTTTAACTCATAACTTAATCCACGAATTAATTATAAATCAAACCAAACCATCAATAAATTAATTTGGTGATTTTTTGGCTTAAACTCTTGACAAAAACCGCTGAATTGTGCTAATAAACTGTTGGCTATCTATGGGTTTGCTCAGATAAGCATCAGCCCCCATGTCTAAACCCCAACTGTAATCAATTTGCGTATTTTTTTGACTGCAAAATATCACGGGTAATTTTGCAGTTTTGTGATTAGCCCGTAGTTCTCGAATCACTTCAAAACCATTCATTCCGGGCATAATCACATCCAAAACGACTAAATCCGGCGGATCCGATAAAATCATCGCGATCGCATCTTCCCCATTAGTGGCTTGAATCACTTCTATATTGGCTTTTTGCAGGATCCGGGATAAGACTTCTAACTCGCTGACGGTATCATCGACTACTAAAACTTTAGGCATTGACTGGATAGAATGATGATAGAGAATAAATCATTGATATATTTTAGCTTTTTCTTGAGAGATTGGTTGAGCCTCCCAAGATGAGTCATAAAAATTAATATTTGTTGAAAAAAAATTAAAGCAATATCATCCTGGCTGATGGTTTCTATTCAAAAAATTTCTCGCCATCATCCGATCCACCCGATCGATAATATTTCTCAGGTAGCGGCGATCGCTTTGCCATTTACTTGGCAATTGATAGGTAGAATTTCCCGACAACAGGGACCGCACGGAGACATTAATAGTTTGCTCTCGTGAGACGCAGATTAGTTCAGGCATAGAATGATGCATGACGATCTCCCATTGTGGGGTTAACAACTCATCAATAGTTTCCCAAGATCCTTCGAGACGACAATTGCCCGAATCAGGCGATCGCACCTCAGCCCATAAATCCTCAAACTCCTGAGAATAGCCTTCTCTAGAAATCGCCGATTCAAGTCCTTTGGCGACTGTACCGTTGTACATAATGATTTTCTTGCCAAATTGTAACCAATACCCCAAATAATGTCTGACTTTAGATTCAGATGCCATAGCTACTGTCCCTCAAGAATCAAAATTATCGTACAATAACCATTGTATGAAGCCGATCGCAGCCAAGGCATCCGCCATAAGGCGTATTTTTTTTACTGGAATCTTGAAGATTGATTAAGTATTGTTAAGCATTCATGCTTAACATATTTTTCAGAAAATGATTAAATTTTTATTAAAAACACAAAAAGCATAGCCTGTTTCCGGGAAAAGGCTATGCTTGGCGCGGCGTCTAGAAACCGGGTTTCTTTTGCGCTGAAAACAGATAACTTTGATATTCACCACAGAAACCCGGTTTCTAGATCCATTTTTCTCTGAGCTAATCCCCAGTAAAACTTAAAGTAAAATTACCCTTACCGTTGCGCCAATTGGGGATGCCGTCCGGTTTGTCCGGTCATTAAGCGCAAGGCAAAAAGTTTCATGGGACGCACATTCTGCAACAGCCATAAACCCAGACGCCGCAATGCCACCAGGGGCAACCATTTGTTAGAAAACATCCGATCCAAAAAGTCAGTAAATCCTAAAATAGTGAGGTTTTCTAACTTGCGCCAACTTTCATAACGTTTGAGGATTTTTTCACTGCCAATATCTTCACCTTTTTTATGGGCATTGATTAATACTTGCGCGATCGCCCCCACATCGCGAATGCCCATATTCAAGCCTTGACCTCCCACGGGATGACAACAATGGGCAGCATCACCAATTAAGGCTAATCGGTGTTTTACATAGCGATCGCTTTGCATCAATTGCACCTGAAACACAAACCGATTGCCTAATAATTCTAACTCTCCCATAAGGTCGCCATAGCGTTTTTTCAACTCCGCTAAAAATTCGCGATCGTCCAATTCCGCTAAAGCTTTCGCCTCCGCATGGGGAACAGTCCAAACAACATTGCAACGATTTCCTGGCAACGGCAAAATCGCAAATGGCCCGCTATATTGGAATTTTTCATAAGCAATATTATGATGAGACTTTTCGGGCTTAATTTTCGTGGTAATGCACGATTGCCAATATTTCCAGCCTTTAGTAGAAATTCCCGCTGCTTCCCGAATTTGGGATTTTTTCCCATCGGCAGCAACTAACAAGCGAGCACGGATTTTGTGTCGGGGCGCATCACTAATATTCGCCGAATTATCTTCAGAAAGCGATCGCGCTTCTATCACCACCGCATCCGGTTGGTAATCGACTTTCACCACTTCAGCGGGACAAATCCAAGTTACATTGGGGCAATCATTTAAAAATGCCTGCAACTCAGAAATCACCGGCCCATGTTCTGCCACATATCCCAAGTGATCTCGATTTAAATCATTGGGATAAAATTGCACAATTCCCGAATGATCCGCATCAGAAAGGTAAATTTGGGTAAATTTATTGATTTTCGGTAAAATCTTGTCCCAAACGCCGATTTGCTCAAAAATTTGCCCGGTTAACAGCGTCAGGGCATAGACTTGCTGACGGGAAACCGCTGCTGCTTGGGACAAAGCTTCAATCAACGCCACTTTCAGCCCCGAATCTTTCAACGCTGCCGCCAGGGTTGCCCCACTAATTCCCCCCCCGACAATAGCAATATCATAGTCAAAGCCCAAGTTAGGGCTGGTTGCTTCGGTCAATTCAGATGTCACCGTTGGCTGATTTTTTCTCATAAGTAACTGATTTTCTTAAGACAACTTTACATTTCTTTACTATTTTGCCGTAAATTTAGCCTATTCGCATTTTGGGAGCGATCGCTTTTTGGGGTGCGGGGTGTGGGGTGCGGGGTGTGGGGAGCGGGGGAGCAGGGGAGCGGAGGGGCGGAGGGGCTTCAGGAGCGGGGGAGCGGGGGAGCGGGGGAGCAGAGGTGTGGGGGAGCAGAGGGGCAACCAACAACCAACAATCAACCATCAACAATCAACCATCAACAACCAACAACCAACAAACAACAACCAACAACCAACAAACAACAAACAACAACCAACAACCAACAAACAACCATCAACCATTAATATCGGAAATTCGTCGAATAAAAAATCGGCCAATTCCGTATAAAGTCAAGGTCATCCCCAGCATTTCTAGATATTCTTCTAAACCAATTCGGAGTTTTTCGAGCATCCCATATCCAGTATTTAACACTTGGAATTTAAGTAACTCCAATCCTAAAGCCCCGAACAAAAAAGTAAAGATGCCAAAACCGACAAAAAATGCCGCGAAAGGATAGAAATTCCAAGTGGCTTTTAAGTCTTTGAACAATAAAACCAAGGTGGCGATCGCTATGGCAATATACAGATAAATATAAATATTGTACCAACTGCGACAGTTTTCTATAAGCAGCCAACAAAAAGGTTTATAAAAATGTTGATGAACCTTAAAAGTTTCATCAATCACAGAAACATAGAACAGAATTAAACCCACGGTTATCAACAACCGGCGCGAAGGTTTTTGACCGGGATAACTTCGATAAAAGGCCAAACCCATAAACCCGCAAGCGACGATAAATAATTGCACCGCTGAAAACAAAGATGGCAGATTTTGAAATCCATTAAAATCGACGATCGCCGGACTTTTTCCCCACAGCCAGACAGTAATCAGATAAATAGATAATAAGACTAATTCAAAGGCGATTAGACTCCCTAGCAATACATTATTCAATCGGGCGACTTGATTGGCGCTAATTTTTATCCTATTCATAAGGTTCACTTTTTATCCTATTTACAAAACTTTATAAGCACCTAACATTCGTAGGGTGGGCAAAAAAATTATTTATTATACCATATATGATAGTGGAGTTTTGCCCACCCTACAATATAAATAATTATTGGTGCATATTTTTTTGTAAATAGTATTACTTATTGGCTTATTTATCCTTAGTTAAATTAAAATTATCAGCTATTTTATGGGCGGCCAAGAGTAAGACTGCATACAAAAACAAAGTTTCTCCTAACATTTCCAAAAATTCCTCAAAAGCGACTCTAACTTGTTCGATCGCCCAGGTCAAAACTTCTCGTTCTGGGAAAAACTTAGCCAGCAGAGGATTCAAGACTATATATTTAAAAATTTCTGCCCCAAATCCGCCGATCGTTGCCAGTACCAGTCCCGATACTCCCATAATTACTAATTTGCGAGAAAAATCCCACAAGGCTTTGATATCCCGGAAAAAGAACAATGCCAGAGAAACAATTAAACAGCTATAAATGCCGATCCAATATTTAGTCCCAGCGATGGGCGCTATCTGACCAAATCCTAGATGCAGTTTCAACAATTCGTCTAAGGCTACATACAATAATAACACCGATTGAATCAACCAAAAGTATGGTTTAGGACGTGCTGAAGACTTACGGGACAAGAAGAACATGAGTAAATAAACCAAGCAAAGCTGGAAGAGAATCGATGCTTGTAATATAGTGGGGATAGTCAGGCGACCATCCATATCAAAGGGGGCATAAACTTCTCGGTTCAGTAACACCCCGCCCAGATAAATTGTCGCGATCGCTACTTCGCAGAAAATTAAGCCGCCAATCCAATAAGGAATCGCCCGTTTAATCAGTTGTGGGTTGATATTCATTGATAAAAATTTCTCGGTTAATTGTAGATGGGCTGTGTATATTAACTTACCAAATGGTCATTAATTACTGACAATTCCGGCATCGGCATCGCAGAACCTCTTAATTAATGTTAGAATATGTTAGAATATGTTAGAATATGTTAGAATATAAATATCCGCGTTCGACATTAAAAAAGTTATGGAATCTCAACAATATTCGCTATTAGAACCCACAAAAAACCATTGGGAAACGGTATATACCACGAAAGACTCTACTCAAGTCAGTTGGTTTACAGAACATTTAAATCTCTCCCTTGATTTTATTCATAAAACTGGAGTCGATCGCGCTGGAAAGATTATTGATGTTGGCGGTGGGGCTTCAACATTAGTGGACGATCTTCTGGAGCGAGGTTTTCAAAACATCACGGTTCTGGATGTTTCTCAATCGGCGATTTCCCTGGCACAAAAACGCCTGGGTTGTCAGGCAAATTCGGTGAATTGGCTAGGTGCTGATATCAGACAAGTGGAGTTACCACATCATTTTTATGATGTTTGGCACGACCGAGCCGTTTTTCATTTTCTCACCGATCCTGAAGACCGGCAAACTTATCTCAATACTGTAAAATATGCCGTTAAACCGGGGGGACATCTGATTATGGCCACCTTTGCGATCGATGGCCCCCAACGTTGTAGCGGCTTAGATGTTGTGCGATATAATTCCACCAGCATAAAAGATGAATTTGGGGATATTTTTGAGTTAGTTGATACTACTGACGAATTCCATAAAACTCCATTTGCCACAGAGCAAAAATTTACTTATTGCTATTTGAAAAAAAGCCAATAATTTGCCGATCGCGCAAGTATTGCGGGCGGTTTTCCGTAGCGCCCCTAAGCCCTCCACCCCACAGACTCATCAGCAACCGGCGATCGAGGATCCCTTGTGGTAATAAGTCCGAGAAACCTGACACACCTGGAATCAGAGGAGGACTTTTTGGCGAAAATACTTTACTATAAAGTTATACAGTTTTGAAGGAAACAGAGGTTTTCCATGAAAGTTGCCATCAGTTCTACGGGCAATAACTTAGAGGCCCCCCTAGACCCCCGCTTTGGCCGTTGCGCCTATTTTATCCTCGTGGACTCGGAAACCGGAGCATTTGAGGCGATCGCCAACACCGCTGCCAGTCAGTCCGGCGGTGCGGGGATTCAAGCCGCCACTACGGTAATAGAAAGAGGTGCTAAAGTGGCGGTTTCCGGGAGTTTTGGGCCAAAAGCAGCCAGCACCTTACTCGCGGGCGGCGTCCAAATGTACATGACTAAGGCTGCCACCGTCCGTTTAGGGCTGGAAGAATGGCAGCAGTCGTCTGCTAGTCGTTAAAATCTATCGCCAATCTGATTCTCAGGAGGAAATGATGAAATCAGAACTCTCGACAATTTGCATTGCCGGGGGCAAAGGAGGAACGGGTAAAACCACCGTGGCGGCTAATTTAGCCGTGACCCTAGCCCAAGAACTTGCCCCCCAAGGAACCAGCGTCACTTATCTCGATTGCGATGTAGAAGAACCCAACGGACATTTATTTTTACATCCGACATTGGCAACGAGCGATCGCGTCACCGTTCCCGTTCCCCAAGTGGATTTGGATCTCTGCGTCGGTTGTGGAAAATGTGCCGAGGTCTGCCAATTTAACGCCATCACCGTAATTAATGGCAAGGCAATGGTATTTCCAGAACTCTGCCACAGTTGTGGGGGCTGCCGTCTTGCTTGTCCCACTGGGGCGATATCTCCCACTCCACAAGAAATCGGCACGGTAGAAACCGGCACCGCTCAAAGTTTCACTCAGTTAAACTTTGTCCAAGGACGCCTCGATATCGGTCAGGTGAAAACCCCCTCAGTAATTAAGGCGGTCAAAGAACATATCCCTGCAAGGGGCATTGCCATCCTGGACGCGCCTCCCGGCACTTCCTGTCCGGTAGTGGAAACCTTGCGAAAATCGGACTATCTGGTTCTCGTCACCGAACCCACCCCCTTTGGCTTACACGATTTAAAATTAGTGGTGGATATGGCGCGAGTATTGGGAATTCCCTTTGGCGTCGTGGTCAATCGGGCAGGTATCGGCGATCGCGCCTTATATACCTACTGCCAAGCAGAAAACATTGATATTTTGGCCGAAATTCCCGACGATCGCCAAGTGGCCGTCGCCTATTCCCGAGGACAACTGGCAGTGGAAGTCCTGCCGGAAATTAAAACCAAATTCGCCCAGCTTGGGGAAACCCTTTTAGAAAAGGTAGCGCTATGAAAGAATTAGTCGTCATTAGCGGCAAAGGTGGCACGGGCAAAACCAGTGTGGTAGCATCGTTGGCTACCCTGGCACCGCCGAGAACCGTTCTCGCGGACTGCGATGTAGATGCCGCCGACTTGCATTTAATTTTATCCCCCACGATTCGCCACCGGGAAGATTTCGTTGGCGGTAGCCGCGCCACCATTGACCCTTCTCTGTGTATTGCTTGCGGTCAATGCGTGCAATACTGCCGCTTCGATGCCATCCATCCCGCCCCCGACGGCAAAACCTATCAAGTCGATGCGATCGCCTGCGAAGGTTGCGGGGTCTGCGAACGGTTCTGTCCCGCCGAAGCCATTGACTTTAGTCCGGCGGTGAATGGGGAATGGTATATTTCCGATACCCGTTACGGCCCAATGGTTCACGCTCGTTTGGGCATTGCGGAGGAAAACTCCGGCAAACTGGTGACTTTGGTGAGAAAGAAAGCTAAGGAAACCGCCGAAGCTAAGGGTTTGGATCTGATGATTACCGACGGATCTCCGGGAGTGGGCTGTCCGGTGATGGCTTC
The DNA here is from genome assembly GCA_011390955.1 of Oscillatoriales cyanobacterium. GTDB lineage: Bacteria > Cyanobacteriota > Cyanobacteriia > Cyanobacteriales > Laspinemataceae > Planktothricoides. Next base: position 20,309 of record JAABRM010000061.1, on the reverse strand, counting down.
CCTGACTGGGGCCGATGCGGTGTTGTTGGTGACAGAACCCACGCCGAGTGGCTTCCACGACCTCGATCGCGTGGTGGATTTGTTGCAACGGTTTCAACTTCCCGCAATGGTTTGCATTAATAAAGCCGATTTGAACCTAGAGTTAACGGCACAAATCGAAGCTTATGCGATGAAACGGGGATTGCAACCTGTAGGGCGCATTCCCTATAGTCCCGCAGTAACAGAGGCTCAAACTGTAGGATTAAGTGTTGTCGAATATGGAGACAATGAAGCCGCATCCAGTGTAAAAGCCGTCTGGGAACGAGTGGCGCAATTCATCGAATCGTTGAATTAATCGGCGATCGCTAATATATCGCGAATATTTCGTGACTTAGACCGTTGTTTTTTCTGTGAGGTACAGACTCAAAAATTGTCATTCCCGCGCAGGCGGGAATCCATTGTTTTTTCTGTGAGGTACAGACTCAAAAATTGTCATTCCCGCGCAGGCGGGAATCCATTGTTTTTTCTGTGAGGTACAGACTCAAAAATTGTCATTCCCGCGCAGGCGGGAATCCATCTGGCGATGTACCTTACTCGGTTGAAAACCGCTACTTAATCTCCCATCAATTGTCACTCAAAATAATCATTCAAATTCAAAAAATAGGACAATCACCATGAAAATTGCTGTTCCCGTATCTCAAGGGGTTTTATCGCCACATTTCGGCCATTGCGAAGTCTTTGCTTTATTTGCGATCGACCCAGACACCAAACAAATTCTGGAATGCCAAACCGTCACCCCGCCACCGCACGAACCGGGAGTATTACCTCAGTGGTTAGGCGAAATGGAGGTCAACTTAGTATTAGCAGGAGGTATCGGTCCTCAAGCGCAAAACCTGTTAGCCGAAAAGGGCGTAAAGTCGATCGCTGGTTGCCCTTCCCTAGAACCAGAAGCGGTGGTAAAACAGTATCTTAATAGCAGTTTGTCCACCAGTGATAATTCCTGCGATCATCATTAATTCTAGAAATACCAGAAACCGGGTGACATCAAAAAACCCGGTTTTTCGATCGGTTTCTTGATTGAAAAAATCTTACCATGAAGACTTATTTAGATTGTATTCCCTGCTTCTTGCAACAAACTTTGTCTGCGGCAAAAATGGTCAGCGACGACCCCATAATTCACGAAAAAGTGATGCGAGAAGTATTGCAAGAAGTCAGTACCATGAATTTCGATCGCTCTCCGGTAGAAATGGCGATTAAAATTCACCGTACCTTGCGAGAATTAAGCGGCAATCCTGACCCCTACCGGGAAATTAAACAACATAGCAATCAGCGGATGCTGAGTCTTTATCCGCAGTTATTAGAGAGAATTAAATCCGCCGAAGATTCCCTAGAAATGGCAATTCGGTTGGCAATTGCCGCGAATATTATCGACTTTGGGGCGAAACATAATCTGGATGATGAAACTATCGATCGCGTCATGGCAGAATCGATCGCCATTCCCCTCGATCGCGAAATGGTGGCAAAATTGCGCCAGGAAATCCAGCAAGCGAATACGATTTTATATTTAGGAGATAATGCCGGGGAAATTGTCTGCGATCGCCTCTTAATCGAACAACTACCCCAGGAAAAAATCACTTATGTAGTCAGAGGCAATCCCATTATTAATGATGTCACAATTGCCGATGCTGAAACCGTAGGCATCACCAAACTTGTCCCGGTAATCAACAACGGTTCTGATGCCCCTGGAACAGTGTTATCAGAATGTTCCCCAGAATTTCGCGATCGCTTTCAAGCTGCCGATCTAATTATTGCCAAAGGTCAAGGAAATTATGAAAGTCTCAGCAATACAAATAAAAATATATTTTTTCTCCTCAAAGCTAAATGTCCGGTAATTGCCCGGGACTTAAATTGCGCGGTGGGGGCGACAATTTTGCAACAAAGTCGCCGTTAATTTTCTAAATTAGTACGGTGGGCAAAATATTGCCCACCCTACGACTGATACGGTATAATACGATCGAATATACCAGGATATCCGAAAGACAACTATGAAAACTAAAACATCATTGTTAGGTTTAATCACTGGGATCATCTTAGCAGTTTATCCTCAGACCGTTAACGCCAATCCGCTAACCGCAACGGTCGAAAAAATTACCGATGGCGATACCGTTGTTTTGAATCAAGGAGGGAGATCCATTACCACCCAACTCGCTTGTATTGATTCTCCTGACTGGGTGAATGGACAAGCCCAACCAAACGCCGAAAATTCCAAAAATCGTTTAACTCAACTGATTCCCGTTGGTTCATCGGTGCAATATTATGATTTAGGAACCATTAATAGTGGCCGAGTTTTAGCGGTTATTTTTAGCGGCAATCGTAATATTAATTTACTTATGGTTGCCGAAGGACAAGCCCAATTACATAACAGTTTCCGCCAAACTTGTCGAACTTCTGCGGATGCCCTCGCGGACGCGGAAAGTAATGCCAAAAATCAACGGTTAGGGATGTGGAATTATTAAGAATAACAAACCCGGTTTCTTCAAGAAACCGGGTTTTTTAGCTAACCAAAAATTACACGAACGTTAAAGACATTAATTCATCGGCTATATCAAAATTAGCCGTGACATTTTGCACATCATCTAAGTCTTCCAAAGCATCCATTAACTTAAGCAGCGATCGCGCCACCTCTGGATCGTTCACTGTAATATTATTGCCCGGAATCCACCGCAATTCTGACTCGATCGCCTGATAGCCTTTTTGCTTTAAGATTTGACTCAGATTTTCTAAATTGCTAATAGCGGTAAAAACTTCTGCCCCGGGAATATCATCCACGTCGGTTAACTCATAAGAGTCAGCTTCTGCTTCTAACAAAGCTTCTAATAACTCATCTTCATCCACCGCACCTTGGAGAATACAAACTCCTTTTTGTTCAAACATCCAACTCACGCAACCTGTTTCCCCTAAATTGCCGCCATTTTTACTAAAAGCCACCCGTAAATCTGCCGCCGTCCGATTGCGATTATCGGTCAAAGCAGAAATCAAAACCGCCACTCCTCCAGGGCCATATCCTTCATAACGAATGGCTTCATAGTTATTGCTGCCAGAGTCCCAAGTTCCAGCCCCTTTAGCGATCGACCGTTCAATATTTTCATTGGGAATTCCCGCAGCTTTGGCTTTTTCGATCGCCGTCCGTAATTGAAAATTCCCTTCCGGGTCTGGAACACCCGATCGCGCTGCCACAATAATCTCTCGCGAGATTTTGGTAAACATTTTGCCCTTTTTCGCATCTACCCTAGCTTTTTGGCGCTTAATATTTGCCCACTTACTATGTCCAGCCATAAAATTACTCTTTTTTTTAGGTTCCACTGAAATAGGATAGGACAAAGCCAACAAAAGACTAAAGTCGCGACGCACAAACTGCCGCCCCTTGAAGTCCGACTTGGGGATTCAAGACAATATGCACCGGAATTCGTTCCAACAAGGGACTCACGCGGCCTTTTTGTTTAAAGGCATTCAAAAAGCGATCGCCTTCTTGAATTAAGGGCAAGATTTTGGCGGCAATTCCTCCGGCTAAATATAACCCACCATAAGGGAGTAATTTTAAAGCGAGATTTCCCGCTTCTGCCCCGTAAGCTTCGATAAATAATTCCATCGCTTGCTGGCAAATGGGATTACTTTTCTCTAAAGCCGCTTGAGAAATTTCCGCAGCGGAAAGATGGCGGTCTTTTTTGGCCAGATTTGCCCCCAGATTTGCCGAATGTTCGCTGGCAGCAGATAAGCGATCGCGATCGAGGTCTTGGGTGCGATTCCGCGAAGCGGATCCCTTACGGGAATCGCATAAAAACTGATAAATCGTCACAATGCCCTGTCCAGAAACCACTCGTTCTACGGATACCCGATTTAAATGATAGTGCTGGTGAAAATATTGCAACAATTCAAACTCGATATCGGTGCGGGGGGCAAAGTCCGCATGACCCCCCTCAGTGGCATACACATGATAATCATCTAACAAGTGAACTAAAAATCCTTGTCCCAATCCAGTCCCGGCACCAATAACGGCGATCGGGGCGGTTGACTGGGGTCTACCCGGTTGCAAGGTTAAAATATCTTCTGGGGTCAGACTCAACAGCCCATAACCCACCGCTGCAAAATCGTTAATTAAACTCACATGGGCAATATTCAGTTCTTGTTCCAACCGTTCGGTAGTCAAAGACCATGCCAAGTTGGTTAAGACTGAGGTATTGCCCACCACTGGCCCGGCGATCGCAAAACAAGCCTTAGTAGGGTTGGGAGAATTGCCCAATGCTGCGGCGGCTGTTTGCAGAAATTCTCGCACCATTGGCACCAAATCGGGATATTCCTGACTGGTATAAAGTGCTTCATAGAGATTTTTCTGCTGAGAAGCAGTAGTAGATGTTTCCCCCGTGGGCATTTCCACCAACCGCAATAGAGTTTTTGTGCCGCCAACATCGCCGACCAGTAATAAAGTCATATTGTCTGATTAAACTAAAGAAATCAGTTCAATTTAACCTTATAACAGCTTCGATTTCCGTGAGGTGGGAGGTATCTCCGTTAAGTGCGATTCGCCAATGCGATCCGCTTTGCGGAATCGCCCATTGGTCATTCTCGCGAACCAGCTTCACCAAACAACACAAAGGCGTCCGAATATCAAAATCCGTCACCCCTGGAATAAAGCCCATTGTGCTGCCCAGAACCGTCGCCCCATGTCCCACCAGCAGGATATCCTCAGAAAAAGTAGCCGCCAAATAACTGGCAGTTTTCGCTGCCCGATTTAAACAAACTGATTCTGGGGCTTCGGGATATTGGGGCACCAAATAAGATTGATAACTTAAATCAATGCGAGGATATTTTTTAACCAACTCTGCCAAAGGTGCGGTTTCTGGCTTAGTAGACATCCACTCAGGATTTAGCCATTCACAGATTCCCCATTCTAGTTTCAAGGGTAAATCTAAAGCTTCGGCGACGGCTGATGCAGTTTGCACCGTTCGCAAAAAAGGAGAGGCAAAAATATGCCGGATATTTTCCCCTTTTAACCGTTGCGCCAGTTGTTTGGCTTGGACAAATCCATCCTTAGACAAGGGCGGATCGTAGGGGCGATCGGCGGTATCAAACCATTCCGGGCGAACAAAATCTAAGCGGTTTCCGTGTCGGGCGATCCAAACAGTTTGGGACATAATTGATTTCAAAAAATTCCACCACGTTTGATTATTTTGTACCACAAATATGCAAAGATCGCTTTTAATTTTTTCGTGTTCTTTGTGTCTTAAGTGGTAAATCTGAACCACAGAGACACAGAGGACACAAAGGGGAAATATCTTCGTGTTCTTTGTGTCTTTGTGGTAATTGTTAAATTATTTTTAATAAATAGTCGTGAAAAATAGGTTGACATCAATCCGTGATTGGTGGTAATATTGTGCTATAATAAAAATTGCCCCGCACTGGCAATTTTTCAGTTAGAATGGATCAAACCCTACCGCTCACTCAAATAAGTGGTAATTGCCAATCTAGGAGAAGCCATGTTAGATACAGCAACTCTTGAACAACGCTTAATAACTCTCGAAAAAATAGTTTTTGACCTCCAAGATAAATTTGACAGTAAGCCTAGCTCTGAAAACTGGCTGGATCAACTTATCGGTTCCATCTCTGATGATGCAGCTTTTCTTGAAGCACTAGAATATGGACGTGCCTTTCGGCAGTCTGATAAGCCTATTGATGAAATGAGTCAATTTCTAAATACCCAAGTCCGACCAAACTTTGCTCAGAATCACTTCTGAAATGCGATCGAAATAATCTCTTTTTTCAGTGTGAAGGCTCATGTTTTTGAGTCGAATCGTGCGCCGAAATTAATGCCGAAATTAATATCGACTATAAAAAAACATTACCGAGAGGCCGATCGTGTCAGTTCTACTTAACAGAATTACGATAAATCCTAGACAGTGTGGTGGTCGTCCCTGTATTCGAGGTATGAGAATTCGGGTATCAGATGTGCTGGATCTCTTTGTTGCAGGTCTCAGCGCCGAAGAAATTTTAGAGGAAATGCCCGATCTGGAAGCAGATGATCTGAAGGCATCGCTTTTATTAGAGTTGTTAGCTGCTGGCGAGACATTAGTAGAAATTAGCGGAGACTAGCTGTATGGGCTAACATTCACCCCCACACTTAAGTGGTAAATCTGAACCACAAAGACACAGAGGACACAAAGGGGAAATATCTTCGTGTTCTTTGTGTCTTTGTGGTAAATCTGAACCACAGAGACACAGAGGACACAAAGGGGAAATCTCTTCGTGTTCTTTGTGTCTTTGTGGTAATAATATTTTCTCTGCTTATCAAAGCAATAGATAATCTTTCAAGAAAGCCCGGAATCAAAGCACTCCCATATCCTGTAAACAGCGACGAGTCAAATGGATTCGAGCCGCTCCATCTTTCTCATCGCGAATATCAATATTAGTGGCAAAAAAGTAAACATTATCTCCGGTTTCCACATAACCAACATACCAGCCAATATTGGCGATCGCATCGTTGCCAAACCCGAACCACCCTGTCTTTGCTCTGATAGTGTATTCTGGCGTTTTTTCATTAATCATAATATCTTTAACAATCCCCAGTGACTTTTCAGAAAAGGGTAATTGATTATCATATAGACGACGGAGAAATTGAATTTGCTCTTCAGGACTAATGCGTAATTCCCCATCCAACCAAAACCGATCGATATCCTCTCGAACGCCAATCTTTTGATTACCATAAGCGGCTTTACTCACCCATTCTTGCATTCGTGCGTATCCCACTCGACGGGCGAGAACTTGATAAAACCAAACCGCAGAAAATTTAAATGCTTCCTTCATATTTAAGTCTCGATTCCATTGGGGAATTTCTCGGTCAATTCCATCCCAAGTCAAAACGGCAATCTCATCGGCGATCGCCCCAGTTTCTAAAGCAATCAAAGAATTGAGAATCTTAAAAGTTGATGCCGGGGGAAAAGCTGTCATATTTCGTTGTGGGTTATGTGCAAAAACCCGCTGATTTTTCCCATCATAAATTATGATAGAACCTTCAACAGACATTTCCCGGAAATGTCTGCCAAAATCAAGCCGATCTTCCCCCTCTACCAAAGGCAGATTATCCATTACTGATTTCGGCATGGTTGATGCCGCTTTTGATGGCTCTGGTATTTTTTGAAGCTGGATAAATGCTACAATAGTCAATGAAAATAGCCAAATAGTCAATCGCCAGAATCGCTTCATAATTTCTTTGGTGGCTAGAAAAAGTTATTCCTAGGATAGGGTTAAATAAAATTTTGAGATAACTAATTTTATCACATTTAAGCAATTTTTGATTTTACCAGAGAAACACAGAGGACACAAAGAATAAATATCTTCGTTTTTTTGTGTCTTTATGGTTAAAATAAATATTATTCATATCATACTAAAACACCCAAGTAAATTGACTGAAAAACTGATTATTTTTACCCGATATCCTGAAGCGGGAAAAACCAAAACTCGCTTAATTCCCGCCCTCGGACAAGAGGGGGCGGCTGATTTGCAGCGGCTTATGACTGAATATACTCTGCAACAAGCCAAGAAGTTATCGGATTTTTCCCTAGAAAATTTGGATATAGAAATTCGCTTTGCCGGGGGGGATGAAGCGAAAATGCAAGCATGGCTGGGAGTGGAAGATAAAATAACTTATCACCCGCAATCAGAAGGTGATTTAGGGGCTAGAATGTTGGCGGCATTTACTGACGCATTTAATATCGGCATGACACGAGTTATTATTATTGGAATTGATTGTCCTGACCTCGATACTGCCAGATTAAAACAAGCCTTTGACCAGCTACAATCCCATGATTTAATCCTCGGTCAAGCCGCTGATGGGGGATATTATTTAATCGGCTTGCGGCGGTTAATTCCAGAGTTATTCACCGGCATTGATTGGGGCAGCGATCGCGTATTATCCCAAACACTCACCATTGCCAAAAACTTAGGCTGTCCCTGGCAACTTTTGCCGGAATTAGCTGACATCGATCGCCCCGAAGATTTACATATCTTAATCAACCATCCCCAGATCGTCTATTCCCGACCCAAAATATCGATTATTATCCCCGTCTTAAATGAAGCCGCCACCCTCGAAACCACCCTACAACAAATTCGGGCAAATATTTCCCCGGAAAACCAACATAGCAATAGCCTAGAAATCATTGTGGTGGACGGTGGCAGTCAAGATAAAACCGGGGAAATTGCCCAATCTTTAGGGGTTCAAGTCATTTCCACCGCCCCCGGTCGGGCCAATCAAATGAACGCAGGGGCAAAACGAGCGATCGGCGAAATTTTATTATTTTTGCACGCAGACACCCAATTGCCGCAGAGATTCGATCGGATCGTGTTAGAACAGTTAGAAGATCCGGAAGTCATTGCCGGAGCCTTTGAACTTTGCATTGATAGTCAGGGTTGGGGACTACGGGCGATCGAAACTGGGGTAAAGTGGCGATCGCGCTGGTTGTCCCTACCCTACGGCGACCAGGGAATATTCTTCCGATCCGAAGTGTTTCGTCAACTTGGTGGCTTTGCTCAACTTCCTATTATGGAAGACTTTGAACTAATGCGCCGATTAAAAAAACTGGGAAAAATTGCGATCGCCCCTGTAGCGGTACGCACCTCAGCCCGACGCTGGCAAAAACTGGGAATCCTGAAAACCACAGTCATTAATCAGTTAATCATTATTGGTTATTACCTCGGAGTCTCCCCCGATCTCCTGGTTAATTGGTATCGGGGAAATAGGGAATTCAGGGGAAAGTAGCCCTTTTACAGCCACAAACCAGCGTCAATTTGGCGTTGCACATAGAAAGGATAGGATGATTCGGTAGGGGCTTTTCCGTGGCGGTGGTTGCCCCAAAACCCCTATTACCCATAACCGCGTATCATTCCACAAATAGGCAACGCCGTAAATTCACTCTCATCGACACCGATGCTACTAAAGATGCTTGTAAAATTGGAACTGGAAAAAACTTCCCGTTGGCTTGCCAAAACCAAAGCGATCGAACTAACACTCGGAGAAAACAACAGAACTTACCCCTAAACTTACTGAAAACTATGAATCCATCTTCTGCGGTTGCATCCCTGACCATGAAAGTGGTGGGATTACTTTTAATCGTTTCTTCTGTACTAGACTATTTAATCTTAGGATTTCCGCCGGAACTCTTAAATAGACAGTGGCAGTTAGGCTACGCCACTCAATTAGTAGACCGGGGAGTGATTCCACTCATGGGCGTCGCCTTAACTTTGCTGGGGTCTTGGATTGAAAGCAATGCCGGAACCGCCAAAAGTTCCCGTCCTCCCTTACTTGACTTGAGATTTTGGGCATTAATCTTTTCCAGCATACTTGGGGTGGTCTTTTTGCTCCTATTTCCCTTACATCTGAATAATGTCCGCATGGAGCGATCTGCCGCCCTGCAAAGCATTCGCGACGAAGCCGACCAACAAGAAGCGGTCTTAGCCCAGCGCATTGGCAGTGCCCAGGGTCAACAGCAGATTTCTGAAATTCAAAACCGATTTAAAACGGAACTGCAAAGACTGATTTCCGACCCCCAACAGTTGCAACAAAGACTGGAAAGTGAAGAAGTCACCGAACAGGAAAAACAATTGCTGAAAACTTTTCAAGAGAATCCCTCAAACGTAGATCAATTTGTCAGTCAAAACTTCAGCGCCCAAGCAATTCAAACGCAACAGTTACAAGAAATTCGTCAACGACGGGAGGAACGGGAATCACAAGCCAAAATCAGATCCGTAAAATCAGGACTGCAAACGGGAATTAGTAGCTTACTCTTGGCTTTTTCCTACACCCTGATTGGCTGGACAGGCTTAAAAAATCTGGGCTTTATCGGCGGTCGTGCCGGTGGTAGACCTAGATAATATTGGTTATTAGTTGTTAGTTATTGGTGGTTAGTTATTGGTGGTTAGTTATTAGTTGTTAGTTATTGGTGGTTAGTTATTAGTTGTTGGTTATGGGTTATTGGCCAGCAATTCACGAAAAACCAATAACCAACAACCAACAACCAATAACCAATAACCAATAACAATCAGTTTCATTCCCCCTAATTTCTGTAACGATAACGGCAATGCCAGAAATGTTCTCTATCTATATCCTGACCCACAACGAAGAAATTGATATTGCGGCTTGTATTGAGTCAGCAATGCTCTCCGATGAAATTATTGTGGTGGATTCAATTAGCAGCGATCGCACCATAGAAATTGCCCAACAGTATCCAGTTCGCATCGTCCAACACCCATTTGAAAGTCATGGACGACAGCGGACATGGATGTTGCGGGAACTGGAAACCAAACATGAGTGGGTCTATATCTTGGAAGCCGATGAACGGATGACCCCAGAACTTTTCCAAGAATGCCTGCAAGCCATCAACAGTCAAGAATACATTGGGTACTATGTCGCCGAGCGAGTCATATTTATGAATCAATGGATTCGCCGCAGCACCCAGTATCCTCGGTATCAAATGCGCTTATTCCGTAAAGATAAAGTCTGGTTTACGGACTATGGTCACACCGAAAGAGAAGTTTGTGATGGGCCGACGAGTTTTCTCCAAGAAACCTATCCCCATTACACCTGTAGCAAAGGATTAAATCGCTGGATTGAAAAACATAACCGCTATTCTACGGATGAAGCGGCAGAAACCCTGCGGCAACTCAAATCCGGTTCCGTCTCTTGGCAAAATTTGTTTTTTGGTCAAACAGAAGTCGAAAAACGCCGCGCCCTCAAAGACTTATCCCTGCGCTTGCCCTTTCGACCCCTAGTCCGGTTTTTTTATATGTATTTTTTACTCGGAGGTTGCCTAGATGGTCGCCCAGGTTTTGCCTGGTGTACCTTACAAGCGTTTTATGAGTATCTGATTTTGCTGAAAGTTTGGGAACTGCAAAATATGCCTATTGCGCGATCGAACATCGCGGTCAATGATGCTAATGGCAATACCGTCCAAGAGACAGATCCGGTGAGTTCTTCCAGCAGTTAGACTAAATTTTCTTTAATCCTGTATAAATACCTCAAAGTCGATCCGGTTTTGGCCAAAGTATGAAATAATTCTTTACAATCTCTCATAAAAGATCCGATTTTGCTGACCTGGACTAATTTACATCGGGGATTTTCCGGTAAGATGCCAAAAACCAGGCACACAAAATCGCACAAACTTAAAGTGGTGCGGTATTTCTGCCGTACTGGAAAATGTTTCGGAAGTTTCGGACGCTTTTATCATGGCTCAATAAGAGAGTCTATCCCCTAACTGGCGCCAGCACAATTACATTGCAGCCATTTCGGGATCAACGGCATTGCTAACTAGCTATAATCAGATTTAATCATCGATAAAATTGGCCGTTGACCCATTCAATTTAACACCAATGACAATCAGCCTAATCGACTTATTGTAGTAGAAGGAGTAGGGTCTAGCTGTGTTGCAACGCCTCAAACAAGACTTTAAAAATGACTTGATCGCCGGTTTGTTGGTCGTAATTCCTTTAGCGACCACTATTTGGCTAAGTTTCAATATGGCCACTTGGGTCATTGATATGCTGACCCGAATTCCCAAAAGATTAAATCCTTTTGATGGTCTGGATCCAATCTTAGTCAATCTTCTCAATGTTTTTGTCGGACTGACCGTTCCTTTGTTCGGCATCTTGCTCATTGGTTTAATGGCCCGGAATATTGTCGGTCGATGGCTGCTTAACTTCGGAGAAAGCATTCTCCAGGCGATTCCTTTTGCCGGTTCCGTTTACAAAACCCTTAAACAATTACTGGAAACTTTACTTCAGGATTCTAAAGATAAGTTTCGCCGCGTGGTTTTGGTGGAATATCCCCGGAAAGGCATCTGGGCCATCGGATTTGTCACTGGATCCATGAGTCCAGATTTTCAAGCCCAGTTTTCCAGCCCAATGCTCAATGTGTTTATCCCGACGACCCCCAACCCGACCAGTGGTTGGTATGCCATTGTTCAAGAAGAAGAAGTGCTGCCCTTGTCTATTTCTGTAGAAGAGGCATTTAAACTGATTATTTCCGGGGGGATTGTCTCTCCGAGTCAATCAAGCCTAGCGATCGCAGAATCGGCTAAAAAAATTAAATTGGAATCGTTGATGCCAACCTCGAATATTTCTCAGATTCAAGCCGAAGAAGAATATACCTAAGTCTTCTCCCCGCAATGAAACCTTCCTAATTAGACCGATCGCAATTTCAGGTTTGCTCAATTGACTGCATCTCTTCTAAGCGCCCATCCTCTGTTATCATCTATTCTCAATTCTCCAGAAGTGCTCCATTGTCAAGGATATGTTGACGATCGCTTGACAAACCTGTAAATTCATCACAGGTTTTATAGGATATACTCTACGTTTGGCAGGGCATTTGATGTATCTAATCTGTCACCCTGCCAACTCCTTCACTCTCTTTGCTCAGATAACTTTTCATTTATACATTACTGAAACTATGCAACCTCGTAGAATCGCCCGTGAACTGGCTTTGCTCAGTCTCAGTCAGATCCCCAACAACCAAAAAAAATTGGCTATGGCACAACTGCAAGATATTTTAGTGGCGGCAGTGAGAACTTTGGCAACGGAAGCTCACGAGATTTTGGAAACCGCAGCGTCAGAAATTAAACGAGGCAGCGATCGCCTAATTAATAGTGAAATTGAAGCCACCACTCTGAAGAGTTCCCGGGCAATGGTCTATCAGGCGATCGAACATACTCAAACCGCCATTAATCGCTTAAGTTTTGCCATAGAAATTCCCGAGTTAGTCCAACTTTCTAACCAAAAAGAAGTCAAAAACTACGCCCTAGAAATTCTCAGCAAAGTCAATGAAAATCAAACGGAAATTGATGACAAACTTAATAAATCAATGAACGATTGGCAATTAAACCGCCTACCCAGAATCGATCAAGATATTTTAAGAATGGCTGTGGCAGAGATAGCTTATCTTGGTACACCAGAAAGAGTAGCTATTAATGAAGCAATTGAAATTGCCAAGCGCTATAGCGATGAAGATTCTCATCGATTTATTAACGGTGTTTTGCGCCGCGTAACTAATGAGATGAAAGTCTAAAACGCGAGGTAAATTTTTCTGTAGAACTAATTTGGTTAAGGCAAATTATTTTGCTGTTTGACCAAAAATACACCTAGAAAAATTTAGTTAATGGTTGATTTAATTATTATTTTTTCTGGTTAAATTGCTTTAAAATAATTAAATCATCAACTATTATCGATAATTAATTTAAAGTAAATTAACAGGAATACTCCTAAAAGTTAAACCATCAAATTCTTAATAGCATAGCGGGATAATTGAAATGGTATTTAATTGGTTTCGCCGTCAGTTTGATGACAAAAAACGGACTCAAGGTGATGACAAAACACCGCCTGAAGCTAATGACAAAAAACCGCCTGAAGAAAAACCAAAACAAGAGGCTCCTGCTCCCGCAGATTCATCAGCATCCGCAACAACCGATTCATCAGAAGATTCTGCGGATGAGTACCTGAAGTGGGCAAAAGCTGCTTATCAAAATCTTCAAAAGCAACAGTCACCGACCGAGGCAACGGTTTCTGAATCCACCGATTCTGAATCCACAGAAGAAAGCGGTACTCTTGCCCAGGAGCCACCCGATGAAGCCCCTGTGGTAGAGTCTGCGGCATCAGCGATCGATCTGGTTGAATCGGAAACGACCCCGGAAACTACCCCAGAGGCGATCGCCGAGGAGGAAGTTTCCCCAACATCAGAAACAGCCGAAGAAACAGCCGAAACTGTTGAACCCGAAGCCACCGCCGCCCCAGTCCCGATCGCGGATCCAATAACTGTCGCTGAAGTTCCGGCAACATTAGAACCCGAAGCAACGGAAACAGGGGCAACAACCGAAACAGGGGAAACGGAACCGGAAACGGCACCAGAAACGGCGCCGGAGTCCCCTCAACCCATATTGAACTGGGCAAAGGCAGAAGCGGAACGCCAAGAACGCTTGAAACAGTTGGCGGAAACGGCGATGGAAACGCCGGTTGAGGAAGACTATACCAAGCCAGCGGTTAAGACCCCAGCAGTTCCAGGGATGGAATTTGATGAGGAATTTTTATGGTCAGCGGAAGTCTTAGCCCGTCAGGGACGCCGCCCGGATGAAGTTTCCATCGAGGAAATTAACTGGCTGCAAAAGCTGAGACAAGGGTTAGATAAGACTCGTTTAGGGTTAATTAATCAACTGAAGTCGATTGTAGGTGCGGGGCCATTGAACCGGGAAGCGGTGATGGAAATTGAGGCCGCCCTATTGCAAGCGGATGTAGGCATTGAGGCGACTGATTATATTATTCAGGCGCTGCAAAATAAGCTCAGAGAAGAAGCTTTACCCCCGAAAGAGGCGATCGCCTATTTGAAACAAATCCTCCGAGATATTCTGGATGCACCGAACCAAAATCGGGAAAACCGGATGCTGTTCCCAGAAAAAGACCGGCTGAATATTTGGTTAATTGCTGGGGTGAATGGGGCAGGCAAAACTACCACCATTGGCAAATTAGCTCACCTAGCCCAAAAATCTGGTTATAAAACCTTAATTGCCGCAGCGGATACTTTCCGGGCCGCAGCGGTGGAACAGGTGAAGGTGTGGGGTGAGCGCAGCGGTGTGGAAGTGATCGCCAACCCTGGTAAGAATACGGATCCGGCAGCGGTGGTCTTTGATGCGATCGCCGCCGCGCAATCCCGTGGCACGGAATTGTTGTTAGTCGATACCGCCGGACGGCTGCAAAATAAGAAAAATCTCATGGACGAACTGAGCAAAATTCGGCGCATTATTGACAAAAAAGCCCCGGACACCATCGTCGAAGCGTTGATTGTCCTGGATGCTACCCTGGGTCAAAATGGCTTGCGGCAAGCGGAAGTCTTCTCGGAAGCGATCGATTTGTCTGGAGTGATCTTGACAAAACTGGACGGAACTGCTAAAGGTGGCATAGCTCTGGCGGTATCCCAGCAAATGGGTCTGCCGATCCGCTTTATCGGTGCCGGTGAAGGAATTGACGATCTGCGACCATTTGCTAGTTATGAGTTCGTGGAAGCGATGCTCAATGGCTAGGGGGCGATCGCGATTGATTTTCAGGAATAAACCAGCCAAGATTTGACCCGGATTAAGATTACACAATATTCTCTGATATCCTCGGGAGCGAATCCCATTGCCGGGAGGCAAAACTCCCGGCTATACTCAACCAGTTGAAGATAAAAAAATCTCGGATTTCGAGAAATATTGATAATCTGACTAATTTTTTGACAAGGAAATTCCGGTTCCGGTTTTAGATAGATTTCAGGGATATTTATCCTAACAAAAATCAAGGGATTGTACATCAACTGACTCAAATGTGAATTAATGACTGCTGCGCCTCTTCCTCGACCGCCTTATGAACCCGAAGATCGTCCTAGTAATAGCAGCGATCGCGAAGAAATCTCGACGCTAATTAATGAAAATAGCGCCGCAATTATACCGCCGGTAATGATTTCATCTGATACCACCTCTGGTGTCAGTCCGGTTTTGGCTTTAAAAGAATTGTTAGCCTGTTGGCATCGAGAACAAAATAAAATTCAAGATTTATTGGGGTCTTTGAGTTTTGCCCTACGCAGTTTTAACAATCTGAATCAGTTTTTAGAATTGATTCCTTTGGTGGCTAGTCGAGTCACCGATAGTGATGGAGCAGCCCTCGTTTTATTTAAGCCCAATGGCCAAATTAAATTGCTCCGAGAACATTGTCTCGATGGTCATGCTTGCCCAGATATTCGGGCGGCAATTGAGGCGATCGCCCATAAAATGAGCCAAAACTTCCCCTTAGCATCAGGCAACCCATCGCTCCTGGCTAAATTTGATTATCAAATCAAAAGTTACTTTGAACCCCAAGTTCAACTATTTGCCATTCCCATTCTGTTGAAAAATTCTGAACGGGGGCGGCTTTATGTCTTTAGTAACGATCCAGAATATGCTTGGACTCCCACCAAACAAAAATTAATCCGACTGGTGGCGGATCAAACCGCCGTGGCCATTGAAAATGACGAACTAACCGCAGAATTGCGGAAAAAAGAACGCTTAGATCGGGAGTTAGAAATTGGCTCGGAAATTCAACGCCAATTATTCCCGCGTCATTGTCCCAAAATTCAGGGATTAGAATTGGCCGCCCGTTGTAAAACCGCTAACCGCGTTGGGGGAGATTATTACGATTTTATCCCCAGCAGTCACGACCAAATCCGCCCAAATCAACATTGTGGCAACCCAGGGGGAGTCTGGAGTGTGGTAATTGGGGATGTGATGGGCAAAGGAGTTCCCGCAGGTTTGATTATGACCATGACCAGAGGAATGTTGCGGGCTGAAGTCCACAATGGTCATTCCCCCGCGAAAATTTTGCAGCATTTGAATCGGGTGATGTACACCGATTTGGAAAATTCTAATCGCTTTGTCACCCTGTTTTATTCCGAGTACGATCCCCAAACGGGATTTTTATCTTATAGTAATGCTGCCCATAATCCCCCGTTGTTGTGGCAGGCTTCTACCCAAACAATTCAGCGTTTAGATACTTTGGGGATGTTGATTGGCTTAGATGTGGATAGCCAATATCAAGAGGATCGGATTCAGTTACATCCCGGCGATCGCGTTATTTATTACACCGATGGCTTTACGGATGCCGCCAATCCTCATGGCGATCGCTTTGATGAAGAAAACCTGATCGAAGCATTTCGCTGGGCTTGTTTGCACTGTCCCACGCCGCAAGCGACTCTCGATTATCTCTTTGATACGGTACAAAAATTTATTGGGACGAGTCATTATAATAGTGATGATATGACTTTAATTGTGATGCAGGTTCAGGAGGCGAACTGAAAACTATCGGCAGTGCGAAAATTAGCCTCTTGCCACCGAGAAAAAATCCCTGGTTGACTCAAGGCTGTTCGCGGTTAGGTTTTGACCGATTAATCCTGACCAATGAACCCAGGCGATCTTCAGGCGATCGCCGGTTTTTCCATTTAACTTATTAATCTTAAATTTTTGCATAAAAAGTGAGGGAACAATGACTCAATTCATCAATATAATGGAATTAACCCCTGTTGCCTCAAATCATACAGAATTGAAGACGGAACTGAGGCATAATCTTTTAGGCAAATCCCAGCCGCAAATGATTATTGCTCAACAAGTCAATGACCCAGATGTTATGGGTCAAATGGGAACTTATTTAAAAAACTTTGTCGAAACCGGCCAAGTTTGGGCATTATTAGTGGGGCTGGTTCTCGGTTTTGTCTTTAGAGGCATCATCGGCAGATAATCCGATAAAGGCTTTACTGGGAAAGCCGGAAAATTCGTCAATCAGAAAGGAATATTGTACTGAAAATGACTGAACAAAAAAACACTTGGAGTCAGCGATTTGAATCCGCATTACATCCAGCGATCGCCCGTTTTAATGCCAGTATTGGTTTTGATATTCAATTAATTGAATATGACATCACTGGCTCCCAGGCTCATGCCAAGATGCTGGTAAAAACTGGCATTATTTCCCCCGAAGAAGGGGAAAAACTCATCGCTGGTTTAGAACAGGTTCGTCGCGAATATCGAGAAGGTAAATTTACTCCCGGTGTTGACGCCGAAGATGTACATTTTGCGGTAGAAAAACGCCTAACGGAAATTACCGGGGATGTGGGGAAAAAGCTGCATACGGCGCGATCGCGCAATGACCAAGTAGGCACGGATACTAGGCTATATTTGCGCGATCGAATTACCCAAATTCGTCATCAACTGTTAGAATTTCAAACGGTTTTACTGAAGTTAGCGGAACCAAATGTAGAAACTCTAATTCCCGGTTATACCCACTTACAACGGGCGCAACCTTTAAGTTTAGCCCATCACTTATTGGCTTATTTTGAAATGGCTGCCCGAGACTGGGAACGGTTGGGAGATGTTTACAAACGAGTGAACATTTCCCCCCTCGGTTCTGGGGCTTTGGCCGGCACAACTTTCCCCATTGACCGCCATTATACCGCTGAACAATTAGGATTTTCTGCTCCCTATGCTAATAGTTTAGATGGGGTGAGCGATCGCGATTTTGCCATAGAATTTTTGGCCGCTGCCAGCTTAATTATGGTACACCTCAGCCGATTATCTGAGGAAATTATTCTCTGGTCTTCCCAAGAATTTGGCTTTGTCACCCTCAAAGATAGTTGTGCCACTGGTTCCAGTATTATGCCCCAAAAGAAAAATCCTGATGTTCCCGAATTAGTTCGCGGAAAAACTGGGCGCGTTTTTGGGCATTTACAAGCCTTATTAGTATTAATGAAAGGGCTACCTTTAGCCTACAACAAAGACTTGCAAGATGACAAAGAAGCGCTATTTGATAGCGTGAATACGGTCAAAGGTTGCCTAGAAGCAATGACAATTTTGTTGCAAGAAGGCATTGAATTTAAAACCGAAAGACTGGCCGCTGCGGTAGAAGAAGATTTTTCCAATGCCACTGATGTAGCGGATTATTTAGCCAGCAAAGGTGTCCCTTTCCGAGAAGCTTATAACCTAGTGGGTCAAGTGGTGAAAACTTCTTTAGCTGCGGGAAAATTACTCAAGGATTTAACCTTAGCTGAATGGCAAACTATTCACCCAGCTTTTGAAGAAGATATCTATCATGCCATTACCCCTCGCCAAGTTGTAGCCGCCCGGAATAGCTACGGTGGCACGGGATTTGAGCAAGTACGCCACGCCTTAATTGCCGCCAGCGATCGGCTCAAATTAGCCCAAAGTTCTGAACCAAATAACTCAGATTTTTAGGGATAATTTTCTCTTGACTTTGGATTAAAAATAAGCATTCAGCCGTCAGCGGTCAGCAGTTAGCCTTTAGGCTGATAACTGATAGGCGATCGCTGAATGCTTACGTGACAACAATTCAGCGGTAAAGTGATTAGTTATTAGTTATTAGTTATTCGTTCCTTGGGAAATTCAATCAACCAAGAACCAATAACCACCAACCAACAACCAACAACCAACAACCAACAACCAATCAATTACTGACTTTGAAAGATATTCTGTACCATTGGTTTCTCTACCTGGGCAGCGGCTTTATCTAATTCGGCTATTTCCCCATAGTCTAATTGCCACCCTAATGCCCCAATATTTTCTTGCGCTTGTCTGAGGTTTTTTGCCCCTGGAATGGGGATAGTCCCTTTACAAATGCACCAATTTAAAGCAACTTGGGACATTGTTTTATATCGGGATTTAGCGATCGCCTCTAAGCAACTTAACAACGGACGCATTCCCGGCAATAACTGCTTACAGACTAAACCCCGCAGACCTTTGGGAAATAGGCCAGTTTCCGAAAATTTACCCGTTAACAAACCCAAAGCTAAAGGACTATAAGCAATCAATTGAATGCCCAACTCGTCGCAAACTTCTTTCAGTCCTAAATCCGTGACGGGATAAGTCGATAAAAGGGAATATTGCACTTGTAAACTCGTAATGGCAATGCCGCGATCGCGAAATTTTTGATCAACCTGTTTCAAGCGTTTTGGGCCATAATTAGAAAGACCCACGCCTTTGACTTTCCCCTGTTCATATAAATCCATCAATCCATCTAACAAAGGCCATTCTTGCCAGGGTAAATAGTTCGCCGTAGACCAGTGCATCTGCACCAAATCAACCCCAGTCCCCAAGCGATTTGCCGAAGCATTACCCGCCGCAACCATTGATTTTCGGGTTAATCGCCAAGGATACGGAGCTAATTTGGTGGCCAAACAAATATTATCCTCATTATCACCAGCATATTCCCGAGAAAATTTTCCCAAAAGTTTCTCACTTTGGCCTTTTAATTTTCCAGTGCCATAAGAATCTCCCGTATCAAATAAAGTCACGCCGTTCTTAACACAAAAGTTAAAAACTTCCTGCAATTCTCCATCCATACTTGGCTCATAATTCCAAAGCAGGCGATTGCCCCAAGCCCAAGTGCCGCAACCCATTTTAGGTAACGATATTATTTTTTGGTGATTTGATGTCATGTTTCTATACAGCTTGTTCATTGACTTTGATTTATTGGCTGAATCGGTGAATCAATCAATATCAATCTTTTACTCTTTATTTTCTTTTACTCTTTATTTATTTTTCTTTAAAAGAGGCTAGATATTCAACGTCAAAAAAAGAAGGGGAGGGTTGATGAGTCAACCCTCCCCTTCTAGAAATAAAATCCCTGGCACTGAGCTATTTTCCCAGGCAGCAACCCGCCAAGTATCTTCGCCGCTGCGGCGTTTCACGTCCTAGTTCGAGATGGAATAGGCGTGGGACCACCGCGCTCAA